>NZ_AHIL01000042.1 GCF_000241525.1 Comamonas testosteroni ATCC 11996
GTCCAGATGCATGTCGCCGTTGACCACGGGAATGCAGTACGGGCCGATGGCTGCCGGCGTCAGGTCGATCATGCGGATGCCGGGCTTGAGGCTGCGCAAAAAGGCGTCGTTCTTCACATGTGCGCCGGCGCTGGTGGCATCGAACACAAAGTCGATGTCGGCGAACCCGGGCATGCGCGTGAGGCCTTCCACGCCCTCGTGGGTGGTAGCCACGCCCATGCGGGAGGCGCGGGCCAGGCCGTCGGAGTGGGGATCGATGCCGACCATGGCGCCTATCTCGATGTTTTTGCCATGGCGCAGGATCTTGATCATCAGATCCGTGCCGATATTGCCGCTGCCGATGATGGCGGCCTTGAGTTTGCGCGTCATAGCGTTTACCTTCAGAGAAAAATCAGTCGATACCGGCTCCGCTGGACTGGATCAGCGGTGCCCAGCGTGCGATCTCGCTGTGGATGAATTGCTTGAATTGCTCCGGGGTTTGCGGATAGGCCTGCATGCCCTGGCTTTCGAAGCGTTTCTGTATGTCCGGCTCCCGCAAGGCTGCGACCAGCGCACGGTTCAATGTCTGGACCACCGTGGCAGGAGTTCCGCTTCGCACGGCTGCACCGAACCAGACGCCTGCATCGACACCGGACACTCCCAGCTCGGCCAGGGTGGGAACGTCGGGCAGTTGGGGACTGCGTCTTTCAGAGGCAATCGCCAGCGCGCGCAGCTTTTTGCTGCGGATCAGCGCTTCGGTCGAGCTCGTGGGATCGAACATGAAGTCGACCCGGTTTGTCATCACGTCCTGCAGTGCCGGCACCGAGCCTTTGTAGGCCACATGAGACATGCCGCCACCGGTTTTGCTGCGAAACAGCTCCCCCAGCAGGTGGCCGATGGAGCCCAGGCCTTGTGATGCAAATGTCAGGCCTTGCTTGCTGCTGCGGGAAAGCGCCACCAGCTCGCTCAGCGTCCTGACAGGACTGGCGGCCGAAACCACGAGCACCAAAGGAGAGGTGACCAGAGACGTTACCGGCTCGAAGTCCTTGACGGGGTCGTAGGAAAACTTGCGAAACAGCGTTGGGTTGATGGCAAACATGGCCGTGCCAGCCACATACACGGTGTGACCATCGGCGGCCTGTTGAAGCACTGCGCTGGCCGCAATCTGCCCTCCTGCACCAGGCTTGTTGTCAACAATCACGGGCTTGCCCAGCTGTTGAGCCACATGCTGACCGATGGCACGGGCCATGACGTCGCTGATGCCGCCGGCGGAAAACGGCAGCACGAGTGTGATGGGCTTGCCGGGAAAGGCCTGCGCTGAGCCGAGGCCGCCGATCGACAGGCTGCCCAAGCCCAGAGCCGACTGCAAAAGAGTTCGACGATGCAACATTGGCAGCCTGCTCACTCGATCGAAGCGCCGCTGGCCTTGACCAGAGGACCCCATTTGGTCATCTCCGACTGCATGAAGCTGCCAAACTGGGCCGGGGTTGACGGGAACGCCTGCATGCCTTGATCGGCAAAACGCTTGACCACTTCAGGGTCCTTCATGGCCTGGTGGATGGCATCGTTCAGACGTTCAACCGCAGCTGCCGGGGTGCCTGTCTTGACCACGGCACCGAACCACACGCCGGCATTCACACCGGGCACGCCAAGCTCGGCCAGGGTGGGTACGTCCGGCATTTGTGGCGAACGCTTGTCGGCCGCAATCGCCAGGGGCTTGAGTTTCTTGCCGGCCACCAGGGGGGCTGTGGTGATGACCGGGTCGAACATGAAGTCCACCTGTCCACCCATCACGTCCTGCAGTGCGGGTGCGGAGCCTTTATAGGCAACATGGTTGAACTTTCCGCCAACCTTGCCACGGAAGGTCTCTCCGAGAAGATGGCCGATGGAGCCCATACCCTGCGAGGCGAAGTTCAGTCCGTCCTTGCGGCTCTTGGCCTGGGCTATGAGTTCCTTGACGCTGGTCAGTGAACTATTGGCAGGCACGACCAGCACCAACGGCGAAGCGATCAGCGAAGTGACGGGACTGAAATCCTTCAGCGGGTCATATGAAAAATTTCGAAACAACGAGGGGTTGATGGCAAACATCTCGGTGGCACCGACATACAGGGTATGACCGTCCGCCGCTTGCTGGCGCACATAGGCCGCCGCAATCTGGCCGCCTCCGCCGGGCCGGTTGTCAACGATGACAGGCTTGCCAAGCTGCTCCCCCATCTTGCTTGCCAGTGCACGCGCCACGGCATCGGTGATGCCTCCGGCCGGGAAGGGAACGACCATGGTCACGGCACGGTTGGGGAAATTCTGCGCGATGGCGGGTGTACCCAGGCAGGCAGCGAGCGAGGCAGCACCGGCTGCGAACAATTGACGTCGATTCCACATGATTTGTCTCCTGAATAATCGTTATGAGCAATGGAAAACGGGGCCGGGAATGCTTTCGAGAAGATTCACCGTTCAAACTGCGCGTACACGGAGCCGACGCCGCTGATGTGGGCTTCGAAGCGATCGCCGGCATTCACTGCGACCATGGGCCCCAGGGCACCGGTCAGCACGAGGTCGCCGGCTCGCAGCGCCTGGCCGAGGCTGGCGAGTCGGCGGGCCAGCCAAACGGCGGCATTCAGGGGGTGGCCCAGGCAGGCTCCACCGGAGCCGGTGGAGACGACATCGCCATTGCGTGTCATCTGCATCTCGCACAGCTTCAGATCCAGTGCGTTGAGCGCAGTCGGTACGGCACCCAGCACGACCAGACCGCTGGACGCGTTGTCGGCCACGGTGTCAATGAAGCGGATGTTCCAGTCGGCAATGCGGCTGCCCACGATCTCGATGGCCGGAAGCACATAGGCGGTGGCGCTGATGACATCCACCAGCGTGGTGTCGGGCCGCTCCAGATCCTTGGCCAGCACCAGCGCCACCTCGGCCTCGACCTTGGGCTGAAGCGTCCGCGACAGGGGCACGACCTCATCGTCGCCGTAGAGCATGTCGGCGAACAGCGTGCCGAAGTCGGGTTGGTCCACGCCCAGCTGCTTTTGCACGGCAAGGGATGTCAGCCCGATCTTGCGACCCACAATCCGGCGGCCCTGACTCTGTGCATACAGCACATTGGCCAGTTGCACGGCATAGGCGCTGTCGTTGTCGGCGATCTCCTCGCGCAGGGGAGCAATGGGGGTGGCGGTGGCTTCCGCGTGGCGCAGGCGTTCGGCCCAGACCTGTATTTGCTTGGTGGTCGGCATGGCAGTCATGAAAGGATGAGGATCAGTGGTGCATGAACATCACGCCATAGCCCGCAATGAGCGATGGAATGGCGCGGTAGGTCCGTACAGGGCAGGGCAGACGGGTGTTGGCAGGCAGGGCGGAGCGCGCCACCAGCCAGGTCTTGGACTCATGGGCAGAGTTGCCGGCCATGGCGCCGATCGAGGCTTCGCTCATTGCACATAAGCCGTCCAGCTGGCCGCTGGCCATGGCGTCCATCCATTGCAGATCCCACTCGGGGTTGAGCGGCTTCATCCAGCTGTCGCCATTGGCCAGAGCCAGACCGGCAGCCTTGACGCGCTCGGTCTTGAGCTCGCGCTCCTGCTCTGTGGGCGTGGAGCGGACGGTGATGCGCTCGCGCACGGCTGGGTCAGGATGGGCCAGTGTCGGCACGGGAGGCTCGTGCGACAGCCCGCCCGAACCAATCAGCAGTGTGCGCTGTGGCAACCGGTCGAGAAAGCTGCCAATGCCTTCTCCCAGTGCCTTGCATCGGGCCATGCGCGCAATACCGGGTTGGGCTACTGCATTCATGAAGATGGGAATGACAGGCGGCGTGTCCATCTCGTCCCCCCACAGAAACTGCAGGGCCTGCGAAAAGCCGTGATCGACCCACATGCGCCGCGACACCGCGATATCGAAATGTTTATCCATCAGGTGCTCGGCCAGCGCTATGGCCAGTTCTCCAGCCACATTGAGAGGACCGGCTGGAGACAGATAGTCGCCCACGGCCGTTGCCTGGCTGCCGATGCAAAACGGCGGCATCAGCTCATTGAAGAAGCCGTTGTAGTGGTCCGGACCCAGCAGCACGATGAGCTCTGGCGAGAACTCGTGAACGGCCGCGCGCGCCGCAGCAATCGCCTTGTCGATGGCGATCTGATCGTCTGCAGCAACAGGATTGAGACCGAGCAAAGGCGAGTGCGACATGCCAAGAAATGCCCGGCGCGCAGTGGCGATGGCGCTACCACTCATCTTCATGCCTCCAGTGGGGAATGCAGTACCCGGGCCATCTGACGGGTGACAGTGCTGACCTCCTGCGGAGATGCCAGCGCCGCGACAAAGCGGTCCGGGCGCACGAACACCACCGACTTTCCCTGGGCGCTGAACCAGTCCTTGAGGCGGCCTTGTTCGTCGCCAACGGTCAGCACGCCATCGCGCGTGGGCGTTGGATGAAGCAGCTGGCCAGAGGGCATGGCACGAATGAAGCGAGCGCCAAGGCGCTGCCAGAAGTTCAGAGCCTCTTCGTCCATGCCATAGCTGGGGTCCGTACCCCAGGCCAGAATGCAGAAATTCAGTCCGACAAAGTCGTCCAGCAGGCCAGAGTGGCCGTTTGCAGTGGCAACACGAGGCTGAATGAACATCCGGCCTACGGGACTGGACGCCGCTGTCTCCAGGCCATGCACCAGACGCCCCACCAGAGACTCCTTCTTTTCCGCCATCAGGCCCAGAAGGCGGCTCAAGGGAGTGTTGCCCGAGCGGTCCAGCAGACCGGCGAACGGTGTCCTGGCTCCTTGATTGCCGGTGCCCGTGTGGTGCAGCACCACGCCCTGCTCGTAGCGCGGCATGGGTTTGAAGCGCATCTCGGCGAAGTACTGCTTGACGGGCGGCACAGCGTTCAGGGCCAGCATCACCGTGTCGCGTACTTTGGCGGCGGTATGGCTTTCAGGGGCGAAGATGTCGCCTGCCACTTCGGACAAATGGATCATGCTGCGGGCATGGTCGCGGCGTTCCTGTTCGTAGCTATCAAGCAGGCCGCTGCTGGCCTCTCCCCTGATGACCATGGCCAGCTTCCAGGCGAGATTGCTGGCATCTCGCATGCCGCTGTTGTAGCCCTGGCCCTGCCAGACCGGCATGATGTGCGCGGCATCGCCTGCCAGCAAGACTCGTCCGACCCGAAACTGCGCCGCCAGTCGTGCGTTGTGCGTATACACGCGCTTGCGGATGTAGTCGACCTTGTCCGGATCTGCGACGACCTTGCGCATCAGCTGGGCAAGATTCTCAGGCTTTGAGAGCTGCTCTTCGGTCTCCCCAGGCATGACCATGAATTCAAAGCGGCGAATGCCATGCGGCAGGGCTGCAGAGACGTAGGGGCGCTCCGGGTCGCAATGCATGTCGATATGAGGGGTTCCCAGGGGGTCATTGCGTACATCAACCACAATCCATTGATTGGGTTTGGTGCGGCCCTCAAAGGGCACGTTCAGCGTGCGACGCACCAGACTGTTGCCGCCATCGCTGGCGACCAGGTACTTGGCGCGCAGTGTGCGCTCTACGCCCTCGGAACTCCTGAGTGTGGCGGTGACGCCTGCATCGTCCTGGGTAAAGCCGTGAAGCTCCTGACCCAGCAGTACCTGGACCTGTTCAAAGCGCTGCAGCCCCCGGTACAGGATGTCGTCTACCTGAGGCTGGATGAAGGCATTGCGGCGAGACCATCCGTACTCATCGGTGCGAGGCTCGATCGAGGCAAAGCACTGGCCGCTGGCGGTGTAGAAGCGCATCCAGTGATGAGGGGTGATGTGTGCCTGTACTTGATCGGACAGACCTGCTGCCTGCAGCGTGCGCAGCGATTCGTCGTCAATGCCGATGGCTCGGGGGTAGTCAATAATCTGTGGCAGCTTCTCTGCCACGATGACGCGTACACCAGCCAGCCCCAGAGTGTTTGCCAGTGTCAGCCCTACCGGGCCAGCGCCAATGATCAGGACATCGGCATCGTCTTGACTCGCTTGGTTTTCTTGGGGGGCGTTCATTTTCAGTCTCCGTATTGGGTGAGCGCATCGAGTGCTGTTTTGATAATTGTCAAAACACTCGAGGAGTCTGAAAACACTGTGCACCTGGTGCACCTATTGCTAGGTGCATACCCTTGCTGTCATCGCTTGCACCGTCTTCCAATCAGTTGACGCGAGACTCGTAAGGTGGGCGTCGGGATGGTGCATGGCAAAGCTGCGCGCGGTTGCGCATCGAGTCGGGAATATTCATTGAGCGCAGCAGCACAGCACCCTGCGATTGCGCCGTATGGCCTGCGGTATTCATACTTGGGCATTCCCAGGAAATCTTCACTTTTGAGCACAGTCCCATGAATGACTACAAGGATGTACGCAGCTTGTCGCGAGGGCTGGCTCTGCTGCAGGCCATGAATAGAGCCCCTGGCGGCATCGCTTCAACCACGGCACTGGCACAGGCATGCGATATTCATCGCACCACCGTCAAGCGATTGATGGAGACCTTGCGGGCGGAGGGTTTCGTGCGCAGGGGTGAGAAAGACGGACAGTACTACCTGACTTTTGCAGTGCGCAGCCTTAGCGAAGGGCTTGTCGATGATGCCTGGGTTGAGCAGGTCGCACTACCGCTGATGCGTGCTGCTGTGCCCGAGCTGCTTTGGCCTTGCGATCTGGGGACCGTGGAAGGCGGCTTTATGGTGGTGCGTGAAAGCACGCACCGTTTCAGCCGGTTGTCTCAGCATCGCGGCATGATTGGAGAAAAATTGCCGCTGTTCTTCACGGCGATGGGACGAGCCTATCTGGCGTCTTGCACCAAAGATGAGAAGGAAGGCTTGCTCTCGTTGCTCGCTCAGCGTGACGATGCCACTGGTGCCATGGCAAGGGATAGAGCATCGGTAGAGCGTTTGATTGAAGAGACGCGCCAGCGAGGATATGGCATCAGCGATGGTGATTGGCATCAGCAAGCGCCGTTTGGAGCGGTCGCGGTGCCATTGAAGTGTGGACGTCGTTTGATCGGAGGTCTGAATCTGGTCTTTCCGAAGTCTGCTGTCGCCAGGGAAGAGTTGCTTGCCCGCTATCTTCCCCGACTGAAGAAACTGGCTGTGCGCATGGGCAAGGATGTGGCGCCTTGGCTGGACTAGATGTGAACCGTCAAGAGGTTATTGGCAGATTTGAGTCTGGACATCGGCGCGGCTCGGCCGGTGCCGGCCGGCCCTTGCGCAGAATCGACCTTGCGGAGGCCAGGCCCTTGTTCAGGCCGCTGCATCGTGACGGTGCAGCAGATCCAGGAACATCTGTGCCGATCGGCTGATGGGCCTGTCCTTGCGCACCAGGCTGCCGTAGGCCTCCAGACTGTGTTTGGTCCGATACGGCAGGATATGCAGCATGCCGTGGGCGGCATGAAGGTCCGCCACCGTGCGCGGAATCACGCCCACCATGTTCGAGCTTCGCACCAGATTGATGGTGGTGAGTATGGAGCCGGTTTCGATCAGACCGCGCGGCAGCGGCAGACTATGCTCGCGGAACTCCTGCTCGATCAAGCTGCGCATGGGGCTGCCGGGCGGCTGCATCACCCAGCCATGCCCCTGTAAGGCCTGCAGGCCGGGCCGCTGCAGCGACAGCAGAGGGTGCTCCTTGCGCACGATAAAGGCCAGTTGCTCGTCGTCGATCGGGCAAAAGCGGCAATCGCTGCCGGCTTCATTGGTCATGCGCCCGACGACCACCTCCAGCACTCCCTCACGCAGCTGCGCCAGCAGGCGATCGCTGGTGTCCACGGCCACTTCCAGCTCCAGCAGGGGCAACTGCTTTTTCAGCTCCAGCAGGGCCTGGGTGAGCCGCCCGGGCGATGCGGCCATGATGCTGCCCACGGCCAGCCGTCCGGAGCTTCCCTGGCGCAGCTCGCCCAGTTCGCGATTCAGGGCCTCGATATTGCCGCGCAGCGAACGGAAATATTCCAGCACCCGCTCTCCTGCCGCATTGCGCTGCAGCCGCCGGCCCACGCGCTCGAACAGCGGCTGGCCCAGTGCATCTTCGAGCTCCTGCAGCATTTTGGTGGCTGCCGGCTGGGTCAGACCGAGCTCTGCCGCTGCTGCACGCAAGGTCTGGCGCTCGTCGATGGCCAGTATCAAGGCCACCTGGCGCATGCGCAGCCGGTTCAGCAGCTGTGGCGTGTTGTCGCGTTTGTCGATCGATCCCATGGCATGGCTTCTTATTGCTTCAGGTTATCGATTAATCAATAACTTTCAATTTACGCATATCAGCGCCTTCCCTAGCATCGGGCTGCAATCGAATAAAAAAGCCAAGGAGACAAATGTGCAAAGACGTCATCTACTTTCCATAGCCGCTGTGTGCGGCGCCGCCGTGCTTCCCTGGCAGGCCCAGGCACAGGACTCTGCGAACTGGCCGGTCAAGCCCGTGCGCATGCTGGTGGGCTCTGCGCCCGGAGGCGGCACCGATGCCATGGCCCGCGCCGTGGCCGACAGGCTGGGGCCGCTGCTCAAGCAGCCGGTGATCGTGGAGAACCGGCCCGGCGTCTCCAACACGCTGGCCGTGGACATGACGGCCAAGGCCACGGACGGCCACACCATGGTCATGGGCGTGGTCACGGCCCATGCCATCGCGCCGCATCTGCTCAAGCTCGGCTATGACAACAACCGGGATCTGGTTCCCGTGGCCTTTGTCGGCTCCGTGCCCAATGTGCTGGTGGTGGGCAACTCCGTTGCCGCCAACACGGTGGCGGAGCTGGTGGCCATGGCCAAGAAGAATCCCGGTCAGATCAATTTCGCCAGCAGCGGCACGGGCAGCACCCAGCATATCGCTGCCGAGGTGTTCAAGGATGCCGCCGGCATTCAGATCACCCACGTGCCCTACAAAGGCAGTGCCGCGGCCCTGGTCGATCTGGTCAGCGGCCAGGTGCAGATGAGCTTCGACACCATGCCCTCGGTCATAGGCCAGATCAAGGCCGGCAAGCTGCGCGCGCTGGCGGTCACTTCGCCCCAGCGCAACCCTCAGCTGCCCCAGGTGCCGACCATGGCCGAAGCGGGTCTGCGCAATGTGGAAATCAGCGCCTGGTACGGCATCTACATGCCCGCCTCCACGCCCAAGGCAGTGCAGCAAAAAGTGCATGACGAGGTCAACAAGGTCATCGCCATGCCCGAGACCAAGACCCGTCTCGAAGCCGTGGGTGCCGAGCTGCGGCCCATGCCCCAGGCCGACTTCGGCAGTTTTCACCTCGCCGAGTACAAGCGCTTCGGCGACATCATTCGCAAGAACAACATCAAGCTGGACTGAGCATGAGCAAGGCTTCTCTTCCCGTTGTCGCCCTGACCCTGGGCGATCCTTCCGGCATCGGCGCCGAACTGATTGCATGTTTGCTGGCCAGGCCGCAAGCCACCGAGCAGGCGAACCTGGTGCTGGTGGGCGATCCCTGGCTCTGGGAGCAGGGCCAGCGCATCGCCGGACTGCAGGTAGCAACCGCGGCGCTGGCCGACTTGTCTGCCGCGCGCGAGCGTGCCGATACGCGGCTGCCGGCCTTTGTGGCCGTGGACACCATCGCCCAGGCCGATGTGGTGCAGGGGCAGGTGGGGGCGGCAGGCGGCCGCTCGGTGCTGCAGGTGCTCGACCAGTGCATGGATGCGGCCCTGGCCGGCGATATCGACGCCATCTGCTTTGCACCCTTGAACAAGCAGGCGATGAAGCTGGGCGGCCTGCGCCATGAGGACGAGCTGCACCACTTTGCCGAGTACCTGGGCGTGACCGGCTACTTCTGCGAGTTCAACACGCTGGGCGATCTCTGGACCTCGCGCATTTCCTCGCATGTGCCGCTCAAGGATGTGGCCGGCTATCTGAGCCAGGAGCGCATCAGCCAGGCGGCCGAGCTGATCTACAACGCCTTGCGCGCCAGCGGCCTGGCTGCTCCCAAGGTGGCGATTGCTGGCTTCAATCCACATAACGGCGACGGCGGAACCTGCGGCCGCGAGGAAATCGACATCATCGCGCCCGCCGTGCAGGCCCTGCAGGCGCGCGACTGGCCCAGCGATGCGCCGTTCCACGGCCCGTTCCCGGCCGACACCATCTTCCTCAAGGCCCAGGCCGGCGAGTACCAGGCCATCGTGACCATGTACCACGACCAGGGCCAGATCGCCATCAAGCTGCTGGGCTTCTCGCGCGGGGTGACGGTGCAGGGCGGCCTGCCGATTCCCATCACCACGCCGGCCCACGGTACGGCCTACGACATCGCGGGCCAGGGCAAGGCCAATGTGGAAGCCACCTGGCAGGCGCTGCAGATTGCCGCGCGCATGGGGGCTGCCCACCGCGATCGCCAGGCTGCCCCAGCCCTCTGAGCCCATTTTCCGGGCGGCCTGGGCCGCCTGTCCTACTCACTCTTTTCTTCCGAGGTCTGTATGAAGATCAAGTCCGTCCGCGCCCGTGTCTATGAATGGAAGGGCAAGACCGTTCCGCCCCAGGGCAACTTCTGCTCCAACGCCATGGATCTGGTGTACTCCAACACCGAGTCCATGAGCACCTTCCGCTTCCATTCGTGGACCGTGGTCGAGATCGAAACCGATGACGGCATCATCGGTCTGGGCAATGTGGCCCTGGCACCAAGAATAGCCAAGGCCATCATCGACGAGTACCTGGCGCCCCTGGTCATCGGTCAGGACCCCTGGGACTACGAATACCTGTGGCAGCGCATGTACCGCGCCACCCATGCCTGGGGCCGCAAGGGCGTGACCATGGCCGCCATCTCGGCCGTGGACCTGGCCATCTGGGACATTCTGGGCAAGAGCGTGAACAAGCCCGTGTTCAAGCTGCTGGGCGGGCGCACCAAGGAAAAGATTCCCTGCTACTACAGCAAGCTCTACCGCACCGACCTGAAGGAGATGCAGGACGAGGCACAGAAATTCCTGGATCAGGGTTTCAAGGCCTTCAAGATGCGCTTTGGCTACGGGCCGGCCCATCTGCAAGAAGGTGTGAAGGAGAACCTCAAGTCCGTCGAAGCCATCCGCGAAGTGATCGGCTACGACACCGACCTGATGCTGGAGTGCTATATGGGCTGGAACCTGGAGTACGCCAAGCGCATGCTGCCCAAGCTGGCGAAGTTCGAGCCGCGCTGGCTGGAAGAGCCCGTGATCGCCGACGACATCGACGGCTACGCCGAGCTGAACGCCATGAACATCATTCCCATCTCGGGCGGCGAGCACGAGTTTTCACTCTACGGTTTCAAGCAGCTGCTGGACAGGAAGGCCGTCTCCGTCGTGCAGTACGACACCAACCGCGTGGGCGGCATCACGGCGGCGCACAAGATCAATGCCCTGTGCGAAGCCTATTCCGTGCCCGTGATCCCGCACGCCGGCCAGATGCACAACTACCACCTGACCATGAGCACGCTGGCCTCGCCCATGGCCGAGTACTTCCCCATCTTCGACGTGGAAGTCGGCAACGAGCTGTTCTGGTACATCTTCGACGGCGAACCGGTTGCCGACAACGGCTTCCTGCAGCTGCGCGACGACGTGCCGGGCCTGGGCCTCACGCTCAAGACCGAGTACCTCGACCAGTTCCACATCATCGAGTAAGGAGACGCAGCATGCCAGCACTCTCCAATCCCCGTTACCGGGGCATCTTCCCCGTCGTGCCCACCACCTTCCACGAGGACGGCACGCTGGACCTGGCCAGCCAGAAGCGCTGTCTGGACTTCATGATCGACTCGGGCGTGGACGGCCTTTGCATCCTTGCCAACTTCTCCGAGCAGTTCCTGGTCTCGGACGATGAGCGCGAAGTCCTTACGCGCACGGCGCTGGAGCATGTGGCCGGCCGCGTGCCCGTGATCGTGACCACGACCCATACAAGTACCAAGGTCTGCGCCGAGCGCAGCCGCCGCGCCCAGGACATGGGCGCCGCCATGGTCATGGTCATGCCGCCCTACCACGGCGCCACTTTCCGCTTTGGCGAAGCCCAGGTGCAGGCCTTCTACCAGGGCGTGTCCGACGCCATCGACATCCCCATCATGGTCCAGGACGCGCCGGCTGCGGGCACGCCGCTGTCGCCCGCCTTTCTGGCCCGCATGGCCAGGGAGATCGCACAGGTCAGCTACTTCAAGATGGAAACCGCAGGCGCGGCGGGCAAGCTGCGCGAGCTGATCGCACTGGGCGGCGAAGCCATCGAAGGCCCCTGGGATGGCGAGGAGGCCATCACGCTGCTGGCTGATCTGGAGGCCGGCGCCACGGGCGCCATGACAGGCGGCGGCTTTGCCGACGGCATTCGCCCCATCATCGAGGCGCACCGCGCAGGCGACAAGGACAAGGCCTTCGAGCAATACCAGCGCTGGCTGCCGCTGATCAACCACGAAAACCGCCAGGCCGGTTTCCTGGCTGCCAAGGCGCTGATGAAGGAGGGCGGTGTCATCACCTGCGATGCACCGCGCTCGCCCTGGCCGCCCATGCATCCCGAGGTGCGGCGCCAGTTGCTGGACATTGCACGCCGGCTGGACCCGCTGGTGCTGCGCTGGGCCCGTTGAGACGACTATGAATACAGGAGCTGGTTGCGCTTGTTTATTCGAGAATTCAGATATTTTTCATGCTGAGTTCTATGAATAGCGAGCGCAACAAGCTCCTCTATCAAGAGCATATCCATGACCCCACATCTCAACCTG
>NZ_AHIL01000041.1 GCF_000241525.1 Comamonas testosteroni ATCC 11996
CGTACCGACAAGATATTGGTAGTTCAGCAGGCGTAATAGCTATTTATTAACACGTAGTTGCATTTTATAAATATTCTGAATTGTGGTTTTTGCTTACTCGGAAAATCATGATTTTGAAATTCCGGCATTTATAATGCAGTCTCTTTAATCAACCAAGAAGCGCAAATCATGAGCACTTACAAGGAACTCCTGAAGCAGAGAGAAGAGCTGGAACAGCAAATCAACGAAGCCCGTTCGCGTGAACTGGCCGACGCTGTGAGCAAGGTTCGCGGCCTGATTGCCGAGTACGGCCTGACTGCTGAAGATGTCTTCCCTCCCGCTCGCGCGCGCTCTTCCGCCAATGCGGGCGCCAAGGTGGCTCCCAAGTATCGTGATCCTGCTACGGGTCAGACTTGGACCGGCCGCGGCAAGCCGCCAAAGTGGATTGCAGACCAGGACCGCGAAAAGTTCGCGATTTGATCTGCTGTTTGCGCACGTTGAAAGAGCCCGCCTTGGCGGGCTTTTTTCATGGCAGCAAGGTTTGCGGCAGCGCAAACCAGAGTTCTCTTCGATACCGGTGACTAAGCGGCACAATAAGAGTCCATGAACAAGCAGGTGTTGATTGCGGGTGGCGGTATTGGCGGTCTGGCAGCCGCCATTGCGGCGGTGCGGGCTGATTGGGATGTGCGCCTGTTCGAGCGTGCCGCGCAGTTTTCGGAAGTCGGAGCCGGCATTCAACTGGGACCCAATGTGGTGCGCCGCCTTCAGGCATGGGGGCTGCAGCGATCGTTGCAGCAGGTCGTGGCCTGCCCTTCGGCCTTGCGAGCCTGCAGTGCCGTGACGGGGCAAGAGCTGGGGCGACTGCCCTTGGGCGCAGATATGGTGCAGCGCTATGGAGCCAGCTACCTCACCATTCATCGAGCCGACCTGCACCAGATTCTGCTGGAGGCATTGCAGGTTCTGCCTCAGGCTCACCTCAACCTCAACCAGTTCGTCAGCAGCTATAGCCAGCAGGACGGTGTGGTCACCATTCGCACTAGTACCGGCAAGCTCATCGAGGGCGATGCCCTGATCGGCGCTGACGGCGTGCGCAGCGCCGTGCGTGCACAGATGCTGGGCGATGGCCCGCCGCGTGTGACCGGGCACCTGGCCTATCGGGCCATGGTGCATCAGGCAAATCTGCCCAAGCGCTTGCGCACCAGCGAGGTCACGGCCTGGATGGGGCCGCAATTGCATGCCATTCAGTATCCCGTGCGCCGGGGCGAGCTGCAGAATCTGGTGGTCATAGTGCAGGGGCCGGCGCCAGAGGATCTCGACCACTGGGACCATTCTGCCAATCTGCCCGACCTGCTCCAGCATCTTCAGGGCGCATGCGGTTACCTGCAGGATCTGGTTCAGCATGTTCCCGATGTGGGCGGCGAATGGCGTTTGTGGCCGGTGGCCGACCGGCAGCCAGTGTCCTCAGAGACTCAGATGGCGCAAGGCCTTGTGGCCCTGCTGGGCGATGCAGCCCATCCCATGCGCCCCTATCTGGCGCAGGGTGCGGGCATGGCCATCGAGGATGCGGCCGAGCTGCAAAGTGCGTTGTCCATGCATGATCTGGATGTCAGTCTGCGGCTGCGCCGCTATGCGCTCAATCGCTGGCAGCGCAATGCCAGGGTGCAGGAGCGCTCGCTGCGCAATGGCCGGATCTTCCATGCGACAGGGCCTATGCGCTGGGGGCGCGACCTGTCGCTGCGCGCTCTGGGCGGGCGCATCATGGATGTGCCCTGGCTCTATGAGGGTGCGCTTTAGCGAGAGGTCACCATCACCGGGATGGCTTTCGCGTCGGCGCCGGCCTGGCAGATAGACAGCTTCAGTGGCTTGCCTTGAGCAGCAGCGGCGAAGGCTTGATGAGCTGGTAAGCCAGCACACCGCTGCCCAGCATGGCGGCAATCATCAGCATCACGGCCTGATAGATGTCGGCATTCTGGCGTTCCGCAACGCCTGCAACCAGGCCGGACAGCCATTGCATGAGCGCGGCTCCGAGAAACATGGCCATGGTGAAGATGGACAGCGCGCGTCCCGTCGTGGCCTGTGGGTAGGAGGAGCGCACATCGGCATAGATCAGCGTGCCATAGCCTGAAAGCACACTCATGACCAGCAGCAGCAGCACGCTGCCTACGGATTGGTGGACCAGGGCCAGTGCGACAAAAACGGCGGCCATGAGCAGCGCAAAGCGTGCAATGCGCTGGCGGCGCCTGGCCGGACCGGGGTCCAGCCGGCCGAACATGGAAGGCACAAACAGCGAAATGACGGAGCAGGCCAGTGCCACATTGCCGGTCGTGACCAATGAAAACTGGTAGCGATCCATCAGCATGGGACTGAGCCAGAGGCCGCGCACGGTGAGGAACGAGGCATAGCTGACCATGCCCAGCAGCACAATGCCCCAGGTATGGGGCAGCAGCAGCAGGCTGCCAAAACCTTGCAGTGCCTGCATGAAGCCGGGTTTGGGCTGGGAGTCCCCGGGAAGCTCGGGCTCGTGCACCTTGAAGAAGATCAGCAGCCAGGACAGCACACTCAGCACCGCCAGCAGCGCAAAGCCGGCGCGCCAGCCCATATGCTGCACCAGCCAGGCCATGGGCGTGCCGGTAAACAGCAGGCCCAGCCCGCCCAGGCCAAGGCCTATGCCCGAGAGGTAGGCAAATTTATCGGCCGGAAAGTGGCGCGCAATAAACATGGTGCTGGCCAGAAAGGCGGGCGAGCAGCCCACGCCGATCAGCAACTGGCCCAGCATCAGCCAGGAATAGCTGGGTGCGAGTGCGGACAGCGCAGCCCCCGCAATCGACAGCGGAAAGGCTAGCAGCACGGTGCGGCGCAGGCCGTAGATATCCATGCCTATGCCCATAAGTAGCTGGGCCACGCCGAAGGACAGTGCGAACAGCCCGGCAAACGAGCCCAGCGACTGCGCGGACAAGCCGAAGTCCGTGCGCAGACCGTCGGCGATGATGGAGGTGACGGTTCTGAAGGCCTGGCTCAGTGCAAAGCCCGTGAGCAGGCAGACCAGCATGGCCCAGCCGGAAGAGTCGGGTTTTGGACTGGTGTTCGGCGCTGGCGGGGCGGCGCTGTGATCGGAGGGCATGGGCGGTTTGTTGCGATGTTAGGTTTTGCACGGAGCCTAAATAATTCAGGCTGCCCGCGCTGTCACGAAAGAGCAGCAGGGGCAGCCTGAGTGGCGATGGCCAAAGCGGCTTACAGCTCGGTGCGCAGACTCCAGATCTCGGGGAACAGCACCACGTCCAGCATCTTCTTGAGATAGCTCACACCGCCGGTGCCGCCTGTGCCGCGCTTGAAGCCGATGACGCGCTCCACCGTGGTCAGATGGCGAAAGCGCCAGAGACGGAAGGCATCCTCGATATCGGCCAGCTTTTCTCCCAGCTGGTACAGATCCCAGTGCTTGTGCGGGTCACGGTAGACGGTGATCCAGGCCTGTTTCACGCCCTCGCTGGCCTCATAGGGCTGGGTCCAGTCGCGCTGCAGACGGTCGGCAGGAACCGCTATGCCTTCGCGGGCCAGCAGTTGCAGGGCCACGTCGTACAGCGATGGCGATTCGTAGGCAGCCTGTACCTGGGCCAGCAGGTCCGAGCGGTGGGCGTGGGGCTGGAGCATGGCCGCATTCTTGTTGCCCAGCGCAAACTCGATACAGCGGTACTGGTAGCTCTGAAAGCCGCTGGAGTTGGCCAGGTAGGGGCGCATGGCCGAGTACTCGGGCGGCGTCATGGTCGACAGCACGGTCCAGGCGCTGACCAGCTGCTCCATGATGCGCGAGACGCGAGCCAGCATCTTGAAGGCATCGGGCTTGGTCTCGCCCGAGGCATTGGCAATGGCTGCCGTAGCCGCGCGCACCTCGTGCAGCATCAGCTTCATCCACAGCTCGCTGGTCTGGTGCTGCACGATGAACAGCATCTCGTCATGGGCAGGCGACAGCGGGTGCTGGGCCGTGAGAATCTGGTCCAGATGCAGATAGTCGCCATAGCTCATGTCACGGCTGAAGTCGAGCTGGGCTTTCTCGTCGTGGACGATGGCGGCGCCGCCATGCATAGGGCAGCCGGAGGATTCATTCGTCATGGTGAAGTCATTGTTGATGGACAGGTGCGCGCAGCGTAACCGAATCCGGGCACACAAAGCCTGCAAGAACGTGGATGCAAGCTGCCATAGCTTTGCGTAAAGTCAGGCCAGACACAGACCGATGACAGAAAACGCACTCCGCCGAGATTCACGCCATGCCCAGTCCTCTGCCTTCCACCGCCGCTGCAAATTCGCAAACCGATGAGCGCATGATCCAGTGCTGCCGCTGGCTGGAGAGCGAGGAGCCCATGCCCGCTCTGGAGGAGCTGGCGCAGCGCCTCGGGCTCAGTCCCTGGCAGTTGCACCGCAACTTCAAGCGCGCCACGGGGCTTACGCCCAAGGCCTATGCCAAGGCCTATCGCGGCAGGCATGTGCGTGCCGCGCTGGCGCAGGAGGCCAGCGAGTCGGTCACCGATGCGGCCTATCTGAGCGGCTATGAAGCCAGCAGCAGCTTCTACAAGGACGCGCCGGCCATGCTGGGCATGGCGCCGCAGTCCTATCGCAGGCGCGGCCAGGACCAGCGCATCCGCTTTGCCCTGGCCGAATGCTCGCTGGGCAGCCTGCTGGTGGCCAGCACCGACAAGGGCGTGTGCTGCGTGCTGCTGGGCGATGATCCCCATGCGCTGGTGGACGATCTGCAGCAGCGTTTTGCGGCGGCGCAACTGATCGGGGCCGACGCCCGGTATGAACAGACCGTGGCCCAGGTGGTGGCCCTGATGGAGCAGCCCAGGCTGGGGCTGGCCCTGCCGCTGGATATTCAGGGCACGGCGTTTCAGCAGCGCGTGTGGCAGGCGCTGCAGAGCATTCCGGCCGGCAAGACTGTCAGCTACAGTGAGCTGGCCCGGCAACTGGGCCAGCCCAGCGCCACGCGGGCCGTGGCCAGCGCGGTGGCTGCCAACCCGATTGCAGTGGCCGTGCCCTGTCATCGTGTGCTGCGCAATGACGGCAGCATCTCGGGCTATCGCTGGGGCGTGGAGCGCAAGCGTGCGCTGCTGCTGCGCGAGGCCCAGCAGGCCCAGCTCAAGCTCTCTTAAAGAGAGCTGCTATCGCATTCCTCACAATGATTTTGAATAGATATCTATCTGAAATCATTGTCTGATAAGCGATAGAAGCTATGAATTTTACGAATGAAGCACAGGCGCGCCACGGCGCTGCCCGCTGTGATAGAAAACCGCATGCTGCTTGAAGTCTCCATTGCCCTGCCCGCGCGTTACCGCTTTGACGAATTCGTGCATTTCCATGATCGCGACGAACAGCAGCTGGCCGAGCGGGTCGATGCCGGTGCGCGCAGCCTGCACAAGGCCATCATGTGGCAGCGCAGCCCCGCCTTGCTGCAGCTGCAATGGCAGAGCGGACAGGTGCAGGCCAGCTTGGATGCGCCGCAGGCAGAGTCGGCTGCGGCAGACCGGGCTGCGCTGCAAGCGATGGTGAAACGCATGCTGGGGCTGATCTACGCGCCCGGCCAGCTGGAGCTGGCGCATGGCGACCACCCCGAGCTGGGCGCGCTGCTCTCGCGCCAGGCCGGCCTGCATGTGCCCGGCTCGCCTACGCCCTTCGAGGCGCTGACCTGGGCCATCACCGGCCAGCAGATCACGGTGGCCGTGGCCGTTTCGCTGCGGCGCAAGCTGATAGCGCTGGCGGGCGAGCTGATGGCGCAAGACGGGGGCATGCCGGCGCTGCACGCCTATCCCGATGCACCGCGCGTGGCGGCCTTGGGGCTGGACGCGCTGCGCGGCGCGGGCTTTTCCCAGGCCAAGGCCCAGACTCTGCTGGCCGTGGCCCAGGCCGTTGCCGACGATAGCCTGCCGCTGGACGACTGGGCCGCCCGCAGCGCCGCCGGCCGTTGGGATGAGGAGGATGTGGCCGCTGCCTCGGCGCAATTGCTGGCGGTCAAGGGCATAGGGCCGTGGACGGTGAACTACACCTTGCTGCGCGGCTATGGCTGGCCCGACGGCAGCCTGCACGGGGATGTGGCGGTGCGCCGGGCCATCGGTCTGCTCACGGGCAGCGACAAGCCCGATGCGCGTGCCGCCAGCGACTGGCTGGAGCAGTTCAGGCCCTGGCGCGCACTGGTGGCCGCACACCTGTGGGCCTCGCTGGCCGACAGCGCCTATTAGCGCCTATTAACGCCTATTGAGAGGCGACAGGCGGCAGCGCTTCAGAGCGGCGACAGCACCAGCAGCAGCAGGCGTGCGGGCTGGCCCGAGGCATTGGCCAGCCGGTGCTCGCTGTCCACCACCAGCGTGGCCGTGTCGCCCGCGTGCAGCAGCACCTGCTCCTGGGCGGTGAAGACTTCGATGCTGCCTTCGAGCACATGAAAGACCTCGCGCGTGCCTGCGCGATGGGCCGCGAAATGGCTGGAGACTGCATGCGGCGGAAACCGGTAATGCACCAGGTTCACGCCCGCGCTGGGGCTGGCCAGGGCCAGGCGCTCCACGCCGCTGGCCTCGTCGACAAAGCGCAGATTCTCGCCGGCGCGCGTGATCTGCGCACTGGGCGCGCTTTGCACCAGCTCGCCCAGCTCGCAGCCCAGGCCTTGTGCGATCGCCATCGCATTGCGCAGGCTGGTGGCCAGCAGGCCGCGCTCCACGCGCGACAGCGCGCCCGGTGAGACGCCGCTGGCCTGGGCCAGCTGATCCAGTGTGATGCCCAGCTGGGCGCGGCGTGCGCGGACGGCGGCGCCGAAAAGCGCATCGTGCTCCGATGCCTGCGATGCGGTGGTGGAGTTCAAGCCTGGCTCCTTGTCATGGCGTCTGTTTTTGTGTTGAAAATTTTCCTATGAGAAAATAATTTTGCGTATAGGAAATTATTTTTCAAGGATGAATGCAATGTACATGTTTATCAGTGCCTTGCCCGTGGCCACCGTCATCGCCGTTTTGCTGGCGGGCTGGCGCTCGCTGCATGCCGCAGCGCTGGGCGTGGCGGTGGCGCTGCTGGTGATTGCCGCAGCCTTTGCGCAGCCCGCTTCAACATGGCTGGCCGCCGGCATGCACTGGGCGCCGGTGCTGCTGGAAGTGCTGCTGATCGTGGGCGGCGGGCTGCTGCTGTCCGAGGTGCTGCGCGAGTTGGGAGCGCAGAAGGCCCTGGCCGACTGGCTGCTGGCCAGGGCCGGCAGCGGCACGGGCGCCGTGCTGCTGGTGGTGCATGGCATCACGCCGTTTGCCGAGTCGGTCACCGGCTTTGGCGTGGGCGTGACCATAGGCATACCGCTGCTCGCCCACTACGGGCTGCCGCCGCGCAAGGTGGTGCTCATCGGCCTGCTGGGCCTGTGCGCCGTGCCCTGGGGCTCCATGGGGCCGGGGACGCTGGTGGCGGCCACCATGGCCGGTCTGCCGTTCAAGGAGCTGGGTCAGGCTTCGGCGCTGGTCAGCGTGATTCCGTTTGTCATCACCGGCATGGCGGCGGCGGCTCTGGCGAGTGCGCCGGGCCGCCGGCGACAGGCCTTGTTGCAGGGCCTTCTGTCGGGTCTGTTGCTGACGGCGGCCGTGGCTCTGATGAATACCCTGGCCGGCACGGCGCCAGCTGGGGCGCTCGGTGCCTTGCTGGTGGTGGGCTGGCATCTGCTGCGCCTGAGGCTGGGTGTGTCGCAAGCGGACGCGGACAAGCCGCCTCTGAGCGCGCCGGGGCGGCGTGCGCTGGCGGCCTATGCGCTGCTGCTGGGCGGTGTGCTGGCGGCCGCGGCGCTGCTGCGCGTCCTGGATCTGCCCGCCGTCTGGCATGGGCTGGCTTCACCGGGGCTGTGGCTGCTGGTGGCGGCGGTTTTTTTCACGCAGGGCCGGCCGGCGCGCCCATCGCTGGCAAAGGTCTGGCGCTCCTGGCTGCAGGTGGCACCGGTCACGGCGCTGTTCATTGTGCTGGGCGTGCTGATGGCGGTCTCGGGCATGGCCGCGCAGCTGGCGCAGGCGCTGGCCCGCAGCGGGCCGCTGTATCTGCTGGCCGCACCGTTTGTGGGCGCGCTGGGCGGTTTCGTGACCGGCTCCAATACCGGGGCCAATGCCATGTTCGCGGCCACGCAGGCCGAGATCGCCCAGGCGCTGGGCGCGCCGCTGCTGCCATTCATGGCCGTGCACAACGTCAGTGCCTCGCTGCTGCTCATGGCTTCGCCCGGCAAGGTGGAGATGGCGGTGCAACTGCTGACGCAAGGCGCTGCCCAGCGGCGCTGGGTGCAGCAAAGCGTGCTGATGCTGGCCCTGGCCGCCGTTGCGCTGATGGGTGTGCTCAATTGGAGCTGGGCGCGGGCCTGACCGTATGCTGGCCGGCCCGCGCCCGGTGCCTGCCTCAGGTCACGGCGTGCACGGTATTGAACTCGGGCCGTTGCCATTCGCCCGATTCCAGCACCTGACGCAGATGCTCGACGGAATTCCAGACATCGGCAAAGCCCACATACAGCGGTGTGAAGCCGAAACGCAGAATGTCCTTGTGCCTGCCCGTGCCGCCGTCGCCCTTGCGGAAGTCACCGATCACGCCGCGTGCAATCAGCGCCTGGACAATGGCGTAAGCGCCGCTGCCCTGGCCGTTCACGCCCAGGCCTTCTTCCCGGGTCAGGCAGACCTGGGAGCCGCGTGCCGCATGCTCGCGCGGTGTCGCCAGACCCAGGCCGTGGCCCTGGCAGCGCTCTTGCACGAGCTGGATGAACAGATCGGTCAGTGCCAGCGATTTCTTGCGCAGCGCGGCCATGCCGCCGAAAGCCTCGGCCTCGGTGTAGATGTCGATACCGCATTGCAGCACGCTCATGCTGATCATGGGCTGGGTGCCGCAGAGATAGCGCTGGATGCCCTGGGCGGGGTGGTAGTCGGGCACGAACTTGAAAGGCTCGGCGTGGCCGAACCAGCCCGACAGCGGCTGCCAGAAACGGTTGATCAGGCGCGGATGCGCCCAGACAAAGGCCGGCGCGCCGGGGCCGCCGTTGAGGTATTTGTAGCTGCAGCCCACGGCAAAGTCGGCATCGGCGCCCTTGAGGTCCACGGGCACGGCACCTGCGCTGTGGCACAGATCCCAGACGCAGAGAATGCCTTTGGCATGGGCGGCGGCCGTCACGGCCGCCATATCGTGCATGGCCCCTGTGCGGTAGTTGACATGCGTGAGCATGGAGATCGCCACATCGGTCTGCAGCGCGCCAGCGATTTCCTCGGGCTCGAGCAGCACCAGCTCCAGGCCGTATTCCTGACACACGGACTGGGCGATATAGAGGTCGGTGGGGAAGTTGCTGCGCTCGCTGATCAGCTTCTTGCGGCCGGGCGCATCTTCGCGGGCGATGCGGGCGGCAGCGCTCAGCACCTTGTAGAGATTGATGGAGGTGGTGTCGGTGAACGCCAGCTCGCCCTGGCCCACGCCCAGCCAGGGGGCGAACTGGTTGCCAAGGCGCTCGGGCAGCGAGATCCAGCCGGCCTTGTTCCAGGAGGTGATGAGGTCCTGGCCCCATTCCTGCGTCACCACTTCGGCCGCGCGTGCGGCGGCGGCCTTGGGCTGGGCGCCCAGGGAGTTGCCGTCCAGGTAGATCACGCCCTGGGGCAGGGCAAAGCGTTCGCGCAGCGCGCGCAGCGGGTCCTGGGCGTCCAGAGCCTGGCAGTCTTGCAAAGTGGTCATTGTCTTCCTTCTCTCATTTTTGATAGCTGCTGACGGTGATTGTGTCTATGTCAGAGCCGGTTCTGATTCAAATATGGCTGGACTCAGAATCGCCCATTGTGTCCGAGACCGGGGCGGTGCAGCCGCCTCGCAGCGAGGACATCGGTTTCTTTGCGCCAAGCGCCTCAGAGCAGGCTGCGCAACACGGCACGCACCGGCGAGGCATCGGCTTCGGTGAGCTTGAGCGGCAGAGCGATCAGTTCGTAGTCGCCTTCGCCGACCTCGTCGAGCACCAGGTTCTCGAGCACGCGCAGGCCGCGCTGGCGGATCACCATATGGCTGTCCAGGCTCTTGCTGCTGGCGGGGTCGATGCTGGCTGTGTCTATGCCGATCAGCCTCACGCCCAGGTCGGCCAGCTTTTGCACGGTCTCGGGGGCATAGGCGGCGAGGTCGGCATCCCAGCCGGTGGGCGCTTTCTCGTAGGTGCGCACCAGCACACGCCCGGGCAGGTCGGCATCGATGGCGTGCGCTATGTGATGCCATTCGATCAGTGGCCCGCAGCCTATGGCGTGGATCACGCGGCAGGGACCAAGAAAGGCATCCAGATCGACGGCGCCAATGGCCGCGCCCTGCGCATCGTAGTGCAGCGGCGCATCGGCATGCGCGCCCACATGGGGCGAGAGATGAATGGCGCTGACATTGACCGGGCAGCCCGGGCCAATGCTGGCCACCCATTCCTGGCTATAGGGCGTGTCGCCCGGAAACACCGGAGCGGCAGGATGAATGGCAGGAGAAATATCCCAGATCTGGCGTGTCATGGTGTGTATGAATGGGGTCAGTCGCTTGTGATCGATAACAGGCCCGAGTGCGGGACGGCCAGCAAGGGCCGCCCCGCAGCAAAGGCCGTCGTCCCCCTTCGGGGGAAGGCGCGCTAGCGCCTCAGGGGGTCACTTTCTTTCTATACCAAAGAGCATAGACCAGCACCAGCACGATCAGAAACGGCACACCCACCAGCACGGTGGTGTGGAACTCTTTGGTAAACAGCGTGGTGACGATCACGCCCGCCATCAGCAGCGCCCCGACCAGCGTCAGCACGGGAAAGCCCCACATGCGGAACTCCAGCTTCTGGCCCGGGTGTTCGCGCTGCCAGCGCGGGCGGAAGAACAGATGGGTCACGAACACCATGAACCAGGCAAACATGGCGCCAAACATGGCGATCGACATCATCAGCTCCAGCGACTGCTCGGGCTTGAGCACGTTGAGCACCATGGCCACGGCCATGCCCAGGCAGGAGACGGCAATCGCGCCCAGCGGCACGCCGCTTTTGCTGAGCTTGCTCAGTCCCTTGGGGGCATAGCCGCCGCGCGAGAGGCTGAACATCATGCGCGAGGTGACGTAGAGCTGGCTGTTCATGGCCGACAGCGAGGCCAGCAGCACCACGAAGTTGAGGGCCGCGGCCGCGCCCGGGATCTGCAAAATCTCCATCACCTTGACAAACGGGCTCTTGTCCGTGCCCGCATGGCTCCAGGGCACGACGGCCAGCATCAGTGCCAGCGACAGCAGATAGAACAGCACCAGGCGCAGCACCGTGGTGCGGAAGGCACGGGTCACGGCCTGCTTGGGGTTCTGGGCCTCGCCGGCAGCAATGGCAATGGATTCCAGGCTCAGATAGCTGAAGATGGCCACGATCACGCCCACCCAGGTGCCCCACCAGCCGTTGGGGAAGAAGCCGCCATCGACAAAGTAGTTGTCGAAGCCCACGCCCTCGGGTCGGGTGCCGAAGACCACATAGGCTGCGATCAGGATGAAGGCCACGATGGCAATCACCTTGACCATGGAGAACCAGTACTCGACCTGGCCGAAGGCCTTGACGCTGGTGGCATTGACGGCGGCCAGCAGGATCGAGAACAGCGCCACCCAGATCCATGGGTCCACCGTGGGGAACCAGTAGGCCATGTACTTGCCCACGGCCGTGACCTCCATGCCCACGGCCAGCACCACGGCTCCCCAGTAGGCATAGCGCACCACAAAGCCGGCCAGCGGACTGATGTAGTGCTCGGCATAGGCGCCGAAGGAGCCCGAGGTGGGGTGGGCCACGGTCATCTCGGCCAGGCACCCCATGAGCAGCAGGCCGATGAAGGCGCCGATGGCGTAGCTGATGAGCACGCTGGGGCCGGCAAAGCCGATGGCGAAGGCGCTGCCCATGAAGAGGCCGGTACCGATGGCGCCACCGATGGCGATCATGGTCATCTGGGCGGAGTTCAGGTGCTGCTGCAAGCCTGTCTCGCGTTGCTGAATACTGTCAAAGTTGGCCATTGCTGACTTGCGCATGCGAAAAATCGAAGCGGCAAGTATCCCGCGAATGACCGGCTGCAGCGGCGTGGCGGCGAATGTCCCTGGCGCAGGCCCAGCCGGCTCAGCGCGGCATTCCTGCGTAGTTGCCGGGCGTCAGCGCATGATGTGCCTTGAAGGCGCGCTGCATATGGGCCTGGTCGGCAAAGCCCATCTGTTGAGCGACCGAGGCCAGGGGCTCGCCCTGGGCCAGCAGGTGGCGCACGCCATTGAGCCGCAGGTTCAGGCGGTAGGCCCCGGGCGTGACGCCGGTGACGGCCCTGAAGCGGCGGATGAAACGGCTGGGGCTCATGCCGCAGCGCAGGGCCAGGGCCTGGACGCTGGTTTCGTCTTCGGGGCTGCGGTGCATGTGCTGCAGCGCAGGCAGGACGGCATCGGGTGGCCGGGGCTTTTCTGCATGAGTGTGGTCGGCACTGCCCAGCAGTTGCAGGAAATCCGCCAGTGATTGCTCGTGCTGCCGCAGTTGCGTGTCCGTGGCGCTGCCGGCAAGCGGCTGGCAGAGGCTGTCGGTCCAGCGCGAGATGTCCGGCGCGTTCAGGGCGCGCCGGGCAAAGCGCAGGGCGCCGACGCCGAGCCGCTCATGAACCCAGTCGGCCTGCACGAACAGCATGCGGTAGGACCATGGCTGCAATGTCTCGGGGTTGCAGGCATGCCAGTGGCCGGGCTCGATCAGCACCACGCTGCCCGCGCTCAATGTTTCGGGGCCATCGTCGTGCAGAAACAGGGTCTCGCCCTCATCCACGATGCCTATGGAGTACTGGGCATGCGCATGCAGCCGGTAGCTGTAGCAGGACTGGCGGCTGATGCGCAGCTCGGCCCAGGGCAGGGCCGGGTGGCGGTGGAAATGGTGGCTGGGGGCTGGCATGACGGCCTCATCATGCCAGCATGCTGACCACGCTTGCCACCAGCACCATGGCCAGAGACTGGTTCAGCCGCCGCTGGCGCAGTGGCGTGCTCAGCCACCGGGTCAGTGCGTGGCCCAGCGCGGCCCAGCAGCCGACGCCGAGCAGGCAGGCCAGCAAGGAGACGGCGCAAAACAGCAGCAAGGCGGTTGGCAGCGAGACCTGCTGCGCAGCCAGCGGAGCCACGAACATGCCGATGCCCGAAAGCGCCACCAGCCAGGCCTTGGGGTTGAGGCTTTGAATGGCAATGCCCTGCACGAACGCTCCGCCTGGACCGGCCGGCAGCGATGCGGGGGCGCTCTCCCAGGCCGCCCGGCCTTGGGCCCCGGGGGCCTTGGCCAGTTGCCAGGCAAGCCACAGCAGATAGAGAGCACAGATGCGCGGCGCCCAGCGCAGCAGCTCTGGCTGCTTGAGCAGCCATTGCCCGCTCTGGCCCATCAGCCAGACGATGAGGGCATAGCTGAGACTGGCTCCCAGCACATAGCAGAAGGCGGCCCCGGCGCGGCCGTTGCCATGGCGCAGGGCCAGCACGTTCACCGGGCCCGGCGTGATGGCACCGGCCAGTGCAAATCCGGCCATGGCCAGAACAGAAGAAAGCATGGGCAAACCTGAAACAAGAGACCACCAGTCTGAGCTTTGGTCGTTTCCAGGTATTGAACAAAATTGCGTCTTTGCTTGGTTAACAAGTGCAAAACGGTGTCTTTTTCAGACAAAGAGCGAAGCTGACTTGCGTTACGCTTGAATGCTTTCGCGAACCTGACCCCCGCCCCATCTTCCATGTCATCCGCAGCAGCTTCTAGCCCATCCCGAGTCTGGCCAGCCGTACGCATGGTGGGGCGTGCCGACATGGGTCGCCAGCGCAGCAATAACGAAGACTCGGTAGGCCTGGAGCCGCAGGCCAGGCCCTGGCCGGTTGCCGTGCTGGCCGACGGCATGGGCGGCTACAACGCGGGCGAGGTGGCCAGCGTCATGGCCGTGGAGCTGATCACGACCAGCGTGCAGCACGGCCCGGCCGCCGATGAATCCATGCTGGCTGCGCAGTGCGAGCTGACGGACGCCCTGCACATGGCCAATACGGCCATCTATGCCGCCGCGCAGTCCACGCCCGGCTGCAGCGGCATGGGCACCACGGTGGTGGCCGCCCTGGTGCTGGCGAGCGAGGTGCTGATTGCCCATCTGGGCGACTCCAGGGCCTATGCCTGGCGTGCCGGCCGGCTGCAGCGGCTGACGCGCGATCACTCCCTGGTACAGCAGGATATCGATGCAGGCCTGATCTCCGAGGCAGATGCCAGGACCTCGCGCTACGGTCATCTGGTGACCAGAGCGCTCGGTGTGATGCCCCAGGTGGAGCCCGAACTCAGTCACTGGCTGCTGCAGCAGGGAGATCGCATTTTGCTGTGCTCCGACGGCCTGACCGATATGCTCAGCGATGCCAGTCTTGAAACCCTGTTCGAGGAAAACCTGCCGCTGGCGCGATTGCAGGAGGCCCTGATCGAGGCGGCCAATGCTGCGGGCGGCAAGGACAATATCGGCGTGGTGCTGATCGAGCAGGACGCCTGATCTGCTGATATGGCGGCCGTTGGCTGCCCGGTTTTCTAGATCAGACCGCTTTCCAGCACAGGCAGCTGATGGCGCTGGCGCACGCGGTTGCAGGCGTCCGAGCCTGCGGCGAACTCGCGGCAAGGGGAGGGGCGCCATTCATAAATGCCGCAGTACGCCTTCTCTCCCACCTTGCCCACCAGGGCTGCGCAGCGCGGCCTGGCCCAGTCCGTGCCGCGCATGCGGCAGGTGTAGTCGGTGACCTCCTCGATCAGCCCTGCGGGGACGCAGCCCCCATGCTCCTGGGACTCGTGTACGGAAAAATCGACACGAAAGGACGCGCAGCAGGCGCCGCAGCTAAGACAGGGATGGGTCATGGGAAGGGCGGAATTTTTCCGTGGGGCCGCAATTCTCGCAGCTGTGCAAACCCTTTGGGTGTGCCGGGCCGCAGATTTGTCAACCGCGCCGCTCAATACCCGCCCAAAAGTCCATGCTGCTGGTGCCAATTCGCCACCGTTGTGCGCCAATCGCCTACAGTAAATGGAAAATGAGAATCAAAATCAATTAATAATGCGCTATGAGTTCTTTGCAGTCCCCCTCGGCGATCTCTGAGCCGGTGTCAGTTACTTCGTCCATGAATGCTTTTTCTGTGCAAGCGTCTGAATCCGGCGTGCCATCTCCCAGTGCTGCAGCGACTGCAGCCGCGACCGGGCCGGTCATAGGCCTGGACCAGCTGGCGGTGAACCAGTCAGCCCGGGTGGTGGATCTGGCTTCCTCCGAAGGCGAGGATGAGAACCTGCTGCTCAGACTCATGGAAATCGGTTTTCTGCCTGGCGAGTCCGTGCGCATCGTCGCGACCGGCTTTCCCGGCCCCGACCCGCTGGCCGTGCGCATAGGCCAGGCGACTTTTGCCCTGCGTCGCCATGAGGCGGCCCAGGTGCTGGTGCAACTGGAGGCCGCAGCATGAACGCGCGCGAATCCCAGATCACCATGATGAGCCCTCAAGCCGCAGAGCAGGCGCCCTTGCGTGCCGCGCTGCTGGGCAACCCGAATTGCGGCAAGACGGCGCTGTTCAATCTGCTGACCGGCGCCCGCCAGAAGGTGGCCAACTACGCGGGCGTGACGGTGGAGCGCAA
Source organism: Comamonas testosteroni ATCC 11996 (assembly GCF_000241525.1). Taxonomy (GTDB): domain Bacteria; phylum Pseudomonadota; class Gammaproteobacteria; order Burkholderiales; family Burkholderiaceae_C; genus Comamonas; species Comamonas testosteroni. The sequence goes on from NZ_AHIL01000041.1 coordinate 15,581, forward strand.
GGAAGGCTGGCTGAGCACGCCTGGCAAGCGCCGCGTGCGCGTGCTGGACCTGCCCGGCACCTACAGCCTGGATGCGCACAGCGAGGACGAGCGCATCACGCGCGACATCGTCAAGGGCCAGCACCCGCGCGAAGCGCCGCCCGAGCTGCTGGTCTGCGTGACCGATGCCACCCATCTGCGCCTGAACCTGCGTCTGGTGCTGGAGGCGCGGGCCCTTGGCCTGCCCATGGTGGTGGTGCTCAATATGAGCGATATGGCACGCCGTCAGGGACTGGTCATCGACAAGGCCAGGCTCAGCGAGCTGCTGGGCGTGCCTGTGGTGGAGAGCGTGGGCGTGCATCTGTCCGGCGCCAAGGATCTGCTGGCCTGGCTGGACAGCGATCAGGCCAGGCAGCTCAAGGCTCCGACGCTTGAAGGCCAGTTCAAGCCCGTGACGGGCAGCAACTCGCGTGCCCAGTTGCTGGCCCTGCACCAGCAGGTGGCCGAGATCATGCGTCAGGCCGTACAGGAGCCCGCGGCGCCCACCCAGCGTGACGATCGCATCGACTCCGTGGTGCTGCACCCGCTGTGGGGCACGCTGCTGCTGGTGGTGACGCTGTTCCTGATGTTCCAGGCCGTGTTCAGCTGGGCCGAGCCCCTGATGGACGGCATCGAAGGGCTGGTCGGCGACTTCGGTCAGTGGGTGCATGGGGTGATGCCCGATGGCGTGCTGCGCAGCCTGCTGGTCGACGGCGTGATCGCCGGCACCGGCTCGGTGGTGGTCTTTTTGCCGCAGATCCTGATTCTGTTCTTCTTCATCCTGGTGCTGGAAGACTCGGGCTATCTGCCGCGTGCCGCCTTTTTGCTGGACCGCATCATGGGCAGCGTGGGCCTGTCCGGACGCTCCTTCATCCCGCTGCTGTCCAGCTTTGCCTGTGCCGTGCCCGGCATCATGGCCACGCGTTCGATCTCCAGCTGGCGCGACCGTCTGCTGACCATCATGATCGCGCCGCTGATGACCTGCTCGGCACGTCTGCCCGTGTACACGCTGCTGATCGGCGCCTTCATCCCTGAGCAGACCGTGGCCGGCTTCTTCAATCTGCAGGGCCTGGTGCTGTTTGCCCTCTATGTGGGTGGTATTGCCAGCGCGATGGCCGTGGCCTGGGTGGGTAAGCTGGCCGCCAAGGTCAAGACCCGCACGCCGCTGCTGATGGAGTTGCCTTCCTATCGCATCCCCAGCCTGCGCAGTCTGGTGCTGGGCCTGTACGAGCGGGCCATGATCTTCCTGCGCCGCGTCGGCGGCATCATTCTGACCGTCAGCATCGTGTTGTGGTTCCTCTCCAGCTACCCCGGCGCTCCCGAAGGCGTGACCGAAGGCGCGATTCGCTACAGCTTCGCGGGCCAGATCGGTCGTGCGCTGGAGGTGGTGCTGGCGCCCATCGGCTTCAACTGGCAGATCGCCATTGCGCTGGTGCCCGGCATGGCCGCTCGCGAGGTGGCGGTGGGAGCGCTGGGTACGGTGTATGCGCTGTCGGCCGTGGGCGACGATGCCATGGCCCAGCAACTGAGCCCGCTGATCGCCAGCAGCTGGTCGATGGCGACCGCGCTGTCGCTGCTGGTCTGGTTTGTGTTTGCGCCCCAGTGCATCTCTACGCTGGCCATGGTCAAGCGCGAAACCAATGGCTGGCGCTATCCGCTGCTGATGGCCGGCTATCTGTTTGCTCTGGCCTATCTGGCCAGCTTTGTGACCTATCGCGTCGCCGTGGCCCTGGGCTGGGGCTGAGAAAGGATTGTCTATGTGGCAGGAACTGATCGTGGGCGCCATCGTGCTGGTGGCCGCCGTGTCGCTGACCTGGCGTTTCATGCCCGCCGGCCTGCGCCGCAGGCTGACGCGGGTTCATCCTTCGCTGGCTCCGGCAGCCAAGAGCGGCAGCTGCGGCGGTTGCAGCGCCTGTGGCGGCGACAGCTGCTCGGACACCCGAAAGGCCTGAACACAGGCGGAGCCTGATCAAATCAGCTAAAAATATAGCTGCCTGCGCTTGCTATCTCTGCAATTCAGATACTTTTGTATCTGAATTGATTGACTGGCAAGCGCAGGCAGCTTTTTATTTGATAGCAGTAGTGCTTGCGGGCTTGCCGAAAGCTCAGGCCGCTTCCAGCCAGGGCTGGACTTCTTCCTCGCTCAGTGCCGACAGGCCGAACTTCTCGCGTGTGTCATGGCAGCCGTAGGAGGCAAACGGAAAGTCGCGGCAGGGGCGCGAGCGCTGCTCGTAGATGCCGCAGCCTATGCAGCCCGCGCCGACCTCGGGCAGCTCGCGCAGCGCCACGCAGCGCACCGGGTGACGTTCCGTGCCGTTCATGCGCGCGCGGTTGCCCTTGCCGGGCACTTCATGGGCCAGCTCATCGGGGACGGTGCCGCCCATGGATTGCAGCTCGTAAATGGAAAACTCAACGCGGTAGTTCTGGCAGCAGGCGCCACAGTTCAGGCAGGGGTGGACGGATTCGGACATCGTGTTTCTTCAAGGGTTCAGGCATCGGGGTCGCGCCGTCCTCCTTGGGCAAGGACGGCTTTTTGAGGTCTGGAGGAGAAGCCGGCGCGCAGGGCTGCCTGCGGCTTCCGGTGCCGGGCCACTAGGTATGGCCTTGAAGAAACTTCAGATAGAAGGTGTGGATGCGTACATAAAGCGCACGCACGCGCGCGGCAAAGGATTTGCGCGGGCCGAAGAAGGAAGGCACGCGCGTGTGGCGTGCCATATGGGGCTGGCGCAGCGCCAGCAGGCCGCCGCGCTGGCCGTAGCGCGCATCGCCCTGGGCGGGGCGCAGCGGAAACAGAAACACCGCCAGCTGGCGCAGGGCCCTCTGGCGGTGTGGGGATGTGATGTGGCTCAGGTGCATGGAGGTGAAGGTATGCAGATGAGCCCGGACGCGGCGAATCAGCCTGGCTGGCGGCCCAGCAGCAGGTACTCCATGAGTGCCTTTTGCACATGCATGCGATTTTGGCTATGGCACGCGGCATGCTGCCGCCTCACACCCGCCAAGCGGGTATGAGCCTGCGCCCGAATCGCATGCGGGCTCTGGCGAGCCGCCGCGCGCGCCGATGTCTGCGCCATCAGTCCACGCGACCCAGCAAAAGGTACTCCATGAGTGCCTTTTGCACATGCATGCGATTTTCAGCCTCGTCCCAGACCACGGATTGGGGGCCGTCGATGACTTCGGCCTCCACTTCCTCGCCACGGTGGGCGGGCAGGCAGTGCATGAACAGGGCATCGGCCTTGGCCGAGGCCATCATCTCGGCATCCACGCACCAGTCGGCAAAAGCCTTCTTGCGCGCTTCGTTCTCAGCCTCGTAGCCCATGCTGGTCCACACATCGGTGGTGACCAGATCGGCGCCCTTGCAGGCTTCGAGGGGGTCCTTGAACACCTTGTAGCAGCCGGGGTTGACGGGCTTGCCGTTGAAGGCCAGCTGCTCGTCCACCTCGTAGCCGCCGGGCGTGCTGACATGGACCGTGAAGCCCAGCAGATCGGCGGCCTGCAGCCAGGTGTTGGCCATGTTGTTGCCATCACCCACCCAGGCCACGATCTTGCCCTTGATCGAGCCGCGGTGCTCGATGAAGGTGAAGATGTCGGCCAGGATCTGGCAGGGGTGGAACTCGTTGGTCAGGCCGTTGATGACGGGCACGCGCGAGTACTCGGCAAAGCGCTCGATCTTGTCCTGACCGAAGGTGCGGATCATGACCAGGTCGGTCATGCGGCTGATGACGCGCGCGCTGTCTTCAATCGGCTCGGAGCGGCCCAGCTGGCTGTCGCCCGTGGTCAGATGCACCACGGAGCCGCCGAGCTGGTACATGCCGGCTTCGAAGCTCACACGCGTGCGCGTGCTGGCCTTCTCGAAGATCATGGCCATGGTGCGGTCGATCAGCGTGTGGTGCTTTTCGTAGCCCTTGAATTTCTTCTTGATCAGGGCTGCACGTTCCAGCAGGTAGTCGTATTCGTCGGCGGTGAAGTCGCTAAATTGCAGGTAATGCTTCATGCAGTATTCCTTGAGGATCAGGCTGCCAGAATGGCTTGAACCAGGGGCTTGAGCCTGGCGACGATTTCATCGGCTTCGGACTTGCTCAGGATCAGCGGCGGTACCAGGCGAATCACGGTGTCGGCGGTCACGCTCAGCAGCAGGCCGGCTTCTGCGGCCTGGCCAATCAGCTCACCACAGGGCTTGGTCAGCTCCACGCCGATCATCAGACCCTGTCCGCGCACTTCGACAAAGCCTTCGAGGCTGCCCAGTTCAGCCTGCAGTTTAGCCTTCAGATATTCGCCCACTTCCGTGGTATGGGCCAGCAGGCCATCTTCTTCCATGATGCGGATGGTTTCCACGCCGGCACGCATGGACAGCGGGTTGCCACCAAAGGTGGAGCCATGGTTGCCGGCCTTGAGCACTTCGGCAGCGGCCTTGTGCGCCACCACGGCACCCACGGGCACGCCAGAGCCCAGGCCCTTGGCCAGGGTCATCACATCGGGGGTGATGCCGGCCCACTGGTGGGCAAACCACTTGCCGGTGCGGCCCATGCCGGCCTGCACCTCGTCCATCATCAGCAGCCAGCCATTGGCATCGCACAGCTCGCGCACCTTCTTGAGGTAGTCGGCGCGCATGGGGTGCAGGCCGCCTTCGCCCTGGATGGGCTCCATCATGATGGCGACGATGTTGGGGTTGCCTTCGGTCGCGTCGATCAGGGCTTCGTAGTCATTGGGGGGCACGCGCGTGAAGCCTGCGAGCAGATCGCCAAAGCCGTTACGTACCTTAGGGTTAGCCGTGGCGCTCATGGTGGCGATGGAGCGGCCGTGGAAAGCGTGGTCGTAGACCACGATTTCGGGCTTGGCAATGCCCTTGTCCACGCCGTACTTGCGGGCGATCTTGATGGCTGCCTCGTTGGCTTCCAGGCCGGTGTTGCAGAAGAACACATTGGTCATGCCCGAGCGCTCGGTCAGCAGCTTGGCCAGGGTTTCCTGGCCGGGCACATGGTAGTAGTTGCTGGTGTGGATCAGCTTGGCCACCTGCTCCTGCAGGGCAGGCACCAGCTTGGGGTGGTTGTGCCCCAGGGTGTTGACGGCGATGCCGCCTAGCGCGTCCAGGTATTCCTTGCCGTTCACGTCCCAAACGCGGCAGCCCTGGCCGCGCTCCAGCGCGATGGGTACGCGGCCGTAAGTGGGCATAACGTGGGGCGAAGCTGCCTCGATGAAAGCGGTCATTGCAAGAATCTCCTGAAAAGGAAGGTCAGTGGTGCACTGCGGCACCTGAAAAATGAGAGCTTTGATTCTAGAGTGCCCGGATAACCCCAACATTGCGGATTGCGCATCGCTGCCATGCAATCAACCTACGCCATTGTGGGGTTGACAGCATGGCTCTTATACAAGAGTTAGAATGCTCGTTTAGGCATGTTGGCGGGGATCCCGCCTGGTTGCCGGATCTTTTTGGCGAATATTTGATGGTTACCCCTTCCAGCAAAGAACTGTTCATCATGGGTATGACCCATGCCGGAAAAACCTTTCGACCCAGCGACTGGGCCGAGCGCTTGGCCGGTGTCATGAGTCAGTTCCGCCCTGGTGGTGCCTGCGCCGGAAGCCATCTGAGCTACTCTCCCTGGTGCGTGCCCACGGTGATGAACGGCACCAAATGCGTGGTCATCAACCGGGATCTGCGCGACTACGAACCCATGGCATGGGACTTCTGCCTGAATTTCGCCAAGGACAACGATCTGCAAGTGGCCGAGGCCTGTCTGCTGCCAGACAAGCTGCCAGCCGGCAAGAAGTGATTTTTCAGGTGCCCAGAGGCGCCGCGCAAACGACAAAGGCTTCCACGGGAAGCTTTTTTTGTATCTGTGCGCTGCAGGTCTAGCTCTGCGCTGTCGTGCTGTCCAGCAGCCGTGACCGGCGCCACGGGCCCCAGCGGTAGTAGACGATGGACAGCAGCATGGATGCCAGTGCGCTGAGCGGAAAGCTCCACCACAGCGCATCCTGCCCCCACAGCGGCTGCAGCCCCCAGGCCAGGGGCAGGCGCAGGCCCCACAGCGTCAGGGTCAGGATGGCCAGAGGGGCCAGCACCGCACCCGTGGAGCGCACCACGCCGGCCAGCACGCTGCTCACGCCCAGCAGCATGAACGAGCTCAGCACGATGCGGTTGAGGTGGCGTGCGGGCTCCAGGGCCGTGCTGCCCTCGGGCAGAAACAGGGCCAGCACGAAGCGGTCGCAGGCCAGGATCAGGGCCACGCAGGCGCCTGTCAGCAGCAGATGGCAGGCTACGCCGGCACGCGCCGTGCGCGCCACACGCGGCCAGTGGCCGGCGCCCACGTTCTGGGCGGCGATGGTGGTGCAGGCCGAGGCCACGGCAATGGCCGGCATCTGCACATAGGCCCAGAGCTGCAGGGCCGCGCCGTAGGCGGCCGAAACCTGGGCACCATGGGTGTTGATCAGGGTCAGCATCAGCGCCAGGGAGAGCGAGACCACCAGCATCTGCAGGCCCATGGGCAGGCCCTTGGTGACCAGGCAGCGCACCAGCGCCGACTCGGGCCGTAGATGGCGGCGCTGGCGCCAGCCTATCCATAGCGGCAGCCGCTGCCAGCGCAGCCAGGCCAGCAGGCCCGCGAGGCCGAGGCTGTTGGCCGCCAGGGTGGCCAGTGCCGAGCCTGCCATGCCAAGGCCGGGCAAGGGGCCGGCGCCGAAGATGAACAAGGGGTTGAGCAGGGCATCGCCCAGGGCCACGCCCAGCAGGGCCACGAAAGGCGTGCGGCTGTCGCCCGTGCCGCGCAGCACGGCGGCCACGAAGATCAGCAGCAGCATGGGCGGCAGCGCGAGAAAGAGCACCCTCAGATAGTCCACGGCCAGTGCGGCGGTGGCGGGTTCGGCCCCCATGGCGCCCAGTATGGGGACGGCCAGCGGCCAGCCCAGTGCGGCCATCAGCAGGGACATGCCCAGAAACAGGCTGGCACTGGTGCCTGTGATGCGCCGGGCCAGGGCCCAGCGGCCCGCGCCCACGGCCTGGGCCACCAGCAGATTGGCGGCCTGGCTGATGCCGAAGACCAGAGCAATCAGCACAAACAGCAGATTGTTGGCATGCACGGCCGCAGACAGTGCGGTCTCGCCCAGATGGCGTCCGATCCAGAAGGCATTGACCGAGGTATTGAGCGACTGCAGCACATAGCCGCCCCACAGAGGCAGGGAAAAACGCAGCAGGGCGCGGCCTATCGGTGCATGGGTCAGTGGCTGGTGCATGGAAAAAAAGGAGGCGGCGCAACCTCAAGCGGCGGGCTCTGCAAGAAAAAACCCCGCGCGGCACAGGCCGGCGGGGCGGGCACCGGCGGGCCGGTGCGGGGAGAGCTGGGCTTAGAGCGCCTGCATTTCCTTGTTCAGTTGGGTCGGGTTCTGGGGAGCTGCGGCAGGCGCGGGAGCCGCTTCGGCCTTTTTGCCCAGGTCGGCAGGGACATCCACATAGGGCAGCTTCAGGGCCGAGCTGGTCATGCGGCGGATCTCGTTGGTATAGGCGGCATCCTCGTTGATCTTGCGGCCGTAGGAAGGCACGATCTGCTGGATGTGGGCCTTCCACTCGGCGCTGGCCATCTGCTCGGGGAAGGACTTCTTGAGCAGGTTCAGCATGATGTGGGGAGCGGTCGAGGCACCGGGCGATGCACCCAGCAGGGCAGCGATGCTGCCGTCTTCCGAGCCCACGATTTCGGTGCCGAACTGCAGCACGGCGCCTTTTTCAGGGTCGCGCTTGATGATCTGCACGCGCTGGCCGGCGGTGACCAGCTTCCAGTCCTCGCGCTTGGCTTCGGGGAAGTACTGGGCCAGCACGGCCTGACGGTCTGCGTCGGTCAGCTCGGCCTGCTGCATCAGATACTGGACCAGGTCCAGGTTGTGGATGCCCACGCGCAGCATGCCCATCAGATTGTCATGGGTGACCGAGGAGAACAGGTCCCACCAGGAGCCGTTCTTGAGGAACTTGGTGGTGGCCAGTGCAAAGGGGCCAAACAGCACCACGGGCTTGCCGTCGAGCTGGCGGGCGTCCAGATGGGGCACGGACATGGGAGGCGAGCCGGTGGAGGCAATGCCGTAGGCCTTGACGTCGTGGCGCTTGGCCAGCTCGGGGTTCTCGATGGCCAGGAACTGGCCGCCCACGGGGAAGCCGGCGTAGTTCTTGGATTCGGGGATGCCCGAGGCCTGCAGCAGCTTGAGTGCGGCGCCGCCGGCACCGACGAAGACGAACTTGGCCTTGACAGTCTTTTCCTGGCCGCCCTTGGCCAGATCCGCAACGGTCACGTTCCAGGTCTTGTCTGCGTTCTGGCGCAGGGCCGTGACTTCGCTTTGCAGGTGCAGCTGGAAGTTGGGGCTCTTCTGGAGCGAGGCCATCAGCTGCTCGGTCCAGACGCCATGGTTCACGTCGGTGCCCAGGGGCATGTAGGTGGCGGCGATCTTCTGGGCCGGGTCACGGCCTTCGATCATCAGCGGGGCCCACTTCTTGATCTGTGCCTGGTCTTCGGAGTACTCCATGCCGTAGAACAGCGGGTTCTGGACCAGGGCCTGCTGGCGCTTCTTGAGGAAGGCGATGTTGTCATCACCCCAGACGAAGCTCATATGGGGCGTGGCGTTCACGAAAGTCTCGGGCGACTGCAGGTGGCCGCGGCCGACCTGGTGGGCCCAGAACTGGCGCGTCACCTCGAACTGCTCGGCAATGCCCACGGCACGCTTGGTTTCCACGCTGCCATCGGGCAGCTGGGGCGTGTAGTTGAGTTCGGCAAAGCCCGAGTGGCCGGTGCCGGCGTTGTTCCAGCCGTTGGAGCTTTCCAGGGCCACGCCGTCCAGGCGCTCGAAGACCTCGATCTTCCAGTCGGGCTGCAGCTCCTGCAGGTAGGTGGCCAGCGTCGTGCTCATCACGCCGGCGCCCACCATCACCACATCGACGGGCTGCTCGTTCTCGGCCTTGGGCACGGAGCGAGGAAATATTGGCCAAAACAAAAATAACAGCGCGGCCAGGACCAGGGCCGCGACGGCTCCCAGTCCTGCTTTGATCGACTTTTTCATGACTTTTTCTAGACTTGACTATCAAAAAAGCCTGCGGGCAGGCGGCAGGCTTTTTGCGAAGATACGGGGCAAGTCCTATAAAAGACATGAGACTCCCCGACCTGGGGATTGTCCTAGGGAAGTCAAAATCTGACGCTAATCAATTCGTATTAGGACGCTTTGTGCTAAAGGAGAGGCGGTTTGCGCATGCGCTGATGAGGCAGTCAACTGTCGAGCGCGGACAACAAAAAAACCGCCCTAGGGCGGTTTTGATGTTTTTTGCTGACAGCGCACCCGTTACAAACGGCAGATGACCGAAGTCATCCGTGCTTGAGGGAGGCTGGTATTAAGCAGCCAGAGCCAGGGTCTTGACCTTGGCGGACAGGCGGCTCTTATCGCGAGCTGCCTTGTTCTTGTGGAAGATGCCCTTGTCAGCGATCGCGTCGATCACGGACTGAGCCTTGGCAAACAGTTCAGCTGCCTTGGTCTTGTCGCCGGCCACAACAGCCTTCTCGACATTCTTGACAGCAGTACGGTACTTGGAACGCAGCGAAGTGTTCGCAGCGTTCAGCTTGACGTTCTGGCGGGCGCGCTTGCGGCCGGAAGCCAGGCGGGGGTTCTTTTTGGCTTTAGTTGCCATGATTATTTCCTTGTGTGTCTGAGGATGATGTCAGCAAAACCGTGGATTGTATCACCCCCTGTGCGGCTTCGCCGCTTCCCCCTTTAAGGGGGACGACATCCTCGCGGCGGGGCGGCCCTTGCTCGATGTCTCTGTGTTGGGCCGTGTCTGCTTTGAGATCGCTGGATTGCTACAGAGTGAAAAGCGCCGCAAATCAGTCTGCAGCGCTTGGCATGAACGCATACACTTCGCTGCGTGTCACTGTTCAAAGCCGCCTCCACCGTATCTCTTCTGACGCTGGCCTCCCGTATTTCGGGGCTGGTACGCGATCTGCTCATGGCCTCCATGTTCGGCGCCAATGCGCTGACCGATGCCTTCAATGTCGCATTCAGAATTCCCAATCTCTTTCGCCGTCTGTTTGCCGAAGGCGCTTTCAGTCAGGCCTTTGTGCCGGTGCTGGCCGCCAGCAAGACCCGGGATGGCGAGGAGGCCACGCGCCACCTGATCAGCCATGTCGCGACCCTGCTGTTCTGGGCGCTGCTGGTGGTCTGCGTGCTGGGCGTGATCGGCGCTCCGCTGCTGGTCTGGCTGCTGGCCAGCGGCATGCGACAGTCGCCCGACGGTTATCAAGCCGCTGTGGTGATGACGCGCTGGATGTTCCCCTATATCGGCTTCATGTCGCTGGTGGCGCTGTCGGCGGGCATTCTCAATACCTGGAAGAAGTTCGCGGTATCGGCCGCCACGCCCGTGCTGCTCAATCTCAGCATGATCGTGGCGGCTCTGCTGGGAGCGCCCTGGTTTGAGAAGCAGGGCATAGAGCCCATCTATGCCATGGCTGGCGGCGTGATGCTGGGCGGCGTGCTGCAACTGGCGGTGCAGATTCCTGCGCTGCGCTCCATGGGGCTGATGCCGCGCATCGGCTTCTCGCCCGCAGCCATTCGCGCAGCCTGGGACGAGGCGGGGGTGCGCCGCATCCTGACTCTGATGGGGCCGGCGCTGCTGGGGGTTGGCGTGGCCCAGGTCTCATTGATGATCAATACCCAGATCGCCTCCTACATGGCTCCCGGCAGCGTGACCTGGCTGTTCTATGCCGACCGCCTGATGGAGTTCCCCACGGCCTTACTGGGCGTGGCGCTGGGCGTGGTGCTGACGCCGCAGCTGGCGTCCGCCAAGGCGGCCGGCGACGGCGAGCGCTATTCCAATATGCTGGACTGGGGCCTGCGTCTGGTGGTGCTACTGGCCGTGCCCTGCGCCGTGGGCCTGCTGACCTTCGCCACGCCGCTGGTGGCCACGCTGTTCCATCGTGGTGCCTTGCATGACAGCGATGTGGGGCAGATTGCCCTGGCGCTGATGGGCTATGGCGCCGGCCTGCTCGGCCTGGTGGCCATCAAGGTGCTGGCGCCCGGCTACTACGCCAGCCAGGACATCCGTACACCCGTGAAGATTGCGATCGTGGTGCTTGTGATTACGCAGTTGCTCAACCTGGTGCTGGTGCCCTGGCTCAAGCACACGGGGCTGGCCCTGTCCATCGGTCTGGCCGCACTGGTCAATGCGAGCTGGCTGCTCATCGGCCTGCTGCGCCGCGGCACCTACAAGCCCGGGCCGGGCTGGCTGAAGTTCATCCTGCAGGTGATTGCGGCCAGTGCCTTACTGGCGGTGCTGCTGCTCTGGGGCAGTCAGCACTTTGACTGGGTGGGCCTGCGCAGCAATGGCTTGCTGCGCGCAGCGCTGCTGGCCGCCATGATGGCTGGGGCCGCTGCACTCTACTTCGGCGTGCTGAAGCTCTCGGGCCTGAATCTGCGTCAGTTGCTGCGCCGTTAAAGCTTGGGCTGCTCATGGAAAAGTGAGCGGTCAGCGCAGGTTTTACAGGCGTATCAAGGGGATTTCGCTTGCATGACCTGCCAAGGCGGCTTACAAATCAGCCTATGAGCTGGACGATAGACGAGTACCCCACGGCCCTGCAGTATTTTGCGTCCCTGGTGCAGAGTGATGAAAACTTTGCCTTGATGGAAGCAGCCATCAGCATTGCTCAGGATGCCGAACCTGATCTTGACCTGCAATCCGTGCTGGCCGAGCTGGACAGGCTGCAAGTGCGTCTGGTGCAGCGTCTGGCAGGCGAGGAGGACGGTTTGCGCAAGCTCAGTGCGCTCAACAAGTTCTTCTATGGCGAACTGGGCTTTGCCGGTAACCTCAACAACTATTACGACCCCGCCAACAGCTATATCCACCATGTGCTGCAGACAAGGCGCGGCATTCCCATCAGTGTGGCGCTGATCTGGCTGGAGTTGGCTTCCAGCATTGGTCTGACGGTGGAGGGCATAGGCTTTCCAGGGCATTTCCTGGTCAAGGTCATGCTGCCACAGGGGCAGGTGGTGCAGGATCCGTTGACAGGCGATTCCTACTCCGCAAGCGCCTTGGCAGAGCGCTTGCAGCCGTTTCTCGATCAGGCAGGCATTACACCCGACGATGCGCCGCCGCTGGGGCTGTATCTGCAGGCCGCTCATCCCCGCGATGTCGTGGCGCGCATGCTGCGCAATCTGCAGGAGATTCATCAGGTCCAGAAAGACTGGCCCATGCTGGTGGCCGTGCTCAATCGCCTGATCTTGCTGCAGCCCGGTCGCGAGGAGCTGTTCAGGGACCGCGGTATGGCGTATGCCCAATGGGGAGTGATTGAAAGAGCGCTATCGGATCTGGAGCGTTATGCGCCTTCCGCACAAGGGCAGGAGTCCGATTACATCGCGAGAACCATTGCCCGGCTGCGCCGGACGGGCTGAACGCCCTGGTGGCAAGCAGCTTGCTTACACCAGGTGTGCGGCTTCCAGCTCTTTCTTGAGATAGGCATAGAACAGCGGCGCAGCCACCAGACCGGCGGGGCCGAAGACGGACTCAGCCACGAACATCACGGCCAGCAACTCCCACACGCCCATATGTGTGCGTGTGCCCACGACCTTGGCGTTGATCACGTATTCGGCCTTGTGGATCAGGATCAGAAAGCCCAGGCAGGCGGCGGCGGCCACGGGCGACACCGACAGGCCGACCAGCGTCAGCACGGCGTTGCACAGCAGGTTGCCGACGATGGGGATCAGTCCGGCGATGAAAGTCAGCGTGATCAGCGCGGGGGTGTAGGGCAGCTGCAGCTTCCAGATCGGCAATATGGCCAGCAGAAAGACGGACGTCAGCAAGGTGTTGAAGGCGGCGATCCAGAACTGGGCTGCCACGATCTGCTTGAAGGCCAGGGCAAAGTGTCCGATGCGCTGCTGCAGGGCCAGCACCAGCGGCGGGTGGCGCGTGGCGATGGGACGCACGGCGGCCAGAGCGCCGATGATCAGGCCCACATAGGCATAGAGCAGGCCGGTCAGCCAGGCGCGGCCCGCCGTGGCCAGCACGCCGGCCTTGGCGGCCAGATAGCCGGCCAGCTTGCTTTGAATTTCCTGGGCGCCGTCAGGCAGCTGATCTGCAATGTCCGAGGGCAGTTTCTCTCGCAGCTCCAGCACCGTGGCCGCAAGATAGTCCAGCAGTTCCTTGTACTGGGCAGGGGCTTCGGTGATATAGGTTCGGGTCTGGGAGAGGGCGCCGCTGAGCAGGGCCAGTGGCGCCAGAATCACGATGGTGGTGGCAACCACCTGGGCCCAGCGTGGCAGCTGGTTGCTGGCAAAGGCGCGAGGATTGGCGCGTGACAGCAGGCGCGACAGTGAGCGGGTCAACATGAAACCCACGCACACACACAGCAGGCCGGGAAGTATTCCCTGATGCATGACGAGCAGCAATGCTGCTCCCATCAATATGTAACTGGCCAGTATGACCTTGGGCGAAGGGCCCGGTTGCGTAGTGATGGGGGCGGGCAAATGCTGCGTCATTCAGGCTCGGGGTAGAGGGGCTGTGATGAAGATTTGCTTAGCGAACTTCAACGGGCTTGCCGGAGCCGATTTCCGTGATGGCTCCGATGCTGTAGACCTTCTCGCCCAGCTTGGCCAGTGTGGCTGCCGTGTCTTCTGCGTCTTCAGCGGCCACCACCACCACCATGCCGATACCGTTGTTGAACGTGCGGTTCATCTCGATGTCGTCAATGCCGGCGGTCTTTTGCAGCCAGGCGAACAGCTCGGTCTGAGGCCAGCTGCCAGCCTTGAGATGGGCTGCGGTGCCTTCTGGCAGCACGCGGGGAATGTTTTCCAGCAGGCCGCCGCCGGTGATGTGGGCCAGGGCCTTGATGGGGTGCTTGTCCAGTGCTGCCAGCACGTTCTTCACATACAGACGGGTGGGCTCCATGATGGCGGCCTTGAAGGGCTTGCCGTCCAGGGTCTCGGGCACAGTGCCCTGGGCTTCTGCGCGCTCGATGCACTTGCGCACCAGCGAGAAACCGTTGGAATGCACGCCGTGCGAGGCCAGACCCAGTACCACATCGCCGGGCTTGACGTTCTGACCGCTGAGGATCTTGGACTTTTCGACCGCACCGACGGCAAAGCCGGCCAGATCGTATTCGCCGTCGGGGTACATGCCGGGCATTTCAGCGGTTTCACCGCCGATCAGCGCGCAGCCGGACAGCTCGCAACCCTTGGCAATACCGCCCACCACGGCAGCAGCGGTGTCCACATGCAGCTTGCCGCAGGCGAAGTAGTCGAGGAAGAACAGGGGCTCGGCACCCTGCACCAGTACATCGTTCACGCTCATGGCCACCAGATCGATGCCCACGGTGTCGTGCATATTCCACTCGAAGGCCAGCTTGAGCTTGGTGCCCACGCCGTCGGTGCCGGACACCAGCACGGGTTCCTTGTAGCGCTTGGGCACTTCGAACAGGGCACCGAAGCCGCCGATGCCGGCCATCACGCCTTCGCGCATGGTTTTCTTGGCCAGGGGCTTGATGCGTTCGACCAGGGCGTCGCCTGCGTCGATGTCAACACCGGCGTCTTTGTAGGAAATGGGGGTAGAGGAGGATGCGGAAGAGCTCATCGATGGATCCGGTGCGGGGGCGCCCTGCTGGGCGGAAACCCCGGGATTCTACGGCGCTTGCCCATGCAGCGGGGGCGCCCGGACATGCGTCAAAGGGTTTTGCTGGAGCATTCATGGCCTGACTACAACAACGGCAGTAGGCAAAATCAGCCCGAAGCCGCTCGGGGGCTGCGAGTGCAGACTAAAATTGGTGCTTTTGTTACCGAGTGATCACGCTAGGGCATATTGCAGGGCCTGATCTGAATACGCGTCCGGGCCTTTGTTTCTTCCACCATTGATGCTGATGAATCTCCTGCCAGATTTCGCCGCATGGGCTGTTGAGTGCCCAGGAAAGGGGGCGCTGCGCGTATGTCGCAGATGAAGCAGCTGGCTCTGGATATCAGCATGGCGCCCGGCCCGACGCTCGCGCGTTTCTTTGTCGGCCCCAATGCTGCGTTGATCGATCACCTGCGTCACTGGGTGGGCGATGGCCAGTTGCAGCAGTCGCGAACGCCAGTGCCTACTTATCTCTGGGGTGAGGCAGGGTCCGGCAAGAGTCATTTGCTCAAGGCGGTGCGTGAAGCCCTGCGCGAGCAAGGGGCCATGGTGGGCTGGATGGATGCATCCACTCCGTTCCCGCCCGAGTTCGACGAACGCTGGGCCGCCGTGCTGATGGACGATGTGGACATCTACACCCCGTTCCAGCAGGCGCGTGCCTTCAACTGGTTTGTGAATGCCACCAGCCCCGCCACCGGTCTGCCGCGCTGGGTGCTGGCCGCCGGTCAGTTGCCGGTGGCCGATCTCAAGATGCGCGAGGACTTGCGCACCCGTCTTGGCTGGGGGCATGTCTATCAGCTGCATCTGCTCGACGAGTCGGCGCGGCGTGCCGTGCTGCGTCAGGAGGCAGATGCCCGTGGCGTGTTTCTGAGCGACGAAGTGATGGATTACATGCTCAGGCGCTTTTCTCGTGACCTGGGCTCGTTGATGCAGCTGCTGGACATGCTGGACGGTTTTGCCCTGCGCAACAAGCGCGCCATCACCATCCCGCTGCTCAAGACCATGCTGGAAACCGAGTGAGGCCTGTGCTCACGCTCCCCGCTTTGGCCATGCCACAGCACTTTTTGTTGGATTTGCATGTCGACTTCTGAATTGGCTATCAAGCCCAGGCTGGCCCTGTTTGACCTGGACCATACGCTGCTGCCGCTGGACTCCGACCATGGCTGGGGCGAGTTCTCCATTGCCATCGGCTGGTGCGACCGCGAGGAGTTCGGGCGCCAGAACGATGCCTTTTTTGACGACTATCTGGCCGGCCGTCTCAACATTCCCGACTATGTGCGCTTTGCCACTGCTGCCGTGGTGCAGCGCGGCGAGGCTGAAGCCACGGCTGCGCACCAGCGTTTCATGGACGAGGTGATTCGCCCTGCGATCAAGCCTGCCGCCCTGGCATTGGTGCAGCAGCACCTGGATGCGGGAGATACCGTGGTCATCACCTCGGCCACCAACGAGTTTGTGACGCGCCCCATCGCCCAGGCTTTCGGCGTGCAGCATCTGCTTGCGACCGAGCTGGTGCGTGATGGCAGCGGCTGGTTCACGGGAGAGATTGACGGTGTGCCCAATATGCGCGAAGGCAAGGTCGTGCGCATGACCGAATGGCTGACCCAGCGCGGCCTGCGCTGGGAGGATGTCGAGGCGACCTTCTACAGCGACTCCATGAACGATGTGCCCCTGCTTGAAAAAGTGGATCACCCGGTGGCCACCAACCCCGATGCGCGCTTGCGTGCCCTGGCCGAGGAACGCGGCTGGCGCATCGTGGACCTATTTAGCGAAGCACCATGATCAAGACCATTATTGACAAGCTGCTGGGCAAGGCGCCCGCAGCTCCCCGCTCGCGCAAGCCCAAGTTCGGCAAGCGTGAGGAAGTGCCGGTTCAGGTGCATGGCATAGACCCGAATCTGGTTGACCGTCGCGCCATCGACGTGGTGCAGACCCTCAAGAGCTCGGGCTACGAGGCCTATATCGTCGGCGGCGCCGTGCGCGACCTGCTGCTGGGCCTGCGTCCCAAGGACTTCGATGTGGCCACCGATGCCACGCCCGAGCAGGTCAAGAACCTGTTTCGCCGTGCCTTCATCATCGGCAAGCGTTTTCGCATCGTGCACGTGGTCTACGGCCGTGGCCGGGAAAACGAAGTCATCGAGGTCTCCACCTTCCGCGCCTTTCTGGACAACAGCGCGGCCGAGCAGGTCAGCGGCAACGAACGCACCAGCAAGAATCAGCTGGCAGGGCTGAAACATGCCGTGGATGCCAGCGGCCGCGTGCTGCGCGACAACGTCTGGGGCCCGCAGGATCAGGACGCCACACGCCGCGACTTCACCATCAACGCCATGTACTACGACCCCGAGACACAGATCGTGGTCGACTATCACGGCGGGATAGCGGACGCCAAGAAGAAGGTGCTGCGCATGATCGGCGATCCGGCCACGCGCTACCGCGAAGACCCGGTGCGCATCATTCGTGCCGTGCGCTTTGCCGCCAAGCTCAGTGGCAAGGGCTTCAAGCTCGAAGCCAAGACCGCCAAGCCTCTGGTCGAGTGCGAGCCGCTACTGCAGGAAGTGCCGCAAAGCCGTCTGTTCGACGAAATGCTCAAGCTGCTGCAGACCGGCCACGCGCTGGCCTCGGTAGCTCAGCTCAAGGAACTGGGCCTGTCGCGCGGCATCTATCCGCTGCTGGACGTGGTCATGGAGCGCGCCGACCATCCCTTCGTGCAGGCCGCACTGATGGATACCGACCGCCGCGTGGCCGAAGGCAAGCCCGTGGCGCCCAGCTTTTTGCTGGCCTGCGTGCTGTGGCAGGACGTCAAGCAGGGCTGGGAAAAGCGTCTGGCCAAGAGCTATCACCCTTTCCCTGCACTGCAGGAGTCGATTGACGAGGTGTTCGATCAGCGTATCGGCGATGTCTCGGGCCGAGGCAAGCTGGCCGCCGACATGCGCGAGATCTGGGTCATGCAGCCGCGTTTTGACAAGCGCACCGGAGCCACTCCGCACTCCATGGTGGCGCAGCCGCGTTTCCGTGCCGGTTTTGACTTCATGCGCCTGCGTGCCGATATCGGCGAGGTCGAGGAAAGCCTGGCCAGCTGGTGGCAGGAGTTCCAGCAGGCCGATGATGCCCAGCGCGATGACCTGATCGCCCAGGCCCGCGACGAACAGCGCGCCCGCCAGCGTGCCCAGCAGCAGACGGCGCCCAAGGTGCATCGCGTGGCCAAGAAAAAAGCCGAAGGCGAACAGGACAGTCCGCTGGATCAGGTCGCCGCAGAAGGCGATGCAGCCGCTCCCAAAAAGCGCCGCCGCCGTCGTCGCAAACCATCCGCTGGCGCTGCTTCTGCCGCCGGTGGCGATGAATAGACCGCCTTCCCTGGCAACCGATACGGTTGCCGTCGGTCTCGGGGCCAATCTCGGTGATGCGCGCCAGACCCTGTCCTGGGCCGTGGCGGCGATGGCCGGGCTGGCCCGGACCGAGCTGCTGGCTGTGTCCTCGCTCTACAGCAGCAAACCCATTGATTCTTCCGGGCCTGACTATCTGAATGCGGTGGCGCTGCTGCGCACCGGGCAGGAGCCGCTGAATCTGCTGCATGCGCTGCAGGCGATCGAGCTGCAGGCCGGACGCGAGCGCCCCTACCGCAATGCACCGCGCACGCTGGATCTGGATATCGAGTTATGGGGCAACCGTCAGTCGGACGATCCCGAGCTGATCCTTCCCCACCCGCGCATGTGGCAGCGCGCCTTTGTACTGCTGC
Source organism: Comamonas testosteroni ATCC 11996 (assembly GCF_000241525.1). GTDB lineage: Bacteria > Pseudomonadota > Gammaproteobacteria > Burkholderiales > Burkholderiaceae_C > Comamonas > Comamonas testosteroni. The sequence continues at coordinate 33,943 of NZ_AHIL01000041.1, forward strand.
CGCTGGCCGAAATTGCGCCAGGCTGCGTGAGCGCCGAGCAACTGCAGGCCGTGGCAGACCAGGGCATAGAACGCAGCCTGGCTCAGGGTTGGTGGACAGAGCAGTCAGCGTAGTTCTGATTTAATAGCTTGTCGCGCTTGCCTGGCAAGCGATGGATGCCGAGATCACCTATGAAAAAAAAGCCCCGGCTGCCAATGGCTCCCGGGGCTTTTCAATCGGCGTCAGCAGCTATCAGTCGACCTTGGCGCCGGAGGCCTTGACGATGGGCTGGTACTTGGCGCGCTCGGTGGCCATGAATTTGTCGAATTCTGCAGGCGTGGAGCCCACGGGTTCGGCCATCAGGGCGTTGAAGCGGGTCTTGGTTTCCGGTGCTTGCAGGGCATCATTGAAGGCCTTGCTCAGCTTGTCCAGCACGGGCTTGGGGGTGCCGGCCGGGGCAACCAGTCCCCACCAGGTGTCAATGGCAAAACCGGGGTAGGTCTTGGACAGCGCAGGCACGCCGGGCAGCAGCGGCGAGGCATTGAGCGAAGTCACAGCCAGAGCCACCAGCTTGCCGCTCTTGATATTGGGCGCGGCCGCAGCCAGGTTGTCGATATTGAAGTCCACCTCGCCAGACAGCAGGGCCAGCTGGGCTGGGTTGGCGCCACGGTAGGGCACGTGCAGTGCAAAGATGCCGGCCTTTTGCTTGAGCATCTCGCCGGCCAGATGGCCTGCGGAGCCATTGCCGCCGCTGCCGTAGTTGAGCTTGCCGGGATGGCCCTTGGCGTAGGTGATCAGATCGGCCACGCTATGGATCTTGAGCTGCTCGGCCTTGGCGGCATTCATCACCAGCACATTGGGCACGCGCACCATCTGGGTGATACCGGCAAAGTCCTTGCCTGCGTCATAGGGCATCTTGGTGTAGAGCCAGGGGTTGACGGCATGGGTGGCTGTGGCGGCCAGGCCTATGGTCAGGCCGTCGGGCTGGGCCTTGGCAATGGCGTCGGCGCCGATATTGCCACCGGCACCCGCCTTGTTGTCGATGATGACGACGCCCAGGGAGTCGCGCACCCGCTCTGCCAGTGCGCGCGAGGTGATGTCCAGCGGACCACCGGGCGCATAGGGCACGATCAGACGGATGGGTTCTTGGGCCTGGGAGAGGGGAGAGGCCAAGGCAGCAACGGCCGCCATGACCGAGAGAAGGCTGTTTCTACGGTTCATAGAGCTCTATTGTGCAAAAAATTGCAGCGGCTCCGGAGCTGGCGGTTACTTGTGCAAGAAAATTGCGCGTAAACCCTGATGCACCATGGAATGCATCGGGGTTTGTGCAAAACAGCGTTCTTACTTGTCCGCTTCGGAGGTGAAGGCGTCGGCGTAGAACTCTTCGGCAGGCAGCGCGCGTTCGCTGGTATAAGCGGCGCGGGCTGAATCCACAACGATGGGGGCACCGCAGGCATAGACCTGGTAGCCGGACAGGTCGGCAAAGTCGTCCAGCACGGCCTGATGGACAAAGCCGGTGCGGCCCGTCCAGGCATCTTCGGCCAGGGCATCGGAGATCACGGGGACATACCTGAACTGGGGCATGGAGGCCGTGTGCTCGGCAATCCAGCTGGCGTCATACAGGTCGGTGGGGCGACGGCCACCCCAGTACAGCGTGACGGGGCGGTTGATGCTCTTGTGGCGCATATGCTCGATCAGTGCCTTGATAGGGGCAAAGCCCGTGCCCGAGGCCAGCAAGATGATGGGCTTGTCCGAGTCCTCGCGCAGGAAGAAGCTGCCGAACGGGCCCTCCACACGCAGGATTTCCTTTTCCTTCATGCCGCCGAAGACATGGTCGGTGAACTTGCCGCCTTCCATGTGACGGATATGCAGCTCGATGCCGGGCGCAGTCTCCTGCACGTGGGGCGCGGTCGCCATGGAGTAGGCTCGGCGGGCACCGTCGCGCAGGATGAACTCCACATACTGCCCTGCGTGGTAGCGGAACTTCTCGCTGGCTGGCAGCTGCAGGCGCACCTGCATCACGTCATGCGATTTCTTTTCGAGGGCGGCCACGCGCACGGGCATCTTCTTGATGGGGAAGGAGCTGGCGTCCGTAACCTGGCGCGACTCCAGAACCACATCGCTGTGGGGCGTGGCGCAGCAGGTCAGCACATAGCCGCCGGCTTCCTCTTCGGCGGTCAGAGCCTTGTCCGAGTGCGTGCCGTGGCTGACTTCGCCGCTGAGCTTCTTGCACTTGCAGGAGCCGCAAGCACCGTCCTTGCAGCCATAGGGCAGGCCGACGCCGGTGCGAATGGCCGCGGCCAGAATGGTTTCAGCGCCCTGAGTGGCAAAAGCACGTCCGCTGGGCTGGACGGTAATTTCAAACGAAGCGTGGGCAATCTCGGTCATGACGTTTTGGTTATCCTTGAAGGCGTATCCGGCAGCCTTTTTGTCGGCGCTGCTGCTGTCGCAGCAACGCCAGTGGCTCCTTAGATCTTGTACGCAGCAGGTCCCGATTTTGCCTTCAAACCAAAGCCCATTGGGCGCGCTGCCAGCGCGCTTTCGTCGTGAACGCTTATTGATCGTCGGCTACGGCGATGTGGGTCAGCGCGTGGCCCGATTGCCGGTCGCTTCAGGCGGTGGCAGGCACGGCATTCAGGTGTTGGCCTTGAGCCGCAACCCGGTGCGGGCCGAGCAGCTGCATGCCCAGGCCGTGAAGCCCTTGTGGGGGGATCTGGATGACCCGGCCAGCCTGCGCAGACTGGCAGGCATTGCGACGCGGGTGCTGCATCTGGCACCGCCTCAGGCACCGGTTGCAGGGGATGAACGCTCGTGGCTGGACTCCCGCACCACGGCTCTCATGCGGACACTGCGCCTGCGCAGTCTGCCGCGCAGCCTGGTGTATGCGTCGACCTCAGGCGTTTATGGCGACTGCCAGGGGCAGTGGGTGAGCGAAACCCGGTCCGTCGCGCCGACGACCGCCAGGGCGCAGCGCCGTGTGAATGCCGAGCTCGCGGTGCGCTTTGCAGGGCGCTCGGGTCTGCGGGTCAGCATATTGCGCATTCCCGGCATCTACGCACCTGATCGTGAGGGCGGTACGCCCCGCGCCCGGCTGCAGCGAGGCACCGCCGTGCTGCAGCCCGAAGACGATGTCTATACCAACCATATTCATGCCGATGACCTGGCGCGTGCGTGTCTGCTTGCGCTGTGGCGTGGCAAGCCGCAGCGCATCTATCACGCCAGCGACGACACGCAGCTGAAGATGGGGGATTACTTCGATCTGGCGGCCGATCTCTACGGCCTGGCCCGGCCGCCGCGCATTTCGCGCGAGCAGGCGCAGACCGAACTGCCGGCGAGTCTGCTGAGTTTCATGAGCGAGTCGCGGCGGCTGTCGAATCGGCGGCTCAAGCGCGAGTTGCGACTCAGGCTGCGCTATCCCACGGTGAACGAGGGCCTGCAAAGCTAGGCAGGGCCAAGAGCACGACCGTCAAAAATTGGCGCGGACAAGCATCGGGCAGCAAGCAGGCGCCGCCGCACAGCGAAGCTGTCGTCCCCTGGGGGAAGGCGCACAGCGCCTCAGGGGGATTACGGTATTGGATGAACGCCGCCGCGGTTGTCATAGCAGCGGAAGACATTGCAGTTGACGATCTTGGCGGGCGGCTGCGATGGCGTGGGACGTGCCGGCGGGTAGCGGTTGGGATAGCCATAGCCCCACTGCGGGCGGTTGATGGCATTGGGCTGCAGCGCCCGGCTTTGCTGCAGCTGCTGGTAGGCGGCTGTGCCCAGACAGCTCATCTCCATCTGGGCCTGGGCTGCGTGGCTGCGTTCGCCCCAGGTGGCTGGATCGGGGCTGGCTTCGGCCAGTATGGCGTTGTAGCGCTCGCGGGCCTGGCGGCAGGCGGGTGTGTTTTCCAGATTGGCACCGGCCCGGGCCTGGGCTTTCTCGGCGGCTTCGCGCTCCTTGCGCTCCTGCTCTTCACGCTGACGGCGCTGGGCATCTTCGCGCGCCATCTGGGCCTTGCTGCGCTCCCGCGCCTGGCTGGCATTGGCACGCTCGGCCGCAATTTCCTCGGCGCTTTGCGCCGCCTGAATCTGCGTGCTCATTTCGCCTGAGATGCAGCGGCCGTTGGTATAGGTCACCTCGCCGGTCTTGGCATCGACACAGCGCATGACCTGAGCTTGGGCTGTGCCTGCGATCAGCACCCAGCCCAGCAGCAAGCCCAGCGGCAGCTTGCGCATGGTGACGGCGGGAGATAGGGGCTCTGGCATGACCGCTCCTTCAAAGGCGTTTGAGTGCCTGCAAATTATGAAGTGGCGGCAGGAAAAGCAGAAGCGGTGACGTGCCACAGCGCCCGGTCAACGCCAGTCACCGCGAGGAGGAAAGCCTTGCTGCTGGCCTTCGCGCTGGTGTTGCTGCTGGCGCTGATCGCGCTCACGTTCGCGGTCTTGCTGTTGGCGGTCGCGGGCCTGTTGCTGGCGATCACGTTCGGCCTGCATGCGCTCACGCTCGCGTTGCTGCGACTGCTGTTGTTGTTCGCGCTCCTGCTGGCGGCGCATCTGGTCCTGATCACGACGGTTCTGGGATTGCTGACGATCCCATTCACGGCGTTGCTGATCCTGCATGCGCTGCTGGTCGCGCTGTTGCTGAGCGCGGTCGCGCTCCATCTGGCGTTGCCATTGCTCGCGATCGCGCATGTTCTGGGCGCGATCACGTTCCAGCTCGCGCTGGCGCTCCCACTGACGGCGCTCACGCTCGCGCCAGGCCCAGTCGTTGCGGTCCTGACCCTGGTAGACCGGATAGGCCGGATAAGCAGGCTGGGTGCTGTAGATGGTGGTGGAGCCATAGCTGCCGCCATAACCACCGCCATAGCCGGAGTCAAACTCACCGGGAACCGCGCAGGCAGTGCACAGCACAGCCAAAGCTCCCATGCTGGCCCAGCGTTTGGAGGTGGACATCATTGCCTGCAGGGATGACTTCATGGCGGCTCGGTTGGAGGTGTGGGTGGAAACAAGGCTTTGTGCTCTCAACGTCCGGCGGCAGTTGTAGGTTGACCGCATGCGGTTGTCTGCTCATCAAACTAGAGCTGCTTGCGCTTGATGGGTGCTCGTTTGAGGTGTATTTGCCTTGATTTTTCAAAATGACACCAGAGTGACCCTTTTGCCAAAAGCGCAGCCAAAGCCTCGCTAGAATGAATTGTCTTGCGGTGAATCCAGGTTCACCGCAAAGCAGCGTTCTCAGGGCGGGGTGCAATTCCCCACCGGCGGTATCTGCGGCAATGCCTTGCATTGACTGCAGCAGCCCGCGAGCGCCTGCAGTCTCGCCAGAGCCTGCAGGGTCAGCAGATCTGGTGAGATGCCAGAGCCGACGGTCATAGTCCGGATGAAAGAGATTGCGCAGCATCGGTCCTTGATGCAGCTATCGCTGCCGCATGGGCAGGTGTACCCGCGCACGCCCTGATTCATTGGAATTTTCTGGAAATACCACCATGAATCAGACTCCTATCTCCATGAACTTTGCCACTCACGCGACTTCCGAAGGCACGCCCTGGAAGACCGTGGCCGGCCGCAGCCGCATTGCCATCATCAGCGCCAGCTGGCACACCGAAGTGGTCTACCAGGCCCGCGATGCGGCCCAGGCCGAACTCCAGGCGCAGGGCGTGCAGGCCGCCAGCGTCACGCATTTCAGCGTACCCGGTGCCTTTGAAATCCCGCTGCTGGCCAAGAAGCTGGCACAAAGCGGTCGTTTCGATGCAGTGATCGCCACGGCACTGATCGTCAACGGTGGCATCTATCGCCATGAATTCGTGACCACGGCCGTGATCGATGGTCTGATGCGAGTACAGATGGATACCGAAGTGCCCGTGTTCTCCGCCGTGCTGACGCCGCGCGATTTTCACGAGCATGGTGATCATGTGGAGTTCTTCCGCCAGCACTTCGTGAAGAAGGGCGTGGAAGTGGCCCATGCCTGCCTGAGCACGCTGGACCAGCATGCCAAGGTGGATGCTCTGCTGCAGGCCAAGGCTGCCTGAGCAGCAGGCCTTGATGAAAAACGCCCCAGTCTGGGGCGTTTTTCTTTGGCGCTGCTGCCATTTCGCGAGCAAGGGCTTGCGGCGGTTTTTTCCAGCACAGCCCGGGGCGCTTGCCGATCCCTGAAAACACTGATTGTTGTGCCGGTGTAGCACTCGCTGCACCTATGTGATTGCCTCATTGCCAATTGCCTGTCGCGGGGCATAAGGTTGCGTCTTGTCTCAACCGAGTGGAGTGCGCAATGAAGAATTTTGGCAAGTTGTGTATCGCGACAGTCGTAGCAGGTATGGCAGGGGGCGTGATGGCCCAGGAGCAGATCATCAAGATCGGCCATATCGGCCCGACCTCCGGCCCTCAGGCTCACTTCGGCAAGGACGATGAAAACGGCGTGCGCATGGCCATCGAGGACCTGAACGCCAAAGGCATGGAAATCGGCGGCAAGAAGGTCAAGTTCGTGCTGGTGGCCGAAGACGATGTGGCCGACCCCAAGCAGGGAACGGCCGCTTCGCAGAAGCTCTGCGATGACAAGGTGGCCGGTGCCGTCGCCTTTGTGAACTCCGGCGTGGCGATTCCTTCGTCCAAGGTCTTCCAGGACTGCGGCATTCCCATGATCACAGGTGCGGCCACCAACCCCGACCTGACCAAGCCCGGCTGGAACACTACCTACCGCGTGATTGCCAACGACAACGCCCTGGGCGCGGCCCTCGCCACCTATGCGGCCAAGAACCTCAAGCTCAAGAACGTGGCCGTGATCGACGACCGCACGGCCTATGGCCAGGGTCTGGCGAATGTGTTCAAGAAGGATGCCGAAAAGCAGGGCATCAAGATCGTGGCCAACGAGTTCACCAACGACAAGGCCACGGACTTCATGGCCATTCTGACCTCCATCAAGGCCAAGAAGCCCGATGCCATCTTCTACGGCGGCATGTACGGCCAGGCCGGTCCCATGCTGCGCCAGATGGCCCAGTTGGGCATGAACGACGTCAAGATGTTTGGTGGTGACGGCATTTGCGTGACCGAGCTGGCCAAGGTGGCTGCCGGCGCCAAGCCTCTGGAGAACGTGGTCTGCGCCGATGGTGGTGCCTCCATTGCCAAGATGCCTGGTGGCACGGAGTGGAAGAAGCGCTATGACGCCAAGTATCCCGGCCAGTTCCAGGTCTATAGCCCCTATTTCTATGACGGCACCATGCTGCTGGCCGATGCCATGAAGCGTGCCAATTCATGGGACCCCAAGGTCTATATCCCCTTCCTGCAGAAGTCCGACTATTCGGGTGTGACCTCCAAGATCCAGTTCGAGAAAAATGGCGAGATGAAGAACCCCAGCTACACGCTGAGCCGCTATGTTGGCGGCAACAAGACGCCTATCGACCTGAAATGATGGCTTGAGTGCGACGGGCCATGTGGTGTGGCCTGTTTTGCAAAGCCTGCGGATGCCTCGCATTTGCAGGCTTTTTTGCTTGCAGCGCCCGGGCGGCGGGCCTGGATGGCTGCTGGTTGGGTCCTTGCATGTGCAAGGATTGCGCTAGTTCTGCATGCCCTCTAGCTGCGCGAAATACTCGCGCAGCACCTCGATGGCCTCGCGCACCTTGGCGGGCAGGCTGTCGCGGCTGGCGGTGACGGCCCAGATATCCAGCATGCCCATGTCCCAGTCAGGCAGCAGGCGCACCAGGCTGCCCGCTTTCAGACTTGCCGCCACGTCATGGGCAGAAAGCAGGGCAAGCCCCAGACCCGCTTCGCAGAACTGCTGCACCGCGCTGCGGTGGTTGCTGACCATGAGCGGCCGCACCTGCAGCCGGTATTCCTGCGCTGTGCCCTGCTGACGCCATAGGAAGTCGGCCTGAGCGTCGTCGCTGCGGCTCATCTCCAGCCAGGGCAGCTGTGCCAGCTCGCCAGGGTGTCGAGGCGTGCTGCTGTGGGCCGTGATCCAATGCGGCGAGGCGCAGAGCACGGTGGCGCTGCGGCCCAGGTGACGGGCCACCCAGCTGGAATCCTGCAGATTGCCGAAGCGCAGCGCCAGATCCACGCGCGCCTGGATCAGGTCTATGGGAGCGTCATCCATCAGCAGGCGCAGCCGTAGCTCAGGATGCACAGCCAGCCACCGGCCCAGCGCCGGGGCAGCATGCTGGGTGAAACCTGCCGGGGCAGCCAGACGCAGCTCGCCGCTGGGGCGCTGATGCTCGGCGGCCAGCTCGGCGCGTGCCCGGCTGGCCGCTTCGCACATGGCTGCACACTGGATGTAGAAGCGCTGGCCGGCATCGGTCAGCGTCAGCTGGCGCGTGGAGCGGTGCAGCAGCGTCAGGCCGGCCTCCTGCTCCAGCTGACGGATATGCTGGCTGACGGCCGAGGGCGTCATGTCGAGCTGGCGGGCGGCCGCGCTCATGCTGCCGCGCTCCACCACGGCGGCAAAAATGGCCATGCGTCTGAAATCTTCCATGAGGTTATTTTGAAGTGCAGCTTCAAGGTCATGGTGGCTGAAAGGGGTTTTTCTCGCAATTAATGCCGATTAATCTTTAGCCCTGTTGAAGATACAAGGAGTTTTCCAATGAAAGTCGCATTGATTGGCGCCACGGGTTTTGTCGGTGCCGGATTGCTGGATGAGTTGCTGCGTCGCGGTCATGAGGTCGTGGCCCTGGTACGCAAACCCGAGGCCGCTGCTCCACGCGAGCATGTGCAGTTCGTCAAGGCCGACGTGCTCAACGCCGACGAGGTGCAGCGCGCTGTGACCGGCTGCGATGCGGTGGTCAGCGCCTATAACGCAGGCTGGAGCAATCCCAATATCTATGACGATTTCATGCAGGGCTCGCGTGCCATCGTGCAAGGCGTCAAGGCTGCGGGCATCAAGCGTTATCTCGTCGTGGGCGGAGCCGGCAGCCTGTATGTGAATGGCCAGCAACTGGTGGATTCCCCCGACTTTCCTGCGTTCATCAAGCCCGGCGCCTCGGCGGCGCGCGACATGTTTGCCGAGCTGCAAAAGGATGCTGCTCTGGACTGGACCATGCTGAGCCCGGCCGTGGGCTTTCATGGCGGCTCCGATGCGCAATCCAGGGGCCGTACCGGTCAGTACCGTACGGGCAAGGATGAACCTTTGGTGCAGGCCGACGGTCAGCCCGGCGATATTTCAGTGCAGGACCTGGCCGTAGCGTTGATCGATGCCCTGGACAGGAACGAACACCTCAAGGCCCGCTTCACCGTCGCGTATTGACCAGGCCTTGTCCTCGCCCGGTCCGACCCCATTGATTGATGGGGCAAGGCCGGGCTGTCTGTCCGTTGTCATGCTGCAAGCGCACAATTTCGGGTTTTGCGGCCCTGGAAGCCGGCACGCCTTTATTGCATGACAGAAACCTTGACTGCCCCTATCGAATCGACCCGATCTCCCACCCAGGCCTGGCTCAGCGTGATTGCGCTGGCGCTGGGGGCTTTTGTTTTCAATACCAGCGAGTTCGTGCCGGTCGGTCTGCTCAGCAGCATTGGCGCCAGCTTTGACATGCAGGTCGAGCAGGTGGGGTTGATGCTCACCATCTATGCCTGGGTGGTGGCGCTGGCCTCGTTGCCCTTCATGCTGCTCACGCGCAAGGTGGAGCGGCGCAAGCTGCTGATGGGCGTGTTCGCGGTGTTCGTGCTCAGCCATCTGCTCTCGGGTGTGGCCTGGAGCTATGCGTCCCTGGTCATCAGCCGTATCGGCATTGCGCTGTCGCATGCGGTGTTCTGGTCCATCACGGCCTCGCTGGCCGTGCGGGTGGCACCTCCGGGCAGGAAGGCCATGGCATTGAGCCTGCTGGCCACGGGCACTTCCGTGGCCATGGTGCTGGGCATTCCGCTGGGTCGCATCGTGGGCGAATGGCTGGGCTGGCGCATGACGTTTCTGGCCATTGGCGCGGTGGCTGCAGCGGTGATGCTGGTGCTGGGCAAGTTGTTGCCTTTGCTGCCCAGCGAGAACGCCGGCTCCCTGTCCAGTGTGCCCATGCTGTTCAGGCGCCCGGCCCTGGTCGGCATCTATGTGCTGCTGGTGCTGGTGATTACCGGCCAGTTCACGGCCTATAGCTATATCGAGCCCTTTGTGCAGGACATTGCAGGCCACGCCGGCGATGTGACCACGGCTGTGCTGCTGCTGTATGGCGGCATGGGCATTGTGGGCAGCGTGCTGTTCGGCTGGTTCGGTCTGCGCTTTCCGCGTGGCTTTCTGCTGGCGTCCATCGGCGTGCTGGCGCTGAGCCTGTTGCTGCTGGTCATGAGCAGCACACATGTCTGGAGCCTGTATCTGCAAAGCTCGGTCTGGGGCATCGCCATGATCTGCTTTGCGCTGTCCATGCAGTCCAAGGTGCTTAATCTGGCGCCCGATGCCACCGATGTGGCCATGTCCATGTTCTCGGGCATCTTCAATATCGGCATCGGCGGCGGCGCACTGCTGGGCAGCATCGTCAGCCAGCAATGGGGCATGACGCATATCGGCCTGGTGGGGGGCCTGCTGATCGCCATGGGCGCTGCGCTCTGGTTGTTCATGATGCTGAAGCTGGCCGACAGCTTCCGTTTGAAGTTCTAGTTTTGTATACAAAACTGGCCTGACTCTTGCATGGGTGGTTTGTCTCAAACTTTTTAGAGAGGAAACCACCCATGAAAGCGTTTACCGCAACCTTTACCACTATTGCCTTGGCAGCAGCCAGTCTGTCGGCTCAGGCCCAAAGCTCGGTGCAGCTCACTGGTACCGTCGATACCTACGTGGGCTCCATGAAGATGGCAGGGCAGGAGCGCGTGGCCTCGGTCGGCTCCGGCGGACTGACCACTTCCTGGTGGGGTGTGAAGGGCGTGGAAGATCTGGGCGGCGGTCTCAAGGCCGACTTCAATATCACGAGCTTTTTCCGTGCCGATACAGGTACCCCTGGCCGTTTCGATGCCGACCCCTTTTTCTCGCGTGATGCCAATGTGGGTCTGGCCGGCAGCTTTGGTCGTGTGAGCCTGGGTCGTGGCCTGGCACCGAACTTCCTGCCCACGGTGCTGACCAACCCGTTTGGCGACTCCTTCACGGTCTCGCCACTGGTGCTGCATGCCAATATGACGACTGCGGCCTGGGGTACTGACAGCCTGACCACGGCCTCCAACACGGGTTGGAGCAATCAGGTTCTGTACACCACGCCCAGCTTTGGCGGTCTCAAGGCCAATGTGCATTACCAGTTCGGCGAGCAGACCGGCAGCGGCAACAAGGGCAAGAAGAATGTGGGCCTGAACCTGATGTACTTCGGCGGCCCGCTGAGCCTGACCGCGTTCTACGAGCGTGCGCAGATCAACAACCCGGTCTCTCTGGCGGTGATGCCGACCAAGAGCAACTGGATGGTGGGCGGCAGCTATGACTTCAGCGTGGCCAAGCTCTATGCCACTTACGGCCAGGCCAAGATCAACGCCCAGGATCGCGAGAACACCACCTACTCGCTGGGTCTGGATGTACCCGTCAGCGGCACGGCAGGCACGATCAAGGCTGCGGCTGCACGCACCAAGTCGGAAGTGGGCAACGTCAGCGGCACACGCACCACCGTCAGCCTGGGCTACGACCATTTCCTGTCCAAGCGCACCGATGTCTACGCCGTGGCCATGTATGACCGCGTGAGCATGGACATTCCCAACAAATCCGGCACCAGCGCGGTGGTGGGTATCCGCCATCGTTTCTAAGCTGCACCAGTTTCATGCACCAGCACCTTGCTTGTGCATGAGCAGTACAAAGAAAAAAGTCCTCGCAGGCATTCACACCTGCGAGGACTTTTTTGGCATGAAGACGCTTAGTCTTCCATCTTCAGGTTCTGCTTTTGCACCACGTTCTTGTAGACGGCCAGCTCTTCGGCCATCTGCTTGGCAAAGGCTTCAGGGGTGTCGGCCATGATGATGGAGCCGCTTTCCTCGATGCGCTTTTTCACCGCAGGATCTTGCACCGCCTTGCGCACGGCGGCGTTGATCTTGTCCACCACTTCCTTAGGCAGGTTCTTGGGGCCAACGATGCCGTAGTACGCCATGCGGTTGACCTGGGGCAGACCCATTTCCTTGAAGGTGGGCACATCAGGCAGTGCAGCCAGACGCTGGGGAGCGGCGACGACGAGGGCCGTCAGGCGCTTTTCCTTGACGAAGGGCAGGGTGGAGGGCAGGTTGTCAAAAATCAGCGGCACCTGGCCGGCAACCGCGTCGTTCAGCGCAGGGCCCGATCCACGATAAGGCACGTGGGCTACGTCGGTCTTGGTTTCCAGCTTGAACATTTCCATCATCAGATGGGTGATGGAGCCTTGACCGGGCGATGCGTAAGAGTACTTGCCGGGGTTGCTCTTGACCTCAGTCAGGAAGCTCTTGTAATCCTTGCCCGCAAATTTGGGGTTGGCGGCAATGATGTTGGGCGTGGCAGCGATGTTCACGATGGGCGTGAAATCGGTGGCGACGTTGTAGGTGATCTTGGGGTTGATGGCTGGGTTGGTGGCCGTGGTGGACACGGTGGCAATGCCCAGGTTGTAGCCATCGGGCTTGGCGCGTGCCGTCTCGGCTGCGCCAATGGTGCCGCCGCCGCCGCCCTTGTTTTCCACCACAACGGACTGGCCCAGCTCACGGCTCAGAGGCTCGGCAATGACGCGGGCGATCAGGTCGGTCGTGCCGCCGGCGGCAAAGGGAACCAGCAGGCGGATGGGCTTGTTGGGATAGGCGCCTTGTGCCTGTGCAGCGCCGCAAAAAGCCATGGCAGCCAGAACGGTGGCTGTGAACTTGAACATCAATGTCTCCTTGGAAAGTGTGATTGGCAGTGCATCTCTGGTGAAATTGCCTGCGGTTTTCGGGGCTTGGGCCCTCTTTTGTTGTCAGGAGGTTGCTTTGGCCATGAAGGCCTCAAACCACTCCTTGCTCATGCAACGCAGCAATGGCGTTGTCATCAAGTCCGAATTCGCGCAGCACCTCATCGGTGTGCTGACCCAGGGCGGGCGGTGCGCGGCGGTAGGTAACCGGTGTGGCCGAAAGGCGCATGGGATTGGAGACAGTGGCAATGTGGCCAATGCCGTCGCCTGCATTGCGCGGCAAGCTTTGCTGAATACCGCGCGCCTTGACCTGTGGGTCTTCAAATGCCTGTGCAATGGTGTTGATGGGGCCACAGGGCACGGCCTTGTCTTCCAGCAGCGCAATCCAGTCTGTCGTGCTGCGTGTCAGCATCACGGGCTTCATCAACGCCAGCAGCGCGCTGCGGTTTTGCACGCGGGCGGTGTTGGTGGCAAAGCGCTCGTCCTGTGCCCATTCGGCATATTCGATGGCGGCGCAGAAGCGGGCGAACTGCCCGTCGTTGCCAATGGCCAAGAGCACATTGCCGTCCAGCGTTGGAAAGTCCTGATACGGCGCGAGGCTGGGGTGGGTGTTGCCGGCGCGGCCCGGTGCCTGGCCGGTTGTCAGAAAACCTGCGGCCTGATTGGCCAGCACGGCCATGCCCACATCCAGCAGCGCCATGTCGATGTACTGGCCCTGGCCTGTGGTGTGGCGCGCATTGAGGGCCGCGAGAATTGCGTTGCTGGCATACAGGCCGGTGAACACGTCGATCACCGCCACGCCCACCTTCAGCGGGCCACCGCCGGGCTCGCCATCGGCATGCCCGGTGATGCTCATCAGGCCGCACATGGCCTGCACCATCAGGTCGTAACCGGCGCGCTCCGCATAAGGACCGTCCTGGCCAAAGCCGGTGATGGAGCAGTACACCAGGCGCGGATTCAGTGCCTTCAGGCTGGCATAGTCCAGTCCGTACTGCTTGAGACCGCCGGTCTTGAAGTTCTCCACCACCACATCGGCCTCCTGCGCCATGCGCAGCAGCAGGGCGCGGCCCTCGGGGTGTGCCATGTCCACGGTGATGGAGCGCTTGTTGCGGTTGCAGGCCGTGAAGTAGCTGGCCTCGCGCGTGTCGTTGCCCGCATCGTCCCTGAGGAACGGAGGGCCCCAGTGGCGCGTATCGTCGCCAGCAACCGGGCGCTCAACCTTGACCACATCGGCGCCCAGATCGGCCAGCATCTGCGTGGCCCAGGGTCCTGCCAGCACGCGAGACAGATCCAGCACCTTGATGCCTGTCAGTGCGCCGGTGGGAGTGATGGGGCTTGCGTTCATTGAGGAGGAATCCAGAAACCGAGTGAAGGAACTATGAAAACAGAAGCTGCTTGCGCTTTATTGGTATGGATTTTGATAGAAAAACTATCCAAAACCCATACAGATAAAGCGGTAGAAGCTAACAAATAGATAGCGAAAAAGAGGCTCGAATCTCTGCCATCGACCCAAGGTAAGGGCAGCAAGCAAGAGCCGCCTTGCGGCGAAGCTGCCGCCCCCCCTCCCATAGCGCGAAGCGCGTAGAGAGAGGGGGAAGCGGCGGAGCCGCCTAGGCGTAGCCGCTCAGGGGGAGTTAATTAGCAAACGCCGCGATGCCAGTCTGCGCACGACCCAGAATCAGCGCGTGCACGTCATGGGTGCCTTCGTAGGTGTTGACCACTTCCAGGTTCACCAGATGGCGGGCCACGCCGAACTCGTCGGAGATGCCGTTGCCGCCCAGCATGTCGCGCGCCATGCGTGCGATGTCCAGCGACTTGCCGCAGTTGTTGCGCTTGACCAGCGAGGTGATCTCGATCACGTTCTGGTGCTCGTCCTTCATGCGGCCCACGCGCAGCGCGGCTTGCAGGCCCAGGGTGATTTCGGTCTGCATATCGGCCAGCTTCTTCTGGATCAGCTGGTTGGCGGCCAGAGGGCGGCCGAACTGCTTGCGGTCCAGCGTGTACTGGCGGGCGGTGTGCCAGCAGTCTTCTGCTGCACCCAGCGCGCCCCAGGCAATGCCGAAGCGGGCGCTGTTCAGGCAGGTGAACGGGCCCTTGAGGCCGCGCACCTCGGGGAAGGCGTTCTCTTCGGGGCAGAACACATCGTCCATCACGATTTCGCCGGTGATGGAGGCGCGCAGGCCCACCTTGCCGTGGATGGCCGGGGCGGACAGGCCCTTCATGCCCTTTTCCAGCACAAAGCCGCGGATCTGGCCCACAGTGCCGTCCTCGGAGACTTCCTTGGCCCAGACCACGAACACGTCGGCCACAGGGCTGTTGGTGATCCACATCTTGTTGCCCTTGAGGCGATAGCCGCCGTCGACCTTGTAGGCGCGCGTGGCCATGGAGCCGGGGTCGGAGCCGTGGTCGGGCTCGGTCAGGCCGAAGCAGCCGATGAACTCGCCCGAAGCCAGCTTGGGCAGGTATTTCATCTTTTGCGCTTCGGTGCCGAACTCGTTGATGGGCACCATCACCAGGGACGATTGCACGGAGGCCATGGAACGATAGCCCGAATCCACACGCTCGATCTCGCGCGCCACCAGACCGTAGCTCACGTAGTTCAGGCCTGCGCCGCCGTATTGCGTGGGGATGGTGGGACCCAGCAGGCCCAGCTCACCCATCTCGCGGAAGATGCTGATGTCCACGGACTCGTTGCGGAACATGGCTTGCACGCGAGGCTTGAGCTTGTCCTGGCAGTACTCGCGCGCTGCGTCACGGATCATGCGCTCGTCTTCGGTCAGTTGCTGGTCGAGCTGGAAGCAGTCGTCCCACTGGTAGCCATTGGCCATGTTCATCTCCTGAATGCAAGGTGTCGGGTTGCAGGCGCATTTTCGCCTGAGTGCTTGCACACATATTAGGTTTGCAGAACAGGGGCTGGCAAACGATGAATAATCATCTATGGATGAGAAAAATGCATGTATAAATTAATTATCAAGGGTTTTCCCTTTTGTTTGTTTCCTATGTATGCGAGCAAGGAATAAGAGAGATGCGCAGAGTTCTGCCCTCCACTCAGGCTCTGGCCTGCTTTGAATCGGCCGCCCGCCATATCAGCTACACCAAGGCTGCACAGGAGTTGTCGCTGACGCAAAGTGCCGTCTCGCGCCAGATCATTGCGCTGGAGGAGTTTGTGGGCGTGGCCCTGTTCAAGCGCACGCGCCACGGCGTGCTGCTCACCGATGCGGGTCTGCATTACGCCAAGCAGGTCGGACGCTGGCTGCAGGGGCTGGAGCGTGACACGCTGGATCTGATGAGCCATCAGGGCGAGGGAGGCCCCATCAATCTGGCGGCAGTGCCCACCTTTGCCACACGCTGGTTGCTGCCGCGCCTGCCGCAACTGGCCCAGCAGCACCCCGACATCACCGTGCACATCGATGTGCAGACCCGGCCGTTTCTGTTTGCCGACACCGTGTTTGACGCGGCCCTTTATGCGGGAACGCCCGAGCAGGTGGCCCGCTGGCCCGGCGTGCAGGCGCAGTGGCTGATGGACGAAGAGGTGGTTCCCGTGTGCAGTCCGCAACTGCTGGCCACGGCCCAGCAGCGCGACCTGGGCCGCGCCTGGCTGCCGGTGGGCCCCGAGGTGATTGCGCGCCTGCCGCTTCTGCAGCAAAGCACGCGCCCCCAGGGCTGGCGCCAGTGGTTCGACGCGATGCATGTCGATGCGCCGCGTGCCCTGGACGGAATGCGGCTGGAGCTGTTTTCCATGCTGGCCGTGGCCGCCAGCCAGGGGCTGGGCGTAGCCCTGGTGCCGCCCATGCTGATCGAGCAGGAGTTGGCGCGCGGCGACCTCATCATTGCCTGCCCCCAGCCGCTGCGCGGCAACCGTGCCTACTATCTGGTTACGCCTGCGCTGGCGGCCGATGCACAACCGTCGCCGGCGCTGCGGGTGTTCAGCCAGTGGCTGCAGGGCCGCGCACAGGAAATTCGTGGTGGAAAAACAGAGTGAGTGAACTGGCTGCGTTATGCCTTTTTCAGGGCGAAGCTTGAATTGCTGATGAGTAGCTGTACATCGGCAGCGATGCGCTGCATCCAGTGGCTGTTGCTCTTGAGGGTCGGCTCGGTAAAGGCTCTGCCGAAGGTGGGGCGCACAATCTGTGCGTAATTGAGGCTGCCCAGAATAATGGTCAGCAAAGCAACGGCAGCGATGTCTTGACGCAGCAATCCGGCGGCCTGACCTTCCTCAATCAAGGCCACACTCTGAAGCAAAAAAATCTCTAGCGGCCGGGAATGAGCCTGTTCAATGCGCTCGGAGTTATCCAACAGCTCGCGAGTAATGAGTTTGAAGCCCGCAGGGCGGGCCTGCATCCATTCGATCTGCAGCAAGATGAAGGCCTGCAGGCGCTGCTGCAGCAGATCCTCGGACTGCACGCCTTTGTCCATGCGCTGCATCAACTCGTGTGCCTGAGCCTCAAGCACGGTGCGATACAGCACCTCCTTGCTGGGAAAGTGGTGTAGCAGGCCGGGGTTGCCAATCTGGCAGTCCCGCGCAATGGCCGATAGTGATGCCCCCTGAAATCCGTGGTCGGCGAAATGCTGTTCGGCACGATCCAGAATCAGTTCTTTACGAGAGAGCGGTTTGCAGGGCATCCAGTGATTATAGAAATGGGAAGGCACAGGCCGGTGGGCGGCGCGTGTGCTGTGGCTCGTTGAGTTGATGGCCCGCTCTTGTCCCGCCCAGTTCGGTGCGCGCAGTTGGCGCTTGAGCAGCTTGCCTGATTCCGTGCGCAGTAGGCTTGTCAGATATTCCACGCGTTTCGGGCGTTTGACCTGCCCCATTTGCCTGACGAAGTGCTGCGAGCGCCGATACGGTCTAGAAACTTCGTGTCGATGATCAGCATGCGGGCGTCCGAATCTTCAAGCACAACAGGTGGTCGTGGCTCAACCTAATGCAGCAGTAAACGCAGAGGCAAATGTAGAGGTCAGGGGTCAGCTAGTGGCGGTTTTTACAGGCTTGTGGGTCTGAGGGCTGGGCTGGGCTGGAGCGATTCCAGCTGCTGTTGGAGCTGCGTGTGAAAGCGGGGCGCGCTGTACTCGAAGGAGGCAAATGTGAGACTGTCATTGGCGCCCGAGGCCAGGCCGGCCTGTATGGACTCTGCGAGAGCGTAGTCTTCGGCCAGAGTCCGGCGGTACAGGTCCACGTTGGCGTTCCAGTACGCAGCGGCCTTGTCCGTAGCGGGCTCGGACGGAAGCAGCGTGATCTCATGAATCCGTGTGCGAGAGGCGCTGAGCGGCTCCAGGTAGCTGAGCTGCCCGTGGTCGGGCTGGACCAGGATCATCGTGTTGGGAAAGAAGTAATAAGTCAGGTTGCCATACTTGCGCGGGTCAAAGCCGTTTGCCTCGGGTTGCTCTTTTGGAAAGCGGGACTTGATGAGGTACAAGCGTCGGTGCAAGTCAAATTCGTCCACCAGTTGCAGGTTGTTCATGAACATGTGGGCAATGGTCTGGCGGTGCGCAACCTTGAAGTGATAGGCTTCAAAGATGCCATCTGTCAGCAGCTTCCAGTTGGCGTTGACTTCGAGCGAGCGCTGCGCATAGGACACGGGGGTGTGGAGCCCGTCCAGCGACTCCAGGTTCTCCATGAGTGGGCCCAGGTGTGTGTCGATATCTCTGATGGGTGATGTGGGGTCCAGCACCACCCAGATGATGCCGCCTCGCTCTACGGCGGCCAGCCTTTTGAGACCGGACTTCTCTTTCTTCAGGCGAGGGAAGCCGAAGGAGTCGGGAACACCTCGCAAGTCGCCATCGGGCTGGTAAGTCCATGCGTGGTAGGGACAGATGAAGGCTCGTGCTTCGGTGCCGCTGCCCTCAGCCACAACGCGTGCGCCGCGGTGGCGACAGACATTCAAGAAAGCGTGGACGGCTCCGTCGGATTGCCTGACCAACAAAAGCGGAACATCAAATGGAGTCAGCGACAGCCAGGCGCCGGGCGTGGGAATGGATGAGCTACCGGCCACGGGCTGGGGAAACTGGCGCAACAGGCGCAGCTCCTGCGTGGTCTGCTCATCGCTGATGTATTGGGAGACTGCGACCTGCCCGCCCTGTGTATCGGCGTCGGCCAGTCCGGTTTGCATGGCATGTGTGGAGCGGCGGTGAAGCTCGTTTGCGAAATTGGTATTCATTCCCCTGGCTCCTTCCAATACCTGTGATGTTTTGGTGATTCCTCGATGCAAGTTTATGAACTGACTGATCAGTCAGTCAATGGGGCTAATGAGGCCTTTGGAGCCTGTGGCCTCTTCAGTCTTGTCTATTGGTTTGGCACTTGTATGAATCAACGGACAAGTTCGGGCGAATGGCGCGCATCAGCGCGCAATACAGCTTTGACCTCAAAGCCGTAGCTGTATGAATAGCAAATGGCTTATTTCAGGTAAAAACAGCTTCTGGACCAGCCAGTAAAGCGCTGGCTGCTATGAATTTTTGTAGTGGAGAGTCGAGTCATGTCATTCAGCCAAAGTCTGTGGAATGCCAACCAGGCGCTGTTTCAAAGTACCTTGGAGCTGCCCTTCAACCAGGAACTGGCAGCCGGAACGCTGAGCCGGGAGCGCTTTTGCCACTACATGATTCAGGATGCGCACTACCTCGTCGCCTATGGCCGCGCGCTGGCCGTGACGGCGGCCAAATCCGATAACGCCGAAGGCGTGGTGCAGTTTGCCAATGCCGCCAATGAGGCCGTGGTGGTGGAGCGCGCCCTGCATGGCGGCTTCATGCGTGATTTCGGCGTGACGCCCGAGCAGTTTGCAGCAGCGCCGCTGACGCCTGCCTGCCATCACTACACCAGCTATCTGCTGGCCACGGCCTGGAGCGCCACTTACCCGGTGGCTGTGGCCGCGTTGCTTCCCTGCTTCTGGATTTATGCAGAGGTCGGGCGCGACATTCATGCGCGCTCGGCCAAGGACAATCCGTATCAGGCCTGGGTGGACACCTATGCCAGCGAGGAGTTTCATGCGGCGGTGCGCGGCGTCTGCGCCACTGTCGATCGCCTGGCCGAGGAAGCCACCGAGACCACGCGTACTGCCATGCATGCCGCCTACAAGGATGCGGCCCGGCTGGAATGGCAGTTCTGGGACAGTGCCTATCGCCTGGCCGATTGGCAAGGGCCGCTGCGCTGAGTCGCTGAGTTCTGGTGCATAAATGGGGTGCTGATTAAAAAATAATCAGCACCCCGTTTTCCCTAGTGTGACAAGGAGTTAAGTCGCTTATTCAAGTGCTTGCTCCGGTTTGTCCACAAGCTTGTAGTGATTTAGTGGGGAAAACTGGACTGCAGCCCAATTTGGGTAGGCGCGAGCTGCTATGAAATGCGGAGTTTGTCGGCTTTAAGAGCCTCGTGGTGTGATTTGCTTAAAAAATAAGCGCGCATTCAAAAGTCTTTACAGAACAATGACTTGATGCTCTTATCCCGTTGAGTGGTTGGTATTGTCCACAAGCTTGTAGCGGGCGAATGGGGATATCCCGATGCGATGCGCGCTAAAAACATTGAGGGAGAGGGAGTTGGAGAAATCGACGTACCGGGCCATTGTTCTTGCCTCCATGGCTATGCCTGTGGCGGGCCTGTGCCTGGATTCCTATTTCCCGCTGATCCCGGCGAGTCTGAAGTCGATCTATGACAGCATGGTGCAATTTGGTGCTATCAAGCGCTACCTGCCAAGAGTATGGCTGGCCATGGCGGTGGTGACTGTGACCATGCTGGTGTCTTTTTACGGGCAACTGCGCTTCAGGAGTTGGGCGCCGAGTCTGGCTGTCAGCTCAACGCTAGCCGGCTTGCTGCTGTCCTGTTTTGCGGGCCCTATCTTGCAATCGGGTCTGGGCAGCGCTGCCGCCAGTGTCGGCACCTTGCTGAGCGGTATGGCGCTGATCCTGCCCTATGTCTGCGCTGACGTGCGTGCTCTTTTCTGGCCGCAAGCCGCCGCAGCGACTGTCGATGTGGCTGGCCATCAGGCCGCTGCGACCGGGCCTGTTTGAGTCATGGATTTAGAGCGGCCAACACGACCCGGCAAACCTGGGGTTGTGGTTGAGATGAGGCGCGAAGCCGCAAATAGTACAGAGCTACGACAAGGGGAAGCAACGACGCATCGGGCTTGTGCTGGCGGCTCTTAATGCTTGCCTGCCTCGACCAAGTGATCGATCAGCGCCCGCACCTTGAGTGGCAAATGGCGTGACGGCATATACAGCACATAAGCGGTGCGTGGAGCGTAATTGCCCGTCAGTTGCCAGTCTGGCAGGACCTGTACCAGCGCACCACTGTGCAGCACGGTCTGGGCGGCAAAGTCTGCCACCAGGCCTATGCCCTGGTGCTGCAGCGCCAGATTGATGATTCCGGTGCTGCTGTCCATGGACAAAGGAGAGTGAACGGCGACCTCGGTCACGACCGGCACCGGGCGGCGATCTTGGCCTTGCACCCATTGCAGCCGATTCTGGAAGTCGCCATAGCCCAGCGTGATGCATGCCACGCCATGCTCGCGGCCCAGCTCCTGCGGGTGCTTGGGCGGCTTGATCAGGCCCTTGAGGTAGGCCGGCGAGGCCACGGCGATGTAGCGCACCTGGCGCAGCTCGCGCGCCACCATATGTGGCGGCAGCTGTTCGGGCCGGGTCAGGCGAATGGCCAGATCCAGGCCTTGCTGAGCCAGGTCCTGCATCTGGTCGCTGAGGCTGACGGCGACCTCGAGCTCGGGCCATTGGCGGCGCAGGGCGGGCAGCTGTGCGCTGAGCCAGATTTCACCAAAGATGGTCGGCGCCGTCAGTCGCACCGTGCCGCGCGGCACGCCGCTGTAATGGCCGGCGATGGCGTGGATATCGCTGGCGGTCTGTGCCAGCTGGCTGCAGGCAGCATAGACCTCGGCTCCCAGCTCGGTCAGGGACAGCGAGCGGGTCGTGCGATGCAGCAGCTGCACGCCCCAATGGGCTTCGAGCCGGCCCACGCTGCGGCTGACGGCCGAGGTGGTCAGATCCAGTTGCCGCGCGGCGGCGGCAAAGCTGCGCTGCTCCACCACCTTGGCGAAAACCAGCATTTCAGGAAGCAGGCCGGGCTCTGTGCTCATGGTTCAGTTTGATTGTTGCTCCATGGGTAATAGTAAGTGGAATAAAGCTATATTGATGCGTGAATGTGATTGATGGACGATGCCATCATGACTTCTCAAACCTCTTCTTCTTTGCAAGCCCTGGCTGCCAAGTCGGTTGTGCCCTCCACCTCGCCGTCCAATGCAGCAGCTGGCGGCAACTGGCGCATGGTGCTAGCCATGGCGCTTTCCGGAACCATCGGCCTGCTGGTGTTGGAGAGCGGCCTGCCCGTGCTGTGGGTGGTGTGGTTGCGTTGTCTGCTCGGCGGTCTCGGGCTGGCTGCCTGGGTGCTTTGGTCGGGCCAGTGGTCCAGGCCGAGCTGGCGCGAGAGCGGCTGGCTGCTGCTGGGGGCGGTGGCGCTCATCGTCAATTGGCTGTGCCTGTTTCGTGCCTATGAATACAGCGGCATTGCCGTTGCCACGGTGGTCTATCACGTGCAGCCCTTCTTGCTGTTGCTGCTGGCAGCTCTGCTGCAGGGCGAGCCTCTGCCGCTCAATCGGCTGCCCTGGCTGGTATTGGCGCTGGTTGGCGTGGGCTTGAGCAGCGGCCTGGTCGGGTTGACTGACCAGCAGACGTCGCAAGGGCAATCCTTGGGCATTGTGCTGGCACTGTTGGCAGCCGGTCTTTATGCCATGGCCACTTTGGCCACCCAGCGGCTCAGGCGGCTTGCGCCGGCGCAGATCGCGATGCTGCAGATGCTGGTGGGTGCGCTGAGCTTGCTGCCCTGGGTGTGGGAGCTGCGCACCCAGGCACTTTTCAGTCCCAAGGTCTGGGTTGCGGTGCTGGTGCTGGGCCTGGTGCATACGGCCTGGATGTACACGCTGATGTACACGGCATTTCAAAGGCTTCAGGCGCAGGCCATCGCCGGCCTGTCCTTTATTTACCCCGTCATGGCTTTGCTGGTGGATTTGCTCTGGTTTGGTGCCAGGCCGCAGCCGGTGCAATGGCTGGGGATGGCTCTGATTCTGGGGGCGCTGGCTGCCTACCGGCGCAGTGAGCGAAAAACCAAAGCAAATTAGCTGGAGGCGCTTATGTTTCAAGCGCTGCCAGCTAGCGTTTCAGATCCAGGGGGCAATGGCCAGCACCAACGGCATCAGCACCGCCGTGGCCACGCCGTTCAGGCCCATGGCCAGAGCGGAGAACGCGCCGGCCGTGGGGTTGAGCTGAATGGCGCGTGCCGTGCCAATGGCATGGGCCGTGAGCCCGATGGCAAAGCCTTCGACCGCAGGGTCCTTGAGACGCAGTACGCGGCACAGCAGCGGCGCCATCATGGTGCCGCTGATGCCGGTGATGGCTACTGCCACGGCGGCCAGCGAGGGTGTTCCGCCAAAACGCTCGGCCATGGGCAGGGCGATGGGAATGGTGGCCGACTTGGGGGCCACGGCGATCAGCGTGGCTTGAGAGCCGCCGAAAGCCCAGGCAATGCCCAGGGCTGAAAGTAGTGCGACCAGACAGCCCACCAGCAGTGCCACGCTGATGGGCAGCCACAACTGGCTGATACGTTCGCGCTGTGCGTACAGCGGGATGGCCAGTGCCACGGTGGCCGGCCCTATCATCAGGCCCAGCAGGGAGACGCCGCTGCGGTAGGTCGCATAAGGCGTGCCCGTGATCATCAGAATGGCGACGATGACGACCACGCCTGTGAACACCGGTATCAGCAGCGGGCGGTTGCCGCTTTTTCGGTAGATGGCCATGGCTGCCATATAGACCAGCATGGTCAGCACCAGCCAGGGCAGGGGCGAGCCTTCGGCCAGGCTCAGCCAGGCGGTGTGCAGACGCTCAAGCAGTGAGGTGCTCATACGTTCTGTTCCTGTTTGGCGGCGGACGCCTTATTCGGCTGTCGAGTGCGCTGGCGCTGCAGGCAGAAGCGGAAGGTGAGGGCGGTTGCGGTGAATGTGATGGCAGCTCCGGCAATGCAGGCCAGCACAAACGGCAGCCATTCGCGGCGCAGGTGGTCGAATTCCAGCATCACGCCAGCAATGACGGGAATGAAAAGCAGCATCATGTTCTGCAACAGCACCTGAGCCGTGTCTTCCAGTGTCTTGGGTAGACGTTTGTAAAACAGCAGACCCAGCAGCAAAAGCAGGGTGCCGATCAGCGCGCCGGGTAGGGGCAGGCCCGTAAAGCGGGCCAGGAACTCACCCAGTAGCTGGAAGGCGAAAAGTACAGCAAGCGCATACAGCATAAAGGCGGTCAGCTCCTGAATAATGAGTTGGCAGTCTGTGGCCAGGCTGTCAACTCTGTGAGGGTGGGGTATAGCTCGGGTGAATAAAGGTAAAGCAGGCAGGTAACTATTGCGTGTCGTTGATGACAGGTTTATCTTGGCTCTCAGGCGCTTCGGAGCCGAAGCGGCCAGTTATCGCACGAGCTTAGGAGAAGTCACCATGCAAACCGCAGTCTATCGCGCACCTGTGTATGAACCTACGGTCGATGAATTGGAAACGCTCAAGAAGCTGGAGCTGGGCGAGGATGTCTCCCTGTGGTCTGCTGCCAAGGAGTATCTCTCCAGGCGCCTGCTGGAGCGGGGGCTGGTGGAGCAGGACGCAGAAAAGCACTGGCATATCACCGAGTCGGGGCGTATGGTGATCCGTCGTCAGCTCTGAAAATCATCAAGGGTTAACCCTTTGATTGCAATTGCCTGATTTGGAGGCATCCTACCTTTCAACCCGCAAGTACAAGGGCTTGCGTGCTGTTATCACCAGGATTTCACTGGATATCCACAATCATGTCCACATGAACTGTGGAAAAAAGCGCTGTCATGGACAGCGCTTTTTTTGTGGCTTGACTCAAGCCTGGGTTGCTCGGATTGACAGCTAATGATCTCGTTGACAGTACAAGCACAGTGATGCTCAAAAGGCATTTTTCAGAGAGAAATAACCCTGGTGGCCTGCTATGTGCTAAAGGATTGAAGCGAATGGATGCTTGCCAGATGGGGCGATGCTGTCGGTGCCAGGCATGGCATTGCAAGATATAGGTCTGCACCAGATTGTGCAAAGTTATGCACAGCGACTGTGCAACGTCGAAAAGATGAGCGAGCAAGAGAGATCCTGCCTTATCCCTGCAAGGGAAAGGCATGCGGCTGTGGCGTAATTGATGCGCCGGCTTTTCGCGTGGAGAACGGAAGGCTGGATGGAGCGAAGCTGCCTTCTCGGCTTGGGTATGTAGTGCCGGATCGGACCGGAACGCCCTGATTTGGGAATTTCACTTCCCAGCTCTCGCCCTAGAGGGATGCGGATTGTATTCGATATTCAGGCGCAAAAAAATGTCGCGGCTTTCCTTTGGGGGAAAACGCGTTGCGCCCACGATGTCGACATGGGGGACGCTGAGTCACTTTGTCAGCACAGACTCTTCTTGGTGTCGCTATCAGTGCTGAGTGACTGCATATTTGCAGAGCAAAAATCAACAAGGGCGGGTTGAAGCCCGCCCTTGTTAGGTGAGTTGCGGTCAGCATCAATGGAGTGCTGCCCTCCTGTTATGCCTTTGATTAGCCTATTCGCTGGTAGGCACGAAAAACAGGTACTCACCTGGCCCCATCTGCGGGGTAATCACATAGCCTTCGCACTGCCTGTCCTTGCATTTCACAGGGATAGCGCGGGGCCATATCGTTGCAGCAGTCGGATAGCCAGGCAGGTACTGCGGCACATGCCAGACGCCATAGTCACCAACCGGCTCTGCTTGCTGCGAGCCTGCTGCACCTTGCTCGCCGCTTCCGAAGATCTGGCGCTGAATGCTCAACGGCTCGTTGATGGCCCTGGAGTCGGGTGCAGCCAAAGACGAAGCGCAGCATAGTGCAATCGCTAAAAGAGCTAGAGTCTTGCCCATAGCGGCCTCCTAGATTAGGAATCACGCCCACTAATTGGGGTACAGCTGTGCTGTACGTGGGTCATCCATCACAGAGGTGACCGCCGATGGTCGAGTGACTTCAGGTGCCAAACCCGACTGAGCCTCTGAGGGGGACGCAGCAGGAGTTGGGCTACCTTGTGCCGAAGCATCCGGCCCGTAGTTGTTGCGGCGCTCATCAGCGGTCATGGATTGCGGGCATTTAGAACCCGTGATCTCCAGTGCCACGCGAGCGGCAGGATCCATGCAGTCCATAGCCAGCGAGGCTGCCTTCATGCCCTTGTTCCAGAGCTCGCGGCTCATTTTCAGGCGTTTGCAATGCTCGTCCGTCCAGGTTGTACCGAAGCTCACGCCAAAGCCTGGGCCGTTGGCACTGCCGCTGCTGCTGCCCATGCAGGTGTCATTGCTGGTCGTGAGGTTGGGGCCGTTCACGCTGGGAACGTTCTTCATGGTGTAAGTACCGGTGTACTCCACAATGTTCTTGGACGTCCCGGACACAGTGCTGTTCAAGTTCTGAGTGGTCGTGCCGTTCGTTGTGATGTTTTGATCGGACGTTGAAGTGGATCTGCTGTCCATCGTGGCGACAGATCGACTCTCCGCCGGGGCAACGACCGGATTGACAATGGTGACCGACTGATTCTGTTGTGCCCCCACGGATGAGGAGCTAGAGGAGCTTTGCGCGCTGCTGTCGGCACTTTGCGCATAACTGCACAAAGGAACGCAAAGACTTAACAGAGCTATTGAGAATTTCATGCTTTGCTCCTATGTTGCCCGAGCCCGGCCAGGCAGCCAGACCCGGGACACACACAACTATCTTGGGACAGCTGCCTTAGTTGGCATTGGCAGTAGAGCCTGCACCAGCAAGACCGGAGGTGCCACCACCATTGGAGAAGTAGCCGGCGTTACCCCAGGAACCCGCATTCTGGTGGACGGTACCCACAGAGCCTGCGTTCGATGTGGTGTTGGTCAATGAGCCCCAAGGTGAGGAAACGGCTCCCGATGTGGCGTTGTAGCCAGAGGTGGTGCCAGCATTGTTGTTGATGTAAGCCAAGCCGCCGCCAGGGCCGGCGCCAGTTGCAGCAACATTCGCTGTCTGGGAAGAGGCGCCGCCGAAGGCAGTGCCGCTGACGGGTCCTGCGTTATAGCCGGCAGCAGCAGCCGAGCCCGCATTGGCATTGGTAGCCGCTACGCCGCCCGCAACACCGTTGCCGGAGGTTGCGGAAAGGCTCTTCACATTACCGAAAGTAGTGGCGCTACCGTCGACAGCGGCCCCACCGATGCCAAAACCGCCTGCGCCGATAGCGCCGCCAGCAGCGTTTGCATTCGACGTGGCACCGGAGGTTGCACTATTCATGCTCAGCGCACTTCCGTTGCCCGAGCTGGCAGCACCCGACAGCGTGGCAGACGATGCGCTCGACGTCGTGTTTGTGGCTGCAATGCTTGAACTGCTCACTGCAGCAGATGCAACACCAGCCAACGCAATAACCGCCATGGCAATCAGAGACTTTTTCATGATCATTCCTTTGAATAGCGAGTTCCCAGATAACTGAGAGTGTGTGAGCGAGAGACCGATGCAATTTCGCAAAGGCCAGTGTTAACCGTCAACAAGTTCTGGAGTGCTTTGTTACGTTCCAAAACTGCTTTCGGTGAAGGCAGTTTCAGAAAACGACGGAGAAACAGTAATACCCCATTCAAAGATATTTTTTGAAGAATTTAAAATGATGAAAAAATGATTAATTTGTTATGGTCTGTGGATGATGTGCTATTGAAAAAATAGTGCTTGTTGGAAAATTCTTACAATGCTAAAAAATGTAATCTTTATTTCTTTTTATTTTATCTGCCCATTGTTTCAAAAATAAAGGGTTTACATCTATTTTGCGATGGAGATAAGTTAATACCTTGTATTCAAGTATTAATTTGTAAAAATATAAACCTTATTTTTCTATACTTGTTTTTTGTGGATTTCCAATGGGATGAATTTTATTTTTCGCGAGATTCGCAAGCAATCGACTCATCAAATGGAGTGTCACATGTATCTATCCGACGCATCTATGAGTTCACGGTTTGATGATGCAGGCAGTGCAGAAGTCACATCTACAGTCTTTGGGCGCATGTGGCCGTCCGACATGAAGGGGCAGCAGAACCAGCCGGTGCGAGTCTTTCTGGTTGACGAGGACAGCCATGTCAGGAATGTGATCTCGCAGGAGCTCATGCGTGACCCGCGCACTCTTCTGGTAGGGCAGGCTTCCAGCTACAAGGAGGCTCGTAAGAACGTCTTTTTGCAAGAGTTCGATGTGCTCCTCATTGACCTGTCTATTGGTGAAGGCCAGGGAGACGAGTTGCTGGAATCGATCCAACTAAAGAGGCCTGACGTGCTCAGCATTGCAATTTCTGCAAGTGAAAACGACGATGCGGCAATGAATGCTCTTAAAAGAGGCGCTGTTGGATACCTGGTGAAAAACTCATGGTTTGGAAGTTACTCGCAAGCTGTGCTGGAAGTGGCCAATGGCGGAGCGGCTATATCTCCAGTAGTGGCAAAAAAAATCATTCCTAAAATATTCAAAGCCAATTTGCATGAAGAAAGCATCCTCAAACACAAGAGCTTCGAGTCGCTGACTGAAAGAGAAGTGGAAATATTGAAATTGATAGCTCAAGGAAAAAGCTCTCTCGAGGTTGCGTCCTACTTGAAAATAAGCCCTTTGACTGTGTCAACGCATATAAAAAATATTTATGGAAAAATGCAAGTAAGAACCAGAGCGCAAGCTGTCAGGTGTGCAATCCTGATAGGAGTTATTTGAATACTGCTGTTAGCTGTGCTCGAGTTCTTACATGAAGAAATACTCTGTCTGACATCGAGTATTGAAATGATATTTGAATTTGAAATATTCGTTTGAAGGTTTCTTTACAGGGAAATTTCTTTCATGAGGTGGAGGGCGCTTTACCTGACCGATCTTCGATCATGTGGTCCATGTTGGGCAAGGCTTGCGTGCTGCTTTCACATGGATGCGATCCAGCAGCTTTGGCGCTTCATCAAGGTCGTGGTTGGGTCGACCGCGAGGTTGGGCATGTCGCACATAGGCATGGCGCGGATTCGTTTGCCAGCCCCTTCAGTGACGGTGACTTCTGTGCGGTAGTCCTCCGCGTCGCAGTCATCTCCCCAAAGGCGGGAGATGCTGCAATCTCAAATGCCAATTTCAAATTCAATAGCACCTTTGACTTTCTAGGTCTTGCTGACGTCGTGCCTGAGCAGGCCTGGGGCATCTTTACTGCAATCACATCATTCAAAAGCATGCCGGTGGCAAATGCCTGCTCCATTCCGTCACGTAGCACTTGATCGACTTGCGCATCGACGGCGCGAAACAGCTCTGGCGTGATCTTGAAAGTGCGGGCGTTGTGTCCATGCGCCAGGCCCGAAGATCTCAAGCTGATTTCGGTCAACGAGATCGTGGCCAAGGATGATTTCAGTGTGATCAGGAAAGCCCGCGAGGCCAATGTGCTGGCCGCGTATCCCGTCCCGTCCGGATTGCAGGGCATCATCCCCAACATCACGGGCAGACTTGGCAATGCCAGCCAATCCCTGGATGTTTTCTACAAGAATGAGGTTACCCCGTTGCAAGAGCTGTGCGAGACATTCAAAGAGTGGGCGGGATGGGGTATTGTGAGGTGGCTTTCTTATGAGGCAAATTCGAGCTGGCCACTGCACTCTATTCAGCGGTACTGGGAGGGGGAGTCAGGGAATGGGGGTACCACTCCGAAATGACCGATGCTGCGTGTGCATGTGCTGATCGCCAGAGGTCGTTCTGGCTGGAGCCAGGATGGTCTGGTAGTTCGATGTGTCTATCAGCAGCCCGAATAGCGAACCAAATGCCATGGTCCCAGTCCTTGTCTCGTCGCTGCTTCTTAAGGCCTGGTGCCGTAATCACGACGACTCTCTTATTGCCCGCTCTTGCATAGCCGATTTCAACCAGCGTTCCAAAAGCCTCCAGGTCTTCGAGATAGGCGACAACAACGTCGGCCCGTGAGATGCCTTGAAGAGCTCCGCGATAGGCAGCGCTTTGCGGGCTGGAGGGAGAGTAAGAATTCGTGCCATGCATCGGTCCATGGTTGCCATTTCTCGCTTTCCACGGACCGGAATACATGAACCTCGTACAAGTTCCGTGAAATAGCATTTCTTCCGGCGGTGCAATCAGCACATCGGTATCTGAATTCTCGATCCCTAGATCACCAAGTGCCTTGGATCTGGATACGTCGAAGATTCGCCAACAGGAAAACTCTCCGCCCAGGTTCCCATTGTCTGAAGCTGCCCCCATTTTTCCCGCCATGTAGACGACAGGTAGAACCAGGTTCGCTTGGCGAGTTGCCCTGCTCGCCTGCAGCCAGCTTTCGACATCCGTTTCGAACCAGCCAACTGCTCTGTTGCTCATTGGTGTGGGATGGGGAAACTTGTCCTTGCGCAACAGCTTGTAGAGCATCGATCTTGATAACCCAGTCCGTGTCAGAACCTCATCCATAGAGATGACATTCTTGGTGAAGCGTGACGTGCTCTCCGTAGACATATGGCTTCTTGAGCTCGTGTGTTAGGTGGATGAACTGGCGTTAATTAATGCAATAAGTATTAAGTTTCGATAGCCATAACCGATGTAGGAGTGATTCTGGCATTGTTGTCGAATACGAACGATTTGTATTCTGTGTGTATTTTCATCCCCTTTCACCATGCGGAGGGACATGACGTTGCTGCCGAGTCTGCCTGCTTCGTAAGGTGCAAATTACGAGTTGGTCGGCATATCAACCTGCACTGATGCACGGGAGGCCGGGTCTTTGAGGGGGCGGGAAATTACGAGGCTTGCGGGACGCCAGATAGGCTGAAGCCATCATTGGGTGGGGGTGCCTTTGTTCAAGGCGAGAGCTGCCATCTCGCCATGCAAGCGGGAGGACACAGGCATGCTTTCGGATGTCGTTGCATGGTTTTTGCGCCAATCGTTTTTTTGAGATACGCCAAATCTCAATTTGCGAGGGGGCCATTGCGGCAAAAAAAAAAGCCGTTAAGTCCTTAAAACTTAACGGCTTTTTGTATGTGGTGCCCGGGGCCGGAATCGAACCGGCACGCCTTGCGGCGGGGGATTTTGAGTCCCCTGCGTCTACCAATTTCACCACCCGGGCTTCGCTTAGCGCAGACGCGAATTATGGCACAGTATTGGACATGAAAACTTATTCGACCATCGAACATGCTATCGGTCACACGCCGCTGGTGGCATTGCAACGCATCGGCGCGGATGCAAACCGTGAACGTGCAAACGTAGTGCTGGGCAAGCTCGAAGGCAACAACCCGGCTGGCTCCGTCAAGGACCGGCCTGCGCTGTCCATGATCCAGCGTGCTGAAGAGCGCGGCGAGATCAAGCCGGGCGACGCACTGATCGAGGCAACGTCGGGTAACACTGGCATTGCCTTGGCCATGGCTGCAGCCATCAAGGGCTATCGCATGATTCTGATCATGCCCGAGGACCTGTCCATCGAACGTGCACAGACCATGAAGGCTTATGGCGCCGAACTGATTCTGACGCCCAAGAGCGGCGGCATGGAATATGCGCGCGATCTGGCCGACCAGATGGTGGCCCAGGGCAAAGGTGTGCTGCTGGATCAGTTTGCCAACCCCGACAATCCCAGGGCCCACTATGAAACTACAGGGCCGGAGCTGTGGGAGCAGACCGGTGGCGAGATCACTCACTTTGTGAGTGCCATGGGTACGACCGGAACCATTACCGGCGTGGCCAAGTTCCTCAAGGAAAAGAACCCGAACATCAAGATCATCGGCGCTCAGCCTTCGGAGGGATCGCGCATTCCTGGCATCCGCAAGTGGCCCGAGGAGTATCTGCCCAAGATCTATGACGCTTCGCTGGTCGACGAACTGGTCTATGTGACCCAGGACGATGCCGAAGACATGGCCCGCCGCATGGCGCGCGAAGAAGGCATCTTTGCGGGTATCTCGGCTGCCGGGGCACTGTGGGTGGCCCAGGAAATTGCCAAGCGCGAGCAGAATGCCACCATCGTGTTTGTGGTGTGCGACCGTGGTGATCGCTACCTCTCTACAGGCGTGTTTCCGGCATGAGCCATGTCTTTTGCGTGATAGCGCAAAAGAGAATCAAAGCTCCAAATGACAGTCAGCGCTTATCCATCAAGCGCTGACTGCTAGCAATATCAAGAATAGTACTTACGCAAACAAGAATGCAACAGCGGCCTGCCTTCTGAGACAGACGCCTCGCCTGAACCTGTTTTGCGTAAGTCGTGAAGAATACGGAGAGCCTCATGGCTTATGAAGTCCGCTTTTGTTCCAACTGCGCGACTGAGCTGCAATGGATTGTGGCCAGCGAGGACAGCGGCGAGGTACAGCGTCTGCGTTGCCCGAGTTGCGGGTTCACGCATTGGGGCAATCCCACGCCGGTGCTGGCGGCTGTGGTGGAGGGTGATGACGGCCGGGTGCTGCTGGCGCGCAATGCACTGTGGCAAGAGGGTGTTTTCGGCCTGATTACGGGCTTTATGGAAGCCGGTGAATCGCCAGAAGCCGGTATCTGTCGCGAGGTTCTCGAAGAGACGGGGCTGCGCGTGAAGGCGCTGCGTCTGCTGTGCTGCTCGGAGTTTTTGCGCATGAATCAGGTGCTGATTGCCTACCATGTGCGTGTGCATGGCCGGCCAGAGGATGTGAAGCTCTCGCCCGAGCTGCTGGAATACCGCTGGCAGACGGCCCAGGAGTCGCTGTGCTGGCCTGCGGGCACGGGCTACGCTCTGGCAGAGTGGATCAAGCAAAAAGGCTTCGAACCGCGCTTTGGCGCTTTCCGTCCTGGTCAAAATCCCGAGCCTGACCCCGCTAAATGGCCTGTGCGACGCTGGGGCGAGGATCCGCGCTTTACGGTGGCCCCCGTTCTGGTTTGAGCAAAGACCGCGCTGGCACTGCCTGCGCCTGGTTTTTCTACAATCGGAGCTGACGAGGAATCCACCCCATGCACGTAGATCAAGAAGTTGACACCCGCGGCCTGAACTGTCCGCTGCCCATTCTCAAAGCCAAGAAAGCGCTGGCTGCCATGCAAAGCGGCCAACTGCTCAAGGTCGTGGCCACCGATACTGGCTCCATCCGGGACTTCCAGGCCTTTGCCAAGCAGACCGGCAATGAGCTGGTCGAGCAGCAGACGGTCGGTGATGAATTCATTCACATCCTGCGCCGACGTTGAAAGCCAACGGTTGACGCAACAAAGGCCTGCATTTGCAGGCCTTTTTCGTATCAGAGCTCCTTGGCGAGCTGGCTCAGAGGCTCAAGCTTTTGAGGTACTCGCGAAAGCTGTCGCCCACATCGGGGTGCTGCAGCGCCAGCTCCACCGTGGCCTGCAGAAAACCTTCCTTGCTGCCGCAGTCATAGCGTTTGCCGGCGTATTGGAAGGCGTAGACGGCCTCGTGCTGCATCAGGCGCTCGATGGCATCGGTCAGCTGAATCTCTCCGCCCACGCCCTGGGGCTGGTTGCGGATCTGGTCGAAGATGGCCGGGGTCAGTACATAGCGGCCGGCCACGCCCATGCGCGACGGGGCTTTTTCGGGGGCGGGCTTTTCCACGATCTCGTCGATACGCATCAGCGGTCCGCCTGCGGGCTCGCCCTTGACGATGCCGTAGCGCTTGGTGTGCTCAAGCGGCACTTCCTGCACGGCCAGCAGAGAGCGGCCCTGCTTCTGGAAGGCGGCAGTCATCTGCGCCATCACGCCGGGGCCGCCGTTCTCTCCGGTCATCAGGTCGTCGGCCAGAATCACGGCAAAGGGCTCGTTCCCCACCAGAGGCTCTGCGCACAGCACGGCATGGCCCAGACCCAGGGAGCGGGGCTGGCGCACGAACAGGCAGTTCATGTCGGCCGGGCTGACGCTGCGCACCAGATCCAGCATGGCCTGCTTGCCGGCATTCTCGAGTTCGTTCTCGAGTTCGTAGGAGGTGTCGAAATGGTCTTCGATGGCCCGCTTGCTGCGGCCGGTGACAAAGACCATGTCGCGGATGCCGGCCTCGTAAGCCTCTTCCACGGCGTACTGGATCAGCGGCTTGTCCACGACGGGCAGCATTTCCTTGGGCGAAGCCTTGGTGGCGGGCAGAAAACGGGTGCCCAGGCCTGCAACAGGGAACACGGCTTTGCGGACGCGGGTTTGATTGCTCATGTGCTTGTCATTTCTGGATGGAAAAAAGGCGCAGTTGCCTGCGCCTTGTTTTTGGAGGGAGTTTAGCGGGGTTTAGCCCAGACGAGCGAGTTGCTCGTTGATGCGGGCCAAGGTGGCGCCGAAATCGGCAAGACGCTTGCGCTCCTGCTCCAGCACCGCAGCAGGAGCCTTGGCGCAGAAGGCCTCGTTGCTCAGCTTGCCGTTGGCCTTGACGATCTCGCCTTCGAGGCGCTTGGCTTCCTTGCTCAGGCGGGCCTTCTCGGCTTCCACGTCAATCTCCACGAACAAAGCCAGGCGGATATCGCCCATCACGTTCACGGGCGAGGCTTGAGCTGCAGTGGCCCAGGCGGCCTCGTCGTCGAAGACCTTGACTTCGCTTAGCTTGGCCAGGTTCTTGAGAACGTCGGCATTGGCGCGCAGGAAGGCCGAATCGTCGGCATTGCCGGCAACCGCCAGCAGCGGCAGGCGCTGGGCGGGCGAGACGCCCATCTCACCACGCAGAGCGCGGCAGGCGTCAACCATCTGCTTGATGCGGCCCACGTAGGCAATCGATGCTTCGTCGATCTTCTCGGGCTGGGCTTCGGGGTAGCGGGCCACGGCGATGGACTCGCCCTTGAGGCCGGCCACGGGCGCAACCTGCTGCCACAGCTCTTCCGTCACGAACGGAATGATGGGGTGGGCCAGACGCAGGATCACCTCCAGCGTACGGATCAGCGTGCGGCGCGTGGCGCGCTGCTGGGCTTCATTGCCAGTCTGGATCTGCACCTTGGCGATTTCCAGATACCAGTCGCAGAACTCGTTCCAGACGAAGTCGTAAATCGTGTTGGCGACATTGTCCAGGCGGAACTCGGCAAAGCCCTTGGCCACTTCTGCCTCGACCTTCTGCAGCTGCGAGGCGATCCAGCGGTCGGGCTGGCTGAAGTGCATATAACCCGCAAACTCGCCGCCGGGCTGGCATTGCTCCTTGGTGTGAGGAGCCAGGCCGCAGTCATGGCCTTCGCAGTTCATCAGCACGAAACGCGAAGCATTCCAGAGCTTGTTGCAGAAGTTGCGGTAGCCCTCGCAGCGCTTGCTGTCGAAGTTGATGCTGCGGCCCAGAGACGCCAGGGCGGCAAAGGTGAAGCGCAGTGCGTCGGCTCCGTAGGCGGGAATGCCTTCGGGGAATTCCTTTTGCGTGTTCTTGCGCACCTGGGGCGCAGTCTCGGGCTTGCGCAGGCCGGTGGTGCGCTTTTCCAGCAGCGGCTCCAGCGAGATGCCGTCGATCAGATCGACCGGGTCCAGCACATTGCCTTCGGACTTGCTCATCTTCTTGCCCTGTGCATCGCGCACCAGGCCATGGATGTAGACATGCTTGAACGGAACGCGACCGGTGAAGTGCGTGGTCATCATGATCATGCGCGCCACCCAGAAGAAGATGATGTCGTAACCCGTCACCAGCACCGAGGAGGGCAGGTAGAGGTTGTAATCATCATCGGCAGCATTGCCTTGCTCGGGCCAGCCCATGGTGCTGAACGGAACCATGGCCGAGGAGTACCAGGTGTCCAGCACGTCTTCGTCGCGGGTCAGCTTCTTGCCGGGGGCCTGTGCCTGGGCGTCGGCTTCGTTCTTGGCGACGTAGATATTGCCTTCTTCGTCATACCAGGCCGGAATCTGGTGACCCCACCACAGCTGGCGCGAGATGCACCAGTCCTGGATGTTGTTCATCCACTGGTTGTAGGTGTTGACCCAGTTTTCGGGCACGAAGGTCACGTCGCCATTGGCCACGGCATCAATCGCCTTCTGGGCGATGGACTTGCCGGTAGGGTCCTGGTCGCTGACCTTGCTCATTGCGATGAACCACTGGTCGGTCAGCATGGGCTCGATCACCTGGCCGGTACGGTCGCAGATGGGCACCATCAGCTTGTGCTTCTTGATCTCGACCATCAGGCCCAGTTCTTCCAGGTCGGCCACGATGGCCTTGCGGGCCACAAAGCGGTCCATGCCACGGTATTTCTCGGGTGCTTCGTCGTTGATCTTGGCGGTCAGCGTCAGCACCGTGATCATGGGCAGCTTGTGGCGCTGGCCCACCTGATAGTCGTTCTGGTCATGCGCAGGCGTCACCTTCACCACGCCGGTGCCGAATTCGCGGTCCACGTATTCGTCGGCAATGATAGGGATCTGGCGGCCCACCAGCGGCAGGGTCACTGTCTGGCCGATCAGGGCGCGATAGCGCTCGTCTTCGGGGTGGACCATCACGGCCACGTCGCCCAGCATGGTTTCGGGGCGGGTGGTGGCGACCACCAGTTGGCCTTCGCCGCTGGTCAGCGGGTAGGCGATATGCCACAGGCTGCCGTCCTTTTCCTGGTTCTCGACTTCCAGATCGGACACTGCAGACTGCAGCACCGGGTCCCAGTTCACCAGGCGCTTGCCGCGGTAGATCAGGCCTTGCTGGTACAGCTTCACAAAGGTTTCGGTCACCACCTTGGACAGTTTTTCGTCCATGGTGAAGTACTCACGGCTCCAGTCCACGGTGTCGCCCATGCGGCGCATCTGGGTGGTGATGGTGTTGCCGGACTTTTCCTTCCACTCCCAGACCTTTTTGGTGAATTCGTCACGGCCCAGGTCATAGCGGCTCACGCCCTGGGTCTGCAGCTGGCGCTCAACCACGATCTGGGTAGCGATGCCTGCATGGTCGGTGCCGGGAATCCAGGCCGTGTTGTAGCCCTTCATGCGGTGGTAGCGTGTCAGCGAGTCCATGATGGTCTGGTTGAACGCGTGGCCCATGTGCAGCGTACCTGTCACATTGGGTGGGGGCAGCTGGATGGAGAAGTTGTTGCCTGCAGCGGCAGCTTCGGTACCGGGCTTGCCCGTGCCGCGATAGCCGGCATTGCCGTAGCCGCGCTTTTCCCACTCAGGACCCCAATGGGCTTCGATGGAGGCAGGTTCAAAAGACTTGGAGAGGCTGTCGAGGCCGGGCTGTTGAATGGTGTCGCTCATGGCTGCGTTACAAGAACTCTGGAAATGAAAACGGCATCCTGAAAAGGGATGCCGTCTGCATGAAAGATAGGGACGGATTGCCAATGATTTTAGCGATCCGATCCGGTGATGAGCGCGGTAGGTCTTATTTCGCCCTTCTGCGCTTATTTATCAAGTGCTCGTAGCTATAAAACTGATACCGACTGAGCCAGCTGCACTTTGAATATGCGTGCGCCAGCCAAAGGGCAGCAAGCGAGGCCTGGGCGGCCCCAATCGCCCCGACAAGCACAGAGGGGGAAGGCGCGGGGCCACCTGGGCATAGCGCCTCAGAGGGGGCGCTTACTTGGGAGGAACAAACTCCGGCCGGTCGTTGCTTTGCGGTTTGAGCGGAGCGTCGGACTTGCCTTCGGCACGTTCCTTGCGCCACTGCTCCTTGCGGGCCGTCCACTCGTCCAGGCGTGCATGGGCGGTCTTGCTTTCCTTGAGCATTTGCAGCTCGTCGGCCAGCTGGGCCGTCAACTCCAGGCGGATGCCGTTGGGGTCGAAGAAGTAAATGCTCTTGAAGATGTGGTGATCGGTCACGCCCAGCACTTCCACGCCGCAGGCCTGCAGGCGGGCCTTGGTGTTTTCCAGCTCCTGCACGGAGTCCACGCGGAAGGAGATGTGATTGATCCAGATCGGAGTGTTGGGTGAGGGCAGGGCTGCCTCGTCGTCGCCAATGTCAAAGAAGGCGATGAAGGAGCCGTCCTTGAGGCGGAAGAAGAAATGGGTGTAGGGGCAGTACTCGCCCGTGGAGGGGACGTAGTCGCTCTGGATGATGTGGTAGAGCGGCAGGCCCAGGATGTCCTCGTAGAAGTGACGGGTCTCTTCTGCATCCTTGGCCTTGTAGGCGTAGTGGTGCAGCTGCTGCACGGCGGCAGGTGCGGGCAGCTGGCTCATGTCCGCGCGCCGGGGCTGGGAGTAAACCGGAGTAGGGGCGGCTTGGCTCATGCGATGTCTCCTTCAATTGTGTGAGTGGATTTATTCTACTATTCGTAATTGATTAACCTAAAGTAAATTTTTTAATGAAAGGGATTTGTGTCTGAAGCATGCCGCAGACGCAAAAAAGCCCGGACCGTTTGCACGGGCCGGGCCAAAGAGAGAGCCCGCAAAGGGCTTCACTCGAGAGACTTTGCGGACCTGGATTACTGCTTCACGGCTTCGATCTGCATGACCAGGCGCACTTGCTTGGAGAAGCCATAGGGGATGCCGTAGTCCACGCCCCACTGGGTGCGGTCGATGGATGCTTCAAAGTCGCCGCCGCAGACTTCACGCTTTTGCAGCATGGGGCTTTCGTAGCAGGTGAACTTGTTGGCCTTGAGGGTGACGGGGGCGGTCTTGCCCTTGAGCGTCAGGTGGCCGGTCACTTCCTTGAGCTTGTCGCCGTCGAAGACAAATTTGTCGGAGACAAACTTGGCGCTGGGGAATTTCTCGGCGTCAAAGATGTCGGCGCTTTGCAGATGCTTGTTGAAAGCGGCGGTGCCGGAGTTCACCGATGTCATGTCCAGTTCGACATCGACCTTGCCGGTCTTGCCTGCCTTGTCGAACTGCACGTTGCCGCTCTTCTTGTCAAAGCGGGCACGATTGGTCGAGGCGCCAAAGTGATCGATCTCGAAAGTCGCAAACGTGTGTGTGGGGTCGATGGCGTAGGTGGCAGGTGCCGCCTGGGCAGCGGTGGCAAACAGGGACGCAGCGGCCAGGGCGAACAGAGTGGAACGCATGGTGAATACTCCTTCAGGGATTGGAACTATCAAAACACGAGCTACCAGCGATTGACTATCAAGGGCTGGAGCCAAAAAACGCTTAGAGCTTGCCGACGCCGGTCAGAGCCAGCTTGAATTGCACGTTGACCTCGTCGGCCACCATGGAGGTGTCCTTCCAGTCGCCATCGCCGATCTTGAAGTTCAGGCGCTTGAGCGCCAGCGTGCCGGTGGCCGTGGTGGTGGCGCCGGACTGGGTCAGCGTCACAGGCAGGCTCACTTTCTGTGCATTGCCCTTGATGGTCAGCGTGCCGTCCACCTGGAACTTGCCGCCACCCAGAGCCTTGACGGCGCTGGAGTCAAAGGTGGCCTGAGGGAATTTGGCAACGTTGAACCAGTCTGCCTTGGGCAGTTCGGCATCGGTTTCCTTGGCGCCCATGGTGGCGCTGCCGGTATCGACCGTGAAATGGATCTTGCTGCTCTCAGGTTTAGCGGCGTCGAAGGCAATCTGGGCGTCGAACTTCTTGAAGTGGCCCTTGAGCGGCACGCCCATCTGCTTGGCTTCAAAGTTGACAGCGCTTTGCGCGGGCACCAGGGCTTGAGCGGCCTGTGCGGTGTTGCCTAGGAAAGCGGCTGCAATCAGTGCGGAGGAAAAAAGGACTTTCATCAAAAACTCCTTGTGATGAACAGAGAAAATTGAAAAATTGGCGCGATCCAAGCGAGAAACACCGAGCAAGGGCCGCCCCGCAGCGACGGTGTTGTCCCCTTGGGGGGAAGCGGCGGGGCCGCTCAGGGGGGACTATTTGCCCGGAACCATTCGTGACAGCAGTCCGTCGCGGTCAACGATCTGATGCTTGATGACGGCAGCGATATGCATCACCACCAGGGCTGCCAGCGCATAGGCCAGATAGCCATGCCAGGGCTTGAGTGCTTCGGCCAGCTCGGGACTCTTGCTCACCAGGTCAGGCAGGGGCAATTGTCCGAACAGCACGATGGGAAAGCCTGCGGCCGAGCTGTACATCCAGCCCACCAGCGGGATGGCAAAGAACAGCGCATACATCAGGTGATGCACGCCATGGTGGGCCATGCGCTGCCAGCCCGGCATGGTGCGGGTGACGGCTTCGGGCAGCTCCGGTGGTCGGTGGGTGATGCGCCAGACCAGGCGCAGCACGGACAGGATCAGAATCGTCATGCCGGCCCATTTGTGCCAGTTGAAGTACTTGAGGCGTGTGGGCGAGAAAGGCAGCCCCGTCATATAGAGGCCAAAGGCGAAGATGCCGATCAGTGCCAAGGCCAGAACCCAGTGCAGGGCGATGGCGGTACCGGTATAGCGGGGGCTTGAGTTCATGGAAACTGCAATCAGAAAGTGCGGGTTGCGGGCGCTGGGGGCCTGCTGAAATTGATATGCAGTGTATGAAGCGGGGAATGCAAAAAGGTTCAGCAAGATTGAGGGCTCGATTCAAAAAAGCTGAATGCCCGAGCCAAAAAGCGCTGGCTTCTGCAAGCTCATCGAGCAATCGATGCAGAGCGAAGTGGGCGCATGCCGTTTTGCACGACAAGCATCAATGAAGGAAGTCGGCATTGATGCACATCAATTTTCCGAGTATTTGACTTGTGAATTTGGGTGGCGAGAAATCATGCTGGCCGCTGTTTCTATACTCCGCGCCTCTTAGTCTTTTAAAAGACCAAAGCGTGGCGGACGGCCAAGGCTGGCGATATGTGGGCAGAAATGCCGACAACAACTGCAGCCGTTATCACCTGCTTTTTGACTCTCGGACGCATACAACGTTCGGGAACACATAGTCATCTAGCGATGTGCCCACGCCAGTCCTTGCTGTTGCTGTGCGCATTGCAGCAAGGAGTTGGAACCGTGTCCAAACTGGACTTGAATCGGCGCAGTTTTCTGAAGGCTGCCGCCGCCATGGGCGTGATTGCGAGTGTGCGCCCGGTCAAAGATGTACTTGCGGAATTGATAACGCCCGCCAGCGGTCAGGAGACCCACTGGATCAGTGGCAACACGCTCAATTACCGCCGCGACGGCATGGCCAAGGTCACCGGGCAGAAGGTCTTTGCCATCGACCTGCGCGCCAGGGACATGCAGGGCTGGCCTGCGCAGCAGTCGCACGCGCTGACCATCCACATCCCGCGCGCCGACCGCATCTACGAAGGCCTGGATCTGTCGGTGCTGGGCAGCGACTACCAGCCTGATGTGCTGATCGACGCCGAGTCCATCGCCGCCGACGGCGTGGGAATGCCCGAGCCGGGCTTCTACGGCGAATTCTTCGTCAAGAAGGGTCAGGTCTCGCCCATGCTGGGTCACCCCGTGGCCGTGGCCATCTGGCACGACTACGAGAAGTTCCGCGTGGCCAACCAGCGCCTGCGCTTCAACGACGCGATCTTCCGCTTCGGAGCCGAGGCTGCCCAGCCACCGCGCGCGCCCTATGTGGCCGCGCGCTATGTACGCGTGCAGGGCGAGGACGGCTATGGCGAGGACAGGTTCTCGCCCATGAAGAACACCGTCATCTGGCCTCAGCTCGATGAAAAAGGCGTGCACTGGCCCGACAGCAGCCATCCCGCCTTCGGCGCGCTGATGGGCGAGTCGGCCCGCATCCAGGCCGAGATGAAGCAGCCCAAGGACGGGTTGCGCGCTTTTGCACGCAAGTACTACAGCCAGTCCATCGAGCATGTGGCCATGGAAATGGAAAACGGCCTGGCCTGGTATGAGCAGGGCAGCGGTGCGCTGCATATGGTCGCAGCGAGCCAGGCGCCCTACGGCACGGCCGAGCATGTGATGCACATGCTCAAGGACAGCAAGCTGGCGCTGAACCAGCTCGACTACATCAGCTCCTACACGGTGGGCTACGGCCAGAAGGAGCACCATCCCTTCCCGTTCTACGTGGCACTGGCGTCGCTGTACGCCCAGGGCCGTCCGGTGCGGCTGGCGCTGGACCGCTGGAAGCACTTCCAGTTCGCCCTGAAGCGCCATCCCTTCGATGTAGAGACAGCGATCTCGGTGGACAAGGATGGCAAGTTCCACGCGCTGACCTGCCACATGGTGGGCGACGGCGGCGGCGTGACCAACTTCAGCCCCTCGGTGGGCACGGTGGCAGTGACCGCGGCGCAATCCATTTACTACTTCCCGGAGAGCGACCTGTCGACCGAGGTGTACCCCTCCATCGGCGTCACGGCCGGCTCCATGCGCGGCTACGGCACGGTGCAATCCATGGCCTATACCGAGATGCTGGTCGATGAGATCGCCCAGGAGATCGGCCTGGACGCCATCGAGCTGCGCCGGCGCAATGTGCTCAAGAGCAGCATGAAGAACACCCAGGGCGCCTCGCCCTCGGGTCATCTGCGTATCGGCGAGATCCTGGATATGGCCGCCAAGGACCCGATGTGGACCGAGCGCGCCAAGCGCAAGGCCGACTTCGAGGCAGCCAACCCCGGCCTGCGCTACGGCATAGGCTTCGGTGCGGTGCAAAAGGACTTCGGCACGGGGGCAGAAGCCTCGATCGCGCAGCTTGAGATCACGCCCGAGGGCCGCATCAAGATGCGCCACATCGCCACCGAGATCGGCACCGGCAGCACCACGGCGCAGCTGGTGGCGGTCGAGCCCTTCCTGGGGCGCCCGGCGGACGACGTGGACTTCGCAGTCAACCACTGGGACAACCTGCCGCTGCATACCAAGGACGAGCCCTACACCACGCCCCAGGCCAAGGAGGACGAGCTGGCGCGGGACCCGACCTGGACACCGCGCCTGGTCTCGCCGGTATCGGCCTCGAACTCGGCCTACTACTTCCGCCACGCCACGCAGCAGGCGGCGCAGTTGCTGCTCAAGCTCTGCCTGTGGCCGGCTGCCCAGTCGATCTGGTCCGGCAAGGAAGGTGGTGGACAGTTGCTGCCCAGCACCGTCACCGAAGACATGCTGGAGTGGCGCGAGCGCATGCTCGTGGCCGAAGGCCTGGAGCCGCTGAGCCTTGAGCGCCTGGCCGAGCGCGCGCACGAGCTGGGCATCGTGACCGGCGTGTGCGTGCACGCCTTCAACCGCTGGGCCTGGGCCAAGGCCGACTTCACGGTCGAGGGCATTAAGTTCCAGGCCATGATCGACGCCC
The DNA here is from genome assembly GCF_000241525.1 of Comamonas testosteroni ATCC 11996. GTDB lineage: Bacteria > Pseudomonadota > Gammaproteobacteria > Burkholderiales > Burkholderiaceae_C > Comamonas > Comamonas testosteroni. Next base: position 76,600 of record NZ_AHIL01000041.1, read on the forward strand.
TGTCCGTGCAGTACGGCAAGAGTGCCGGCGAGGCCAAGAAGGCTGCGATGAAATCCGGCGGCTATGCCTTCATCGCACGCGACAAGGTCTATTACCCGCCGGTGCAGCGCACCAATGCGGGCACGGTGTACTACGCGCCCTGCGCCACCATGGTGGAGCTGTCCGTGGCCCCGGGTACGGGCAAGGTGAACATCCTCTCGCACAAGACCTGGCTGGAATGCGGCACGCAGATCGTGCCCGAGCTGGTCTCCGGCCAGATCCAGGGCGGTGTGGCCATGGGCATTGGCCATGCGCTGTACGAAGACCTGCCGCTCCATGAGACCGGCCCCGGCAACGGCCAGTGGAACCTGAACCGCTACCACGTGCCGCGTGCCAGCGAAGTGGCCGTGTGGAAGGCCGAGGGCGTGGTGCTGCCGCCGCTGTCGCGCACCGATCCGCCCAAGGGCATGGCCGAGGTGGTGATGATTCCGGTGGTTGCCGCCTGCGTCAACGCCATCGCCCATGCCACGGGCAAGCGCTTCCATGCGACCCCCGTGACCCCCGACAAAATCAAAGAGGCACTGTGATGCAGGACCGTATTCAATTCTCCGCCACCATCAATCGCAAACAGGTAGGCCCCGTCGACGTTCCCAAGGACTTGATGATGATCGAGTTCCTGCAGGAGTACGCGGGCATGAACGGCACGCGCCTGAGCTGCGGCCAGGGTGTGTGCCGCGCCTGCACCATCATCGTCGACGACCCTGAAAAAGGCTCGATCACCGTGCCCGCCTGCGTGACCGGCGTGACCTGGCTCAACGGCAAGACCATTCGTACCGTGGAGGGCATTGCTTCGGTGGACGACAAGGGCGTAGTCCATCCCTCGCCGGTGCAGAAGGCCTTTCTCGAGCACTACTCCTTCCAGTGCGGCTACTGCACGCCCGGTTTCGTGAACTCGGCCACCGTGCTGGTGGAAAAGCTCCAGAAGCACCCCGTGCCTGCCGATGAGGTGGAAAAAGCCATCGAGGAACAACTGGAGCCCCATATCTGCCGCTGCACTGGCTATGTGCGCTACTACAACGCGGTGCGCGACGTGATCCTGAAGACGCCGGGCCTGACCACGGGCAAGCGCAGCAAGGAGGTCGTCAACAATGGCTAAGACCTGGATCAAGGGCCTGGGCGCAGCCGCCGCTGTGGGTGCGCTCGTGGCCGGCGGCATGTATCTGTACGGCAGCGCAAGCGGCGACGTCCCGCCGGCCACGGTGGACTTTGCCAAGCTGGGCCCGCAGGAGTTCGATACGCTGTACAGGCGCGGAGAGCAGGTGTTTCGCGGTGGTGACTGCGCGGCCTGCCACAGCTCGCCCGCCACGGGCGCGGAGCTGGCGGGCGGCGTTCCCATGGTCACACCCATGGGAACGCTTTACGGCAGCAATATCTCGCCTTCCAAGGAGCACGGCATCGGCGGCTGGACGGCCGACGATCTGTACCGCGCAGTGGCTGCCGGCATGGCGCCGGGGCGCAAGAACCTGTATCCGGCCATGCCGTATGCCAGCTACCACCAGATCACGCGTGCCGATGTCGATGCACTCTGGGTGTGGCTGATGAAGCAGCCGGCCGTGGAAGTCGCCAACAAGCCCAGCGAGATGAACTTCCCGTTCAACATCCGTCCTGCCGTGGCCATGTGGAATGCGCTCAATCGCCCCGCCGCCAAGGAGTTCGACATGTCGGTGGACGAACTGGTGCGCGGCAAGTATCTGGTGGATGTGCTGGGCCATTGTGCCGAATGCCACAGCCCGCGCACCAAGGCCACCTTTGCCATGGATGGCTCGCGCTATCTCGAGGGCAATACCATCGAGGGCTCCTACGCTCCGGCGCTGACCCCCGATGCGCTGAGCGAGCGCGGCTGGACCAAGGACGATCTGGTCAAGTTCTTCCGCACCGGACTGTCGCCGCAAGGGGTGATGACTTTCCGCATGTCATCAGTGCTTGAGCATTCCACCTCGCGCATGGCGGAGGCCGATGTGCGCGCCATGGCCGCTTATCTGACCCAGAACCGCGAGATGCCCGGGCCCAAGCTCAAGGCTGCCGAGGGGCAGACCAGCGTCAAGGGCGAGAACCTGTACCTGGGCCTGTGCGCAGGCTGCCACGGTGTGCAGGGCCAGGGTCAGCCGCATTCGTCGGTGCCTATGAGCACCAACACCACGGCCATGTTCCCCACGCCCATCAACCTGATTCGCGTGATCCGCGAAGGCGTGCACGAGCGTGATCTGGCCCATGGCGAACGCATGCAGACCATGCCCGGCTATGCCGACAAGCTCAGCAACGAGGAGATGGCCGAGCTGGTCAACTACATGCGTCAGACCTGGGGTGGTCGCCCTGGCGACGTGACTGCCGCGCAGGTGGCGGAGCATGTGAAGACCATAGAGCACAGCAAGTAACTCCGGACCAGGCTTGAGGCCACGGTCGCTCGCGGATTGCCGCAGCGGCCGTGGCCTTTTGCTTTGCGCCAGAGGGCCGCAGGGGCGTTGGCCGCACAGAGTGCGCACGACTCCATGCCGCAGTCGCGGCTTGCCTGTTGCCTGTGAGTCGTATCGGAGCGCGCTTATTCGTCCTGCGCCGGATTGTCCGGTAGCACCACCATGGCCTGGGCTGCGAGCTTCCAGGCGATGGCCGAGGCCTCCATATCGCCACGGTGCTCGGCCATCAGCGCCAGGCGCTGCCAGGCGCGGGTACGCAGCTGGGGGTCTTGCAGCAGCGGCGCGGCGCGGGTCAGCAACTGCTGGGCCTTGCCCCATAGCTCACGCTGCACGCAGGCCATGCCGGCCAGATATTGCAGGCGCGGCTCGCGCGGGTTGGCATTGGCTGCAGCTTCCATGCGAGCGAGCCAGGCTCCATCCAGCTTGCCCAGGCACGATTGCAGCACTTCCACCAGCTTGGGCAGATGGGTTTCTGTGCGCGGTCCGGGCTGGGTCAGCAGATGCTCCCACACGGGCAGCAGCCAGGCGCGTGCCTGCTGGGCTTCGCCACCCAACTCGATCAGGCGTTCCGTGGCAGGGATGGCCACTTCGGGCATGGCGCGTTCGTCTTCGTCCAGCGACAGCCAGAACTGCTGCAGCGACGAGGTGTCGCGTGCGTCACGGATGCTGGCCAGAAGCAGGCCACGAACCACGCTGGCCGAGGCCGCAGGAGAGAAGGCGCGGTGCTTGGCCAGCAGGCGGGCGGTGTCCAGCGCCGCCTGCGTGTCGCCGGAAAGGCGTGCGGCCTTGAGCTTGATGCGCAGGGCAATCGTGCGACGGCCGGCGCCCAGGGGCAACTCGCCCAGGCGGCGAATCGATTCTGCGGCATCGCGGTCGTCCAGTGCCCAGCGGGCCGCGCGCATCTGGGCGCCTTCGCGAATTTCCATGTCCTGGGTGTTGCCGGGTATGGGCAGCACGTCCAGGGCCTGCTGCCAGTGCTTGTCGCGCAAGGTGGCATCCTGCAGGGCGTGGGAGGCATCGGCGGCGATCAGATGGGCCGTGGCGTTCAGGCGCTCGCCATAAGGCAGGCCGGCCTTTGCTTCGCGCAGCGATTGCTCGGTGGACAAGGCGGCCAGGGCCGATTTGCGGGCGCGCAAAAAGCGGCCGGCTTGCAGGTGCGAGAGTGCTTCGAGCAGGCTCTGGTTCATGCCACGCTCTTTTTGCTGCATGCGCCAGCGGCGTGCCTGGTGCGGCATCTGCAGCAGCACTGCCAGGGCACGCAGCGCGGCATAAAGCAGCAAGAAAGCCAGAAAGAGCAGAGCCAGGGCCAGGTTCAGCGACATGTCCACCCGGTAGGGCGACCAGAACCAGGTGACCGAGCTCTGGTTATTGCCAGCAAACAAGGCCATGGCCACGGCCACGGCAAACAGACCCATCAACCACAAGGCGGCGCGCATTTCTGTGTCCTCCTCGATTAGCGGCCGGCGGCCGCTGTGGTCAAAGCGTTCAGCGTGTCTTCAAGCTCTACGCGTCCGCCCGTATGCAGATTGGCCTGAATCTGCTGCAGCTGCGCCTGGGCGATCTGAGTGCGTCGTGAGCGTGAGTCAAAGTATTTGTTGAGCAGGGTGCCAGCAGCGCTGAGGTCGGCGCGTGCCGATTCCCACTGGCGCGACAGCAGGGCCAGACGGGCGTTGAGCAGTTGCAGCTTGAGGTTCTCGCGCAGAAAATAGCCCTGCTCGGGGGCCAGCAGGGCCACCTCGGGGTGATCGATGCGGCGCACGCGCACCAGATCGGCCGCGCCATCCTTGAAGGAGTCCCAGACCCGCTCACCCTGGCCCTGCCACCAGGCCCATTGAGTGAGGGAGAGACTGGCGTCCTCGGGCGTGTCATGAGCGGCCGCCGTCTTGCGGGGCTGGGCATCGCGCGCACGCGGGCGGCCCACATCGTTGATGAGAGCCAGGTCGTCCACCTGGCGAATCAGGTCTTCGATACGGCTGAGCACCCCCGTGGTGTCCGTCACGCTCATGCGCGAGAGCTTGTCCAGATCCAGATCAATGGCTCGCACAACGGGAGCCAGACGCGGCTGGGCTGTGCTTTCCACGCGCTTTCGGGCCGATTTGAGGCTGGCGACCAGCGGCTGCAGGCTGCCCGAGAGTTCAGCCTGTTGCTGGGCCATGCGTACCGAGGATTCGATGTCGGCCACCAGGTTTTCATCGCGTGAGCGCGACATGCTTTGCATCAGCTCTTCGAGCTGGTTGCGTTGCAGGCTGAGTTCGGCCACACGCGCCTCCATCACGGAGACACGCGCTGCGCTGTCGCGAGCCAGATCTTGGGCGTCCTTGGCCAGGGTGCGAGCCTCCACCGACTGCGCGCCGGACTGCGCCGACTGACGAGCCAGCTGCTCCTGCATATTGCCCACGCGCTGCCACAGCATGCCGCAGGCGACCAGGGCTGCGGCAGCCACCGCTCCCAGCGTCAGCACCAGAGCCGTGGGAGCACCACGCCCGGTCTGAGCGGGCACGGAAGGATCCTGGCTGGAAGGGGGGGCTGAGGGTTGGTTGTCGGAGGTGGGGATGGCATCGGAGCTCATAGAGCCGATTCTATAGACGCAACCACATCGTCCAGACTTGGGCGACTGTGCAAAACCCGACCGAAACCTGCTGAAAGTGCTTTGCTGGCAATGCGTTCATGGGTGGTGAGCGCTAACCCAGAGTGCCATTTCTGCTGGGGCAGCAGCTGTTGCAGGTTGGCAACAGCTTCCGAGCTGCTGAACAGCCACAGGCTGCCGTCGCTGGCGGCTTGCCGGGCCAGATCCAGCTGCTGCGCCGTCCATACGGGAAGCTGGCGCTCATACACAGCCAGCAGTTCCACCTCGGCTCCGGCTTCGCGCAGCCGGGATGCCAGCCAGTCACGGCCTGCACCTTGTGTGGACGGGATTTGCATGCCTGCATTGCCGACGACAGGGGCGGTCGAAGGGCTGGTACCGCGCACGATCAGCACGCGGTCGCCGGCTCGAACCTGGCCGTGGACGTTCTGCCAAAGCGCTTCGGATTCGAACTGGGCCGCGTCAGGCGAAGGGCCGTCAATCTGGAGGGAGGCCAGTCCTGCTTCGAGCAGGGCGCGCTCTGTGCCCGGGCCCGGCGTCCATGCCCTGGTATCAGGTGCCAGCAACGCTTCAGCATCAAACGCCGGAGTTTGATCCTGGGCAAAAAAATACTGCACCGCATTGCCGCTGACAAACATCACGGCCCGGTAGTGACCGGGTTTCAGCGCCAACTGGCGCGCCCTCAACAAGGCCTGGCGAGCCGCCGGGTCGTTGCAAGGCCCTATGCCTATCAGCGGCAAGGCCTCGGCCTGCAGGCCGCGGGCGCGAAATGCATCAACCCATGGTTTTGCATCATGCAAGGGACGGGTGACCAGAACGAGGCGCATCGGCAGGCGCGGCTCAGTCCTGCTTGGGCGCCGCAGGCACGGCACCTGCAGCTTGCAGTTGCGCGGCCAGTTGCTCGCCCAGGGCATTGGCGCTGGCAAAGTCCGTGACTTGGGCGCTGGCCTGCACGCGAACCAGACCCTTGCTGCCTTCCATATCGCCCCAGGCCGCATCCATGTGCAGGGTGTCGCCTTCAAAGCGGCCATAGGCGGCCAGCGGCATGGAGCAGCTGCCGCCCATGCAGCGGCTGACGGCGCGCTCGGCGGTCACGGTCAGCCAGGTGGGCATATGGGCCAGCGGGGCCAGGGCGTCGATGATGTCCTGACGGTCGGCGCGCACCTCGATGCCCAATGCACCCTGACCGGCGGCGGGCAGCATCTGGGCCGGGTCGAATCGGGCGCGGATGCGCTCGCTCATCTCCAGGCGCATCAGGCCGGCGGCGGCGAGCACGATGGCGTCGTACTGGCCTTCGTCGAGCTTGCGCAGGCGGGTGTTGACATTGCCGCGCAGGGCTTCGATCTTGAGGTCGGGGCGCAGCGCCTGCAGCAGGGCCTGGCGGCGCAGGCTGGAGGTGCCGACCACGGCGCCCTGGGGCAGCTCGTCCAGCGATGCATAGCGGTTGGAGACAAAGGCGTCACGCGGGTCTTCGCGCGTCATCACGCAGGCCAGCACGAAGCCCTCGGGCAGCTCCATGGGCACATCCTTCAGGGAGTGCACGGCCAGATCGGCGCGGCCTTCCTCGAGAGCCACTTCCAGCTCCTTGACGAACAGGCCCTTGCCGCCCACCTTGGACAGGGCTCGGTCCAGAATCAGATCGCCCTTGGTCGTCATCCCCAGCAGATCGACGCTGTGGCCGCGCCCGCGCAAGATCGCCTGCACATGCTCGGCCTGCCACATGGCCAGCTGGCTCTCACGTGTGGCAATGACGATTACTGTGGGTGAGGATGCAGAAAATTTCATGACGGCGCGGTCTCAAGCGGGTAACAGGGAATGCTAGCATGGCAAGTTGCCTTACACCGTGCCCAAGGAGAATAGTTCATGCCTTCCGCCCGCCCCAAGAGCGCCGCACATGCAGACAAACATGGCGACAAGCCGGCACGCAAGACCGACAAGGATTTGCCGCTGATCGAGGACATACGGCTGCTGGGGCGCATTCTGGGCGATGTGATTCGCGAGCAGGAGGGCGGGCCGGCCTACGAGCTGGTCGAGCAGGTACGCCAGCTTTCGGTGGCCTTCAGGCGCGATGCCGACGAAGCGGCCGACAAGGCGCTCAAGAAACTGCTCAAGGGACTGTCCAGCGACCAGACGGTGAGCGTGATTCGCGCCTTCACCTATTTCTCGCACCTGGCCAATCTGGCCGAAGACCGCCACCACATCCGCCGCCGCGCCGTGCACGAGCGAGCCGGCAACACGCAGGAAGGCAGCATCGAGGTGGCACTGGCGCGCCTGCGCTGGGCGGGCATCTCGACGGCCACCGTGGTCAATACGCTGGCCAGGAGTTTCATCTCGCCCGTGCTGACGGCTCACCCCACCGAGGTGCAGCGCCAGAGCATTCTGACGGCCGAGCGCCGCATTGCCCAGTTGCTGGCCGAGCGCGACGATATCCTGATGCGCGCCCAGCTCTACAACAGTGCCAAGGATGCACTGACCCCGCGCGAGCTGACGCGGGTGGAGGCGCAACTGCGTGCCTGCGTGGCCCAGCTCTGGCAGACCCGGCTGCTGCGCCATTCCAAGCTCACGGTGGCCGACGAGATCGAGAACGCCCTGTCCTATTACGAGGCGACGTTCCTGCAGGAGATCCCCAAGATCTACGAGCAGCTGGAGCAGGAGCTGGGCGAGAAGCTGCCCGAGCAGAGCTTTTTGCGCATGGGTCAATGGATAGGCGGCGACCGCGACGGCAATCCCTTTGTGACGGCCGAGAGTCTGGAGCTGGCCCTGACGCGTCAGGCCGACGTGGCGCTGCGCCACTATCTGCGCGAGGTGCACTATCTGGGCGGCGAGCTGTCGCTGTCGGCCAATCTGGTGGACATCACGCCCGAGATGCAGGCGCTGGCCGATGCCTCGCCCGACCACAATGTGCACCGCAGTGACGAGCCTTATCGCCGGGCGCTGACGGGCATCTATGCGCGGCTGGCCGCGACGCTCAGGCAGCTGACGGGCGGCGAGGCGGCACGCCACGCCGTAGCGCCCCAGAACGCCTATGCTTCGGCCGACGCGTTTCTGGCCGATCTGCAGATCATCGACGACTCGCTGTCGCGCTATCACGGCAATGCCCTGGCGCCGCAGCGCCTGCGCCCGCTGATGCGTGCCGTGCGGGTCTTTGGTTTCTATCTGTCCACGGTGGACCTGCGTCAAAGCTCGGACAAGCACGAAGAAGTGGTGCGCGAGCTGCTCTCGGTCGCCAAGGTCGAGCTCGATTACAGCCTGCTCGAAGAAGACGCCAAATGCGCGCTGCTGGTGCGCCTGCTCGAAGACGCACGCCCCCTGCGCGTCATGGGCGGCGACTACGGCGACCACACGCGCAGCGAGCTGGCCATCTTCGAGACCGCCAAGCGCCTGCGCGAGCGCCTGGGCGGCGAGGCGATTCGCCATTGCATCATCAGCCACACCGAGACCGTCAGCGATCTGCTCGAGGTGCTGCTGCTGCAAAAGGAAGTGGGCCTGCTGCGCGGCACCCTGCAGGACGGTGCGCAATGCGACCTGATCGTGGTGCCGCTGTTCGAGACCATCGAGGATCTGCGCAATGCCGCGCCCATCATGCGCCGCTACTACCAGTTGCCAGGCATTGCCGAGCTGGTCCGAAAAAGTGGCGGCGAGCAGGACATCATGCTGGGCTACAGCGACAGCAACAAGGACGGAGGCATCTTCACCAGCAACTGGGAGCTGTACCGGGCCGAGATTGCGCTGGTCGATCTGTTTGACGATCTGGCCGACCACTACGGCATCCAGCTGCGCATGTTCCATGGCCGTGGCGGCACCGTGGGACGTGGCGGCGGCCCCAGCTATCAGGCCATCCTGGCGCAGCCACCGGGCACGGTGCGCGGTCAGATCCGCCTGACCGAGCAGGGCGAGGTCATCGCCTCCAAATACGCCAACCCCGAGATCGGGCGCCGCAACCTGGAAACCCTGGTGGCCGCCACGCTGGAGGCCACGCTGCTGCAGCCGACCAAGCCGGCGACCAAGGCCTTCCTGGAGGCTGCGGCGTTTCTGTCCGAAGCCAGCATGGCGGCCTACCGCGCGCTGGTCTACGAGACTCCGGGCTTTACCAATTACTTCTTCAGCAGCACGCCGATTCGCGAGATCGCCGAACTCAATATCGGTTCGCGCCCCGCATCGCGCAAGGCGACCCAGGCCATCGAGGACCTGCGCGCCATTCCCTGGGGCTTCAGCTGGGGGCAGTGCCGACTGACGCTGCCGGGCTGGTATGGTTTCGGCTCGGCGATCCAGGCCTTCATCCACCGCCCCGGCAAGGATGCCAAGGCGCAGCTGGCACTGCTGCAGAAGATGTACCGCCAGTGGCCGTTCTTCCGCACCCTGCTGTCGAATATGGACATGGTGCTGGCCAAGAGCGACCTGAACCTGGCCTCGCGCTACAGCGAGCTGGTGACCGACACGCGCTTGCGCCGCCGCATCTTCGGTGCGATCGAAGCCGAGTGGCACAGCACTGTGGAGGCGCTCAACCAGATAACGGGTGACAAGCAGCGCCTGGAGCACAACTCGGCACTGGCGCGTTCCATCCGCCACCGCTTCCCCTATATCGATCCGCTCAACCACCTGCAGGTGGAGCTGGTGCGCCGCTGGCGTGCGGGACAGACCGACGACAGGGTCAAGAACGGCATCCACCTGTCCATCAACGGCATTGCCGCCGGAGTACGCAACACGGGTTGAGAGCGCTGGCGGGTGCTCCTGAATAAGGAGCTTATATCGCTAATTAATAAAGGGTTTCAGGTATATAAGTACTTGAAATCCTTTTTTATATGGCGCTGTCAGCTATGAAAGTTGAAATGGCGTCAAACCAGCATGCTTGCACAGTGAGCCATCAAGCAAATGCTGTCGCAGCTTCGCAGCCATCAAGGCCGGGCACGCTAAAAGCATCGCAGCAGATCACGGGGGATAGGCAGCAACTTTAGGAGCTGCCTGCGCCAATGCATAAAGGGTTTGAGGCATATGAATGCTTCAAACCCTTTTATATATGGCGCTAGTTGCTATGAAAGTTGAAAAGCCTTCAAGCACTCATGCTCCAAAAGCGAGACATCAAGCAAGCGCCGCCGCGCAGCGAGGATGTCGTCCCCCCCTCAGGGGGAAGCCGCAAAGCGGCTCAGGGGGAGTCAACCCCTCAGTGAAGCATCAAGGAGCCAGCCGCCTTGCTCTTGCCGGCGCGAGCGGGAGGGTTGCACAGGCCGCACTGGTAGTGGCGCGCATTCTCGTAAGGCTCGGTCACGAACTGGCCCTTGCAGACCGAGCACTGGGTGCGCGTCAGCATCTGTGCATCGACAAACTTCACCAGGCGCCAGGCGCGGGTAAAGGACAGCAGCACCTCAAGTTCGGCAGCCTGAATCTGTTCGGCATAGAGGCGGTAGGCCTTGGTCAGCTGCTCGGCCGAGTCCAGCTCCACGCCCTTGGACAGGTATTCGTAGATGTTGAGGAACAGCGAGCTGTGGATGTTTTCCTGCCAGGTCAGAAACCAGTCCGTGGAAAACGGCAACTGGCCCTTGGAGGGAGACTTTCCCGAGATTTCCTTGTACAGCCGGATCAGGCGTTCATAAGACAGCGTGGTCTCGGACTCCAGCACCTGCATGCGGGCGCCCATCTCGATGAGCATGGCGGCGCGCTCGATTTGCTTGGATTCGTTCAGAACGCTTTTGGTGGCAGTCTTGGCGGCGGGCATCAATCTCTCCTTAAAACCAGGTAGTCGCTAGCGGGTGCTCAGAGCACTTCGGAGACACGGCTGGCCATCAGGATGTTGGCGTGCAGCGTATTGGTGGCGGCGTTGCCGATCTTGTTGCCGCTGTGATTGGTCAGCAAGCTCCAGACCATTTCGTCATCGGCGCGGAAGCTGGCCAGCAAGGTGTTGCGCGATGCCAGCTTGAGCACCTGGGCCGAAGACAGCGAGCCCAGCAGGTCGCAGGACTCTTCGTTCAGACCCAGACGGAACACGGCCTCGGCCTTGTCCTGGCGGATCAGGGTCTGGGCCAGCATCAGGTAGGTGAGGTTGGCTTCGCGGATCTCGGCAAGCAGTTGTTCGTTGTTCATGGGTCCAGTCCTTTCAATCTCGACAGACCGTCACGGCACACACAAACAAGACGTTAAAAGTGTTTCGATCTGTTGAAATGAATTGTGTTTCAAGCCTTGATCGAACTGAAGTCGGGGAGCGTCGGTATCGCCGGTCTGGTTTTACAGGCAGGCATGTAGGATTTCCCTTACTGCTTTGCCGTCCTTCGGGATGACTCGGAGTGCCGCGTGGGGGCTGACATTGCATCAGGCCGGATTCCGCTGGTGCATGTATTGTGAATCTGTCCGGAAGATGACAAACGAGGAAATAGGCGGCTTTTTATTCGGTATCTGATCGCCTATGAAACAGGGCAGCCCGGATTCCCTGTGATAACGGTCCGCAGCCGGGTTGCCAAGCTGCATCGGCATGGGAGTGCGGACATGAGCCTCGGCCATGCCGCCAAGGCTCGGGGCGTCGCGAAGGAGTGGGCTTGGTCTGGCCTGGCTTGGCTTGGCGCTGATCAAGCGCACCGCACCGCACCTAGTTTGCGCCTGTCTGCCGTGATCACGGTGCACTGTGTCCGTGGCCCAGGGGCTGAACCCGGCAAGCGCGGGGGAGAGCATGCCTGTTTGAGGCCGGTGTCTGGCGCGGCACCGGCATGCGGCAGCCTCAGCCCTTCTCGGCCGGGCGGGAGGGCCGGCTGCACCACTCGCTCCAGCTGCCGGCAAACAAGGCAGTGGGAGCAAAGCCGGCAATGCGCATGGCCAGCACATTGGGGGTGGCGCTGACACCGCTGCCGCACTGGTGCACCACGCTGGCGGGGTCGCGCCCGGCCAGCAACTGGTCAAACTCTGCCTTGAGCAGCGCTGCGGGCTTGAAGCGTCCGTCGGCGGCGATATTGCTGCCGAACGGGCGGTTCAGCGCACCCGGAATATGGCCTGCCACCGGGTCCAGGGGCTCCACCTCGCCGCGGTAGCGGGCCGGGGCCCGGGCATCGATGAGGGTCTGGGTGGCCTGACCCAGGTCGGCCTCGACCTGAGCGACGGTCTTGAGCGTCTCCAGCGGCTGGCCCAGTTCAAAGTTGGACTGGAAATGGCCGGGCTCTTCCCCGCTGCTCAAGGCCTGGCCGGCCGCCTGCCAGGCCTGCAGCCCGCCATCGAGCACGGCCACGGCATCGTGGCCGGCCCAGCGCAGCATCCACCACAGGCGACCGCAGTAATTGGCAGCGTTGCGGTCATAGACCACGGCCTGCATATCGTTGGCAAAGCCTATGGACGACAGCCAGGCGGAAAAGCGCTCGCGCGTGGGCAAGGGGTGGCGGCCACCGGATGCGGACTGCACGCTGGTGGCGACCTGGCCGTCTTCGCCGGGCGTGCCATGCGGTGCGCTGAGGTCTTTGTCCAGGTCGGCGAAGACTGCGCCGGAGATATGGACCTGCAGATACTGCTCGCGGCCGGCAGGCGGGTTCATGAGGTCAAAGCTGCAGTCAAACACCATCAAGGGCTTGCCGCTGGCCTTGAGCCCGGCCAGCTGTTCGACGGAAATCAGGGTGTTGTAGTGCTCGGGCGTCGAGTGATTCATGGCTTGCTGCTCCAAAGATTGAATGGCTGCAGACGGCATGGCGTGCAGTCTTGCGGCATGCAGACCATTATGCGATCGGGCCGTAGCGCCGGTGCTCCGCTGCTTCATTGTTTGGATATGGCAAGCCGCGCAGATCCGGCGTGGACTGCGCGGCAGGCTGGGGCAGCTGACGTGCATGGCGAAGGCGCAGGGCGCCCCCTGCCATGGCTAGCCCCTGGAGCGCAAGGCGGTTGCTGCGGCTCCGCTGGCGACGATGAGCACAATGCCCACCCAGCCGATCAGGGGGATGCTCTCACCGAACAGCACCAGGCTGAGCAGGGCGGCAAACACAATGCCCGAGTACTGCAGATTGGCGACGACCAGAGTGTTGGTCTTGCTGCCTGCCGAGGCATAGGCCTTGGTCATGCAGACCTGGGCCACGGCGGCCAGCACGCCCACGGGCACCAGCCACAGCGCGCTCCAGCCGGGGAAGGGCGAGATGCCGGTGAACAGCATGGTGATGCCGCCAGCAACAGCCGAGCCGACCGAGAAATAGAACACCACGCGGGTTTCAGGCTCGCCCAGGCGCGACAGGGTGGTCACCTGCATATAGGCCATGGCCGCAAACATGCCGCCAAACAGGCCGCCGAGCGCAGCCACCCATTCGCTGGCCGGGGCGCTGGTAGGGCGCAGCACCAGCAGCACGCCGACAAAACCCGCCACCACCGTGGACACCAGGCCCCAGGGGAAGGGCGGAATGGCGCGGCGGGTTTCGGGCTCGGCCGCATAGGATTTGCGAAGGGTATGGCGCATCCACAGGCCCTGGGCGATGAGAAACACCGCCATCCAGATGCTGCTCATGGAGTTGAGCGTGGTGGCCGTGGCCAGCGGCAGATGGCCGATGGCGTAGAACCAGGCACCCATGGAGATCACGCCGACAAAGCTGCGCCAGGCATGCTCACGCGAGTACTGGGTGGTCAGCGTCACGCCGCTGCGCCTGGCCAGCCAGATCAGCAGCGCCATGCTGACCAGGCCGCGGTAGAACACGATCTCCGCCGCATTGAAGTCCTGGGAGGCAAACTTCACACACACACTCATGACCGCAAAAATCAACGCGGCCAACACCATCCACAGGGCTTGCATATCTCACTCAATTCAGCATAAAAAATAGCTGCTGTGCTTATGGGGTAAGCGATAGCAGCTATCAGTCTTGAGGTTTACCTCATTCAGCGTTGGGGAACGCTGTCACCCATGATGCGGCGATACCACTCATGGAAATGTTGCATGCCGTCTTCCATGGGGCTCTGATAGGGGCCGACCTCGTTGTCGCCGCGTTCATACAGGGCCTTGCGGCCGCCGTCCATGCGCTCGGCGATCTCGTCGTCCTCGATGCAGGTTTCCATGTAGGCGGCCTTCTGGGCCTGCACGAACTCGGGCTCAAAGGCGGCGATTTCCTCGGGGTAGAAGAACTCCACCACGTTCAGCGTCCTGTCCACGGCAAGCGGGTGCAGGGTCGAGACCGTGAGCACATGCGGATACCACTCCACCATGATGTGGGGGTAGTAGGTCAGCCAGATGGCGCCGCGATCGGGCAGCTCGCCATTGCGGTAGGCCAGCAGCACCTCGTGCCATTTCTTGTAGATGTCCGAGCCGGGGTTGCCGAAGCTGGGGGCCACACCCACGGTCTGCACCGAGTACTCGCTGGCGAATTCCCACTTCAGATCGTCGCAGGTGACGAAGTTGCCCAGACCGGGGTGGAAGGGGCCGACGTGATAGTCCTCCAGATAGACCTCGATAAAGGTCTTCCAGTTGTAGTTGCACTCGTGCATCTCGACATGGTCGAGCACAAAGCCGTCGAACTGGAGCTGCTCGCGCAGCTTCATGCCGGCCAGGTCGGCCTCGATGTCGCGGCCGTTGTCCTCGAACAGCAGTCCGTTCCACTCGCGCAGACGGTAGTTGTTGAGGTTCAGGCAGGGGTCGTGGCTGAAATGGGGCGCGCCCAGCAACTCGCCGCTGGTGCTGTAGGTCCAGCGGTGCAGCGGGCAGACAATGTTGCCGCCGGCATGGCCCTTGCCCTCGGACAGCAGATTGCCGCGTCCCTTGAGCATCACGGCCTGGCGGTGGCGGCAGACATTGGAGATCAGCTCGATCTCGCCCTTGGCATTGCGCACCAAGGCGCGCCCCTCTTTTTCCTGAGGCAGGGCGTAGTAGTCGCCTATCTCGGGAACGGCCAGCTGATGGCCCACATAGCGCGGGCCGCGCTTGAAAATCGTTTCCAACTCGCGCTGGAACAGCGCTTCGTCGAAATAACTTGAAACTGGTAGTTGGCTTGCGGCCTGCTGCAGTTGAAGACTTAAATCAGTCATGGATGACCTGACCTAAAGACTCCCCACAGGGAGGGTGCACGTGCGCACACGGTAAAAAACGAAACCGGCCTTGTCTGGACACGGGCTTCAGGCAATAGGCGGTGGCTTGGACAGCCGACTCGTTTGCCCGACCGGATGACCAGGCACGGGGCCGGCTTGACGGGAATGGGATTATAGGCTGTGGGGTTATTTCCGTTTTTCTGGTACGTGTATTGACGTTATTTCGTCGATCTAGCGAAAAATCCTGTCAGCAAGCTGCCAGCCGCGCGCAAACCTTGGCAGGTCGCCAAAAAGGTCGGCAAGAACGGCGCCGACCTGGCCGGAAGTCACAGCCAAGACATCTCTCTCCGGCCGGCTTTGCGGGCATTGCACGCCAATGGTGCAGGGACGCCTAAAATCGTCGTTTTCGTCCAACATAAGCCACACCCTCCATGCCCAAGGCCGCTGCCGTCAAAAAATCCGAACAACCTGTCAGCTATGAAGCTGCTTTGCAGGAGCTGGAACAACTGATTGCGCAGATCGAATCGGGTCAGCTGCCGCTGGAGCAGATGCTCAGCGGCTACCAGCGTGCGGCCGAGCTGCTGGGCTTTTGCCGCAGCCAGCTCGAAGCCGTGCAGGAGCAGGTCAAGGTACTGGATGAAGGCAAGCTGTCCGCCTGGACCCAGGACTGATCCCGGCGTCCGCGCTTTTTGCCTTGAAGATGCACCCATGAATGAATCAATGATTGCCCAACCATCGACGCCTTTGAACGAGGGCAAGCCAGCCCTGGATTTTTCCGTCTGGATGCAGGAGAGACTGGCGCGCACCGAAGATGCGCTGTCGCGCTGGGTGGGCATCAATGCACCTGCGGGCCTGGGTGAAGCCATGCGCTACGCCGTGCTCGATGGCGGCAAGCGCTTGCGACCGCTGCTGGTATGGGCGGCTGCCGAGGCAGTGGGTGGTCTGGCTGCGGCCACGCTGCGCGCAGGTTGCGCTGTTGAGCTGATTCACGCTTATTCCCTGGTGCACGACGACATGCCCTGCATGGACAACGACACCATGCGTCGTGGCAAGCCCACCGTGCATGTGCAGTTTGGCGAAGCCTCGGCACTGCTGGCCGGCGATGCTCTGCAGGCCCTGGCGTTCGAGCTGCTGCTGCCTGAAGACGACGGCATTCCCTGCTCCATGCAGGCCAAGCTTTGCCGTCTGCTGGGCGCGGCGGCGGGCAGCCAGGGCATGGCCGGCGGCCAGGCCATCGACCTGGCCAGCGTGGGCAAGCAACTGAGTGAGGCGCAACTGCGCGAAATGCACCGCCTCAAGACCGGTGCGCTGCTGCTGGGCAGCGTGCTCATGGGAGCTGCCTGCAATGCGCAGACCGACGTCAGGGCACTGGCTGCGCTGACCGTCTACGGCCAGGCACTGGGCGTGGCTTTCCAGGTGGTGGACGACATTCTGGATGTGGTGGCCGACTCCGCAACGCTGGGCAAGACGGCCGGCAAGGACGCGGCCAATGACAAGCCCACTTTTGTGTCGCTGCTGGGGCTGGAGGCTGCGAGAGCCCATGCCGAGCAGCTGCGCCAGCAGGCTCATGCCGCCTTGACGCGCAGCGGTCTGGCCGACACGCAGGCCTTGGGTGCACTGGCCGATATGGTCGTGCAGCGTACCCACTGAGATTTAATAGAGAAGCCCTGTAATCCAGTATTGGTAAACACTAGCAGCTATTAAAAATATAGAACATGTCCACGAATACCTCTTCCCTGCTGCACAACATCAACGATCCCGCAGATATGCGCGGCCTCTCGCGCTCCCAGCTCAAGAGCCTGGCCGCAGAGCTGCGCACCTATGTGATCGACAGCGTTTCAAGGACCGGCGGGCACCTCAGCTCCAACCTGGGGACGGTGGAGTTGACCGTGGCGCTGCACTCGGTGTTCAACACGCCCTATGACCGCATCGTCTGGGATGTGGGCCACCAGACCTATCCGCACAAGATATTGACCGGCCGCCGCGATCGCATGGGCACGCTGCGCCAGTTCGGCGGCCTGTCCGGCTTTCCCCAGCGGGCCGAGAGCGAATACGACACTTTTGGCACGGCGCACTCGTCCACCAGCATCTCTGCTGCGCTGGGCATGGCTCTGGCCGCCAAGCAAAAAGGCGAGGATCGCCGTGCAATAGCCGTGATCGGCGACGGCGCGATGACGGCCGGCATGGCGTTCGAGGCGCTGAACAACGGCGGCGTGCATGACGCCAACCTGCTGGTCATCCTCAACGACAACGATATGAGCATCAGCCCGCCTGTGGGCGCGCTCAATCGCTATCTGGCCCAGCTGATGAGCGGTCAGTTCTACGCCAAGGCCCGCGATGTGGGCAAGAGCGTTCTCAAGCAGGTGCCGCCCTTGCTGGAGCTGGCCAAGCGTCTGGAGCAACAGGCCAAGGGCATGGTCGTGCCTGCCACCATGTTCGAGCAATTCGGCTTCAACTACATCGGTCCCATCGACGGCCATGATCTCGATTCGCTGATTCCCACACTGGAGAACATCAAGGGTCTCAAGGGCCCGCAGTTCCTGCATGTGGTCACCAAAAAGGGTCAAGGCTACAAGCTGGCCGAGGCCGATCCCGTGGCCTATCACGGCCCCGGGAAGTTCGACCCGGCAGTTGGTCTGGTCAAGCCGGCCACGCCTGCCAAGCAGACCTTCACCCAGGTGTTTGGTCACTGGCTCTGTGATATGGCGGCCAAGGACCAGCGTCTGGTCGGCATCACGCCCGCCATGCGTGAAGGCTCGGGCATGGTGGAATTCCACAAGCGCTTTCCCGGTCGCTACTACGACGTGGGCATTGCCGAGCAGCATGCAGTCACTTTCGCCGGCGGTATGGCCTGCGAAGGCGTCAAGCCCGTGGTGGCCATCTATTCCACTTTCCTGCAGCGTGCCTATGACCAGCTGATCCACGACGTCGCGCTGCAGAACCTGCCTGTGGTGTTTGCTCTGGATCGCGCTGGTCTGGTGGGCGCCGACGGTGCCACGCACGCCGGTGCCTATGACATCGCCTTTGTGCGCTGCATTCCCAATATGAGCATGGCCTGCCCGGCTGACGAACGTGAAACGCGCCAGTTGCTGAGTACGGCCTATGAGCAGCATCACCCCGTCTGCGTCCGCTATCCGCGCGGCGCCGGTGTGGGCGTGACTCCGCTGGAAAGTCTGGAAGGTCTGCCCTTCGGCAAGGGCGAGATGCGCCGCGAGTCGGCCTCCAAAAAGGTGGCGATTCTGGCTTTCGGCAGCTTGCTGTACCCTGCCTTGCAGGCCGCCGAAGCCTTGGATGCCAGCGTGGCCAATATGCGCTGGGCCAAGCCTCTCGATGAAGAATTGTTGCTCCAGATCGCCGCCGAGCATGAACTCATCGTTACGCTGGAAGAGGGTTGCATCATGGGCGGCGCTGGCAGTGCCGTCATGGAGAGCCTTGCCGCCCATGGCCTGAGCAAGAGCGTGCTGCAGCTGGGTCTGCCTGACGAGTTCATCGAGCATGGCGACCCCGCCAAGCTGCTAGCGCTGCAAGGGCTGGATGCGGCAGGCATCGAGGCCTCCATCCGCAAGCGTCTGGCTGCGGGCTGACGCAATATGGACATGGTTTGCGCAAGTCCAATGGATTGACACCGGGCCCTTCTATGAAGGGCCTTTTTCATTGCTTGTCGTCAAGAAAACTGACGGCAACCGCGAATCGCCACACGGCCGGCGTCTGCGTTCCTAGAATGCCTGTGGCTGCCGGCCTGTGATCAGGCTGCTGCAGCCGACTTTGCAATGGACAACTACTAGCGGAGAAATATTCATGGATCGTCGCTCACTCGTCAAACATGTGGGCATGGCCGGTGTGCTGGCAGCGGGCGTGGCTCCTGCGGTGCGCAGCCAGGAGGTGCTGCGCTGGCGCCTGGTGACGAGTTTCCCCAAAGTCCTTGATGCCATTTCTGGCGGGGCCGAGAAATTTGCCCAGTCGCTGCGTCTTATGTCGGGCGGCCAGATCGAGGTCAGCGTGCACTCTGCAGGCGAACTGATGCCCGCGTTTGGCGTGATGGAGGGGGTGCAGAACGGCGTGGTCGACATGGCTCTGACGGCACCCTACTACTTCACCGACAAGGACTACTGCTTTGCACTCGGGTGCGCCGTGCCCTTTGGTCTGACGGCGCGGCAGATGGATGCCTGGATGGAGTGGGGCGGTGGGCGCAAGCTCATAGATGATTTCTACGCGCAGTACAACATCAAGAGTCTGAGTGCCGGCAATACCGGCACGCAGATGGGGGGCTGGTACCGCAAGGAAATCAAGACCGTGCAGGATCTGCATGGTCTGCGCATGCGCGCTGGAGGTGGCTTGCTCGGCGATGCGCTGCAAAAGCTCGGCGTGCAGGCCGTCAACATGCCCATCGCTGATGCGCAGCAGGCACTGGAAAAGAACCGCCTTGATGCGGTGGAGTTTGTCGGCCCTTATGACGACCAGAAGCTGGGCTTCGGCAAGATCGCGCCTTACTACTACTATCCGGGCTGGTGGGAGGGCGGCGCCGAGCTGGCCTATTTCATCAACGCCAAGTCCTTTGCGGCCCTGACGCCTGAGCTGCGCGCCATGGTGGAGGCCGCAGCGGCGCTGGCCGCCAAGGATCTGACGGCCAAGTACCTTGCGTACAACCCCGCTGCGCTCAAGAAGCTGCTCAGCGAACGCGTGCAGCTGCGAGCCTTTCCGCGCGAGCTCATGGATGCGGGCTTCAAGGCCGTGATGGCCACCATGGCCGAGCATGAGGCCAAGTCGGCATCGTTCAAGAAAATTCATAGAAGCATGCGCGGATTCCAGCATGACCAGTTGCTCTGGGATCGTTTCTCCGAGTTCCGCTATGCCAGCTATATGAGCGCGGTACGGCTGTAAGCATCGGTCGCTGCCCGCCGAGGCCTGATTTGATGCACCTCACTAGGTAGAACTTCTTAAGCGAACGGTCACTTTTTAGCGCTTGCGAAACGGTTGGCTCGTGTACATTTTGTGCCTGTTGCATAAAACAAGCTGGCATAGATCAGTGGTCTGTATCAGCTCAATTCGTTCCTCAAGGAGACTAAAGTGGATCGTCGTTCCATTCTGAAAAATGCCGGTATCGCTGGCGTGCTGGCTGCGGGTGCAGCACCTGCTGTTCACGCCCAGGCCGCTGTGCGCTGGCGCCTGGCCTCCAGCTTTCCCAAGTCGCTGGACACCATCTTCGGCAGCGCTGAAAAGCTGTCGCAACTGGTCAAGGCCATGTCGGGCGGCAAGTTCGAGATTTCGGTGCACCCCGCTGGCGAGCTGATGCCCGCTTTCGGTGTGGTGGATGCGCTGCAGGGCGATACCATCGACATGGCACAGACCGCTGCCTACTACTTCACCGGCAAGGATCCCATCTTCGCCTTCAGCTGCGCCGTGCCCTTTGGCCTGACCGCATTGCAGATGAACGGCTGGAAAGACCATGGCAACGGCCGCAAGCTGCTCGACGCCTTCTTTGCCAAGTACAACTTCAAGACCGCATCGGCCGGCAACACCACGACCCAGATGGGCGGCTGGTACCGCAAGGAAATCAAGACCGTGGAAGACCTCAAGGGTCTGAAGATGCGTCTGGGCGGCGGCGTGTTCGGCGAGGCCATGGCCAAGCTGGGCGTGGTGGCGCAGAACATGCCTGCTGGCGATGTCTACCAGGCTCTGGAAAAGGGTACGCTGGACGCCGTGGAATTCGTCGGTCCCTACGACGATGAGAAGCTGGGCTTCAACAAGGTTGCGCCTTACTACTACTACCCCGGCTGGTGGGAAGGCTCTGCCGAGCTGGAGTTCTTCATCAACATCAAGAAGTACAACGCGCTGTCGCCCGAGAACAAGGCGATCCTGGACGCTGCAACCCGCGTGGCTGCCGCCGACATGACCAGCAAGTACCAGGTGCTGAATCCTCAGGCCATCAAGCGCCTGGTGGCCAACAAGACCCAGCTCAAGATGTTCCCCAAGCCTTTGATGGACGCCGGCTTCAAGGCCTCCATGGAAGTGTTTGCCGAGCACGAAGCCAAGTCGCCCGAATTCAAGAAGATCCACCAGGACATGCGCGCCTTCCAGCGCGACCAGATTCTGTGGAACCGCTTCTCCGAGTACCCTTTCAATCAGTACATGGCGACTGCCAAGATCTGATTGCGCTCAGACTCCAGAGTGCCGGCGCCATGCGCTGGCTGCTAAAAAACCGCAGCAAGCTGCGGTTTTTTTCATGCGTCCGAAATGATGCGAGCCTGAGTTGAGCGGCTCCTGCGTAGGACAGCGCAAGCAGCAAATCCTCCAGGCCTTCGACGGTTGCAGAGCCCAGGCCCATGGTCGCTTTCACTCCTTCTGCCAGGACTTGCGGGTCCGACATGAAGTGAACGACTTGCTGCAGCCCCACCTTATCGGGCTCGTTCTCATCGTCCCGATCAAACCAATCGTTGAACCAGTCGATGAGCGCATTGGAGGCCTTCTCTTCCGCCAGACCTTGCACTTGCAGCGACAGCCAGTCCCAGACAAAGGGCTGCCGCTCCACTGCGGAATCACCGAGGCGGAAATGAATGGGTTCGAATTCGAGCCGGGTCTGTGAATCCACCTTTGCAGGTTCTGCGCTGTTTTCCGATGCGGGGATGGCATCGACCAGGCAGGGTAGATTCCATGCACCTTCGGTAGCCAGCGTTCCATCGCTGTTGCGATAGGCCGCCTTCACATGAGAGTCCTGAGCATTGGCTGCCGGTGACAGCAGGTCAGCAATTCGGCGGTGCTCATTATGGTTTCCCGGGAAAGCAGCAAATCTATCACTCAGCAATCTCTGCTCAATGAAAAAGCCCCGGCTCTTGCGAGCCGGGGCTGTATCAGCGAAGGAGAGCCGATTTACTTGCTCGCAGGAGCTGCGTTCAGCGAATCCTGCAAGGCCTTGGCTGGGTCGTCCGAGCCATAGCCGCCCGCATCGGGCGCGGCCGGAGCAGGCTGGCTGCCATCGGCAGGGGCCTCTGGCGCAGCAGAGCCTTCTTCACCGCCTTCAGGCGCTCCGAAGGGGTTGTCTGCACCATAGCCGCCGCCAGCATCATTGAGCTGGTTGAGCATCTCGTCGCCCACCTTGTTCATGTCCACGACCACCGGTTTGTCGAGCGCGCCGGTCACGATGCCGGGGAAGGCGATCAGCACACCCACCATCACCAGCTGAATCAGCACAAAGGGCACGGCACCCTTGTAGATCTGCATGGTGGTGACGGGCTCGATGACCTTGTGCGTGACCTTGTCAACGTATTGCTTGTCCGGAGCGACCGAGCGCAGGAAGAACAGTGCAAAACCGAAGGGCGGATGCATGAACGAGGTCTGCATGTTCACGGCCAGCAGCACGCCGAACCAGATCAGGTCGATGCCCATCTTCTCGGCCACGGGCCCCAGCAGAGGCACCACGATGAACGAGAGTTCAAAGTAGTCCAGGAAGAAGGCCAGGAAGAATATCATGATGTTGACCACGATCAGGAAACCAACCTGGCCGCCGGGCAGGCTGGTCAGCAGGTGTTCCACCCACTTGGGGCCGTCGGCGGCCTGGAACACCAGGCTGAAGGTGGTGGCGCCGATCATGATGAACATCACGAAGCTTGCCAGCTTGGTGGTCGAGGCCAGGGCCTGCTTGAGCAGATCCATGTTCAGGCGTCGGCGGGCAAAACCCATGATCAGTGCTGCCATGGCGCCCATGGCGCCGCCTTCGGTGGGAGTCGCAATGCCCAGGAAGATGGTGCCCAGCACCAGGAAGATCAGCAGCAGCGGTGGGATCAGCACAAAGGTCACGCGCTCGGCCAGCTTGGACAGCAGGCCCAGCTTGAGGACCCGGTTGAGCGCGGCGATCACGAAGGCGATGAAGGTGCCGCCGCACATGGCGGTGACGATCTTCTCGTCAGTGGCGACTTCGGTGACTTCCTTGCCCTGCCACCAGGTGTGCAGGTCGGCCATATGGCTGGCCAGGAAGATGGCCACGATGGTGGACAGGCCCATCACCACGACCAGCGAGGTATAGCCGGAGTTGCCGTTGGACTCGCGGTAGATGCGCGCTTCGGGCGGCAGTGCAGGCACGGTATGGGGCTTGAAGATGGCCAGGAATGCCACCCAGACCACGTACAGGCCCATGAGCATGAAGCCGGGAATGAAGGCACCCTTGTACATATCGCCCACGCTCTTGCCCAGCTGGTCGGCCATCAGAATCAGCACCAGCGAGGGTGGGATGATCTGGGCCAGCGTGCCCGAGGCGGCAATCACACCCGATGCCAGGCGGCGGTCATAGCCGTAGCGCAGCATGATGGGCAGAGAGATCAGGCCCATGGAGATCACCGAAGCGGCAACCACGCCGGTGGTGGCGGCCAGCAGCGCGCCCACAAAGATCACGGCCAGCGCCAGACCGCCGCGGATCGGTCCGAACACCTGACCGACAGTGTCGAGCAGGTCCTCTGCCATGCCGGAGCGTTCAAGAATCAGGCCCATCAAGGTGAAGAAAGGCACGGCCAACAAGGTGTCGTTGGCCATGATGCCAATCAGGCGCTGGGGCAGCCAGGCCATCACGGAGGAGGGAAAGACCCCCAGTTCGATGCCCAGAAAGCCGAAGGTCAGGCCCGCGGCGCCCAGGCTGAAGGCCACGGGAAAGCCCAGCAGCAAAAAGCAGATCAGCCCCGCAAACATGATGGGGGCGTAGTTGGTAGCGATAAATTCCATCGATTGTCTCCCGCTACCGTTATGCCTTGGCCTGGGCGGCCAGCGCCTCAGCCTGCTTGCGATCGGCTTCGGCGCGCAGGGCCTCGGCCAGTTCTTCCTCGGCGCTCTTGTCGCTGAGCTTGCCCATGGGGTCGGGGCCGTCACCGGTCAGGAAGGCAATGCGCTTGATCAGCTCGGAGATGCCCTGCAGCAGCAGCAAGGTGATGCCTACAGGAATCGCCGTCCATACGGGCCAACGGATCAGACCGCCGGGGTTGCCCGACATTTCTCCGGACTGGTACATCTGAATCACCACCGGCATGCTCAGCCACAGAATGGTCAGGCATAGCGGGGTGAGAAAGAAGGCAAAGCCGACGATGTCGATCCAGACCTGGGCCTTTTTGGACAGACGGCTGTTGATCACGTCGATGCGCACATGTTCGCGGTGCAGCAGGGTGTAGCCCGCCGCAATCAGAAAGGACCATGCGAACAGATACCACTGGACTTCCAGAAAGGCATTGGAGCTGGTGTCGAAGGCCTTGCGAACAATGGCGTTGGCGGCGCTGATGAAGGTGGCGGCAAATATCAGCCAGATTGAATATTTGCCGACGAAGGCGTTGAGCCTGTCGATAGCCCTGGGCAGGGCAAGTAAAGCCTGCATGGTGTCTCCAAAAAGTAGGCCGTGTATGCGTCGCGCTGTTGGGCTGGTAAGCCTTAGGGCGATCTGAGTTTTTGAACCGAACTGGAGATTCTACGGACGCAGGTATGGTGTTTTTTACAAATACGCACGCAAATGTGGCGCCCGAGCGTCAGTTGTGTCTGCTATGCGCACGATAGCTGCAAGTGCATGGCTGGTGCCGCTTAGATGATTGTTTTATTGAGGTATTTTTGATTTTTGATGGGCTTTGATGCTAGTGGGCGCCTGCTGTCGTGGAGGGCGTCTATGTGCTGAAACTAGGGCAAATCCGGAGAGAGTCAAACTGCCTTGAATCCGGTTCAAGACCTCTTATTTGCTGGCCAGCCGGCGATAGAGCGTGGCCCGGCTCAATCCCAGATTGCGGGCTGCCACGGTTACATTCCCGTGAGCCTCCTGCATGGCCTGCTGAATCAGCAGCAACTCGCTGGTGCGCAGCGGCGTGGCCATGGTATTGGCAGATATTTGCCGGCTGGCTGCGCCGGAACCCGTCATGACGGGGGCGCGCAGCAAGGGGCCGGCCTGTGCCAGCGCCAGCAGGCGCAGACCGGACCACAGCGGCAGTTGCAGTGGCGTCTCGGGCCGCTGGCGCGCATGCTCGATCAGATGGCTCCAGGGCAGGGCCAGCAGCTCATGGCTCTGAATGAGCGAATCCTCACCAGGGGCTTGCAGAGGGCGTGGCACCAGTTGCCTGGCCACGGTATTGCTGCCCAGCAATCTGCCTTCGGCGTCAAACATCATCAGGCCTTCACCCTCCTGGCCCAGCGGCCCGCCTGGCCAGTTCACGCGCAGCAGCAGGGTGTGAGGCAGGGCCCGCAGCAATCGATCTTCGATGGCGCGTGCACAGCGCAGCGCCAGCAGCAGCAGCTCGGGGCGCTCGGGGACATCAATGCCGGTGATGTCCAGCATGCCCAGGCATTCGCCCTGAGGGCCGAATACCGGAGCACCTGCGCAGCTGTAGTCGCGCAGATCGTCAAAAAAATGTTCCTGCCGGTGCAGCCATACCGGGCTGAGCTCGGCCAGCGTCGCGCCTATGGCCGAGGTGCCCACGCCGCGCTCGGACAGGTCCACGCCGACCCGGCCAACGGCCAGCGCGCGCAGATCGCTGTGGTCGACGGGGCCTTGCACCTCCAGCGCCAGGCCCTGCGCATCGGTGAGCAGGCAGAAGTAGCGCATGGCGCCCACGGCCGCCACCAGTTGCGTCATGACCGGGCGTGCGGCCTGCAGCAGCAACTGGTGCCGATCCTGGGCGTGGCGCAGCGCATGAGGTCCAACCGCCTCGAACTCCACTCTTTGCGCGGGATGGCGCCCCTGGGCCATGCAGCGCTGCCAGGAGCGCCAGAGCCAGGGGGCAAGGCCAGACGGTATCAGCGCATGGGAGGAGTCCGCCTCCAGCAGCAGCTGCCTGGCCTGGACAAGGAGGGAGTGGCGTGAACCTGGATGGGCTGCGGCTTGCGCGGATGTGGCGAGGCTGGCGGGCGACATGCGGACTCCGGACAGTGTTTCATTTTGAGAATATCTGTGCGTACTGCGCCTGACTTGGGGGTCAACCCTAGCGCCTTGCATCGCGGTAACTGCCCACCATAGAGAGTGAGGTTGTGCTTTGTTACCCAACTCTTCGGATATAGGCAGGAGGCATCACGATGAATGTTCAGTTCACGGTCAATGGCCGCGCGGCCAGCATTGACGTCCCCCCCAATACCTTGCTGGTGCAGGCGCTGCGTGAACAGCTGCGCCTGACCGGCACACATGTGGGCTGCGATACCAGTCAGTGCGGAGCCTGCACGGTGCTGGTCAATGGCAAGGCCATCAAGTCCTGCACCATGCTGGCCGTGCAGGCGCAGGGCGCCGAGGTCCAGACCATAGAGGGCATGGCCGCAGCCGATGGAGCCATGCACCCCATGCAGGCGGCGTTCAAGCAGTGCCATGGCCTGCAGTGCGGCTTCTGCACGCCCGGCATGGTGATGAGTGCGGTGGATCTGTGCCGCCAGAAGCCTCAGGCCACCGATGCCGAGATCCGCGAACTGCTCGAAGGCAATATCTGCCGCTGCACGGGCTACCAGAACATCGTCGCCGCCGTCAAGGCAGGTCGCGACGGCATGAGCGCCGCTTGAGTCGCGCATCACAACTACAACTAGAAGAGGAGACACACCATGGGTGCATCTGACTTTTCCAAGCTGCCGCATATCGGCGAGCCCCTTTTGCGTCGCGAGGACGAGCGCTTTCTGACCGGCGCAGGCCAGTACACGGACGACATCACGCTGGGCGCACAGACCTATGCGGTGTTTGTGCGCTCGCCCCATGCCCATGCCAGGTTGCGCAGCGTCAACATCGATGCAGCCAAGGCAGCTGAGGGCGTAATCGGTGTTCTCACAGGGGCCGACGTGGCTGCAGCCGGTATCAACGGCCTGCCCTGCGGCTGGCTGATCACCAGCACTAATGGCGAGCCCATGAAGGAGCCGCCGCACCCGATTCTGGCCCTCGATACTGTGCGCTATGTGGGCGATCAGGTGGCTATGGTGGTTGCCGAGACCCTGCAGCAGGCACGCGATGCCGCTGAGCTGGTGGAGGTTGACTACGAGGTGCTGCCTGCGGTGGTGAATGTGGCCGATGCAGCGGGCGGCAAAAAGCCCGGGGCTGTGGTGCACGACATTGCCCCGGACAACCATTGCTACAAATGGGCGATTGGCGACAAGGCGGCTGTGGATGCCGTGTTTGCGGGCGCGGCCCATGTGACGCGGCTGGACCTGGTCAACAACCGGCTGATCCCCAATGCGATGGAGCCGCGCGTGGCCATCGGCAGCTACAACCGCGCCATGGATGAGTACACGCTGTACGTGGCCAACCAGAACCCGCATGTGGAGCGGCTGCTGATGACGGCCTTCGTCATGGGTCTGCCGGAGAGCAAGGTGCGCGTGATTGCGCCCGATGTGGGTGGAGGCTTCGGCTCCAAGATCTTTCTGTATGCCGAGGATGTCTGCCTGACCTGGGCGGCCAAGAAGCTCAACCGCAATATCAAGTGGACGGCCGATCGCAGCGAATCCTTCCTGACAGATGCCCACGGCCGCGACCATGTCAGCCATGCCGAGATGGCCATGGATGCCGACGGCAAGTTCCTGGCCATGCGCGTGCATACCGATGCGAATCTGGGTGCCTATCTGTCCACCTTCGCCAGCGCCGTTCCGACGATTCTTTACGCAACGCTGCTGGCGGGGCAGTACACCACGCCGCAGATCCATATCGAGGTCGATGCCTGGTTCACCAACACCTCGCCCGTGGATGCCTACCGGGGCGCAGGCCGCCCCGAGGCCACGTACCTGCTCGAGCGCCTGGTCAGTCGCTGCGCCTGGGAAATGAATCTGTCCCAGGCCGAAATCCGCCGCCGCAACTTCATCACCAGCTTTCCCTATCAGACGCCGGTAGCGCTGCAGTACGACATAGGCGACTACAAAGCCTGCATGGATCAGGCCGAGCAACTGGCCGATGTGGCGGGCTTTGCGGCCCGGCGTGCCGCCAGCGAGGCCAAAGGCCTCAGGCGCGGCCTGGGCTACAGCAGCTATATCGAGGCCTGTGGTCTGGCGCCCAGCAATATTGCCGGGGCACTGGGCGCGCGTGCCGGCCTGTTCGAGTGCGGCGAGGTGCGCGTCCACCCCACTGGCAGCGTGACGGTGTTCACGGGCTCTCACAGCCACGGTCAGGGGCATGAGACGACTTTTGCCCAGGTGGTGGCGGCGCGGCTGGGCATTCCCGTCGAGCATGTCGAGATCGTCCATGGCGATACGGGCCGCGTGCCCTTTGGCATGGGAACCTATGGCTCGCGCTCCATCAGCGTGGGAGGGGCGGCCATCATGAAGGCGCTGGACAAGATCGAGGCCAAGGCCAAGAAGATCGCCGCGCACCTGATGGAGGCCAGCGACGCCGACATCGATTTCGCGGGAGGCGAGTTCACGGTGCGCGGCACCGACAGAAAGCTGCCGTTTGCCCAGATTGCGCTGACGGCCTATGTGCCGCACAACTATCCGCTGGACAAGCTGGAGCCGGGGCTGGACGAGACTGCTTTCTACGACCCCACCAACTTCACCTTCCCGGCCGGCACCTATATCTGCGAGGTCGAGGTGGACCTTGCCACGGGCGTGGTGCGCGTCGACCGCTTCAGTGCCGTGGACGATTTCGGCACCATCATCAACCCCATGATCGTGGAGGGTCAGGTTCATGGCGGACTGGCCCAGGGGATAGGTCAGGCGCTGCTGGAGAACTGCGTCTACGACCGTGACTCGGGGCAGTTGCTGACCGGCAGTTTCATGGACTACGCCATGCCCCGCGCCGACGATCTGCCCGACTTCAAGCTGGGCACGGTCTGCACGCCCTGCACCCATAACCCGCTAGGTACCAAGGGCTGCGGCGAGGCCGGGGCCATAGGCTCGCCGCCTGCCGTGATCAACGCCGTGCTCGATGCACTGCATTCGCTGGGTGTCAAGGATCTGGACATGCCTGCCAGCCCGCACCGCGTGTGGGAGGCCATCGATGCTGCACGCCCCTGACCGCTGCCTGAACACACCCGACTGAGAGGAAGAGAGGACAACACATATGTATGCCTTCAGTTACTCCAATCCCCGGACGCTGGATGAGGTGAGCGCTGCCAGCGGCCAGTTTCTGGCCGGCGGCCAGAGCCTGATTCCTTCCATGAAGTTGCGTCTGGCCCAGCCTGGCGCGATTGTGGATCTCAATCAGGTCGATGGTCTGGCGGGAATCCGCGTCAGCGGCGATCAGGTCGAGATCGGCGCCATGACCCGTCATGCCGATGTCGCGGCCAGCCGTGAGGTGCAGGCCGCCATTCCAGCGCTGGCCGAACTGGCAGGCGGCATTGGCGATCGGCAGGTGCGCGCGCGCGGCACGATTGGCGGCTCGCTGGCCAACAACGACCCTGCGGCCTGCTATCCCAGTGCGGTGCTGGGGCTGGGTGCCACCGTGGTCACGAACTGGCGCGAGATAGCGGCAGACGACTTCTTCCAGGGCATGTACACCACGGCACTGGAAGAGGGCGAGCTGATCAAGGCCGTGCGCTTTCCGGTGCCCAGAAAGGCGGCCTATATCAAGTTCAAGCAGCCCGCGTCGCGCTTTGCGCTGGTGGGCGTTTTTGTGGCGCAGACGACGCAGGGCGTGCGTGTGGCCGTGACCGGCGCGGGGCTGTCGGTCTTCCGCCATGCGGGGCTGGAAGCCGCGCTCAACCAGAGCTTCACGGCCGCTGCGGCGGCTGCGGTGCTGATCGACGACAGCGAACTCAACAGCGATCTGCACGCCAGTGCGCGCTACCGGGCACAGCTGATCAGCGTCCTGACGCAGCGGGCGGTGGATCAGATGCTCTCTGCCTGAGCGGCTTGGCCGCTTTCCCCTCTCTCGCTTTGCTAGAGGGGGGCAGCAGCCTCGCTGCGGGGCGGCCCTTGCTTGCTGTCTCTTTCTTGCAGAGCGCACTCGCCTGGTTTTGTACTGAATCATGAAGAAAACTGGCTCTGGTCTATATGGATAAGGTGCAGGCAGCTATGAATACCGAAGTGAAGAGCGCTCTGCAGTCGGTGGATGGGCTGCTCGCCGCCTTGCAGGAGGTGGGTTATTTTGCGGACCGGCGTCTGGCCACGGCCGTGTTTCTGGCACTCAGGCTGCAGAGGCCCCTGCTGCTGGAGGGCGAGCCGGGCGTTGGCAAGACTTCGCTGGCCCAGGCGCTGTCCCAGGTGCTGGAGCGGCAGCTGATCCGGCTGCAGTGCTATGACGGACTGGAGCAGCGCGAAGCGCTGTATGAGTGGAATTACGCGGCGCAGCTGCTGCATCTGCGCGCGGCCGAGCTGCGGGGCGCGGCGGAGCTGGAAGCGGTCGAGCAGGAGGTCTATCAGCCGCGCTATCTGGTGCGCCGCCCTTTGCTGCAGGCCCTGCAGGCGCCCGCGCCCGGCGCGGTGCTGCTGATTGACGAGGTGGACCGGGCCGACGAGCCTTTCGAGGCCTTTTTGCTCGAATATCTGGGCGAGTACCAGGTCAGCATTCCCGAGCTCGGCGTCGTCCGGGCCCAGGTGCCGCCCGTCACCATCCTGACCAGCAATCGCACGCGCGATCTGCATGATGCGGTCAAGCGCCGCTGCCTCTACCACTGGCTGGACTACCCCGAGCGCGAGCGCGAGCTGGCCATCGTCCAGTCCAAGGTGCCCGAAGCCGGGGCGGCGTTGACCGAGCAGATCGCCCGTTTTGTGGACCGGCTGCGCAGCCGTCCGTTTGCCGATGCATTCGAGCGCACGCCCGGCATTGCCGAAAGCGTGGAGTGGGCCAAGGCGCTGGTGGCGCTCGACACCCTGGTCATAGACCCCGAGCTGGTGCACGAGACGGCGGGCATTCTGTTCAAGCAGCGTGAAGACGTGGCGGCGCTCACTCCAGAGCGTCTGCAGCAATTGCTGGAGCCCGATGCCACAGCCTGAGCTGCAAGCGCAGTCGCCAGTCCGACCCGCAAGCGTGAGCTGGTGGGGCGATGCTCGCAGCGGCAAGCTACCCGTCAATCTGCTGGGGTTTGGCCGAGCCCTGCGCCGCGCGGGGCTGGCGGTGGATGCCGAGCGCCTGGCATTGGCCCAGCAAGGCCTGATACTGGTGGGCATGAGGCGTGAGGACGTGGCTGCCGCGCTGGAGGCTGTGCTGGTTTCGCGTGAACAGGACCTGGGGGTCTTTCGCGAGCTGTTTGCGGCCTACTTTCGCAACCCCGAGGTGGCCCAGCAGCTTTTGAGCCAGTTGCTGCCGGGCGCGCCGGAGGCTGCCAGGCCGCGTCACAGGCCGCGTGTGCAGGAGGCCTTGACGGCGATTCGTGCCGCACAGCAAAAAACCGCGAGCGAGGAGCTGACGCTGGATGCCGCCATGTCGGCCAGCGACCGGCACAGGCTGCAGCATGCGGATTTCAATCAGCTCAGTGCCAGCGAGTACCGCCTGGTCCAGCAACTGGCGCGCGATATCCGTTTGCCGCTGCCCAGCTATCGCAGTCGCAGAAGCGAGTTGCGCGCCTCGGGACTGCGGGTGCACTGGCCCGCCAGCCTGAAAGCTGCGGCAGCCACGGGCGGCGAGCTGGCACTGCTCAAATGGCGCAGGCGCAAGCGGCTGCCCATGCCCTGGCTGGCGCTGGTCGATGTGTCGGGCTCCATGGAGCGTTATGTGCGTCTGTTGCTGGCATTTCTGCACCAGGCCACCAGCCCTCGGCGCTATCCGCAGCTGCGCCGCCATGTTTTCAGCATGGGAACCAGCCTGCAGGAGCTCAACCGGGCTTTTGCTCACAGCGACCCCGATGCCATGCTGGCCCAGCTCAATCGCGACATTGACGATTTCGGCGGCGGTACCTGCCTGGGGGAATGCCTGGCGCAGCTGCGCCGGCAGCAGGCGCGCCATCTGGTGGGCAGGCGTACCCTGGTGCTGCTGGTCAGCGACGGGCTGGATACCGGCGACAGTGCGCTGCTGGAGCGGGAGCTGCAGTGGCTGGCACGGCACAGCGCGCGCATTGTCTGGCTCAACCCCTTGTTGCGCTTTGACGGGTATGCCCCGCTGGCCAAAGGCGCGCAGGTACTGCATCGTCACAGCCATGCCATGCTGGCCGTGCACAACCTGCAGTCGTTGCAGCAACTGGCTGCCCACCTTGCGAAGCTGCTGCAGCTGCCGCACCGAGATTGAAAAAGGAGAACACCATGGAAATGCATGCCAGCCGCCCTCTTGCCGTGAGCCAGCAGCAGGCCTGGGAGGCGCTCAACGATCCGCAAACCTTGCAGCAATGCCTGGCCGGCTGCGAGAAGTTCGAGGATGCGGGCGATGGCTCCTATGCCGTGATCATGTCCGTGAAGATCGGTCCGGTATCGGCCAAGTTCAACGGCCGGGTCACGCTGTCGGATGTGCAGCCGCCCAAGAGCTACACGATCGCCTTTGAAGGGCAGGGCGGAGTGGCCGGCTTTGGCAAAGGCCAGGCCAAGGTGGATCTGACTCCCACCGATGAGCGCCACTGCGAGCTGCAGTACGAGGTGCAGGCCCAGGTCGGCGGCAAGATTGCCCAGCTGGGCCAGCGCCTGATCGACGGTGCAGCCAAGAGCATGGCCGAGGATTTCTTTGCGCGCTTCGAAGCCTTGATGCAGCAGCGCCACGCTAGCGAGAACCCCGAAGACGAAGGCGGTTCAGAGGAGCTGGATACACGCTCCTGGGAGCACGACGCGGCTTCCACCAGCTACGCCCCGCTGGACGCCACACCTTCGGCGCCACCGCGCGAATCGTCTGGCATCCCCGTCTGGGCCTGGGGCCTGGGAGCTGTCATCGTGCTGGGCGCGCTCTGGCTGCTGACCCGCTGACCTGCGCGTGAATAAAAAAAGCCCCTGAGCCTGAGGCCAGGGGCAGGGTGCAGGTGGCTTCGCCTTACTGAGGCTGGGCGTGGAAAGCCTTGTTGGCAATCTTCCAGCCCTGCTCGGTCTTGAGCA
The DNA here is from genome assembly GCF_000241525.1 of Comamonas testosteroni ATCC 11996. Classification (GTDB taxonomy): domain Bacteria; phylum Pseudomonadota; class Gammaproteobacteria; order Burkholderiales; family Burkholderiaceae_C; genus Comamonas; species Comamonas testosteroni. The sequence continues at coordinate 109,459 of NZ_AHIL01000041.1, forward strand.
GCACAAAGTAGTCGGTAAAGGTCACGGCACCATGGAAGAGCGTGACCTTGGCCATGGCGGCCGTGCCCACGATGTCCAGGGAGTCGATGACGCGGCGACGCGTGGCTTCGTCGGCAGCAGGCGTGTTCTTGAAGCGCTGGCAGTAGAAGTCCAGATCCCAGGAAGTCAGCGGGCCTTCGCGCACGGATTCCAGCCGGGCCGTGGGCATGAAGGCTGCACGCATATGCTCGGCATTGTCTTCGGCATGGCCGCGCATGTACAGCTCCAGCGGCACGCGCACGGCGGCTTCTTCAGGGTGATTGGTCAGGCGTTCGGTGGTCATATGGGTTTCTCCTTGGAGCCGGATTCCCTGCGCCGCATGGCGGACGCAGCAATGGCAGTGTCAGCCGCCAAGCATGAGGCCTGAAAACACCGTCATTGCTGCTATGAAAGTCAGCACTGTTTAAGTCTCCGAATGGGGAACTTCAGCAGGTAAACCCAAGGTAAAGCGGGGGTAAATGCAGGCAAAGCCGGCGCTGCCTGACCCGGGGTTTGATTGCAACTGGATACCATTGGCGCCAATTCAGGCTCGAAATTCCTGCGCTCAACCATGTCCAGCTCATCCAAATTGCACCTCAATCGTCATTCTTTACAGCAGGGCAAGGTCCGGCCCGCGATTCTTGCCAGTGTGGTGCTCGCTGTGGCTGCCGCTGGCGGTGGCTATTGGTGGTACACGCAAAAACAGGGTGCAAGCGGTGACACGTCTGCGTCCGCAGCTCCCAAGCAGGGAGCGGGCGGGCCCGGTGCACGCGCAGGGCGCAATGGTCGCGCAGGGCCGGGCGGCCCCGGTGGCATGAGCCAGGCTCAGCCCGTGAGCGTAGGCGTGGTGGAGCAACGCGACATGCGCGTGCTCGTCAGCGCCATCGGCACCATGAATGCACGCGCCACGGCCGTGGTGCGCGCCAAGGTCTCGGGGGAGCTGCTCAAGCTGCACTTCAAGGAAGGTGACGAGGTCAAGGCGGGTCAGTTGCTGGCCGAGATCGACCCGCGCAGCTTTGCTGCCTCGCTGGCGCAGGTGCAGGGCTCTCTGGCACGCGACCAGGCCCAGCTCAAGAATGCGCAGCTGGATCTGCAGCGCTACAAGGAACTGCAGGCCCAGGACTCGATTGCCCGCCAGCAGGTCGATACCCAGGCCGCGCTGGTGCGGCAGCTGCAGGGCACGGTGGCGGCTGACCAGGGCCAGGTCGATGCGGCCAAGCTGCAGCTGAGCTATACCAGGATCACGGCGCCCATCTCGGGTCGCCTGGGCCTGCGCCAGGCCGACCTCGGCAATGTGGTCAATCCTTCTGATACCAACGGATTGGTGACGATCTCCCAGATTCGCCCCATCGACGCCGTCTTCTCCATTCCCGAAGCCCATGTCGGCACGCTGGCCCAGCAGTTGCGCGAGGGCAAGCTCATGCCCGTCGAGCTCTGGGACCGTGAGCAAAAGCAGATGCTGGCCAAGGGCCAGCTCAATGCGCTGGACAACACCATCGACACGACCACGGGCACGGTCAAGGCCAAAGCCTCGTTCGACAATGCCGAGCGCAAGCTGTTCGCGAATCAGTTCGTCAACGTCAAGCTGCAGCTGCGCCAGATCGATCAGGCGTTGGTCGTGCCCGCGAATGCGGTGCAGAACAATTTTGTCTATCTGGTCAAGCCCGACAACACGGTCACCCAGCGCAAGATCACCGTGGGCGTGACGGACGGTGACTATGTCAGCGTGCGCGGCGAGCTGGAGCCCGGCGACAAGGTGGTGACCGACGGTATCGACCGCCTGCGCGAAGGAGCCCAGGTGACGGTGGTGGACTCCGAAAAAGTCAAGAAGGTCGACCAGGCCGTGCAGGATGCCGCCAACCAGCCGCGGGGCATGATGCGAAACCTCAGTCCCGAGCAGCGTGAAAAAGTCGCCAAGATGACGCCCGAGGAGCGCAAGGAGTTCTTCCAGAAGCTGCGCGCCGAGCGCGGCGGCAATGGCGGCAATGCGGGCCCAGGCCCCCGTGGTGCGGACGCCCGTGGCGATCAGCTGCGTGAGGCGCAGGGCAGTCCCTCCAAGCCGGACGCCAAGGCCGAAGCCAAGCCGGATGCCAAGCCTGCAGCTGGGAACGAGGCCAGGCCTCAGGCCGGCGCCGAGCGTGGTGACGGCAGCGAGGGCCGAGCCGAGAGAGCCGAGGGCCGGGGTGACCGTCCCCAGCTGACACCCGAGCAGCGCGCCAAGCTGGAGGCCCTGTCGCCCGAAGAGCGTCGCGCCTTCTTCCAGAAGCTGCGCGCCGAGCGCGAAGCCAATGGGCAGACCGGCACGGCCGCCGGCGGCACGGGCCGCTGAGCATAGTCAAAGCCTGCGGCCATCATGAATCTCTCGCGCCTCTTCATTCTCAGGCCCATCGCCACCAGCTTGCTGATGGTGGCGGTGCTGATTTCGGGCATTCTCGCCTACCGTCTGCTGCCCATCTCGGCCCTGCCCGAGGTGGATTACCCCACGATTCAGGTCACCACCCTGTATCCGGGGGCCAGCCCCGATGTGATGACCTCCAACGTCACGGCTCCTCTGGAGCGCCAGTTCGGCCAGATGCCGGGGCTGGACCAGATGTCCTCGACAAGCTCGGGCGGTGCATCGGTGATCAGTCTGCGCTTTGCGCTCGATATGTCCATGGATGTGGCCGAGCAGCAGGTGCAAGCCGCCATCAACGCGGGCACCAATCTGCTGCCCAGCGACCTTCCCATGCCCCCGCTCTACAGCAAGGTCAACCCGGCCGATGCGCCGGTGCTGACGCTGGCCATCAGCTCGCCTTCGCTGCCCGTCATCAAGATCAACGATCTGGTGGAGAACCGCCTCGCGCCCAAGCTCTCCCAGGTCAAGGGTGTGGGCCTGGTGGCCATTGCCGGCGCGCGCCGCCCGGCTGTGCGCATTCAGGCCAACCCGGCTGCGCTGGCCAGCTTCGGCATGACGCTGGATGATGTGCGCACCGCCATCTCTGCGGCCAACGTCAAGACCGCCAAGGGCAGCTTTGACGGCCCCAACCGCGCATCGACCATCGATGCCAACGACCAGATGCAGTCGGCGGCCGAATACCGCAACCTCATCATCGCGTTCAAGAACGGCAACCCCGTGCGCCTGTCCGATGTGGCGCAGACCGTGGACGACGCCGAGAACACGCGTCTGGCCGCCTGGTCGGGCACGCCCGAGACCGGCTCCAAGTCGGCCGTGATCCTCAATATCCGTCGTCAGCCCGGCGCGAACGTGATCGAGACGGTCGATGCCATCAAGAACCTGCTGCCCCAGCTCAAGGAGACCCTGCCTGCCTCCATTGACGTGCAGGTGCTGACCGACCGCACAGTGACCATTCGCGCCTCGGTCAAGGACATGCAGTTCGAGCTGGCGCTGGCCATCGCCCTGGTGGTGATGGTGATCTTCCTGTTTCTGCGCAGCGCATCGGCCACGCTGATTCCCAGTGTGGCGGTGCCGCTGTCTCTGATAGGCACCTTCGGCGTCATGTATCTGGCGGGCTTTTCCATCAACAACCTCACGCTGATGGCCCTGACCATCGCCACGGGCTTTGTGGTGGACGATGCCATTGTGATGATCGAGAACATCGCCCGCTACGTGGAAAAGGGCGAGCCGCCCATGCAGGCCGCGCTCAAGGGCGCCAAGCAGATCGGCTTCACCATCATCTCGCTGACCATCTCGCTGGTCGCAGTGCTGATTCCGCTGCTGTTCATGGGGGATGTGGTGGGACGTCTGTTCCACGAATTCGCCATCACCATGACGGTGGCGATTCTGATCTCTGCCGTGGTTTCGCTCACGCTCACCCCCATGCTGTGCGCGCGCCTGCTGCGCCACCAGCCCGAGGGCGAGAAGAATCAGGCGCAGTCCAGGGGCTTGGGCGCTGCAGTCGGGCGCTTTTTCGACAAGGTGATTGCCGGGTACGGGCGCATGCTGACCTGGGTGCTGGATCACAGCAAGCTGACCTGGCTGGTGTTCATCGCCACGCTGGTGGTCACGGTGCTGCTGTACTTCGTCGTGCCCAAGGGCTTCTTCCCCGAGCAGGATACGGGCACGATTGCCGCGACCACCGAGGCCGATCAGTCCATCTCCTTTGCCGCCATGGCCGAGCGCCAGCAGGCTTTGGCCGAGCATTTGCTCAAGGACCCGGCCGTGGCTTCCATCTCCTCGTTTATCGGCGTCGATGGAACCAATACCACGCTCAATACCGGCCGCATCCAGATCGACCTCAAGCCCCATGCCCAGCGTGAGCGCCTGCCCGTGGTGCTCAACCGCCTGGCCGAAGACTCCCGGGCGGTGCCCGGCATCCGCCTCTATGCCCAGCCCGTGCAGGATCTGACCATAGAGGACCGCCAGGCCCGCACGCAGTACCAGCTGCTGCTGTCCTCACCGGACATGAGTCAGCTCACGGCCAGCACCAGGATTCTGGTGGAGCGTTTGCAGCAACTGCCCCAGCTGCTCGATGTGAGCAGCGATCTGCAGAACCAGGGTCGCCAGGCCTATGTGCAGATCGACCGCGCCCAGGCCAGCCGCCTGGGCGTGACGGTCTCGTCGGTGGACTCGGCCCTCTACAACGCTTTCGGCCAGCGCCTGATCTCCACCATCTTCACGCAGTCCAACCAGTATCGTGTGGTGCTGGAGGTGGCGCCGCAGTTCAAGATCGGGCCCGAAGCCCTGCAGAACATCTATGCCGCATCGAGCAATGGCGCACCGGTGCCGCTGTCCTCGATTGCCACGGTGAGCGAGCGCCCGATGGCGCTGGCCGTCAACCATGTGGGGCAGCTGCCTGCGGCCACCATTTCGTTCAACACCGCATCCGGCGTGTCGCTGGGTCATGCGGTGGAGGCGGCGCAGACCATCATTGCACAGCTGCGCGACGAGGGGCAGATCCCGCTGTCGGTGGATACGCAGTTCCAGGGCGCGGCGCTGGCTTTCCAGGCCTCGCTGTCCAACACTCTGCTGCTGGTTTTGGCCGCCATCATCACCATGTACATCGTGCTGGGCGTGCTCTACGAGAGCACGATTCACCCGATCACGATTCTCTCCACACTGCCGTCGGCGGGCGTGGGTGCGCTGCTGGCGCTGCTGGTGTCGGGGCTGGACCTGGACATCATCGCCATCATCGGCATCATCTTGCTGATCGGCATCGTCAAGAAGAACGCCATCATGATGATCGACTTCGCGCTGGACGCCCAGCGCGAGGAAGGCATGAATGCGCGCGACGCGATCTATCAGGCCTGTCTGCTGCGTTTCAGGCCGATTCTCATGACCACGCTGGCGGCCCTGCTGAGCGCGCTGCCCATGATGCTGGGAACGGGCGTGGGCAGCGAGCTGCGCCAGCCCCTGGGCGTGACCCTGGTGGGCGGCCTGCTGCTGAGCCAGTTGCTGACCCTGTTCACCACGCCGGTGATCTATCTGACCTTTGAAGGCTGGGCCGAGGGCTGGCGCACCAGGCGCGGCCTGCCGGCTGTCAAGCATGTGCCGCATTCCGAAGCCGAAGTCATGGGCGAGGCAGGCGACGGCGGCCAGGACGGGGCGCGTCCATGAGCATCTCCACGCCCTTCATCTTCCGGCCCATTGCGACCCTGCTGCTGACCATCGGCATGGCCCTGGTGGGCGGCGTGGCCTATTTCCAGCTGCCGGTGGCACCGCTGCCTCAGGTGGACTATCCAACGATTTCGGTGACCGCCAGCCTACCCGGCGCGGCGCCGGACACCATGGCGGCCACCGTGGCCACGCCGCTGGAGCGCGCCCTGGGTGCGATTGCGGGCGTCAACGAGATGACCTCCAGCTCCAGCATGGGCAGCACGCGCATCACGCTGCAGTTCGATCTGACGCGCACGGTGGACAGCGCAGCCCACGATGTGCAGGCCGCCATCAATGCGGCGCGCACGCTGCTGCCTTCGGGCATGCCGGGCAACCCGACCTATCGCAAGGTCAACCCGGCCGATGCGCCCATCATGATTCTGGCGCTGACGTCCGAATCCCTCACGCGCGGCCAGATGTATGACGCGGCCTCCACGGTGCTGGCGCAGAAGCTGGCCCAGGTGGAGGGCGTGGGTCAGGCATCGATCAACGGCGGCGCGCTGCCGGCCGTGCGGGTGGAGCTGGACCCGGTGCGGCTGGCCGCCAACGGCGTATCGCTGGATGCGGTGCGCACGGCCATCACCGCCACCAATGCCAACCGCCCCCTGGGCGCCGTGGAGCGTGAAGACCACTATTGGCAGGTGGCCACCAATGACCAGGCCCGCACCGCCGCCGAGTACGCACCGCTGGTGCTGCGCTGGAACAACGGCAATGCGGTGCGGCTGTCCGATGTGGCCGATGTCACCGACTCCGTGCAGGACATACGCAACTACGGCGTCATGAACGGCAAGCCCGCCGTGCTGCTGCAGGTGTTCAAGCAGCCCGATGCCAACATCCTGCAGGCTGTGGACAAGGTGCGCGCCATGCTGCCCCAGCTCAGGGCCTCCATCAATCCGGCCATCGATGTCACGGTGATCTCGGACCGCACGCCCACGCTGCGCGCCTCGGTCAAGGAGGTGCAGAACGCGCTGCTGATCTCGATAGCGCTGGTCATCATGGTGGTGTTCGTCTTTCTGCGGCGGCTGCGCGCCACGCTGATTCCGGCCGTGGCCGTTCCCGCCTCGCTGATGGGCACCTTCGGCGTCATGTATCTGTGCGGCTACACGCTGGACAACCTCTCGCTGATGGCGCTGACGGTGGCCGCAGGCTTTGTGGTGGACGATGCCATCGTGGTGCTGGAGAACGTGATGCGCCACATGGAGCGCGGCAAGACCGCCATGCAGGCGGCCATCGAAGGCGCGCGCGAGATCGGCTTTACCGTGGTCTCCATGAGCCTGTCGCTGATTGCGGTGTTCGTGCCCATTCTGTTCATGGCCGGCATCGTGGGGCGGTTCTTTCGTGAATTTGCCGTGGTCATGTCGGCGGCGATTCTGGTCTCCATGATCATCTCGCTGACCACCACGCCCATGATGTGTGCGGCCCTGCTGCGCACACCGGCAGAGGAGGAGCGCCGCCGCGCCGAGCGTGCCCGGCGCCCGTTCACGCGCCGCTGGGATGCCTTCTGGCTGCGCGTCTCGCTGGCCATGGATCGCTTCGAGGCGCGTGTGACGGCGCTGTACCGCCGCACCCTGGCCTGGGGTTTGCGCCACCAGCCGGTGGTACTGCTCAGTCTGGTGGCGGTCATCGGCCTCAACATCCATCTCTACCAGACCATAGACAAGGGCTTCATGCCCAGCGAGGACACGGGCCGCGTCATGGGCTTCATCCGTGCCGACCAGTCCACGTCCTTCCAGGCCATGGAGCGCCGCATCAAGCGTTTTCTCGATGTGGTGCAGCAGGATCCGGCGGTGGAGTATGTGACCGGCTTTACCGGCGGCGGCCAGGCCAATTCGGCCAATATGTTCATGTCGCTCAAGCCCATGGCCGAGCGCAAGGTGTCCAGCGACGAGGTCATCAACCGCCTGCGTGAAAAGCTCAAGGACGAACCCGGCGCGCGCCTGTTCATGATGACCCAGAGCGATGTGCGCATCGGCGGACGCCAGAGCATGTCTTCCTATCAGTACACGCTGCAGGCCGACGATACGGCCGAGCTGCGCCTGTGGGAGCCGCGCATCCGTCAGGTGCTCTCCACCCTGCCGGAGCTGACCGATGTCAACAGCGATGTGCAGGACAACGGCATGCAGACCAAGCTGGTCATAGACCGCGACCAGGCCACGCGCCTGGGCCTGACGGTGGCGCAGATCGACAACACGCTCAACGATGCCTTCGGCCAGCGCCAGGTGGGCGTGATCTACAACCCGCTCAACCAGTACCGCGTGGTGATGACGGCCTCGTCCCAGTATCTGCAAAGCCCTGAGACGCTGCGCGGCTTCTTCTTCGTCAACAGCGCGGGCCAGCAGATTCCGCTGACTGCCTTTGCCAGGATCACCACCTCGACCACGCCGCTGTCCGTGCAGCACCAGAGCGGCACGCCGGCCAGCACCGTGAGCTACAACCTGGCGCCCAATGTCTCGCTGTCGCAGGCCAATGACGCGATCCGCAATGCCATGCTGGAGCTGGGCGTTCCGGTATCCATCCGCGGCAGCTTCAGCGGCTCGGCCGGGGCCTTCCAGCAGGCGCTGGCGGGCCAGCCCCTGCTGATTCTCGCGGCCATCATCACCATCTATCTGGTGCTGGGCATCCTCTACGAGAACCTGGTCCACCCGCTGACGATTCTGTCCACCTTGCCTTCGGCCGGCGTGGGTGCACTGCTGGCGCTGATGTGGTTCAAGACCGAGTTCTCGCTGATCGCCTTCATCGGCGTGATCCTGCTGATTGGCCTCGTCAAGAAGAACGCCATCATGATGATCGACTTCGCGCTGGAGCGCGAGAAAGGCGGCCATGCCACGGCGGCCCAGGCCATCTATCGCGCATGCCACCTGCGTCTGCGCCCCATTCTGATGACCACCATGGCAGCCCTGTTCGGTGCGCTGCCCCTGGCCCTGGGCCGGGGCGACGGTGCCGAACTGCGCCAGCCCCTGGGCATTGCGATCGTGGGCGGTCTGCTGCTGAGCCAGTTGCTCACGCTCTACACCACGCCCGTGGTCTATGTGCTGCTGGACCGTGTGCGTCTGCGTGTGTTGCGCCTCTGGGCGCGCCGTCCGGCCAGAAGGCGCGGCGGCCGGGCCTCTGCCATGGCTGAGGCGAAGTGAGATGAATATGCCAGCACAGTTTTTGAATCAAATCGGCTTCAACCTCAATCAGGGTAAGCGTAAGAAGCTCACTTTTATGAAGAATTCTCCCCGGGCACTGCCCCGCTGGATGCCGCGTCTGCTGCCGCTTGCCACGGCGCTGGCGCTGGCGGCCTGTTCCACCCAGCCCGCCTATCAGCCGCCCCGGCTGGATGTGCCGGCCCGGTTCAAGGAGGCCACGCCTGAGGCGGCGCAGTTCGGCATCTGGCAACCGGCGCAGAGCTCGGCGGCCAGCCCGGCCGCGGCAGTGCCAGACCAGTGGTGGACGGTGTATGGCGACAGCACGCTGGATCAGCTGCAGCAAGCGGCAGCCGCAGGCAATCCCAGCGTGGAGCAGGCCGTGGCTCGTCTGCGCTCGGCCCAGGCCGCCGTCGCCAGTAGCCGCGCCGCGCAATTGCCCACGCTCAGCACCACGGGCAGCGGCTCGCGTGCCTTGACCGGCGGCGGCACCTACAGCAACACCAACGGCGAGAACGTGGCGCGCAGCGGCAGCATCAACAACAACTTCTCGCTGGGCCTGAGCGCTAGCTGGGAGCTGGATCTCTGGGGAAAGCTCTCGGGCGCGGTGGACGCCAGCCGCGCTTCGGCCCAGGCCAGTGCCGACGATCTGGCTGCTGCCCGTCTGTCGGCCCAGGCATCGGTGGCCCAGACTTATTTCTCGCTGCGTGCCGCCGAGGCGCAGATGAAGTATCTGCAGGAGAGTCTGGAGGCTTACCAGCAAAGCCTGAAGCTCACGCAGAACCGCTACCAGGCGGGCGTGGTGTCGTCGGCCGATGTGGCCCAGGCCCAGTCCCAGTACAAGAGCACCCAGGCCAGCCTGCTGGAGGCCAGCATCACGCGTGCCCAGTACGAGCATGCGTTGGCGGCCTTGCTGGGCAAGGCTCCGGCCAATTTCAGCCTGCCGGTGACCGGCCACCTGCCGACGCCGCCTGCAGTGCCTGAGATGCTGGCCTCCACCTTGCTGGAGAGGCGCCCCGACATCGCTGCTGCCGAGCGCCGCGTGGCCATGGCCAATGCGCAGATCGGCGTCGCGCGTGCGGCCTATTTCCCCTCGCTGACCTTGTCGGCATCGACCGGCTATCGCAACTCCGTGCTCTCCGATCTGCTCAATGCACCGAATCTGTTCTGGTCGCTGGGCCCGGCCCTGGCCATGAGTCTGTTTGACGGCGGCGCGCGTTCGGCGGCCGTGGAATCGGCCCGTGCCGCGCTGGACCTGAATGCCGCCACCTACAAGCAGACCGTGCTGACGGCGCTGCAGGAGGTGGAGGACAACCTGGTCGCCGCCGTCAATCTGGCGCAGGAGGAGCAGGTGCAGACCGAGGCCCTGGCCGCAGCTCAGAAATCGCTGACCGTGGCCAACAACCAGTACCAGGCCGGCATCGTGGCCTATCTGAATGTGCTCTCGGCCCAGACGACGGTGCTCAGCGCCCAGAACAGCCTCAACAGCGTCAGAAACCGCAGGCTGACGGCCGTGAACACCTTGCTCAAGAATGTGGCAGGGCGCTGGGAGTCGCTGGATGCGGGGCAGCGCAAAGAGTGAGCGCGTCGTGCAGGCTTGTGGTCTGGGTTACAACGGTGGCTCTGTTGTTGTGAAGATCAAACCATGAGCATTGCTGTTTTCTACCTGCGCAATTCCGAGTCCGAGGGCCAGACACCGGTCTGGCAGCCGCAATGCCGGGCCTTCTCCGATGCGCAGATGAGCGAGGCGCTGGCCCTGTGCCAGCAACTGCGCAAGGACGAGCGCCATGCCCATGTGGTGATTTCGTCGGAGTTGCGCGATATGGTCGGGCCTGTGGGCGTGTCTGCGGTCGAGGACGGCAAGACGCCCGACGGAGTGGACTATCAGTGGAGCAAGGCCGGGCGTGCCGGGGCCAGTCGCAGAAATGCGGCCGAGCCGCCCAGGCAGCGCCAGGATATGGATTGCTAGGCCGCCTGTACCTTGGCCAGATAGCCGGCCAGCAACTGCATGCTGCCGCTCCAGCCCATGTTCATGCTGGCGTGCGAGCTGTCGAACACCGCTTCTTCCACGGCACTTGCGTTGAGGGCGCGCCACTCCAGATGCAGGCGCGTGCCGCCAGCTTCCTCGCTGAGCGTGGTGGTCGACAAGGTATGGAGCGGCCATTGCGGCGCCATCGGGTGGCGCGTGACACCGCCGGCGGCATCGCTGAACTGCACCACGACGACAATGCGCTCGGGCGCTTTGAGCTCCCTGAAGCTCCATTTGCCCCACATGGCAGGCGCCTGGGGCATGGCCTCGGCACGCATGCCGTAATGAAAGCTGCCTCCTTCGCGTGCATCCACTTCGCATTGCGTCATCACCATACCCGGTGGGCGCATCCAGTGGCTCAGGTGCTCGCCTTGCGTGAAGGCCGCGTAGACCAGTTCGCGCGGTGCCTTGATGAATTGCTCGATGACAAACGGGGCAGAGAGTCGCTCGGTCATGGCATTGCCTTTGCAAATCGCTTGGAGCCGTCCATTGTGCACAGTGCGCACCTGACTTCAAGTGCTGCAGTCTCTGGCTTGGATGTCAGGCTTCGAGGTCAAAGGCCTGGCGCAGTGCATCGCCGAACTGGGTGGAGCCCGAAAGACAGAGGCTTACCGTGGTGCGGCCCGTGGCCGAGGCCTGCAGCTCCAGCTTGCCTGCCGCCTTGTCGAAGCGGGCGCTCAAGGGCTCGCCGTCGTCGTCCTGCGCCTGCAGGTCATAGTCCCAGTCATTGCCATCCTCCAGGGGCCCCTGGCGGCCCGCAAACTTCTGGCTGGCCCAGCACAGCAGAGCTTCGATTTCGCCAGTCAGTTCCGGCACGCGCTCGGCCTTGACGCTGGCCATTGCGTCCCAGGTGCCCGTGCCTTCTTCATCTTCGCTGTAATCGAATTCCAGATAATCCAGAGCCATGGCATATTGCGCGCTATTGAGGGGACGTCATTGTGCCTGTGCCTTGCTTCTCGCTTGGCTGTGGGTTCTTTGGCAGTAAACAGCCGTACACCTAGATATACAAGGCATTGTCAGCTATGAATTCTGATATCGATGAAGATTGCGAATCTCGCTGCATGGTGCAGGCCCTGCAGGTGAGCTTTGGCTACCCGGGCCGAACCGTGGCTCATGAGGCCTCGCATTGCTGGCATGCCGGGCTGTGCCTGCTGCAGGGCGACGAGGGCACGGGCAAGACCAGCTGGCTCAAGGCATTGGCCGGGCAATTGCCCCTGCGCATGGGCTTGCTGCACTATCCGTTCGCTGACAACGGCCGCCTGGCTGCCAGTTCCTGCTTCTGGCAGGACCCGCGCCAGCCGCTCAACGATGTCTACAGCCAGATGTCGGCCCAGAGCTGGGTGGCTTTGCAGCGCACGCTGTATCCGCATTGGTCGCAGAAGCAGTTCGAGCAGCATGTGCAGGGCTTCGGGCTGGAGCCGCATTTGCACAAGCCGCTGCTGGCCCTGTCTTCGGGCACGCAGCGCAAGCTGTGGATGGCAGCGGGCTGGGCCAGCGCCGCCGAGCTGGTACTGATCGACGAGCCGCTGGCGGCGCTGGACAAGCCGTCCGAGCGCTATGTGCAGCATGCGCTGGCTGCCATGTCCGCCGAGCTCAAGAACCCGGCGCGGCCCCGCAGCGTCATCGTGGCGCATTGGGATGCCATGCAGGGTGTGGAGTGGGAGGATGTGATGGAGCTGGCTACATCGCCTTGAACCGCGCTGCGTAGAGACGGCTGACAGCCAGCTTTTCAGGGCGCTCGCGCAGCAGCAGGCTCAGGCGCCCGGACTCGTCACGCTGGGCGCTGGCAATGGCTTGAGCGCGCACCACGGTGCCGCGATGGATCTGCCAGAACTCGCGGGCGTCCAGCTGCGGCAGCAGATCCTTGAGCGGAGTGCGGATCAGATACTCCTGAGCGGCCGTCAGCACGCGCAGGTATTTGTCGGCGGCTTCGAGGTAGATGATGTCCTGCACCCTCACCATATGGATCTGGTTGCCGACGCTGGCCTGAATGATCTGCAGCGCGGCGGGGCCCTGCCCCAGCAGTTGCTGCTGCAGCCCGAGCAGCTGTTCGAGCTGACGGTGATTGTGCATGGCAAGGTCCGTGCCCTGTACCTGCTGGCGCTGCTGCCACCACTGCTGCAGGCGCTGCACGGTCTGCCCCAGGCGCGCCGCCTGCACCGGCTTGAGCACATAGTCCATGGCGCAGGCCTCGAAGGCTGCCAGGGCGTACTGGTCGTAGGCGGTGACAAAGACAATCGCCGGCAGTGCTTGCTCCTCAGGCCAGGCATCGGCGATTTCGGCGGCGGCTTCCAGCCCCGTCTGGCCAGGCATGCGAATGTCCAGGAACAGCAGATCGGGCAGTCTGGTCAGCGCCTGCTGCACGGCACTGATGCCGTCGGCCACGCTGGCCTCGATATGCAACTGGGGCCAGAGCTGGCCCAGCAACTGCTGCAATGCCAGGGCCAGCAGCGGTTCATCTTCGGCAATCAGGGCGCGCGGCGGACTGGTGTTCATGGCTGGGACTTCAGGGGTAATACGATGCAGGCCCTGGTTCCGCCTGCGCTGTCTGCTGTCAGATCGAAGCGGGCAGTGCCGCCGTAGCGGCTGGCCAGACGTTCGCGAATCTGCTGCAGGCCAAAGCCGGAGCCGGAAGGCGGCTGGCCAGGCCGCACTGGCAGGCCCAGGCCATTGTCATGCACGCTGAGCAGGAGATGGCGGTCATCCAGCATGCTTGCCTGAACGGCGATGTGGCCGCCGGCCAGCTGGGGCTCCAGTCCGTGGCGAATGCTGTTCTCCACCAGCGGCTGCAGCAGCAGGGTTGGCACGGGCAGTTCGGCCAGTTCAGCGGGCAGATGCAGGCCATAGCTGAGCCGGTCGCCCATGCGGATCTGCATCAGGGCCAGATAGTCGGCCAGCAAGGCAAATTCGCTGGCAAGACTATGGGTGCCGCTGCGCGAGCCGGCTAGCGTGGCACGCAGGTAGGCAATCAGATGATCGAGCATCTGCTCGGCGCGTGGCGCATCGGTGGCGATCAGCACACGCAGATTGGCCAGGGTGTTGAACAGCATATGCGGCTCCAGCTGGGCCTGCAGCAGGCTGAGCCGGGCTTCGGCGGCCTGGCGCTGGGCCTGCTCTGCCTGCATTTGCAGATGGCGCGACTTGCCCACCACATAAAAGCCCCAGGACATGGCAATGCTGGTCGCCATGGTGATGGCAAGCGGCAGCCATAGGGAGGGCCGGGCTGCCGCTGGCAGTTCGGGATGGAACTGCTGAACGTAAAGGTGCCCCAGCGGATTGCCCAGAACCAGACCTGCTGCAATTCCCAGCGGCACCACGGCCATGCCGCGCATGCCGCGCGGCCAGGGAATGTCGTCGGACTCGCGCCAGCGCAGCCTTAGCAGATCGATGCTCAGCCAGCTGATCAGGCCGATGGTCAGCGAATAGGCAAGGTTGACATCCCACAGGCCCTGGCCGAGTGCCGTCAGGGCCGCAGCGATCAGCAGACAGGCAGCCACGGTGATGCCGGCGTGACGAAAGAGGGGAGCGGGCGCAAACATGGACATGACGGGCATGGTAGGTGATGGGGGGCCTGGCATCTAGCGCTTTTCGCTGCGCTGCAGCGCTTTCAGCTCGTGCTCCAGCAGTTGCTGAAAGAGCGGACTGCCGGGCGCCAGCAGCCAGACCACGACTCCATGAATCAGCAGGCCCAGGCCCCAGCCCAGAGCCGGGTAGACGGCCCAGTGCCGTCCCTGGCTCAGAGCCAGGGCCATCAGTCCCAGATTCACTGCGGCATAGACCGCAGCATGGATATACCAGCCCAGCTTCATGCCGGCGCGGCGGCGTGCCTGCCGGTGCAGAGCGTCTTCAGAGATCGGGTTCATGTCTTTTCCTTGTCGAGCGTGGAATGAGGGTGGGTTTCAGGCCAATTGCTGCCACAGCAGATTGCCGAGCAGCCGGCCCGGAAGCAGCGTGAACAGTCCCGCGACGACGCAGCTGCCGAAGTACAGCTTGCGCATGACGCTGCGGTGCTGGGCAATGCGTCGATGGGCCAGATGCCAGAAAGACAAGGCCAGGCCTCCCAGCGTCACGGGGATCAGCAGATGAACGGGCGTGAAGCCTGCCCAGTTGGGCAGCTTGAAGTCGCGTATGAACAATGCGGAGATGGCAGTGGCCAGCATGAGCAGCACAAAGCCATAGCCTGCGATTCTGTGCAGCCAGGGCAGCGGGCTGGCATGGCGCCTGGCCCACAGGGCGATGGCTCCGGCAAGAGTGGCCGCGATGGCGGAACTCATGTGAAAGGCAATCAAGGGCGTGAGTTGCATGGCTGGCTCCTGGTGGTTGCACATGACTGTGCAAGTCGGGCCTGCTGCCGACCAGCGCTTTGCGACGAAATGACCAGACACGGGAGCCAGCTGCACCTCAGCAGGTGTGAGTGGTGTACTGGTTTTGCTTGTGTTTGTTTGTGCGCGCACACATATCACGCAGCAGCGTCAGGGCATGCAGCCTGCCTTGGATCCCGTTGAAATTTCAGGGTGTTTGATACCGGCAATGAGATTGATTACTAAAATTAACGATTCTGAAAATCATTCTCAATAACTTCAATAATGTTCCTGCTCCGACCGATTTCCCTGGCTGCCCTCGCACTGTGCAGCCAGCAGAGTGTTTTTGCCCAGACTTCCAGCGCTGAATCAGAAGCTGCCCTGCAGACCGTGACCGTGGAGGCCAGCGCCGATGCTTCGGCCCAGGGTCTGGCCAAGCCTTTTGCGGGTGGGCAGGTGGCACGCGGCGCGCGTGTCGGCGTGCTCGGAAACCAGGACATGATGGAGACCCCGTTTTCCGCCACCAGCTATACCAGCGATCTGATTCAGGATCAGCAGGCCAAGAGCGTGGGCGATGTGCTGCTCAACGATGCGGGCGTGCGCTCGGCGCGCGGCTTCGGCAACTTCCAGCAGGCCTACTTTGTGCGCGGCTTTGTGCTGTATTCCGACGATGTGGCCTATAACGGCCTGTACGGTCTGGTGCCGCGCCAGTACATGGCGTCGGAGTTCGTGGAGCGTGTGGAAGTGTTTCGCGGAGCGAATGCCTTTCTCAGCGGTGCGGGTGCGGGCAGCGTCAGCGGCGGCGGTCTGGGCGGCCTGATCAATGTGGTGCCCAAGCGCGCCGGCAACGAGCCGCTCAATCGTGTGACCCTGGGCGGTGCCAGCGGCGGCCAGACCTACGCCGCTGCCGATGTGGCGCGCCGTTTCGGCCCCGATGATGCAGCCGGTGTACGCCTGAATCTTGCGCGTCGCAGCGGCGGCACCGGCGTGAGCAACGAGAAGGTCCACACCACTGTCGGTTCGCTGGGCCTGGACTGGCGCAGCAGCCGTGCACGCCTGTCGGCCGATCTGGGCTGGCAGGAGCACAAGCTGACGGCGCCGCGTCCATCGCTGACACCTTCGGGCAATCTGCCCATTCCGGCAGCTCCTGACAGCAAGACCAACTACGCCCAGCCCTGGACCTACTCCAACAGCCGCGACCTGTTCGGCACGGTGCGCGGGGAATACGACTTCAATGACCAATGGACCGGCTGGGCCGCTGTGGGCATGCGCCGGGGCAGCGAGGACAACGCGCTGTCGGGCCTGACGCTGTCCAGCGCGGCTGGCGATGCCACGGTCAACCGCTTCGACAACACCCGCAAGAACCGCGTCAAGACCGGCGAGCTGGGGCTGCGCGGCAAGTTCGAGACCGGCTCGGTCAAGCATTCGGTGGTGGCTTCCCTGTCGGCCTTCGATTCCAGCGAGCGCAATGCCTGGGGTTACAACTACGCAACCGGCCAGAGCAACAACATCTACAACCCGGTGGCCCTGCCTGCGCCTGGCTATACCGGACTGGGCGGCATACTGGGCAGCCCGCGCGAGACCGAGCGCATCAAGACCAGCAGCCTGGCGCTGGCCGATACCCTGGGCTTCATGGACGAGCGCCTGCTGCTGACAGTGGGCATGCGCTACCAGAGCATCAAGGTCGACGGTTTCGATGCCACGACGGGCGCAAGCTCGGGCAGCTACGACAAGAGCCGCGTGACTCCGGTGGCGGGCCTGGTGTTCAAGCTGACCCCCGAGGTGTCGGCTTATGCCAACTACATTGAAGGTCTGGCCAAGGGCGGCAGCGCGCCCATGACCAACGGGGGCCAGGTCGTCAGCAATGCTGGCCAGGTGTTCGCTCCCTATGTCTCCCGCCAGAAGGAGGTGGGTCTCAAATACGACGGCGGCAATATCGGCGCCAGCGCCTCCTTCTTCACCACCAGCATGCCCAGCGCCTATGTGCAGAACAATGTCTACGGCGTGTTCGGCAAGCAGCGCAACCGCGGTCTGGAGTTCAATGTGTTCGGCGAGCCCGTCAAGGGCCTGCGCGTGCTCGGCGGCCTGACCCTGCTGGACGCCAAATACCTGACCACGGCGAGTGGCGCCAATGACGGCAAACGCGTGGTGGGTGTGCCCCGCAGCCAGGCCAATATCGGCGCTGACTGGGATGTGCCGGGCGTGCGCGGCCTGGCATTGAACGCACGGCTGATGTATACCGGCGCGCAGTACGCCAATGCCGGCAACACCCAGCGCGTGCCGGCCTGGACCCGCTTTGACCTGGGCGCCCGCTATCTGATGGACGTCGGCGGCAAGCTGGTGACCCTGAATGCACGCGTGGACAACGTGGCCAACCGCAACTACTGGGCCTCGGTCGGCGGCTACGCCACCAACGGCTATCTGGTCCAGGGCGCGCCGCGTACCTTCTCGCTGACCGCCAGCGTGGACTTCTGATGCGCGCTCTGTGGACTGTGGTTCATCGCTGGGTCGGCCTGTTTCTCGCGGCCTTCCTGGTCATGACCGGTCTCACGGGGGCGGTGCTCTCGTGGGATCATGAAATCGACGACTGGCTCAACGCCGACATGCTGCACACGCCGGGGCGCGGCCCGCTGCAGACGCCGCTGCAACTGGCCCAGGCCGTGCAGACAGCCGATGCGCGCGCCGAGATCTCGTATATGAGCCTGGGCCTGCGCGAGGGCGAGGCGGCCTCCTTTCTGGTGCGCCCGCTGCTGGACCAGGGCACGGGCAAGCCCCATGTGCTGGGCTACAACACGGTGTTCGTGGACCCGGTGACGGGAGCCATCACCGGCCACCGAGACTCCAAGAGCCTGGCCCTGAGCTGGCGCAATCTCATGCCCTGGCTGCGCCATCTGCATGAAAGCCTGCTCAGCCCCACGTTTGCGGGCAGCAACCGCTGGGGCTACTGGTTCATGGGCGGTCTCGCACTGTTGTGGCTGGCCGACAGCTTCTGGGCGCTGGTGCTGACCCTGCCGGTGAAGAAGAAGGCGGCTGCGGCCGGGGCGCAGGACGCCCCCGCCAAGGCTGGCGGCAAGTCCTGGTGGGCACGCTGGATGCCGTCCTGGCGCATACGCTGGGGCGCCGGTGCCTACAAGCTCAACTTCGATCTGCACCGCGCGGGTGCGCTGTGGATCTGGGGCGTGATCGTCATCGTGGCCTTTACATCGTTCTCGATCAATCTCTACCGCGAGGTGTTCTATCCCGTAATGAGCAAGGTCTCTACCACCACGCCCGGCCCCTACGAGACGCTCAAGCCGGCACCTTTGGGCAGCTTTATCGAGCCCAAGATCGGCTTTGCCACGGCCATCGAGATCGCGCGCCAGGAAGCGGTGAGGCTGGGTATCAAGACCGAGGCCGGAGGCATCTGGTATGGCGGGGATTTCCCGTTCTACAACGTGTCCTTCTTCGATCCCGACGACGAAACCGGGGCCATGGGCATGGGGTTGTCCAATGTCTATGTGAGCTCGGAAAGCGGTGAGGTGCTGGGCAGCTATCGCCCCTGGCACGGCACGGGGGCCGATGTGTTCGTGCAGCTGCAGCTGCCGCTGCACAGCGGCCGCATTCTGGGCACCTTCGGACGTGTGCTGATATCGGTGGTCGGCGTGATGGTGGCCATGCTGTCCATCACCGGCGTCATCATCTGGTGGAAAAAACGCCGTGCCCGGCGAACGGCCCTGGCAGCTGCCTCAGCCTGAAACCACAAAGCCACCCTGCGGTGGCTTTGTGCATTGCGCGCTGCGCGCGGGAGCGGCAAAGCCGCTCAGGCCCTTCAGTCCTTCTTCAGGCACTCGCTCATGAATGCCTTGCGCTCGTCGCCCTTTTTGCCCGCAGCGTCGACATTGCAGCTCTTCATGCGTTCCTGCTGGCGCTTCTTGCCGTCGGACAGGCAGGACTTCATGAACTCCTTGCGCTCATCGCCCTTCTTGCCGGTGGCTTCGGTGTTGCAGGTGCCCATGAGCTGCTGCTGGGCGGTTTTGGGTTTGTCGCCGGCAGCCATGCTCATGCTGCAGGCCAGGGACACGACAGCCAGGACCACAAATTTTTTCATGATGGTGTGATTTTTGAAAAAACGCCGACAACCGGCGCGCAGCTATTGCAGCACAAGCGCGTGACTTTGCCCAGAAGCGCCGACCGTGTCTTGTAAAAGTTTGCGATTGTCTGTCGATTGGTGGCCGGAAAAGGTCTTGTGAGCGCGAGCGGGAAAATGGCGAGCGGATAATGGGCGGCTTTGCTTCAACCCTGCATCCAAAGGACGATTCGCGTGGATACTTTATTGCTGGTCAAGGCCGCCATCATGGGCATTGTGGAGGGGCTGACCGAGTTCTTGCCGATTTCCTCAACCGGCCACCTGATCCTGGCCGGTTCGCTGATGGGTTTTGTCGGCGGCAAGGCCAAGGTGTTTGAGATTGCGATCCAGACCGGGGCCATCTTTGCCGTGATGCTGGTGTACTGGCAGAAGATCCGGGACACGCTGGTGGAGCTGCCCAGCAGCCGCCAGGCGCAAAAGTTCGCGCTCAATGTCCTCATCGGCTTTTTGCCTGCCGTGGTGCTGGCACTGTTGTTCGGCAAATATGTGCAGGAACACCTGTTCACGCCGGTCATCGTGGCGACCACCTTCATCCTCGGCGGCTTCGTGATTCTGTGGGCCGAGAAGCGGCCCGCCGCCGCCACTCGCGTGCAGTCGGTGGACGATATGACGGCTCTCGATGCGCTCAAGGTCGGCCTGGTGCAGTGCTTTGCCCTGGTGCCCGGCACCAGCCGCAGCGGCTCCACCATCATCGGTGGCATGCTCATGGGCCTGTCGCGCAAGGCGGCCACGGACTTCTCGTTCTTTCTGGCCATGCCCACGCTGATCGGCGCGGGCGTCTACAGCCTCTACAAAGAGCGCGCGCTGCTGTCCATGGCGGATGTGCCGCTGTTTGCCGTGGGCCTGATCTTCTCGTTCATCAGCGCCTGGCTGTGCGTGCGCTGGCTGCTGCGCTTTATCTCCACCAACAGCTTTGTGCCATTTGCCTGGTACCGCATCGTTTTCGGCATCATCGTGCTGGTGACGGCCTATACCGGCATCGTCGACTGGCACCATTGAGCTGCCTGGCGCTGCCCACAAAAAAGCCGCTTGCGTGATAGCAAGCGGCTTTTTTTAATAGCTAACAGCGCTTGTTCTGATTGAATTTCAGATAATTTTGATGATGAAATCGTTATCTGATAAGCGCAAGAAGCTATCTATTTATGAGTGCTTGCCGCGAGTTTCTGCAAAATGGTCTGCTCCATATTGAGCAGTGACGCCTCGATGGCGGCGGCTGTGGCCTCGGGGCGCTCCATGGGAAACAGATGACCGCCGTCCAGCATGGTGATGCGCCCGCGGGTGATGCGCTGCGTCATCTCCATGCCCACCTGGCGCATCTCCACCGACGAGCGACCGCCGATGAAGGCCACCGGGCAGCGCACGGGGTGACGCCTGAGCTGGTTGTTGAGATTGCTGGGCAGGGTGTTGTAGATGGCGGTCTCCACCTCGCGCCTGAACAGCAGGCTGCGCTTGCCCTGGTCGTCCTCCAGGCCGAGCTGCACATAGTCCTGCAGCACCTGCGGGTGCCACTGGGCAAACGCCTTCTTGCCGCGAAAGTACTCCAGCGCCTCTTCGTTGCTGGCCCAGGTGGTGCGCCGGCGCTGGCTGATCTTGCCGGGGGAGACAGAGGCCACGATCTGCGTCTGCTTGGCCAGGCCCACGGCGTTCGCCTTCCAGCCGCCCAGCAGGGGCGAGTCGATGAGCAGAACGCCGCGCGCCAGATCGGGGCGTTTGGAGGCGGCCTGAAAACTCAGAATGCCGCCCAGCGAGTGGCCCACCAGATAGACCGGCCGGCCATGCTGCTCGACCTGCTGCTCGATATATTCGATGAGCTCGTCCACCAGATGCGGCCAGTGGTTGGTGACCGGGCGCTGCGGGTCGTGGCCGAAGCGCTGCACGCCGCCAGCCTCGATACCGCGCTGGCGCAGCAGCGAAAACAGCAGGCGATAGGTACCTATGGGAAAGCTGTTGGCATGCGCGAAGACCACGGGCAGGGTGTTCGTCGTGCTGGTGCTGGTAGTGGGTTGGGACATGGCGCGGGACGGGCTGGACAGGAAAAACGCCCCGAAGGGGCGTTGGATGCGTCGATCAGTTTAGCGCTTGGACAGGGCTGCCTGTCTTTGCATGCGAGCCTGCTCTTCTGCCGTCTGAAGGCGCTGGTATTCATCGGCCATGCTCAGGCCGGCCTGAGCCGGCACCACGGGCTGGCGCAGCGCGGCGGGGGGAATATTGCCTGCACCCAGCCCGTGGGCCGAGCGTGATGCAACGGGGGCTCCCACTTTGATCAGCGGATGGGCGCGCGGGCTGTGAATGCGGATCGGCGTATCGGTCTGGCCGCCGTCCCAGGCCGGATCGTCGATGCTGTCGAAGACATGGCGCAGGCGCTCGCCCCAGCTGTCGTGCAGCATGCGCAGATAGGGGTTGTCGGCGTCCAGGCAGACAATGCGGTCCGTGGCGAAGCGGTTGTTCTCGTAGACGATCAGATCCAGCGGCAGGCCCACCGAGAGGTTGGACTTGAGCGTGCTGTCCATGGACACCAGAGCGCACTTGGCGGCTTCGTCCAGCGGGGTCTCGGAGGTGATGACGCGGTCCAGCACGGGCTTGCCGTACTTGGATTCGCCGATCTGGAAGTAGGGCGTCTCGCCCGTGGCCTCGATGAAGTTGCCCGCCGAATAGACCTGGAACAGGCGCATGCGCTCGCCCTGGATCTGTCCGCCAAAAATCATGGAGACATTGAAGTCCACCCCGGCGCGCTGCAGGGCTGCGGCCTCGCGCTCATGCACATGGCGCACGGCAGCGCCCAGCACGCGCGCGGCATCGAACATGCTGCGCACATTCCAGATGGTCAGCATCTCGTCCGTGGTCGTGTCGTGCAGCTGAAAGCTCTCCAGCAGCTCGCGCACCGACTGGGTGATGGACAGATTGCCGGCCGATTGCAGCACCATGAAGCGCTCGCCCGGTTGCTCATACAGCATGACCTTGCGGAAGGTGCTGATCTGGTCGAGTCCGGCATTGGTGCGGGAGTCGGACAGAAACACCAGGCCGGCGTTGAGCTTGAGGGCGACGCAGTATGTCATGGGTGATAAAGACAATAATGAAAAACGTATGAATGCCAGGCACAGCAAGTGCTTTGTGCTTCAAAATAGATAGCTTAAAACGCAGGCTGCCACGTGATTTTAGAAGGGTTTTAATAGTGCCGTTGGCGGCCCTGTCACTGTTGCCAATGCCCTGCCCAGGCCCGGCTGCGGGGCCCGGCTCAGGAAGTCCCTGAGATGCACGCCCGGGATGCGTGAGAAGATGCCGCCCCTTGATAGAACACTTGCTTACAGCTGGCTAGAAGAGGGACTCCCATGCACGCATTCCGCAACCTGTCGATACGGACCAAGCTCATGTCCAGCATGCTGGCCTGCCTGTTGCTGTTCGTGGCGATTTCCACGGCGCTGGGCTTTGTGCTGACGGGCACCAGCCTGCGCGAACGTGTGGTGGGGCAGGAGCTTCCGGCCGTGGTGGGGGAGATTCGCAACGACATCCTGCGCCAGATCGGCACGCCGCTGGCCATGGCCAGGTCGGTGGCTGGCAACAGCTTTGTGCTGGACTGGGAGGCCGCGGGCGAGCCCGAGGAGGGCAATGCCGCGTGGGCCAGATACGCTCAGGCCGTCAAGCAGCAGGCCGGGGCCTCATCGGTGTTCTGGGTGTCGGGCACCACGGGCCAGTATTTCGGCGAGCAGGGGCCGGTGCGCAAGCTCGCGCCCAAGGGCCAGGGTGACCAATGGTTCTACGACCTGCTGGCCGGCGACAAGTCGCAGGTGCTGGAGATCGACAAGGACGTCAGCTCCAGCGCCTACATGCTGTTCATCAATGTCCGCTTCGATGCGGGCCAGGGCAGGCAGGGCATTGCGGGCCTGGGCCTGTCGGTGGACGGGCTGGCCCAGGCCGTGCGTGCCTACAAGGTCGGTGAGTCCGGCTCGGTCTCCCTGGTGCGTGGCAACGGCAGCATTCTCGTGCACCGCGACCCGGCCCTGGTGGACGGCAAGCACTGGCTCAAGGACCGGCCCGGTTTCAGCATCGAGCTCAGCGCTGCGCTGCTGAACCGCGAGCGCTTTGCCCATTCCATGTACGAGGCGCCGTCGGGCCGCCAACTGATTGCTTCCTCCTATGTGCCCGAGCTGGACCTGTACGTGGTTGCCGAGCTGCCCGAGGCCCAGGTGCTGGGCGGCGTGCGGCGAACCATTGCGCTGACCTCGGCCGTGGCCGGCCTGGTGGGCGGCGGCATCGGCCTGCTGGTGATCTGGCTGGTGAGCCGGGCGATTGCGGCACCCGTGGGGCGCGCGGCGCGCATGCTGGAGGAGATTGCCGACGGCCATGGCGACCTGAGCCGCCGCATGCCGGTGGAGAGCAATGACGAGGTGGGGGCGCTGGCCTCGGCCTTCAACCGCTTTGTCTCGTCACTGGAGCGCATGGTGGGGGCCGTACGCCAGGCCGCCGATTCGATTTCAGTGGCCAGCTCAGAGGTGGCCCAGGGCAACCAGGACCTGAGCCAGCGCACCGAACAGGCGGCCAGCGCCCTGCAGCAGACGGCGGCATCGCTGTCGGTGCTGACGGACAGCGTGCAGGCCAATACCGAGGCCACGCGCAGCGCGGGCGATCTGGCACAGTCGGCGCGCGGCGTGGCCGAGCGTGGCGGTGCGGCCTTCGAGCAGGTGGTGATGACCATGGAGGGCATCAATCACTCGTCGCGCAAGATTGCCGACATCATCGGCGTGATCGACTCCATCGCCTTCCAGACCAACATCCTGGCGCTGAACGCAGCCGTCGAGGCCGCGCGTGCCGGCGAGCAGGGCCGGGGCTTTTCCGTGGTGGCAGCCGAGGTGCGCAGCCTGGCCCAGCGCTCGGCCGAGGCTGCAAAGGAAGTGCGCCAGCTCATCACTGACTCGGTGACCCAGGTGGGCAGTGGATCGCAGCAGGTAGCGCATGCGGGGGGCACCATGCGGGAGTTGCTGGAGGCCGTGGCCAGGGTGACGCGGATCATCGAGGAGATCAGCGATGCTTCGCAGACCCAGGGGCGCGGCATCGCCGAAATCAACCAGTCCGTGGCCGGGCTGGACGATGCCACGCAGCAGAACTCTGCCCTGGTCGAGCAGTCGGCTGCTGCTGCAGTCAGCCTGCGCGAGCAGGCTGCACGCCTGATGGGCGAGGTGTCTGCCTTCAAGCTGGGTGACAGGCCCCAGAGTCGCCCGTCCGTGCAGGAGCGGCAGCCGCAACTGCTGGAGGCCTGAACGCAAGCCGGGCCTGAAGAGATCAGGCCCGGGCTTGAGTGCGTAACGCCTGGAACGTGTTCTTAGGCGGCGCTGGTGCTCAGTTTCTTGAGCTGGTAGAGCACCTCCAGCGCTTCGCGCGGGCTCAGCGCATCGGGGTTGACGTCGGCCATGGCCTGATCCAGCGGGCTGAGGGCGGCGCTTGCGTCCACCAGTTCCGGCGCATCGAACAGATTGACCTGCAGCTCGTTCTCGCCGGCCTGGGATTCGAGTGCTTCCAGCGCATGGCGCGCATGGTTGAGAACGCCTGCGGGCATGCCGGCCAGCTTGGCCACCTGAATACCGTAGCTGCGGCTGGCGGGGCCGGCCTGGATCTCGTGCAGAAACACGATGTCGCTGCCCGACTCTGCGGCGCTGACATGCACGTTGACGGCGGCCTTGGCCTTGGCGGGCAGCTCGGTCAGCTCGAAGTAGTGCGTGGCAAACAGCGTGAACGCCTTGGTCTTGTCATGCAGCTGGCTGGCAATGCCGCTGGCCAGGGCCAGTCCGTCGAAGGTGCTGGTGCCGCGACCGATCTCGTCCATCAGCACCAGGGAGTGGGGCGTGGCCGAATGCAGAATCTGCGCGGCCTCGGTCATCTCCATCATGAAGGTGGACTGGGCATTGGCCAGGTCGTCGGCGGCGCCGATGCGCGTGTGAATGGCATCGATGGGCCCCAGGCAGCAAGCGCTGGCGGGCACATAGCTGCCCATGCTGGCCAGCAGCACGATCAAGGCCACCTGGCGCATATAGGTCGATTTACCGCCCATGTTCGGGCCGGTAATGATCTGCATGCGCGTGTTGAGGTTCATGCGCGTGTGGTTGGCAATGAAGCTGCCGCTGGAGGTCTCGGCCATGCGTGCTTCCACCACGGGGTGGCGGCCGCCCTCGATCTCGATGCAGGGCTGGCTGACGAACTGCGGCTCGGCCCAGTTCAGTGTCAGAGAGCGCTCGGCCAGCGTGCACAGAACGTCCAGTGCGGCAATCGCCTGGGCCACGCGCGTGAGCTGGGGGACATGGGGCTGAAGCTGGTCGAGCAGCTGCTCGAAAAGGAACTTCTCGCGCTGCAGCGCTCGCTCCTGGGCCGACAAGGCCTTGTCCTCGAAGGCCTTGAGCTCGGGCGTGATGTAGCGCTCGGCGTTCTTGAGCGTCTGGCGGCGGCGAAAGCGCTCGGGTACCGCATCCTTGTAGCTGTTGGTGACCTCGATATAGAAGCCATGCACCTTGTTGAACTGCACGCGCAGGTTGGGAATGCCGGTGAGCAGCTTTTCCTTGGCCTCCAGCTCCAGCAGAAACTCGTCGCAGTTGTTCTGAATGGCGCGCAGCTCGTCGAGTTCCGCATCAAAGCCCGTGGCAATCACGCCGCCGTCGCGCACCAGGGCTGCGGGCTCTTCATGAATAGCGCGCGCCAGCAGCTCGGCGCAGCCTTCGGGTGGCATCAGGTCGCTGAATATCTGCGTCAGATAGGCCGACGGAGCCTGTCCGGACTGCGCCAGCAGCTTCGCTTTTTCCAGCGTTTTGGACAGGCCCACCAGCTCGCGCGGGCGCACCTGGCGCAGGGCGATGCGGGCCGTGATGCGCTCCACATCGCTCACGCCCTTGAGCTCGGCACGCAGGGCTTGCCAGGGGGGCATGCCAGCCCCTGTGCCGCGCAGCACGCCAATCGCTTCCAGACGCTGCATGGCTGCCTTGCGATTGCGCTCGGGCTCCAGCAGCCAGGTCTTGAGCAGGCGGCTGCCCATGCCGGTCATGCAGCTGTCCAGCAGCGAAAACAGCGTGGGCGAATCTTCGCCGCGCAGCGTCTTGACAAGCTCCAGATTGCGGCGCGTGGCCAGCGGCAGGGCAATCAGCTCGTCGTCGCGCTGCACCTGTATGGCGTGGATGTGGGTCAGGTTGCGGCCCTGGGTGTGTTCGGCATAGGACAGCAGGGCGGCGCTGGCTCCATGGGCCAGCGGCAGACCTTCGGCCTCCCAGGCCTTGAGGCTGGCCGCG
Organism: Comamonas testosteroni ATCC 11996; assembly: GCF_000241525.1. Lineage (GTDB taxonomy): Bacteria > Pseudomonadota > Gammaproteobacteria > Burkholderiales > Burkholderiaceae_C > Comamonas > Comamonas testosteroni. Next base: position 135,919 of record NZ_AHIL01000041.1, read on the forward strand.
CCCAGCAGCTCCAGCAGCTTGCGCTCGCCCAGGCCCGAGTCAAACTGCCAGTCAGGGCGGGGCGACAGAGGGCAGCTGATGGAGCCGCTGTGCTTGACGGCAAACAATGCCTGCTCAAAGCGCTCGGTCACGCCTGCGCTGTAGATCACCTCGCTGGGCGCAATGCGCGACAGCCAGGCGCCGAGATCATCGGCCGCGCATTCGGCCATATGGATGCGGCCCTGGGTCACGGCCATCCAGGCCAGTCCCACGCGCTGGCGACCGGCGGTGTGCAGGGCCACCAGAATGGCTTCGCTCTTGTCGGAAAGCAGTTCGCTGTCCGTCAGCGTGCCGGGCGTGACCACGCGCACCACCTTGCGCTCCACCGGACCCTTGCCCACGCCGATCTCGCCGACCTGCTCGCAGATCGCCACCGACTCGCCCATCTTGATCAGGCGGCCCAGATAGTTTTCCAGGGCGTGGAAAGGCACGCCGGCCATGGGAATGGGCTGGCCTGCGGTCTGGCCGCGCGTGGTCAGCGTGATGTCCAGCAGGCGCGTGACTTTTTCGGCATCGCCAAAGAACAGCTCGTAAAAGTCACCCATGCGGTAGAAAACCAGCGTGTCGGGGTGATCGGCTTTGAGCTTGAAGTACTGCTGCATCATAGGTGTATGTGCAGAGATATCGCCGCCGCTAAGTGCTTGATTTATCCAGGATTCACTCATAACTATTATTTAAATCAATCACTTAGTTTGGTTTGCTGTTTTTATTTACAGTGCATCAACGCCATGCCAAAACACATCTAAACTTCGCGCTTTGGCGTAGGTTTTTGGCGTTGATTTTTATTAATCTACGCCGAGCTGGTTGGGGTCCTCTCGGGAAACCTACGCCGATCAGGAATGCGGCATGGGGTTCGATGCGAAGAAGGCCAAGGCTCTGGCGGCTGGGGAGCACATTATTGTCGATGATGCTCCCGGCCTGCGACTTGTGGCTACAGCCACGCGCAAGACTTGGACATACAGATATAAGAGCCCCATCGATGGGCGCATGCGCCAGGTGGCCATGGGGCAATGGCCTGCCATGACCTACGCAGCAGCGCTAGGTGTGTGGGATGAGTTGCGCACCAGGCGCGATGCTGGCGAAGACTTGGCCAAGGAAAAGAAGCGCGCCGGCGCAGTGGCCAAAGCCAAAGCGCATCTCAAAGAGGCGCAGGGTATCTATACCGTCGAGCGCCTGATCGAGGACTATCTGCAGGGCCATGTGGAGCGGCATCGCAAGCTCAAGGGGCAGAAGGAGACGCGGCGCCTGATGTTGGGCTACAGCGATTTTCTGCTGCCCATGAAGCCAGAGGATGTGAAGCGCACACATGCGTTTGCTTTGCTGGAGAAGGTGGGGGCGCATACGCCCGTCCTGGCCAACAATTTGCGCACGGAGCTGGGCGCGGCCTGGGACTATGCCCTCGATGCTGGCCGGATTTCTGAAGAGACCCCTAATTGGTGGCGACTGATTCTCAAGGGCAAGCTTCGCAGTCGCGGAAAGATCGTCGATGGTGAGCATCAAGGCGTCAAGCTACGCGCGCTGCAGGGGCCGGAGGTCGTGGCGCTGATTCGGTTCTTGCCCAACTTGTCCAGCCTGCTGGATGATCTTTTTACTTTGTACTTGTGGACGGGCTGCCGTGGTTCGGAGCTGGTGCAGATGATGGGCCAGGAGGTCACTCAAGAGTCGGATGGCTGGTGGTGGACTATCCCGCGTAGCAAGCTCAAGATGGCTCGCAATGACTTGGCAACTGACCTGCGGGTGCCGTTGGTTGGGCGTGCCCTGGTGTTGGTGCGCCGTCGCATTGCAGCTTATGGAGCTGGCCATCTGTTCCCATCACAGCCTGGCTCGATGCTGCCTCATGTCGAGCAGAAGGTGCTAGGTGTTGCCGCGTGGTGCAGTCGGCCGGGAACAAATGGCCGCCTGGGTGCCAATGGGAAGATGAAGCTGGAGATTGATCCCTGGGCGCCTCATGACCTGCGCCGCACTGTTCGCACGACTCTGGCCATGCTGGGCTGCCCTGATGCTGTGGCCGAGGCGGTGCTGGGGCATTTGCCCAGCGGGATCGTCGGCGTGTACAACCGACACAGCTATGACAATGAGCGGCGGGAGTGGTTGACCAATCTGTCTGCGTACTGGGAACAAATAGTCCAGCAGTAGCAGCCCGGTTGGTGAAGGTTTGGGAATCAGGTGCAAAGAGGCCCGCTTGAGCGGGCCTCTTTGGTCTTACGACTTGATTGCGATAACCAGCAGCGTCAGTGCAATAAGCACCCCGCCGATGGCCAGCATTGCGACTGAGAAATCACTCATGCCTTGCTCCATTCAGAAAACAGGTTGTCATCGAGACGAGCTCGACGGCCATGACTCTTGAGTTTTGTCGTTGATACTTCTTCGACGCTCTAAAGTCGTAGCTTGAAAAACCCTCTTCTGTTGTTAGCGACTAACGCAATGCGTTATCGAGAGCACTACAATGGCAACCGGTACTTTGCTAGTAATACTCAAGGCTCACTCTAGAAGAGAGTCGACGGGTTAGCTTGCTATTGAAGAGGCCGCTCCTTGCCGGGAGCGGCTTTTTCATTTTCAAAAACGGCTTCTTGGTAGAAATCAGAAGTCGCAATTGAACAAGCTGTGGATATTCTATTCGGCCGCCAAGCGTCTGGCCTGATGAAACTACTGAATCAGTCATTTCGAGCGTCGCTTGACAGCTGAGAAAATGACTTCATCCCGCATGGATAAAGGCCCGTGGCGTAGATACGTACGCTGGCAGAACGGGTCGGAAATATGTAAAAAATTTGCGTGTTTGATGCAGGAGACAGTTGTTGCGCGCGCGCCATTGACGGTGACTCAGAGGTTGGTGCTTGCAGGGCTTTGTGCAATGACCTGCGCCTTAATGCTTCGGGGCTTCTTCGCACCAGTGTTATCTGGTGGAAGCAAGTCCGAAAGCGGCAGTCCTGCCAACCAAGCATCAAGTTCGGAGCGCAGCCAGGCAACACGGCGGCGTCCAGGAAAGCGGCGGGCTTTGGGGGCAGTCCCGTCTTGGACCATTTGCTCAAACATGGAGACACCTACGGAGCAGTAGGCTGCGGCCATTTCTTTGTCCAGGGCGGCTGGGGTGCAGTGGAATGCGATGGTGGCCATGGTCAGGCTCGCTTTCTTTGTTCTTGTTTGTGGGGTGTCAGGGTGGTCATGCTGTTGTCTGCCTGGTAGACCTCGCCGCCAGCAGACTTTGTGCGTGCAATCAGGCGTTGTGCAGCCTGGTGCACTTCGCGGGCAGTGAGCTGCTGCAGTTGAAACTCGTGCAGATCCACCATCTCTCGTATGGCGTCCAGTTCGTGGAAGTGGACGGCGCTGGGCCGCCAGTTGTCGGCATGTCCGCTGCGCGCCTGGTAGGAGGCGCAGGCATGCAGCGCGGCCGCAATGTGTTCTTGAAGGCCGCGCACAATGCCCAAGTGCTCGATCTCCTGTGCAATCAGCATGATGGAGTGCAGAACCACGTATTCGTTGTGAGTGGCCACGCCTTCACTGATGTGTGCAAAGGCCGTGCGCAGCGGTCCCATGGTCTCGGCAACCTCGGCAGGCGTCAGCTTGCTGTTATGGCGGTTGAAGACCTGGCGCGGGTCACGCACATGGCGCGGCCCGGATCGGAAGAAGCTAGTGCGGCTCATGCTTGTGCTCCTGCCACTAGGTTGCGAAAAATGCCCTGCAAAGTAGCTGCGGGCAAGCTGCTTTGGGCGCTGATTGGAGTCTTCCACTCAGTTGGAGCTGGTCCTCTGTTGTAGTCGCTGAGGCAGGCAATACAGTACCCCTGTAGGTGCTTCTTTCTCGATGATGTGCGGCGGTAGAACTCCGTGGTGTTCGGCCACGATTCCCGGCACTTGGTGCAGATCTTTTCGTCGCTGTTCATTCGGCGTCCTCCAGCTCCGTCTGGTGGAAGCAGACACGCAGGGGCTTGCAACGTGGGGCGCGCTCGATGTCTACCTCCCACGCTTCAGCACCGACCTGCGCGGCGATGGTTCCGTAATAGCCGATCCAGGGCTTTTGCTTTTTGCCGGTGGCTGACTCATTGACCTGCACACGCGTGCCAATTGCCAGTGTTGCCCCTTCCTTCACATCAGCACTGCCTTGGCCAGCGTCCACGGCCGCAGCCTGCGCGCCAGCAGGCTGCTGTGCGTCATCGTCCGGGTAGGGGAAATCGTCCTCGATCTCGGAGGCGGGCGGCAGACCATGAGCCGCCTCGGCGGCTACAGGGGCTGCTTTGTTGCCTTGCGCTTTAGCGCCTGATATGGGTGCCTGGGCGACAGCCACAGGCGCCCCCTCGATGCCCTGCGCGGCTGCGGCCGCGCCTGATCCTTCCAACTCCTGCAACGCTTCAGCGATCTGGGCAGACGCATGCGCAGCGCTGGTTTTCGGCACTTCGCCGGCCCGCGCAGCGGGCTTCTTGCCTTTTTTGGCATTGCCTCGCCCGCCATCACCGCCAGCGCGCGCAGCGGGGTGTTGGGGTAGATCGGCCTTTGGGGCGTCAGGTTGAGGGGTGGCAGCGGCCTTTCGGGCGGCTTCGGCCGCGCGCATATTGGCTTTGGCCTTGGCTTTTGCGGCCTCCACGTCCACGCCGCAGGCCTCGGCCATGGCCAGCAGCTCGGTATTGGGTGCTGGTCGCCAGTCGTTCGTATCGAGGTCGTAGCGGTTCCAGAAGCTACGGTCATGCAGGGCGATGATGCAACCGGTCAGCAGGTGGGGGCTGTTCCAGTCGTTGGCAGCTTGCCTGATGGCTTCCTTGGGGACGACCTTTCCCAGATCCAGCAGCTTGCACAGCAGCTTGGCATCGTCACCATTGATCTGCCCTGCCAGGCGCCGCGCAGCCAGACGGTTGCCGGCCTTGGCCATGGGCGTGAGGAGTAGATCGACCTCCTGTTCTTCTTGCTGTAGCCGCTTGACTATTGCCTGCAACACGTCCATGCGCCAGGCGCGTTCGTAGTCGTCCTGGGCTTGTTTTTTGGCTTCCTTCTCAGCGCGCGCAGCTTGCTCGACAGCCTCGGCCGCCAGCTTCTCCTCGGCCTCGACGTGGCCGGCCATCTGCAGCAGCTGTTGCGCCTGCTCGGGCGTCACGCAGGCAATGAGTTCCTTGGGGTTGTCTGGGTTGGTGACCATGGTGGGCTTGATGCCCGACTGCTCCATGACCTTGGCGCCGATGGCCTTGCGCAGAGTCTTGCCCTCGATGGGGCAGTCCCGCTGGCTGTCCAGACGCTTGTAGCCAGGCACTCCGGTGAAGTCGCTGTAGTAGCTGCCGATCAGTTGCTTAGATTCCCTTTCGTCCAGCACTTCGCAGCCGCGTTCCTGGGCTTGCTTGCGCAGTTGCTCAGCGTGGGCCTGTTCCTTGTTGCGGTAGCAAGGCGGGTTTGTGCACACGTCTGCACCCTTGCTTTCTTCGTCCTGGTCGGCACCAGTGCGATGCGGGCAGGTGGTGCATGCGCCTGCAGAAGGGCAGAGGTCTGCGTCCTTGCGGCTGAACGGGGCTTTGCGCAAGTCCAGCATGTAATTAGTCTTGACGTGGCTCTGCACATCCCGCGCACTGGGCTTCTCATCGCGGTAGTTCGTCTCCAGTGCCCAATCCAGGGCTTCGCGCTGCAGGTCAAAGGTCGCAATGCGGGCGATGGGTAGGGCGCAGCTGTAGTCCAGCTCGCCTTGGCGCATGGCATCGCGGCCCTCGGGGCACAGGTTCAGGATCTTCAGGCGGGCATAGACGTAGGCCCGGCTCTTGCCGATTTTTTCGGCCACCTGGTCGGCATTCATGCCGTTGTTGTCCATCAGCACTTGGTAGCCCTCGGCTTCCTCCAGTGCTGTTACGTCTTCGCGCTGCAGGTTCTCGATGACCTGGGCTTCCAGCGCCTGGGCATCCGTCATGAGGCGGATCATGGCCGGAATCTCTGCCACGGCCGCTATCTGGCTGGCGCGCCAGCGACGCTCGCCACAGACCAGCTCGTACTCGGCTGGCTGGCGTTTCTCCGCCCTGGCCCAAGCCATTTCATCGCTGATGCGCTCCACGGGGAGAGGGCGTACCAAGATGGGTTGATGCACGCCTGATGCCTTGATGCTGTCGGCCAGCTCAGCGAGCTTCTCGGGGTCGAAGTGCTTGCGGGGATTCGTCAGGCTCCGGGCGATGCTAAGCACGGGGATATGTGCCATGCGCTCGCCAGCGCCTGGCGTGGGCAGGGCCTGGGTGACGGTGTCCTGGGTATCGGTCATGCTGCAGCTCCTTCAGTCCGAGCCATCCAGTGGGCGCGCATGCGGTCCACGTCATGGATGGCATTGGTGCGCCAGTCATCGCCATGTGTCAGGTAGTGGGTCAGCATCCAGTGCAGGACGGCAGCCTGCTCCTCTTCGGCTTTGCGTGGGACGTCATGTCCACCCATGCGCAAGGCCTCTGCAAAAGTTACGCACTGAAAGCACATCAGTCCGAGGATCTTTTTCAGCTCTGCTGTAAGGGGTGGAATTACAGGTGCCGCTGCTTTTTCCGGGGGAGCCATGCCGTACAGGAACCCTTTCACTGCCGGTTGCTTGCCCAGCCACCCCACGGCATCGATGGCCAGCGCGTGGGCTGCTGTCTCAAGGCGCATGCCGGGGCGAGGGCTTGGAATGTCCACGTGCACTTGGGCGTGTCCATCGGGCAGGTTTTCGATGACCAGGGTGATGCGATTCAGATCAGGCATGTGCTGCCTCCTTGGGTGGGGTTGCATTGGCCTGCGTGGCGCGGCCGTGGACTTGGATGTGGCTGGACATGCCCAGCGTGGTGCGCAGCTGGGCGATGGGTGCCCAGACCGTGACGCGCATGCCTTTTTTCATGGAGCGAGCTGCACGGTCGGCATCGCCGCGCAGAGCGGCCGGGTAGACCTGCTCGGCCCGAACCGGGGCGGTGCAACTGCCGTCTGACTGCATGACCAGGCAGAGCACGGGCATGGGGGTGTTGTCATCACCCATGGGGCGGGTGCGGACCTCAGCGTCCTGCAGCAGCACGCCGCTGAGCTGGATATGGGTGTCGGTCAATGCGTTGGGCATCACAGCACTCCAGCGTCAATTGCCACGCGCAGTGCGGCCAGGGCCAAAGCCACTGCACAGATTGCAGCCGAGCGAATGTAGGCCCTTCGGTTGCGTTTGAGCATGCGGGGTGTGGGTGCCCCGTCCAGTTGAATGATGGGTGTGCTCATGTCCGACCTCAAAATGGATAGGGGCTGCTCTCTTCGATCAACTCGCGGACAAAGCCGGTGTACTGCTTTGCTCGGTCGTAGCTGTCATAGGCGCAGTGATTGATGGCCTCGTGCGCGTCGTCCTCAATGCGGTGGCGCAGTCGGTCGCAGGCCAGCCGGCACATCGCGTCCAGGTCTAGCGCTGGGCGTGGTGCAGCAGTCAACGGAGCAATCAGTCGAAAGACTTGGGTATCCGTCCTGTTAGGCAGATCGACGGTCATGCGGACGGTCACTTCGGGCAATTGACGAGGGCGCAGCGCGACATCGACGGCTTGGATGTACTTCATGTCCTCCAGACCCAGCACGCGCAGCAGGGCCTTGTTGGTGTTGTGGATGGTCTTCACGCTGCGGCCCTCCGTGCGCTGATGGGATGGGCATTGCCGAAGCGAGCCATAGCACGCGCGATGGCATCGCAGCCGCCCGTGGCCAGGGTGGTGCGGCGCTTGCGACCACAGGTGACGATGTAGCGGGTCAGCATGTGGGGCCTCCATTTGGAAAATGACGTGCCCGAAACGCTTCCTCCCAGAGCTGGCATGCGAGTTTGGCGGCTTTTTCAACGCCCAAGTGCAGCAGCAAGCCGCCATCTATGGCGTGCTTCTCGTCTGATTTGGCCGAGAATTCGAGTGCAGTGCAGGCATCAAGAATCGCGTTGCGGTACGGTCCAGGGCGCAGTGCATCGCGCTTCTTTTGCAGCAATGCGAAAGACTCGCGGCCTTGCCATGCGCATTTGAGCCAGATGAGGTTTTCCGTGAACCGCTTTGATGTGCACACGTGTGCACTGTGTGTGTTTGACATTCCCCAACTCCTCGACATGTCTATGAAGGCAATGTTTGCATCACTCGTGTGATTTGATGCGGCGCCAATAATCACACGAGTGATCTTTGCTTGTCAACACACTAGTGATGATTTCGAGCGTGAGTGTTGGAGGTGTTGGTCTGCTCTGCTTGGGGGGGGGCGACTGGATGCTCTATGCGGGAACCCAGATTCCTCTCATCAAGCCGCTTGATTTGGATTTGAGTGTTTCAAATCCAGTTGAATATCCAACTTGGGAATTTAGTCCTAAACAATTAATGTGCACTGATGGCTTTTGCTTGTATACGGAGTATGCAAAGTATGTGCATTATTTACTTTGTTCGTTATACGCTTTGTTCGTTATTTGCTTCCTTCGGCATTTGCTTCGTTCGTTGTTTGCTTTCTTTGCTATACGCTTTGTTTCATTGGTGCATTATTCAAAATGGAATTAACTTTAGGAAAACCAAGTGGATTCGAAATGTGGGGAAAGAAATGAATCTCAAGCTGCTTGAAGTGGGAGGCTTGTGCAGGTGGGTGTGCTTGCCGTATCAAGGCGCTTGATGCAGGGGTACACGATAGTGCGCGGTGTCCGTGATGCAGGTGTCTGCGTGCTTGAAAAGCGCGGCGTTAGGTGCCGAGTTGGTGTGTGTGAGTGTCGTTCTGCGCTCTATTGAGTAGCTGCTTCCAAGAGTGCATGGGGGGTTTTGCAGCAAAAGTTCCAAGAGCGGCTGTCTGTTGTCCAGGCGGGGGCTTTTTCGCGTGCGAAATTGATTGCGCACCAGTCAGGGTGACTAAGGGGTGTTGCGGTGCGGGGCTCTGAGATATGTGATTTCAAGTGGCTTGATGGTCTACCTTCCAGGGGCGCGGGGTAGCCTGCCTTTGCTTGTTGGCGCAAAAAAAGCGCCTTTCGGCGCTTTGAGTGGTGAGGGCAGTTCTCAGGGAAGTCGACCAAAGGATGCGTCAACCACTACGCCAACGATGGCGTCGCCTTCAAGCATTTTTAAGAATCGGTGTGGCCAGTCGGGGTTGATGGCTTCAAGATAAGGCTCGCCATCGACAAGCGTGTATAGCTTAAAAGTTGCCTCGTGCTCTGCCTCGCGGCGCGCAATGACAAACTGACCAGGCTTCGCCTCTAGATGAGGGTTGACATGTAGCAGCATCCCATCAGGGAACGAATGTGGACCAGACTTTGAGGTCATCGAGCTTCCACGAACTCGCAGAAGATACCCGCATTCGCCAAGGTCGTATGGTGAGTATCCATATTCTTCGGCTTGCCAAGCTTCAACGCCCTCGCAGCTGCCTGTCCATTTTCCAGCTTGCACCAACGACACGATTGGATATCTCCCTTTTCCCTTGATATTCGGTCCGGGCTCGATATTACTGGATATATACAGGTGCTTGTCAATGCCTGTTTGAAGATAATCTGGGGTTGTGCCCAAAATATCTGCAATTTTTACGATGCTGGCTCCATATCCGCGCAAATCGCGTTCGATATTGCCGATGCCGCCCTGGCTGGAGAAGCCAGCTTCTGTAGCAAGTTGAGCCTGCGTGAGGCCCTTGGCTTGTCGCAAGCGCTTGAGTCGTTGGCCTAGTGTTTCCATAGTTAGATTTCATCACTTGTGTGAATCACTTTGGTATGTTTTGTTGTTGCTGGATCTATCACTTGAGTGATAATGCGAGGCAATGAATGCACTGAACACTGCTATCGAGAGGGCTCAAGGCGTTTGCCGTCTGGCTGACGCGATTGGTGTCGGCCAGTCGGTCATTAGCAATTGGCGCAAGCGTGGGACGCTGCCTGATCCAGTGAGCTGCGTTCGGATAGAGAAGCAGTTCGGTGTGTCGCGCAAAGAGTTGAGGCCGTTTGACTGGCCTGATATCTGGCCCGAGCTGGAGACCTCTTCGCAGGAGTCATCCCTTGGTTGACGGCCTGAACTTCACCCACCGCCCAGATCGGAGCTGTACAGCTGCCGGGCGTTTTGTCTCCTCGCTCCATCAAGGTGCTGCACACGCGGGAAGGTGTGTGCGGCTTGTTGTGCTGCGGGCGGTGGGCTTTTTTATTCATGGACGCAGTGTCGTTGCTGCGGGTGCGGGCCGAAAGCCTGAAATTTTTCTGTTTCAAGGGGGTGGGCTGTGACCTGCTATCTGTCTCCCAATGCATGGCGCGATGTGCTCTACAACGCGGTGCGCAACACCCCCGGCGGCGTCTCGGCCGCTGCCACTTTTCTGACCATGCGTCGTGGTCGCAGCATTCACCCTGAAACCCTGCGCGCCCGTCTGCGTGGCGTTGATGGCGAGTGGATCAACCTGGAGATGCTGGAGCTGCTGACGGAATGGATGCAGGAATGCCGGGATCCTGGTGCCCTCAAGTGGCTGACCACCCTGAACCAGCAATATGGAATGGTGGCCATGACCTTGCCCCCTGCACCTCCTGGTGGCTGGCCCTGCGAGGCCGAGGCCATCCAGAAGAAGCTGCTGCAGCTGGGCGTCGAGGGTGGATCTTTGACCGCCCTGGGTATGCGAGTCACCGAGGACAAGCGCGTGGAGCCGGCCGAGGCCGAGCAGATGTGCGCCCAGATCATGGGAGAGGTTGAGCTGCTCCTGCGCCTGCACCGCAATGTGCGCCGCGCTGCCGGCCTGGAGGTGGATCTATGAGGCCCGCAGGAGAAATCAGCCTGGCTATCGAGCAGGCCGTGGAGAAGCTCTGGACGCCTGAGCGCAGCCCGACCCTGGCCGAGATTGCCGCTCATTTGATGACGGTGGGCGTGGCTTTCAACGCCATCCGCAACACGGTCCCAAAGATGAAGCGCTATGGCCGCCTTGTGATTAGTGGGCAGCGCAAGGTGCCTAGACGCAATCGACCGGCAGCCGAGTACGCGCTGCCGCATCAAGTTCATGCCGCCAATGAGGCGGATTTCGTCGGCCTTTCGCAGGCCATGCAGCTCTGGGGGTAAGGAATGGTTGTAGTGCACGTCGCTGGTGTTAGGGACGCCGGCGTGTCGATGTTCTGTCAGGGATGGCAAGGGGGTGCTGCATGAACCAGCACCGCGAACCTTTGCCGCCCATCCAGTTCGGCCCGCTGCGTGAGGCGCTGCTGGCCAATGCAGAGAATCTGGTGCCGCGCTGGCTGCCTGGTGGGCAGTTTGACGGGCATGAGTACCGGTGCGCCGACTTGAGCGGCGGGCATGGTCACAGCTGCAGCGTCAATGTGAAGTCGGGCAGCTGGGGCGACTTTGCCACGGGCGACCAGGGCAATGACCTGATAGGCCTCTATGCCGCAATCCATGACCTGAGTAATGCCAAGGCTGCCATTCAGGTGGCGCGTGAGGAAAAGCTGGAGAGTGTGGCGGGGCTGGTGAAGCAGGCCAGCGGTGCAGCTGTGGTGCCCGCTGCCAACCCGCGCCCAGCACCCGCGCCCAAAGCTGACAAGACTCGCGACCAGGAGGAGTGGAGCACGCTGCGGCCGGTGCCAGGCAATGCGCAACAGCCGACGTTTTGGCACAAGCATCGCCAGTTGGAAGACCTGGAGCACAAAGCTGAATACCGCGTGGGCGCAGATTTGCACGGTTTTGTGATGCGGTACCGCACCAGCGATGGCGGCAAGGATACTTTGCCTCACACGTTTTGCAGTAGTGCCCGCGATGGGACTCGTGCCTGGAAGTGGAAGACCTGGGACGAGCCTCGGCCGTTGTATTTCCCCAGTCACGAGTTGCCCAATGGGCGCACGGTCATTCTGGTTGAGGGTGAGCTGAAGGCGGACGTGCTGCAGCAATTGCTGGATGCGGTAGCCCCAGGCATTTACTGCGTGGCCAGCTGGCCCAGTGGCAGCAAGGCGTGGAAGAAAACAGGTTGGGACTGGCTTGCCGGGGCCACGGTGCTGCTGTGGCCTGACTGCGATGCGCAGCGTGAGAGGTTGACCAAGGCTGAGCAGGCCGAGGTGAAGGACAAGCCCGAGGCGAAGGAAGCCTTGCAACTGACAAAGGCTTTGCTGCCGGCACATAAGCAGCCGGGCATGGGCGCGATGCTGGGCATTGGTGCCCATCTGGTGGCTGAGCAAGGCTGCACTGTGCAGCTGTTGCCCATTCCTGAGCCAGGCGCGAAGCCCAGCGGCTGGGACTGCAAGGACGCCATCAAGGATGAAGGCTGGACGGGCGAGGATGTGCTGGCCTTCTTTGGCCGGGCGCAGCCTTTGCCTGTCGTCGATGCGTCTGCAGACGCGCCTGTTCAGGCTGATGCCCCTGCGGCAGCGGCCGGTAACGGCGGCAAGCCCCCAAAACGCGATTCCCCCGTTGGCACAGACGGCGGCGGGTCTGAGCCGCCATCGGGCGACCCCGACGACCGGGACTGGCTGTGGCAGTTCTACGACCGCAGGAAGCACCGCTGGGATCTGCGTCGTAGCCTGGTGGTGGCCGCTTTGCAGAATGATCCTCAGCTCAAGGGCTGCGTGGCATTCAATGAGCTGAGCAAGAGCACCAGCGTGCGCAAGGCCTGGCCGTGGCCGCATGCCAAAGCGGGTGGGCTTGAGGCCGATAGCACCTTGCTGCTGGGCATGTACTTGAATGATGTGTATGGCGTGGGCGATGTCTCTACCCAGAACATCAAGGACGGGATTGCTACGGTGGCCTATACGGAGCGCTATCACCCGGTGCGTGAATGGCTGTCGGGCCTGGAGTGGGATGGAAAGCCGCGCCTGGACAAATGGCTTATCCATGTGCTGGGTGAGTCCCCCGAGACGCTGAAGGCGCCAATGAATGAATATCTGGCGCTTGTCGGCCGCTACTGGGTGATGGGCATGGTCTGGCGGGTGATGGAGCCCGGTTGCAAGTTTGACTATATGCCTGTGCTTGAGGGCAAGGGTGGCTTGCGCAAGTCCACCTTGGGTCGCTTGTTGGCGGGCCGGCCTGAGTGGTTCAGCGACACCAAGTTTGACCTGAGCAGGGGCAAAGAAGCCTATGAACAGGTGCGCGGCAAGTGGCTGTATGAGATTCAGGAAATGTCAAGCTTCTCCAAGGCGGACGTGAATGACATCAAGGCCTTTGTGTCGTCGATGGTGGACAACTACCGGGTGGCCTACGGTGACCAGGCGCAGGAGTTCCCGCGCCAGTGTGTGCTGGTGGGCTCGACCAACGATAAGAAGTATCTGCGCGACCGCACGGGCAATCGTCGTTTCTGGCCTGTGCCGGTGCGCCACAAGATCAAGACCGAGTGGATTGAGAAGTGGCGCGACCAGCTGATGGCCGAGGCCTATGCGCTCTATCAGAAGGGAGGCGTGCGCTACACGCCGACCGAGGAGGAAGAAGAGCGCCTGTTTGTACCGATGCAGGAAAGCCGCCAGCAGGAGTCGGCCGTCGATGCCGAGCTGTTCAAGCTGCTGACCCGTCCTGCCACTGCTGATGCGCGATTCATCAACAGCGATGCCGAACGTATCGCGATCAATACCCTGATCAAGGCCCTAGGCGTTGACATTGGCAAGGCTACCTCTGTCTTGAAGGGGCAGATCGAGGCCTGGCTTGAAAGCAATGGCTGGCAGTTCAAAGGCCGCCAGCGCGTCAACGGCCAGCTGGAGTCGGGGGTGTACTTCCGCCCCGATGTGTGGCCACCGGCCGAGGAGGACGCTGCGTCCGCGTCATGGACCCAGCAATCGGATGTGGCTGCTTCACCTGAAGCCGCCTCTGCTGGCGGAACGACCACCTTTGAGGCCCCACCTTTACCTGCTGGCATTGGCGCAGCTGGTGGCGGCGGATATGGGCCTATGGACGGAGACGATGAACCGTTCTAACCCTTCTTCTTTTTACATGGTGGCAGCGCCTGAATCGCGCTGCACCGCCCACGTGGCTGGAGGCGAGATTCGCGTCCACGTGGTGGCCTGGGTGATGGTGCGCCCGGCCTGCGGTGCAGTGGCGGGGATGGACTGCTATGCGCCTATGAGTTGATTTTGTTCAGTTGTTCAGGCTGTTCAGGCATTTGCCTAGTGCCATATAGCAATCACTACCCCTCTCTTTTGGGGTTGAAGCTGCTGCATTGCCTAGTTGATGACTGTTCAGCCTGGATGACTGAGACAAGCGCATGCCGGGGCGCATAGGCACAGGCGCGCGTGCGCTCGGGCAAATCCGCAATTCCCTCTTATCAATTAACTGAACAGGGTGAACAGATGAACAAAGATGTTAGGGCATCAGTCAAAGTGGGTGGTCAGGGCCAGTGGTCTGATCATGAGAAGTGGTTGATTGAGCAGGGGCAGCAGCGCATCAAGACTTTGATGCCTGAGGTGTACAAGACCATTTGCCGGTATGCAGAGAAGGACTCGAATGTGTGGCGCATCGTGCGCTTGGGCCTGGTTGGTCGGCCCGATCAGTTCTGGGCCTGCGAGGCTGGGCACGTGGCCGGCGCACCCTTCACTCAATTCAAGCGGGCTGTCGAGGTGTCGCGCTTGATTGCCCGCTTCGGTTGTGCACACGTGTGCATGATCGCGGGCCATGGTGATCTGGGAGGAACCTGACCATGGCGCGGATCGAGCACATCAAGCGCCGCCTGGATAACTGGGCGCTGTGGCGGGCACGGCGCGACAACAACGGGCTGGGCTTCCCATCGCAGAACATCCTGGCCGTGTGGGGTGCCAGTGTTGAGCAGCCGCAAAAGAACCGCGAGTCAGTCATGCCGGTGCTGCACCTGGAGGCTGAGGAGACGGATAAGGCGGTGGAGTCGTTGAAGGGTGGCAAGTCCCATCTGTATGACACGCTGTACTGCATCTATGTCCGTGACCTCGGTATCACGGGCACGGCCCGCCGTATCGGCCGTGCACCATCCACGGTGCATGCGCAGCTGGACGCAGCAGACCGCGCCATTGATGCCTGGTTGGTGGCGTTGGCTCAAGAGAAAGAGCGCAGACGCTCCCACATGCAGCCCCAAGGGAGTTTTTCCACATAGAGAGTTGCAGTACATTTGCGGCAAGCTAGTGCTCGGTGCCCCTAACCACTGAGTACTTGCCCGGGAACCCCGCCAGTTTGCGCTGTGCGGGGTTTTCTTTTGGGCGCGCTTGAGCCGGAATCCTCAATCCCCAACAGCTCGCTGAGGTACGAGCGATAAAAACCAACCGGCACCACAGAGGTGGAGTAATGCCGGGCCTTCCCATTACCGCGATGCATAGAGCGCTAGGGGCCGTGTGTCTGGGTGAGCGACACAGCATTTGAGGTTGGCACTTGAATGCGAGACCACTCAACGGTTGCGCCATCAACGCTGGAGCCGTAACCAGCAAATATTCAGGAGACATCACCGTGCCGTCAGCTGCCCCGCGTCCTTGCTCTCATCCTGGCTGTGGCGTGCTGGTCCGCGATGGCACGGGCAGATGTCCAAAGCACCCGAAGCAAACCTGGTCGAAGAAGCCCACGGCCGCGAAGCGCATCACGGGCAGGCCACTGCAGCGCCTGCGAGCTGATTTGTTCGCCCGCGAGCCGCTGTGTCGTGAATGCCGACGCAAAGACGTTGTCAAGCTGGCAACCCAGCGCGACCACATCAAGTCTCTTGAAGAGGGCGGCACCGACACGGAGGACAACGTCCAGCCCCTGTGTGACGACTGCCACGACATCAAGTCCAAGGCCGAGCGGGCGCGCGGCGTCAAACGGTCATGGGCCGGATATCGCTGCGAATGAGATGAATTCTCATTTGTAGGCGCGGGCAGGGGGAGGGGGTGAAAAAAGTTCACCCCGAACCGACCGGAAACCGAGCCCCCAGTCTTTTTTTTGCGCGCGCAGGTTTAGGAGGGGGGGGTACCCCCGATAGGAGGAATCATGGCCCAACGTGGACCAATGCCAAAGCCGCTTGCTCTTCGTGTTTTGGAAGGCAATGCAGGAAAGCGTCCGCTGAATCTGGCGGATGGCGTCAATCCGAAAATCGAAATCCCGGCTCCGCCGAGACACCTCAGCCGTGAAGCGCGCAAAGAGTGGAAGCGGATCACTCCGTTGCTGGAGGAGCTGGGCCTGATCAGCGGCTTGGACCGCACAGCTCTTGCGCTGTACTGCCAGGCAGCCGGCCGCCTGGCCGAGCTGGAGGAAGCATTCAACGGCCAGGTCAACCGCCTGATGGATCAGCGCGGGCTGGAATATCCAGATGCGGTGTATGAGGCCAGCCATGCGGTGACACCGAGCGGCTATGCCCAGCAGAGCGTCATGGTGCAGCTCATCAAGAGTCACCGTGAGCAGGTCAATCGCTATCTGCAGCACTTCGGTATGAGCCCGGCGGCCCGTGGCCGTGTATCACCCAGCAACTACGTGCAGCCAACGCTGCCCGGCATCGATGCGCCACCGCAGGCGCCAACTGGCTTCGCCGCTTTCACCTTGGTGGGAGGCCGCTAACACCGTGATTCACTTGCATGACCAGCAAATACATCGAAGCTGCACAGCGCTATATGCGCAATGTGCTCAGCGGAGCTGTGCCTGCGTGTAAGTGGACTCGGCTGGCTGTAGAGCGTCAACGCGATGACCTGGCGCGTGCCCCGAGTTCATCGTGGCCCTACATCTTTGACCATGCCCGCGCATCGCGCCCCTGCGAGTTCATTGAGCTGCTGCCCCACATCAAGGGAAAGTGGGCACGTGAAGGGCGCCTGATCGAGCTTGAAGACTGGCAGTGCTTCATCATCACCACGGTCTTCGGTTGGATCCACAAGAAAGTGGACCCCAAAACTCAGGCAGAGACCTGGGTGCGCCGTTACCGTGAAGGCTATGTGGAGGTGCCGCGCAAAAACGCGAAGTCCACGCTGTCCAGCGGACTCGCGCTCTATATGCTCAGCGCCGATGGTGAGCATGGCGCCGAGGTCTACAGCGCTGCCACCACGCGCGACCAGGCGCGGATCGTGTTTGATGACAGCCGGGCCATGGCCGAGCGCGTGTCGGACCTGCGCACGTATCTGGGCGTGGCCTTCATGCAGCACAGCATCACGGTGGCGCACACGGCCAGCAAATACACGCCGCTGGCAGCCGAGGGTTCCACGCTGGACGGTTTGAATGTGCACTTCGCCGTCATCGATGAGTTGCATGCGCACAAGACACGTGCCGTGTATGACGTGATTGATTCGGCTCGCGGCTCGCGTGAGCAGTCGCTGCTGTGGAATATCACAACAGCGGGCACTGACATTGGTGGCATCTGCTACGAGCGCCGTACGCACACTGTCAAGGTGCTTGAGCACGTCATTGATGACCCGGCCCTGTTCGGGATCATCTACACCATCGACTCTGCCGACGATCCCTACGCGCCAAGCAGCTGGGCCAAGGCCAATCCGAACTACGGGCACTCGGTGCTTGAGGATGACATGGCCGCAGCTGCCCGCAAGGCCAAGGCTATGCCCAGCGCGCTCAACAACTTCCTGACCAAGCGTCTCAACGTATGGGTCAACGGTGAGAGCGCCTGGATGGACATGAGGGCTTGGGAAGATCGCACGCTACCGGGCATCAGCCTGGAAGCAATTCCGCGTGACGTCCCTGTGTGGCTGGGTCTGGACCTTGCAGAGAAGGTTGACTTCGCCGCGCTGGTCGCCGTGTATCAGATGAATGGCTGCTGGCACGTGTGCCCGCGCCTGTATCTGAATGAGGTGGCGGTCGCTGCAAGCACTAACGCCTACCTCAGCGGCTGGGTGCATCAGGGCCACGTTGAAGTCACTGACGGAAACATCACCGACTTCGATGTCATTGCCAACGACATCCGCGAACTGTGCGGGCGGCTGAATGTGCAAGAGGTGGCTTACGACCCGGCGCTATCTCGCTACTTCGCGCGGCAGCTGCTGGATGAAGGCCTGCCTTTGGTCGAAATCACTCAGCGCAGCATGTTCTTCACTGGACCGCTGATTGAGGTGGAGAACCTGGTCCATGAGGAGCGGCTGGTACACGACGGCAACCCCGTCATGAACTGGATGATGAGCAATCTTGTCGTCAAGGTCAGCAAATTCAACGAACTACGGGCTCCAACAAAAGAGCGTCCGGAAAACAAGATCGATGGTGTGCTCGCCATGCTTATGGCGCTCGGGCGTGCGCTTTCGATTCCGGTGGTCGATACCAAGACCCAGCAGGCCAAAGCCTTCTGGGACTCCTTTGCAGAAGAGACGACATGAACATCATCCGCCGATCCCTACTGCACGCCGCTGGCTGGGTGCTCAAGGGCACGGACCTAACGCTCAACAACCCTCAAGGCTGGGGAGCATTGGGTGCCGGCCGCACCTGGGCCAACATCAATGTCAGCGATGCCACGCAGTTGCAGATCACCACGGCCTGGTCCGCTATCCGCCTGATTGCGGAAACCGTTGGCACCTTGCCGCTGCACCTGTACAGGACTACGGCCAAAGGCCGAGAGAGAGCCAAAGACGATCCACGATACGCGCTTGTGCGCTGGCAGCCTTGCGATTACCTCACGGCTCCCGAATGGAAGGAGTCCATGGTGGTCAGCCTGGCGACGATGGGGCAGGCCTACAACCCGGTCACTCGATTTGAGAGCACGGGTCGCATCATTGAGATCCAGCCCGTGCACAAAAGCCGGGTGCAGCCTGAAGTACAGCGCGACGGCAGCCTTATCTACTGGCTGACCGATCGCAACGGCCAGCGACGTGCGCTCAAGCGGCGCGATGTTATGCCTGTGCGCGGCTTTGGTGGTGTGGGGCAGCTTGAAGGATATGCACCGCACCAAGTGCACGGCAATAGCTTGGGCTTGTCCGTGGCGCTGGAGAAGTATGCGGCTGAGTTTTTCGGCAGCGGTGGTCAGCCTCTGGGCATCATCACTGGCGACTATGCCCCTGGCGAGATGACGCGGGATCAGTTCCGAAAGAGCGTCTCGAAGTACATCCGGGAGTCACGCGAGAAGGGCGAGCATCCGTTCTTCACGGACGGCACCAAGTACACGCCTATCAGCACGACGAACAACGACTCGCAGTTCATCGAAGCGCGCAAGCTCCAGATTGCAGAAGTGGCCCGGATCTACCGAGTGCCGCTGCACATGCTGATGGAGACGGACAAGGCCAGCTACAACAACACGGAGCAGGCCAACAAGCACTTTCTGGATTACACGCTGCTGTCGTACCTGACCCGCATCGAGGCCAGCCTCAACAGCTGCCTGCTGGAAGCCAGCGAGCGTTCGGCGGGCATGTATTTCGAGTTCGACGTCAACAACCTGCTTCGGGGCGACAGCACTGCGCGTGCTGACCAATATCTCAAGCTGCGGCAAGCCTCGGCCATCACTGCCAACGAAATCCGCGAACGGGAGAACCTGCCGCGTGTCGATGGTGCTGATGACCTTATGGCGCCGCTCAACATGGCGCCGCTGGATCTGCTGCGCCAACAGATTGACCAGAAAGGAGACTCCTGATGGATCGCATCACTGCACCCATTGAAATCAAGGAGGCAAAGGCTGACGGGAGTTTTACCGGCTACGCAGCGGTCTTCAATAACGTGGATCTAGGGCGAGATGTGATCCTGCCTGGCGCCTTCACCAATGTGAAGACCACTCGTGATGGCCAAGTGCGTATTGCCATGCATCACAACCTCAACCAGCTGGCAGGCAAAGCCAAGTTTGAGCAAGACGACTATGGCCTGTTCGTCGAAGGCCAGCTGGCTCTAGGCGTTGGCTACGTGCGCGATGCGTATGAGCTCATGAAAGCCGGCGTGCTCGATGGCCTCAGCGTCGGCTTTGACATCCCCTACGGCGGATCCTCTTGGGAAGACCGCGATGGTGACTACGTGCGAATCATCAAAGAGGCCGAGCTGTGGGAATTCAGCCTGGTGCCCTTCGGCATGAACCCTGCCGCGTTGGTCGATTCCGTAAAAAGCATTCGAGATTTCGAGGCGCAGCTGCGTGGCCTCGGATACAGCCAGCGCGAGGCCAAGGCCTTGGCTGCTGGCGGCTTCAAGTCGCTAGGCCACCGTGATGGTGGCCCGGACAGCGAGACGCTGGCAGACGAAATCAAGGCACTCACGCAAGCATTTACCTGGAACTGAACTATGCAACTCACTCGTAAACATCTCACGGTCGCATTCCTGGCCGGCATGGCGGTCCTGGCCGTCGCATCTCTGGCTGGCATTCCGCTGGTCTCCCACGACACATGGGCCGCTCTGGCAGCCGCTGGAGCCATGCCTATGGCTCTGACGGGCGAGACTGGCGGCGACATCCAAAAGGCCTTGGGCCAACTCACCGATGTGGCTAAGGCCGCTCAGCAGGCGGTCGCCGATATGAAGAAGGCGCATACCGAGCTGGATGGCCGAGTCGGCAAAATGCACGAAGAACTCAAGGCTGCTGGCGTTGACGCCACAACCAAGGCTGCATTCCAGGACGCGGTCCAGAAGGTGGACAAGGTTGAGAAGTCGGTCGAAAAGCTCACCGAAGAGCTGACCGACCTGGCCCGCAAATCTGCCAACCTGCTCGGCGGTGGCGGTCAGCAGCGCAAGAGCCTGGGCCAACTGGCCGGCGAATCCGATGTCTGCAAGTCCTATCGCGGCGGCACGGCTGAGCTCATTACCATGAATGCCCCGCTGTTCGGCAAGGCGGCTGTGACCAGCTCAGCAGCCAGCGCGGGCGCGTTCATCGAACCCGATCGCCGCGGCCTGCTGGTGGATCCGGCTATTCCGCTCACTGTGCGTGACCTCTTTATGGCGGTCTCGATCTCCACCAACGCGGTGGAGTGGGTTCAGGAGAAGCTGTTCACCAACAATGCCGGTCCCCAAAACGGTGAAGGCACTGCCAAAAACGAATCGGGCATTACGTTTGAGAAGAAGTCGAGCTCGGTCGAAACCATCGCACACTGGATCCCTATCAGCCGCCAAGTGCTAGCCGATGTGCCGCAGCTGCAAGGCCTGATCGATGGTCGTATGCGCGAAGGCCTGAAGATCAAGGAAGATGAAGATCTGCTCTTCGGTGACGGGCTGAATGGTCATCTCTTGGGTCTCGTTCCCCAGGCCACGGACTACAGTGCTGCGGGCCTGCCCGCTCCTGCGGCTGGCGGTCCGGCAACAACAATGCTCGACCACCTACGCTGGTCTCATCTGCAGGTGGCCAAGGCGCTGTACCCGGCCACCTTCTCGGTGCTGAGCCTGGAGGACTGGGCCACCATCCAGCTGCTGAAGACCAATGACGGTGCCTACATCTTTGGTACACCCACCGATGGTGCCGCGCCGCGTGTGTGGGGCAAACGTGTGGTGGAAAGCTACGGTCTGCCCACAGGTCAGTTTCTCAGTGGCAGCGGCTTCGCAGCCACCATCTACGACCGTGAGGAAGTCACTGTGCGTGTGGCAGAGCAGCACGCTGACTTCTTCATCAAGAACATGGTGGCCCTGCTGGTGGAAGAGCGCTTGGCCTTCACTGTCGAGCGCCCCAAGGCCATTGTTGCCGGCACATTCCCTGCACCTGCTCCCTGATCGAGGCGCAGCTCTCTCAACTTAAACCGCAAAGGCCGGCCTCGCGCTGGCCTTTGCCTTTGGAGAATGAAATGGAATATGAGATCGGAAAGACGTTCAAAAGCGGCGACAAGCTGCTGAAGCCTGGTGATCCTTTGCCTGCCGCCATGGACAAGATCACTCTGGACCACTACAAGCGCCACGGCATGGTGCGCGAAGTCAAGCCGCAGGAATCCAAGCCCGACGCATCGAAACGTCGCACGACAACACCGCGCCAGAAGGAAATCAAGTCTGCAGGCCCAGGTGATAGCAATCAATCCGCAGGTCAGTCTGATCTGTCTGCTGGTAATGAACAGGTGCGCAGCGGCAGTGATGGCCAGGCAGACGGCACTGTGCACACGTCTGCACAGGAACCCGGCGACTCTTCTGCTGCCGCCCCTGCATCTGATTCGAGCGCCGCTCAACCCGAGGCTTGATCATGGCCATTGAGCTTGTCACATTGGCTCAGGCCAAGGCCCATCTGCGTGTCAGGCACGATCACGAAGACAGCGATATCCAGCTCAAGCTCAATGCAGCCACTCGCATGGCCATCGTCTATCTGGACCGTGATGTGTACGAAAGCCAGGCGGCGCTTGATGCAGCAATTGCAGCTGGAGCGGCGCGGCCATACCCGCTTCTGGTAACAGATGACGACATGGATATGGTCCGGGCCGGCATTCTTTTGACGCTAGGCGACTTGTTCGCAAACCGCGAAGAGGTAGTGACTGGGACTATCACCTCCCAGTTGCCTACGGGTGCCAAAGCATGTTTGCGGCCTCTGCGCCGCTTGGGAGCTTGACCATGGCCTGTGCAGATTGCGAAGCCCGCCGGCAGTGGATGCTGAAGTGGGGGAAGGAGAGTCTGAATCGTGCGAAACAAATCCTCGGTATCGCTGACGCGCCAGCTCCTGCAGAGCCAGCAGCAACTGGTGATGCAGATCCAGGCTCAGACGCAGGCGGTCAATCGCCTGGCCCAGTCGATTGAGCAACTGGCCGAAGTCATTGCTCTGGACTATGCGGAGCAGGATCTGCCCACCAATGTGGGTCTTGATGGGAGGGCACTCGGATGATTCGCGCTGGCTCTCTCAATCATCTGCTCAGCCTGCAGCAGCGGCAGACCGGGCGGGACCCGGACACAGGTGCAGTCATCAATGAGGTCTGGATAGAGATCGGAAAGCTCTGGGCCAGCATTGAGCCCCTGAGCGGCCGGGCATTCATTGCCGCTGCTGCAGCCCAGAGCGAAATATCGGCTCACATCATCACTTACCGAGATCCGCGTGTGAAACGTGGAATGCGCTTTGTCAGCGATGACGGCAGCATCTATCCCATCGCGGCCGCACTTCCTGACAAGAAGAATGGTCGCGAGTATCAGACCCACCCAGTCAGTGAGGGCGTGAACGATGGCAAATGACATCAAATTCACTTTGAGCGGCGCGGGTGAGCTGCGCAAGCGATTGCTTGCGTTGCCGCGCGAGCTGCAGCTCAAGCCTGGCCGGTCGGCGCTGGGTCAGGCTGCAAGCGTGGTGCGCAGGCAAGCCAAGATCAATGCAGAGAGCATTGATGATGCTGAAACGGGTCGCAAGATCTCGGACAACATCATTCAGCGATTTCGCAGCCGCCACTACAAGCGCACAGGCGACCTGATGATCAGCGTGGGCGTCGGCACTGAAAAGGGCCGTATCCCCAAGGGGAACCCCGACACAGGCCCCAAGGGCAACACACCGCACTGGCATTTGATTGAACTGGGCACTGAGGTGGCAAAGCCCGAACCGTTCCTGGTGCCGGCGGCCCAGGCCACGGCAGAGCAGGCGATCAACTTGTTCGGCACGGATCTGGACAAGCAGATCACCAAGATCGTGAGCAAGCTGAAATGACAGTGCCTTTTTACCGTGTGGCGAAGGCGTCGCCTGCCGTGCTCGCTCTGCTGGGTGACCCGGAGCCTCGGATCTATCCCTGGGGCGAAAACGACGATGAAGAGCGTGTCTACCCCTATGTGACGTACCGCACCGACTTGCTGCCCAGCAACGTCATGGCCGGCCGTGCCTGCGCCGATGAGGGGCAGCTCTCAATCGACATCTGGGCAGAGTCTGCCCAATCAGCGAAGGCGGTGCGGGATGCTCTGCGCAGCGCGATTGAGCTGAACTGCTACATCAACACCATTCGCGACATGGGGCGTGACCCCTCAACGCGTACCTACCGCATCAGCCTGGACGTGAGCTGGTGGGTTCGCCGTACCTGATTTTTTCACCCATCCCGCCACGCGCGGAAACCACCGAAAGGAACCGCCATGCCTATGTTGCCCCAAGGCACGCAGCTCTATGCGCTCATGCCCAAAGACGCAGGCGCTGCTGAAGTTATCAAAGTCGCTTGCGCGCTGACCGTCGATACCGGCGAGGACGAGCGTGACGAGCACGATGACACTTGCCTGGAAGAGATGGAGTCGAAATCCACCTTTCCCGGGTTGACTACCCCTGGCGATGCCACGTTCACGGTGCGCATCGATCCCGCTGATCCGAGCCATGTCAAGCTCTGGTCCTTGTACAAGGCGCGCACCAAAGTGCTCTGGGCCATGGGCTGGGGCGACGGCGTGGACATCGATCCCACTGGCCCCGCCGCTGCTAATGAAGACTGGGAGCTGCCTGAGACACGTACCTGGAGTACCTGGCGCGGCCATATCTCGGGCATGAACTTCACGGGCTTCGAAGCAGGCGGGGCACCCGTGCAGGGCTCTGTCAAGATCAAGCGCTCCACTGCGGCTGAATGGCTGGTGAAGGGCCGCGCACCATGAATATTCAGGACTTGATGAACCGTGGTGGCTTTGTCGATTCCGCGCCCGTCCACAAGGAAATCAAGTGGCTGGATAAGGACGGCACGATCCACATCGACCATATTTGGGTCGTGCGTCAGCCTTTCGGCGTGATGGAAAGTTTCGCAGGCAAAGGGGAGCCTGACCGCAGTCAGGGTGCCAAGATGATCAGCCTCTCTGTCCGTTTGGGCATTGAAAAGCCCTCTGAGCAGCTGACTTATGACCAAGCATACAGCTTGTGGCCCTCGCTGGCCTGGGCCATGGTGGTCGCTATCAATGAGGTCAATGCCCCAAAAAACTCTCCGCCGCCGATGAATTCCTCCACGAGCTCGTCCTCGCAGGCATCGGCGGCTGGACAGTTGCGCAAGCCAAGGCGAACCTCAGCTACGAAGAAGTCCTTGCCTGGCAAGAGTACCGGCGGCTCCACGGCCCTTTGACTCTTGCCAAGCACATCGCCAATGCTGGGGCCACGGTGTCGCTCACTGTCAGCAGCACTGTGCCCCGCAAGCGTGGCAGCAAGTCACCCGCGTTCTCTGACTTCCTTCCTCAGTGGGGGGAGCGGTCGGCGAGCGGTGCAGTGCTGACGCTGGAGGAGGCAATGAAGCTTCTGTGATTTCCTATATGCCGCCTTCGAGCGGCGATCCTTATGGGCGCTTGAAACATGGCACGGCAACTTGGCACACTGACAATCGATCTGATCGCCAAAATCGGTGGCTTTGTCAAAGGCATGACCGATGCTGAGCGCGCCGCAGATCGCAAGTCCCGAGAGATGGAGCAAAAGCTCAAGGCTCGGGCTCAAAGCGTAGAAAAGGCATGGGCCGGTATTGGCACGGTACTCACTGCAACCATCGCGGGAATCAGCGTTACAGGGGCGGTGCAAGGGGTAGTCAACCTGGCCAAGGAAACGGCCAATGCTGCCAAAGAGGTTGAGACGCTGTCGCGTATCTCTGGAACGTCTACCACTCGCTTTCAAGAGTTGGCTTATGGTGCCCAGCAGGTTGGCGTGAGCGGCGAGAAAATGGCCGACATCTTCAAGGATGTGCAGGACAAGTTTGGCGATTTTGCGCAGACCGGCGGCGGCGAAATGAAGGACTTCTTCGAGAAGATCGCTCCCAAGGTCGGTGTGACTATCGACCAGTTCCGCAAACTCTCCGGTGCTGATGCCTTGCAGCTGTACTACAACAGTTTGGCCAAGGCCAACCTGTCCCAGCAGGACATGGTTTTCTACCTGGAGGCTGTGGCCAATGATGCTACGGCCTTGCAGCCTTTGCTGCAAAACAACGGCAAAGCCTGGAATGAGTTGGCTGCCGAGGCGCAAAAATATGGCTTGGTGCTCAATCAGGACGCGCTGGCGGCCAGTGCTGCATATCGTGATGAGACACGAAAGCTTGAAGCCAATCTGCAAGGCATCAAGAATGCTGTGGCTGTGGAGGTGCTCCCGGCGCTTACTCAGCTCAATAGCCAACTAGCTGATGAAAGCACGCGGCAGGCCTTTGCAACGCTCATGAGCTGGGTTGTCGATCTGACCAATGTGGTAGTGAAAGCTTCCGCCAATATCGTCGCTTTCATCAACACGAAAAACAAGCTTGGTGCGCTTCTTGGAACGGATGACTTCGGCAAGATGAAGGCTTCCGCATCGGAGGCCTCTGCCCATGTCGAACGTTTGACCGGCACACTGGAGCGTCACCAGGAAGCTCTCAGCAGAGATCCGGGGAATGCGCGGCTGCAGCGTAATGTAAGCAAGACGCGCGATCTGCTTTTTCAGGCGCAGAACGCGGCAGTGGATGCATCGGATGCCCTAAAGAACTGGGCAAATCAAAAGGATGTTCAAGTCCCTAAGGTTGAGCTCCCGGAGCCTCCGAAGCCCAAAGGACCCTATTCCCCGGTAACGCCGCCGAAACCTGATGGAGGCAAAGGCAAGTCCCAAGCCGAAAAAGATCAGGAGGCCGCAGAAAAGTTCTTGCAGTCCTTGCGAGATCAGGCTTTCAAGATTGAGGAGAGATCGGCATACGAGCAGCTCTTCTACGATATCCAAAGCAAAAGCTTGAAGCTCTCAGAGTCTCAGCTCAGCAAAGCGACTGGCCTTGCAACGGCCATCGATATGTCTAAGGAGGCAGAGCGCCAGCGTGCGGTCGAAGTGGAGCGCAGCAATGTGCTCTATGAGGCGCAGAACCGTCTGATCGCCAAAGAGCAGCAACTGCAGTTGGAGCTTCTGACCTACGGGATGGGTGATAAGTCTGCCGCAGAGCTGCACGAAAAGATCTCGCTGATGCAGCAGCACCAGGCAGAGCTGAGAAAGCTGCAGCAAGACCAGGCCAGCGCAGTCATCGGTGCGGATACTGAGAAAGAGCGTCAACGCATCCAGGCCGCGTTTGCTGAGCGTATTCGGATCACGCAGACCGCCCAGCAGCAGGAGCTGCAGCTGTATGAAGACTTCCTGCAGCAAAAGCGCGAGCGCGAGGGAAATTGGCTGCTCGGTGCTCAGTCGGGTCTCGCAACGTATCTGGAAAACGCCCGCGACATGTACTCGCAGGCGCAGGGTATCGCATCCAGGGCCTTCACTGGCATGGAGGACATGCTGGTCAACTTCGTCAAGACCGGCAAGATGGATGTGGGGAGCCTGTTCGCTTCAATTGGCGAAGAAGTGCTACGCATGCTGATCCGCATGGGCATCCAGATGGTGGCCAATAAGCTGCTGGGCGATACGTTGCAGGCGGCTGGTGTAGCCACTTCTCTGGCTGCTGGTGCTGCGACTGCTGCAGCTTGGGCGCCGGCTGCTGCCATGGCTTCGCTCGCATCGTTTGGTGCGAATGCGGCGCCTGCCAGTGCGGGCATTGCCAGCACGGTGGCCCTGAGCCAAGGTCTGGCCATGATCCCCGGCTTTGACCAGGGTGGCTATACCGGTCCTGGTGCACGGCTGCAGATCGCGGGCTGGGTGCATGCGGGCGAGGGCGTTCTCAACCAGGACGACATGGCCGCGCTCGGTGGGCCTGCAGCATTCGAGGCATTCCGTCGCAGCCTGCACGGCATGCCGGGCTATGCCAGCGGGGGCGTTGTTGGTGCGCCGCGTATTGCAACGCGTGCTGACTATGCGGCGCAGCTTGCAGGCAGCGCACCCATCGTCAATGTCATCGAGGACGCCAGCAAGGCCGGCCAGATCGAGCAGACGCAAAACGCTGATGGCAGCTACAGCACGAACGTGTTTGTTCGCAATATCCGCAGCGGCGGCGAGGAAGCAACTGCGCTGGAAACAACTTACGGGCTGACGCGCCGAGGACGATAGATGGCATTCACTTCAAACATTGACTGGCCGCAGGGCTTCCCCTGCGTGCTGCGTGATGGGCATACAACCCGACACGTCAAGCCATTTGTGCGAACCCCTATGGCATCGGGGCGGTCTCGGCAGCGCCGCAAATTTAAGAGTGTGCCGAGTATGCACACGTGTGCATGGCTGATGACGGAGGCGCAAGCACTGTCCTTTGAGGCGTGGTTTGTTGAGACGCTGATCGATGGTACGGAGTGGTTCAACATGCCGCTCAGGACGCCCATGGGGCCGGGGAAGCTGCTTTGCCGATTCGCGGACATGTATGAAGGCCCGGATTTGGTGGGGATCGACCGCTGGCAGATCTCCGCTCCGATTGAGGTGTGGGCGCGGCCGCTGCTGCCGCCTGGCTGGGGCTTGCTGCCGGAGTTGGTGATCGGCTCCAGCATCATCGACCGGGCGGTGAATCAAGAATGGCCGGAGGGGTAGACATGGCAACCAGTACAGCCTTGAAGCTGCTCTATGCCGGCGACGATGTGACGACCGTGCGCATCTGTACTCTGGACATCGAGCTGCCGGGTGGCGAGCACATACGTCTAGCGCACAGCTATGAAGATCTCACGCTGGGGGTGGACGGGGTGCCGCAGCTCTTTGAGGCCTGCGGCCTGGAGATCTCCCTGCCGGAGCGCAGCACCATCGGAAACCAGTCTCTGCGCTTTGGCCTGGGAGTGGTCGATGGTCGCGCGCACCGCTTGATCAGTGATGCGCTCGACTCTGGCCAGCCTTCGTATGTGGTCTACCGCGAGTATGTGTCGACCGACACATCGGCGCCGGCGGCTGCACCGAAGCGCATGCTGATCCAGGGAGGCGATCTGAATAGCAATGCTCTGCAGATTGAGGCCAGTTACTTCGATCTGCTCAATCTGGCCTGGCCGCGTGATCGCTACACGGCGGACAAGGCGCCTGGCGTCAAGTACCAATGAGGCAGTTCCTGCGGACGCGCTATGTGCGAGGCGGGCGTGGCCCCGTGGACTACGACTGCTGGGGCCTGGTGCGCGATGCGCGCACGGCCCTGTTCGGTCGGGCCTTGCTGCCGACCCTGCAGGATGCCTGGCCGGGTGAGCTGCGCGGCATCACGCGGGCAGTCGAGCGGGTCATAGCCTTGCATGGCTTCGCGCCGTGCAGCCCTCGGGCAGGCGCGGTTGCCACGGCCTGGAGGGCCAGCCTGTGCGTGCATGTGGGGCTGGTGGTCGAGGTGGACGGCCAGCTGCGAATACTCGAAACCGATGAGCCCGATGGGCCATGTCTGACTGCTCTCAACCGATTTCAGGCCCGCTACACGCGGGTTTTGTTTTATGACGATCAAGATTTACCCCGGACAGATGCCGAGTCAGCCTGTGGAGTCGCACCCTTGGGCGGGCACGATTGCGGGCTGGTTCGCGGCGGTGGGCATTGACTATGCGGCGCGCGAGATCCAGCCCATCACGCTGCACCTGAATGGCGTGCTGCTGCCGGTGGAGGCCTGGGCCCAGACGGTGATCAGCAATGAAGACCAGGTTGATATCCGCCCCATCCCTCACGGCGGCGTCTTCAAGCTGGTGGGCAGCATCTTCAACTTCTTCTTTGGCTGGCTGCTCCCATCGACTAGCAACCAGCGCTATGACACGCCGCAAGGCAAGCAGCTGAGCTCGGCCGAGGGTAAGGCGAACACGGCAAAGCTCAATGGCGTGGTGCCTGAGCTGCTGGGCCAGTTCATTCGCTACCCGGACTATCTGACCCCGCCGCGCCGCTACTTCAGCACGCCGCGTGAGCAATGGCTGGAGATGTTGCTCTGTGTCGGCCCCGGCCAGTACCAGATCGACCCGGCCACGGTCAAGATCGGCAACACGCCACTGAGCACGCTGGAGGGCGCAGAGTTCACGGTGCATGGGCCTGGTGCCGATATCGGCGGCATCACCCAGCATGAAAACTGGTACAGCTGCCCGGAGGTGGGCGGCACCAGCGCCGGAACGGCGGGGCTTGAGCTGAGCGCCATTGATTCGGGCAACGTCAATCCTACGGCTGGCAGCTATGCGCTCAATGGCGCGCAGATCACGGCCGACGTGGATTGGCCCAATGCCTGGGGCTCTGGCACCGCCATGTCGCTGATGTTTGAGCAAGACGTGACGGTCGCCACGGTGCTGATGACGGGCGAGGAGGGTGGCTCCTACAACACCTTCACAGCCGACTGGAGCGAGATTGCGCCATCGCTGTGGATGCTGCTCACGGCTTCAGGTGCGCTCACTGGCTCGCTGCGAGTGGAATCCGTGGCCGGCAACATGATCACCCTGGCTGAGCCTGTCAGCGACGGTGACGGGGGCTTTACCTATAGGCTCATCAGCGGCCTGCCCGATGGGGTCATATCGCTGGCCGTGTGCCGGGCAGGGCGTACCTACACGGCCGCGTCAGTGGCCGGCCAGGTGCTGACGCTTGCACCCAGCGAAGGCGGCAGCTGGGCGGGCTTTGTGCCGCGCACAGTGCCGGCGGCTAAGGCAAGCTTTACCGTGCAGGCCGACACCGTCTACGGCGAGCAGGCTGGCCCCTTTGTAAGCTGCCCGGCCGCTGAGGTCTCCACCACGCTGGAGGTCGATATCTTCTTCAGCCAGGGCCTTTGCTATGTCTCCGACAAGGGGGAGGTGCAGGGTAGATCCGTGGGGGTGGAGATCCAGTACCGCGACTACGCCGCCGGCGGCGCCTGGCAGAGCGTGGTCAAGTGGTACACCGATGCCACCATGGACCAGATCGGTTTCACCGAGCGTATCGCCTTGCCTTATGCCATGCGGCCGCAGGTGCGCGTGCGGCGCCGGGGTGCCAAGAGCACTAGCACGCAGGTGCACGATGAGGTGCAGTGGTATGCCATGCGCACGCGGTTGCCAACCCGCACCAGCTACCCGGACTGGACCACGCTGAGCGTGCGGGTGCGGGGCCTGGGGCAGATCGCAGCCAGGTCGGAGAACCAGGTCAACCTGGTGGCTACACGCATGCTGCCCGTGCTTCAAGGCGATGGCTCCTGGAGCGCAGAACAGCCTACACGGGATATCTCGGCCGCTCTGCGGCACATCAGCAGCACGGTGGGCTATGGCCTGGACAGCATCGACATGGCGGAGCTGCAGCACCTGCATGGCATCTGGATGACTCGCGGTGAAACGGCAGACCATGTGTTTGACGAAACCACAGTGCTCGCCGCCCTGCAGGCAGTGCTGGCCGCTGGCATGTCCGAGCTGACGATTGATGACGGCCTGCTGCGCTCTGTGCGCGCGGGTGTGCGTACGGTCGAAGACGGCCATGCCTACAGCGCGCAGAACACCATGGAGGGCATTGCGCGGTCATTCACCGGCATTCGGCCTGACGACAACGATGGCGTGGAGGTGGAGTTCAGCGACGCCGGCGACAACTGGAACACCAAGACGGTGAACTGTGTGCTGCCTGGCTCGCTGGGCATCAAGCTGGAAAAGCTCAAAGTACTGGGGGTGACAGACCGCACGCGCGCCTGGCGCATCGGCATGCGCCGCGCCCGGCAGCAGCGGTATGAGCGCTGGACTTACAGCTTTACCACGGAGCTGGACGCGCTGAACAACAGCTACGGCGACTTTGTCAGCCTAGTCGATGACATCCCCGGCTTCGGCCAGTCGGCCCTGCTCACTGGCATCAGCAATGCCAGCGGCCAGGCCCGGCTGGAGGTGACCGAGCCGCTGCGCTGGGATAGCGCAGATTCGTATGTCGTGGCGTTTCGCAGGCCTGACGGCACGCTGGCCGGGCCATGGCCAGCAGCTCAAGGGGCAAGCGCCTATGAAGTGCTGGCCCCGATCCCGGCTGGGGAGTGGCCGCAGATCAAGCTGCCGGAGCCTCCCCATGTGTATTTCGGGCCGGTCACCCGCTGGAGCTTCCCGGCCATCGTCAAGAAGGTCAGCCCCAGCGGTACCGATGGAGCCAGCATGCAGTGCGTGAACTACGACGCCCGCCTGTTCGATGACGACAACAACGCGCCACCGCCAATTTGAGTAGCAGGCCGCCTGGCCGTAGAGATCTTCAACACCCGCCCGCTTGGTTCGCCCAGCGGGCTTTTTGTTTCTGTGAGGGCGCATGACCACTTACAACACCCACAATCCTCTGGGTAGCCAAGACCCACGCGACCTGTTCGATAACGCGCAGAACATGGACCGCGCGGTGAACTCTCAGACTGCGGAAGAATGGATCGACCGCCTCGGGAAGCCGCGTAAGACCTGGCATGGCATCGAGAAAACGGCTAAGCTCGATATTGCGCAGGCGGTATCAGAAGCAACCGTCGAGGCAGGAAGCTACCGTGATCAGGCACAAGTGGCTCGCGATGATGCAATTGCTGCAGCAGCGGCCAGCGGCCCACTCAAGTTCTACGTCACCTATGCCCAAGCTGAGGCGGACAGAGCCAACATACCCCTTGATGGTTTGGTCGAAATCGCACGGGATGAAACCAAGAATGGCGCGCGCACGAGGTACTTCAACCGTGTATCAGGGCTGGATTTTGCAGTCAATCTAGATCAGTTGAGACTTGATCTTATCGACCCTGCAATGGGGGCGATGATCGTTGCGTTTCTCGATGGCCGCACAGTCAAAGACAAGTTGCTCGATGAAATCAACATCAAGGACTATGGCGACGTTGGAAACGGACAGATAGCCGATGCCGCGTTGGCAGCTGCGATAGCTGCAGCCAATGGTCCCGGTCTTATCCGATTTCCAGCTGGCAACTACGTTTTCACCAGCAAGAAGACCCTTACATCGGCGAACATCGGCTTGCGATTTGTGGGCGATGGCGAAAGAACAACGATCATCACGAAGCAGTTCAATGGTGACTTGTTCGAGCTCGATGCCTGCCCATACCACAGCGTCAGCGAGATGACCTTGGACGGACAATACGGCACTTACACAGGCCGTGCCGCACTGGTAAAAGCAAACTCCCATTACCCACGCTATGAGAACTTCACGACAAAGGGATTCTCTGGCGAGCACATCGCCTTTGAGGCAAGCGCCGGCTTTGGAGCAGGAGTGAACAACCATACGGCCCTAGCTGGCTCTGGTCAGGGAGCAATTGTTGGCCTGAAGCTTTTGGGCAAGGACACGGGCTACAGCGTTCGCAGGATCACCAACCCGAACTATGCAGGCTCCATCGATCTTGCCGCTGGTTGCGACAACGTGTTCATCACGTCTGGTCAGGTCACTAAGGTCGACACATCCAATGACTGCGGCCACCTATTCATCCAAGGAGTTCGCTGGGGAAATGCAGGGGTCCGAGTCGATATTTATGGAAACACCTTTGTCACCGGATGCTCATTTGCGCAGTCTGTGCGCCTTATGCCTGGATGGGACGGCGTTTTTGTAGGAAATAGGCAGGACGGTGGGTCTGCGCCATATTTTGAGAATCTTGCATTCTCTGGACTTGTCTATCACAGCGCGCCGGATGGATCAACATTCCTTGCAAAAGCATCGTTAATCGCTAACATGCCAGGATCAATAGAAGTTGCTGGCGTAAATAGCGTTGGAGATACAGATTACACATTTAATCCAACGGCATCACCAACTCACTTAATATTCGACACAGCCTTTAGTGCCAATAGGAGTATTTCTCTTCCTACTTTAAATGTTGCATATGGGCAGAAATTACGGATAACACGGTCTGCTGCAAATGTTGGAGGGCCATGGACACTTGAAGTAGGAAGTACTGGAAAAACCATGGTCTATAACACATGGTGTGATTTGATATTTAATGGCAGCTTTTGGGCTGTTACTGCATCAGGAAATATTTAAATCAATATTTACCTGCGGTTTTTATCGGCCACCTTCGGGTGGCTTTTTCGTGCCAGGGAGGGCGAATGGACGATTACGGAAACGAGCTGCCTGCATTGACAAGGCTGCAGATCAACGACCGGTTTGATAAAGGAAGCGAGCGTATGGCAGCCATAGAGAGAGAGCTGGGCAAGACCCGGCAGGAACTTCACGAACTTAAGCAGCAGCTTTCCGACCTGCTGGAATTCTTCACGGCTATGCGCGGAGCCTTCAAGGTTCTGAACTGGTTGGGGAAGCTGGCAAAGCCAGTGGCGTATGTGGTCATGCTGGGCACGGCGTTGCTTGGATTCTGGACTGCGGTCCGTGCGCGAGGTGGCTGATGAGCTGGAAATCGAAATTCATCGCTATCGTTGGAGCCGGCGCAGCCGCCCTAGCTGTTCCCCTCGTTCAGCACTATGAGGGCACCGTGTTCAGCACCTATCGCGACCCGGTAGGCATCGTCACGGCGTGCACTGGTCACACAGGGCCCGAGCTCAAGATGGGGCAGACCTACACGCGTGAGCAGTGCGAGGAGATGCTCTACAAGGATTTGGCCAAGCACGCAAACGCCCTGAGCTGCGTGCGTACCCCACTGACGGACGGCCAGCGCGCGGCCTTTCTGAGCTTCGCCTTTAATGTGGGGGATGACGCCTTCTGCCGTAGCACCCTGGTGCGCAAGGCCAATGCGGGCGACATCAATGGCGCCTGCGCAGAGCTCAGCCGCTGGACCTATGCCAGCGGAAAGCAGCTGCCGGGCCTGGTTCGGCGCCGTGCTGCTGAGCGACAACTTTGCGAGCAGGGGTTGGCATGACTGGCCGAGCCAAGGTCCTGGTGCTGGTCGTGCTGCTGGCCATGGCCTTTTCCGCTGGCTGGTGGGTCAATGCCCAGCGCGCAGAGGCCCGCATATCACTCCTGAAAAAAGAGCATGCAGAGCAGAAGATGCGAGCTAGCGCATCGGCCCTGACTTCCTATTTGCGCATGGAGAAAACCAAGGATGACGCAATCAAGTCTGCCAAGGCTCGGTCCGAGATCCTGCTGGCTGATGCTGGTCGTGCTGCCGCTGCTGCTGACGGCCTGCGCAAGCAACTCGCCGGAGTGCCTTCCCGTATCGCAGCCGCTTCCCGCGCCGCCGTTGATGAGTACGCCGCAACCGCAGGAGAGCTACTCAGTTCGTGCACAGCGGAATATCAATGGATGGCAAGACAAGCTGATGGACACGCATCTGATGCGCGAATGATCCACGATGCATGGCCTTAGGCGCCACCAGATCGCTACTGCAATTTGGCATGTTTTCTTCGGAAAGCCGGACGACGCTGCCGGCTCCCGTAATGTTCCCTGAGCTCCCCCTAACTAGAATGAAAGAATGTTCATAAAAAAATGAAGAGATATGAAGTACCGGGCAGACATTGATGGGCTACGTGCTATAGCAGTCTTAAGCGTTCTACTGTTCCATGCAGGTTTCACATCATTCAGTGGGGGATACGTTGGGGTTGATGTTTTTTTTGTGATCAGTGGGTATCTGATTACAAAGCTGATAAAGGATCAGGTTGAGGCCGGCTCTTTCTCGTTCGGGGATTTCTATCTTCGGCGTGCTCGCAGATTGCTCCCTGCGATGATGGTCACATTCTTGCTGACTGCAGTCACGGCTATTTTGCTATTTGCTCCACCATACCTCGAGCGCTTCGGGGGAGAGCTGATCCATGCAATGGCAAGCATCTCGAACTTCTATTTCTGGCTGGAGTCGGATTATTTTGATGCGGCTGCACGGTTGAAGCCGCTGTTGCATACATGGTCGCTTGCGATCGAAGAGCAGTTCTATCTGCTGTGGCCGCTGATGCTCGTTCTTGCTCTAAAGGTTCGTGGCAAGTGGCTAGCTCCGGTGCTTCTGGTGACAATCAGTGCGGTAAGCCTGCTGATGAACGATGCCGCGGTCGGTTCACAGTCGCTGTATCTAAAGGACTTCAGCAACACCAGCTTAGGGAATTTTTTCGCATCCACCGACCTTCCAGGAGGCAAGGCTGCGATCTACTTTTTGCTGCCGTTTCGGGTTTTTGAATTCGGCTTTGGAGCCATCATCGTGTGGCTTGAGATGTTCCAGCCGAAGAGGAAAATTCTTCTGGATGTGCTGATGCTCGCAGGCCTTGCTATGGTCGGCTATGCAATTTTTGCCTATGACGAGCACACGCTGTTCCCATGGTTTAATGCGATTCTTCCATGCTTTGGAACGGCCCTGATGATCTATTCTGGCCGTGATAGTTTGGTCGGACGCTTAGTAGGGAATCCCGCTGCAGTTGGCATTGGGAAAATAAGCTATTCGGTGTATCTCGTCCACTGGCCAATCATTGTCTTTACAGAATACTGGCTGATTGATCCTCCAAGCCAAGGTGTCCGTTTTGGCCTATGTGCAGCGTCCATAGTCGTCGGCTGGTTGATGTACTCCTTTGTTGAGACACCTCTGAGGCACTCGAAGACAAAACCGGTTTCCGGGATGGTCAGTGCAGGCGATGCAGTCTTTGCCTTGACTATTTTTGCAAGCGCTGCGATCTTTTTTGTTGTAGGTAGCAGTATCTGGAAATTCGACGGCTGGAAGTGGCGTGTTGACGAGAAGTATGCATATTCTGGAGAGGAATATCACACTAAATTCTGGGGAGGTATTGGCTACACCTCCAATGAATTTATAAAAGTTGGTGTCGATTCACAGAAAAAGTTCATATTCTTTGGTGATAGCTATGGTATGCAATACACCAAGGCGATGGATGAATTTTCCAAGGATAATCAAGTTGGTTTCAATGCATTATTTGATCACGGTTGCCTAATAGCACCGGGGGCCGTGACATTAGTAAATGGCACAGAAGATCAATCATGTACAGCTGAATATCCAAAAATAAAGGCTGCCATGACTGATAACCCAGCTCATGATGTTATCTTTGCTTCAAGTTGGAGTGGATATAGAGGGGCCATTCTTGAAGCTGGGGAGACTAAGCCGCGCGAAGACTATGCACAGTTCTTGAAGGACAAGATTCTCCAGCTAAAGTTGGATGGAGGAGATCAGCGCCGCTATTTCATCATCGGCAGCCCAAATCCATCCTATAGCGCTATCACATGCTTAGGCTCTAGCACCCTCATCCCGCGCAATTGCAAAGAGCGAATTGCCAGGAATGATGATCCGACAAATGTCGCCCTGAAGGCGTTGGCGAAGCCAGGAGGCAACGTGTATTTCATCGATCCAAACGACGTGCTCTGTGATAACGACACCTGCATGGCGATAAAGGATGGCATGCCTCTGTACTCTGATGGGTGGCATCTTTCTGTGAAGGGTGCAGAAATCGTGCTCCCGTACATCATGTCGATGGTGGGCAAAGCCGCTGGGACCTGAGGCGGCTACTCTAAGCGACTCATAAAGTGAAAGCCTCCCCTAGTACTTCGGTGGTGGATGCAAGAGGGACTCAGTACCCCTCAATTAGAGGCAACTCAGTTCCATCGATCGCAATCATCACGCCCGTGGTGTTGGGGTCGATTTCTATTGGGACGCCCCACAGCTCATTGGGCTTGCCGAAGGAGTTGACGATGTTGAACTGCCGCAGCTCTTCCGGCGGCATCTTGATCAGCTTGGGATAGGCGTTGTTGTGTGCCTTCCAGTGCCGGAGGAAAGTGTGGCAAACGCGCTTGTGGACTGTGTGGATCGGGGATACATCGGTCATGACGGGATTGTTACCGATTCGTCGCGCCGACTGATTTGTGTACCAGGGCGTTAGAACGGGGCGGGCGACCTCACCACGCTTGCCGGGCCCGGCCCGAAATACACCAAGCCATCCTCGATGGTGACGACAAGCACCCATCCGGGGTGGACTGCTTCTGTGATGTAGTCGCTGGTGCTGCCAGGCAGGATACGCTCATTGGGGAAGCCATATCTGCCCGCTGTGTGCAACAGGGTCGGGTGGCTAGGGTTGTGCATCGTGCGTGTGCCCCAGTTCAGGCCCGGGCACGCACCACCAGCTTTGTCTTATGTGTCGATGGTTGACATTCCACTCCTGCCCGCTCAGCCGCAGGCCGCCGCCATTGATCAGCATGAGGTGGCAGTGCTCAAGCGGCTTGATCAGCTCTGGCACAGTGGGTGCATCCGGTCCGGGCAGCAGATAGGCCTTGCATAGAGGCATGCCGACCACTGGCAGCTTTGAGTGCATATACAACCAGCCATACACGCCATTGGCCTTTGCGACCTCTGGCGCCAGCCGCGAGCCGTCTAAGTACAGTTGATAAATAGTGCACCACATACTGTGCATTTATACAGTATGTGAAAAAGTTTTCTTGTTTTTTAGAGCTGCTTACTGAGTCGGGGCTAGGGATTTTCGGCGTAGGATTTGGCGTAGCTTTTCGTCGATCTGAGCAAATCTCAGAGGTGTGCGAACCAATGCATCATCGGCGTATGCGCCGAGAGGTCAGTCATGTCTGGGGAGTAGGGCAGCGACGGGGATTCTGTGCTTTTCTGGGTCATCGCTTCAGCGGTATGCAAAACAGGGGGCGCCGCGCCGGTGCTGGGCGGGCGCCGAATGCTGCATTATCCGTGATGCCCAATAGCAGGGGGCATGGCTGTTTTTTGGCTATTTGGCAGAGGCGGTCTGCACGCCTTGCTCGGATTGAGAGCTGGAGCCTTGATCGTCGTCATGAATGGGGCGGTAGCCCGGGCCGAAGGACACATCGCCCAGCCGCCAGCCTGCGCGGCAGCTCACCGCGCCCCAGAAGCGCTTCAGGGTGTACCACTGCATGGCGATCAGGCCGCGCTCGTTGTCGGCATCCACTTCCGGGTCACTCACGCCCGTGGGGCGTAGTTCCTCGTCGTGATAGAGGGCGGTGCCGAACAACTGATCCCACCAGGGAAGAACCTGGCCGAAGTTGCAATTGTGGCGCTCGGGCCGCTCTGCATCGCGCAGCATATGGTGGTTGCGGTGAAAGCGTGGGCCGACCAGCAGGCGCTCGCCCATTTTGCCCAGCCAGCCCAGACGCAGCGCTACATTGGCATGGGAGAAGTTCTGCACCAGCTCGCTGAGCAGACCCAGCATGGCGAACTCGGATGGCTCCACACCCATGGCCAGACCTACGCTGGCCAGCACAAAGCTTTGCAGCATGCCGTCCAGATAGTTGCTGCGGTCGTTGCTCCAGCAGCTCATCTGGCGCTGACTGTGGTGCATGCTGTGCATGGCCCACCACCAGGGAATGACGTGCTGTGCGCGGTGCATCCAGTAATACGTGAGGTCGTAGACCACGTAATACACGGCAAACAAGACATAGGGGTGGTCTTCAAACCAGGGCAGCCAGGCCTTGAGGCCGCTGGCTTCCGAGGTGGACGGGCCCCCGCCCAGCATATGGGCGACCGGCATGAGGATCAAAAAGCTGAACAGCGGAAACAGGCCCAGCAGCATGAGCAGGGTGTAGTTGCGATCCACCGTGGTGTGGCGGCGGTCGGCCCAGCGTTCGGCGGGAAGCAGGCTCTCCAGCGGCCGCATCACACAGCCGATCAGAAACAGCTGCAGCAGCGCGATCAGGATGCCGGCGGCTATCTCGCGCGGATCGCCCGCTGCCTCGGCAATATGGAGTGCGTTGACCACGGGAGTCACCGCATGCACGGATACCCAGTCAATGGCCAGCGCCCAGTGCTGGCTGAAGAAGTCCATCATATTGTTGTGCCCGTTTATCGTCGGGCAGATTCTGGACCGGGAGTTTGTGGATTCTGTGGAGAGACGTACACCTCCAGCACTTGTCCACTGATTGTGGGCGCGGCCCCCAAGCAGTGTTTATTGCCTGGGGGCGGCCTGGCGGCATAAAAAAAGGGCCCGGTCCACCGGACCAGGCCCTTTCCGCAGTCGTGGGGCGACCGCCTTTTTTATTCTGCGCTCTTCTGGCCTTCTTCGGCCACCGCTTCGGTGTCTTCTTCGGCGGGGGCTTCGAATTCGCCAGTCTTGACAGCCTGACGCACAGCCGCTTTTTCACCAGCGGTGGCGAACTTGCTGAACTTGCCCAGCACGGGAATCAGCGAGCCATAGATACGTGGGTTGGCGGCCAGGATTTCGCGTTGTTCCAGGAAGTCGGCTTCGCCTGTGAAGTTCCCCACCAGACCACCGGCTTCGCTGACCAGCAGAGAGCCGG
This sequence comes from Comamonas testosteroni ATCC 11996, assembly GCF_000241525.1. Taxonomy (GTDB): domain Bacteria; phylum Pseudomonadota; class Gammaproteobacteria; order Burkholderiales; family Burkholderiaceae_C; genus Comamonas; species Comamonas testosteroni. The sequence goes on from NZ_AHIL01000041.1 coordinate 175,413, forward strand.
CAGCCACGTCCCAGATGGACAGGCCGGATTCAAAGAAGCCGTCGGCAAAGCCGGCAGCCACATAGGCCAGATCCAGGGCGGCGGAGCCGGGGCGACGAACGCCGGCCGTGCGCTGCATGACTTCGCCCAGCATCAGCATGTATTGCTTGAAGTTGTCGCCACGGCGGAAGGGGAAGCCTGTGGAGATCAGGCAATCACGCAGCTGGGTGCGCTTGGAGACGCGGATGCGGCGCTCGTTCAGATAGGCACCACGGCCCTTGGTGGCCGTGAACAGGTCGTTGCGGCTGGGGTCATAGATCACGGCGTGCTCGATCTTGCCCTTGTAGGCCAGGGCAATGCTCACGCAGTACACGGGGAAGCCGTGGATGAAGTTGGTGGTGCCGTCCAGGGGATCGATGATCCAGACATGGTCGGAGTTCTTGGCACCGTGCTCGCTGCCCGATTCTTCGGCCAGGATGGAATGCTGGGGGTAGGCGTTGAGCAGCGTCTCGATGATGATGCGCTCGGCCGCCTGGTCTACCTCGGTCACAAAGTCGTTCACCTGCTTTTGCGCAACGCGCACCGATTCCACATCCAGTGCGGCACGGTTGATGAGGGCGCCAGCGGCGCGAGCAGCCTTGATGGCCACGTTGAGCATGGGGTGCAGGGAGTTCGACATAAATTGTGAGTGCGTTGGCGATGCAGCCCGGAGCAAAACTGGGCTGAACTACGCGGGTAAGAACGTAAAAGCCGCGACCGGCGATGCGGGGCGGCGACAATGGGCGCAATTCTACCCAGCCTGCGCTTTTTTTGCTTGTTCGTCCCGGCGACCCGAGGGTCTTCTCTGCGGCGCTTGCGGATGCGAGAGAGAACAGGTGGCGTAGTCTGCTGTCTTATCAAGGCCACAAGTGGGGCCTTTTGCATTGTTCTGCGTTGATGAAAACCCGATTCGTACTGATTGAAACCAGCCATGCCGGCAATGTGGGCGCAGCTGCCCGAGCGCTCAAGACCATGGGCTTCGACGACCTGGTGCTGGTGCGCCCGCGCTACAAGAACGTGCTGCGCAAGGAAGAAACCATTCAGCGTGCCAGTGGCGCACTGGATGTGCTGGACAAGGCTCGCGTGGTCGACACCCTGGAGGAAGCCCTGGACGGCATCAGCCATATGTGCGCGACGGCCATGACGCCACGCGACTTCGGCCCGCCTACACGCACTCCGCGCGAGCATTTCGATTTGCTCCTCAAAGGTGAGCTGGATGTGCGCTCTGTGCCTGCAGTGGATGGCGATTTGACGGATAGCGCCGCCACGCCGGGCGCAGTCTGCAACCAGAAGGGCGTGGCCTTCTTGTTCGGCTGTGAGCGCTTTGGCATGAGCAACGACGATGTCTACCGCTGCGATGTGGCGCTGTCGATTCCGTCCAATCCGCAGTTCGGCTCGCTCAATCTGGGCTCGGCCATTCAGGTCGTTGCCTATGACTGGCGGGTGGCACTGGGTGGCTTTCCAGTGGTGGAGCACACGCCCGAGGCGCATCGCGCCGACATGGCCCAGGTGAAGGGCATGCTGGGCCACTGGGAGCAGGCTCTGGCCCATATCGGCTTTCTGGACCCGGCTGCGCCCAAGAAGCTCATGCCCCGGCTTAACCAGCTTTTCAACCGCGCGCAGCTGACCCAGGAAGAAATCCATATTCTTCGCGGTGTTGCCAAAGCCATGCTGCAGAGCCAGCCACCAACCCGCTAGACTTCACAAGCTAAACATTCCTCACGTTGTTATTTGATGCTTGATCGCCTGCGCTCCGACATCCAGTGCATTCTTGACCGCGACCCTGCGGCCCGCAGCACCTGGGAGGTCATCACCTGTTATCCGGGGCTGCACGCCATCTGGCTGCAGCGCCCTGCGCACTGGTGCTGGACGCATGGCTTCAAATGGCTGGGCCGCTTCATCTCGCATATGGGGCGCTGGTTCACCGGCATTGAAATCCATCCCGGTGCCGTCATTGGTCGCGAGGTCTTCATCGATCACGGCATGGGTGTCGTGATCGGTGAAACCGCCGTTGTGGGCGATGGCTGCACCATCTATCACGGCGTCACCTTGGGCGGTACCTCGCTGTACAAGGGCGCCAAGCGCCACCCTACGCTGGGCAAGAACGTGGTGGTCAGTGCCGGCGCCAAGGTGCTGGGCGGCTTTGAGGTAGGCGATGGTGCCAAGATAGGCAGCAATGCCGTGGTCATCAAGCCAGTGCCTGCAGGTGCCACGGCCGTGGGCATTCCGGCGCGCATCATTCCCAGCAAGACCGGGCACAGTGCCGATGTGACCGAGCATGAGCTGGCTCCCAAGGTCGATGCCAAGGCGCAAACGGCCGCCGTGATTGACGAGGATTGCGGCAAGAGCGGCTTCACCGCCTATGGCGTGACGGCCGAAGTCGACCCCGTGGCCCAGGCCATGCGCTCTCTGTCCGAAGGCGCTGCCGGCCATGAAAAGCAGATTGCACTGCTGTGGGCCGCTATCGAGAAGCTTTCGATTCAAGGCCATGTCAAGGACTGTGTGCCTTGCGAGTCCGAACGACCCGAGGCCTTCCAGAAGGACAAGATCGATCAGATCCTGGGTAAGTAAACACAAGTGCTTGTCCATGAATCGCTGATGCTTGTGCCCTGCCAGTGAAAGCCAACGCCTGTCGTTGGCTTTTTTCATGGTGCTTGCCCGTAGTCGATTTGAGGGGCGAAAGCCTTGCCCATCCGGCCGAGACTGCTTGTCAACTCAAACCCGAGGCAAGCAATGATGAATGTGGAACAGGCCATGCAGCAGCGCCATTCGGTGCGTGCTTTTTTGCCAAGGACGGTGGATGCGGCGCTGGTCAGGGATTTGCTGGCGCAGGCCGGACAGGCGGCTTCAGGCGGCAACCTCCAGCCCTGGCGTGTGATAGCGCTGACGGGGGACAGTCTTCAAGGCTTGCGCCAGGCCATGCCTGCGGCGACCCCCAACTCCGACCCGCCCCTGGTCTATCCACCCCAGCTGTGGGAGCCCTATCGCAGCCGCCGCTTTGACAATGGCGAGGATCTCTATCGCTCCTTGGGCATAGGGCGTGAGGACAGGAATGGGCGGCTGCTGCAGCTAGCCCGGAACACTCATATGTTTGGGGCGCCTGTGGGCGTGTTCGTCGCGGTTGAGAGCCGCATGCTGCATGCGCAGTGGGTGGATCTGGGAATCTATCTGCAATCGCTGATGCTGCTGGCGACCGGAAAGGGGCTGGCCACCTGCGCCCAGGGTTTCTGGCGCAATTACAGCGATTTTGTGAGCCAGCATCTGGCGCTGCCGCAGGGCTACCGGATCGCTTTTGGCATGGCACTGGGCTATGAGGACAGCGGGGCACCCATCAACCAGTGGCGCTCCACCCGAGCCGAGCTTGGGGACTGGTGCGAGATGCGGGGTTTTGAATGAAAACTGACTTCAATCCAGGATGAGTCAGTGCTGGATGCTTCTCTTCATGCAGTAGCGGGAAAGATGCCGGAGTGCAGGGGCGAAGCCGGGCTCCAATGCGGCAGCCCGGCTTCCTTTTTCTCAATGCCGGCCGCCTACTTCCACAGAGCGCACTTGCTCTCCTCCTTGGTAGTGAAGACCTGGTCGCCGGGCAGGGTCTTGAGCACCTTGAAGTAATCCCATGCCTTCTTTGATTCGGCCGGCGTCTTGACCTGCAGCAGATACATATCGTGAGCGTAGCGGCCGTCGGGGCGGATCATGCCCTTGGCATAGAAGTCCGATAGCGGCGTGGCCTTGAAGCCGGCCATGATCTTGTCGGCATCCGTCGTGCCCAGCTTCTCGGCCAGCTTCAGATACTGCATGGCGGCCGAGTAGTTGGCTGCCTGCAGCGAGGTGGGCATCTTCTTGAACTTGGCAAAGAAACGATCCGAGAACTTGCGGCTCTCGGGATTCAGATCCCAATGCCAGCTGTCGGTGAACATCAGGCCTTCCGTGGCTTTGAGGCCCAGGCTGTGGATGTCGGAGCTGAACAGCAGCAGGCCGGCCAGCTTCATGGTCTTGGTCAGGCCGAACTCGCGTGCCGACTTGATGGCATTGATGGTGTCGCCACCTGCATTGGCCAGGCCCAGAATCTGGGCCTTGGAGTTCTGGGCCTGAAGCAGGAAGGAAGAGAAGTCGGCTGTGTTCAGCGGGTGTCTGACGTTGCCCAGCACCTTGCCGCCAGAGGCATTGACCACGCGGGTGGTGTCGGCCTCCAGCGCCTGGCCAAAGGCGTAGTCGGCCGTCAGAAAGAACCAGCTCTTGCCACCCAGCTCCACCACTGCCTTGCCCGTGCCCTTGGCCAGCGCCACGGTGTCATAGGCATAGTGCACAAAATAGGGGCTGCACTGATCGTTGGTCAGGGCCGAAGTGCCCGCGCCGTTGATGATGTAGACCTTTTTCTTCTCATCGGCCACCTTGCCCATGGCCAGACCGGCACTGGAGGTGGTGCCGCCGATCAGCATGTTCATGCCCTGGGTGTCGAACCACTCGCGCGCCTTGCTGGCTGCGATATCGGCCTTGTTCTGGTGGTCGGCCGTCAGTACCTCGACGGGCTTGCCCAGCAGCTTGCCGCCAAAGTCGTCCACGGCCATCTGCACGGCCAGGGCTCCGCCCTTGCCGTCCACATCGGCATAGAGGCCCGACATGTCGGTGATGAAGCCGATGCGAATCTTGTCCTGCGCCTGAGCGCCCGCAGCGGTCAGCAGGCATCCCAGTGCCAGTGTCAATGTTCTTGGGGAAAAAACGGTAGCGGAGCAAACAGAGCGAGGCTTCATCAGAGTCATCTCCTGAGGTGGTGAGTGCCCAGTCACTGCGACGGGCAGCCAGCATGGTCGCAGCTAGAGCAGGGCGCGCCATCAGGGCAAGCACCGGGGCGGCTGTGACAAGGTATCCACGGCGACTCGGGAAAATGCCGCAAGCTTCTACACTGCACACCAGCGATTCAGGAAAGAAGAAGAGATGGATATTCGTCAAGCATTGCAGCAGCGTCGTTCGGTGCGCGCCTTTCTGCCGCAGGCCGTGGCTGCAGCCACGGTGCGGGACTTGCTGGAGACAGCAGCTCAGGCGCCGTCCGGCGGCAATATGCAGCCCTGGCGTGTGACCGCCGTGGGCGGACAGGCGCTCAAGGATTTGTGCGCCAAGGCCAGACAGACCGAGGCCGTGCAGCGCCCCGGCCTGTCCTATCCACCTGGTTTGTGGGAGCCCTACCGCAGTCGCCGCTTTGAAAACGGCGAAGATCTGTACCGCGCAATCAATATCGGCCGCGAGGACAAGGCCGCACGTCTGGCCCAACTGGCCAGGAACGGCCAGATGTTCGGTGCGCCCGTGGGCATTTTCGTGGCCGTGGAGGAGCGCATGGGCTATGCGCAATGGGTGGATCTGGGCATCTATCTGCAGTCCTTCATGCTGCTGGCCGTGGAAAAAGGTCTGGCCACCTGCGCCCAGGGCTTCTGGCGCATGTACAACGACATGCTGATCGAACAGCTGGCATTGCCGGATGGCTACCAGATTGCCTTTGGCATTGCCCTGGGCTACGAAGATGTCAGCGCGCCCATCAACCAGTGGCGCGCAAGCCGTGCTGCCAGCAACGAATGGCTGGTGCTGCAGGGGCTGGATTGAACGGCGGATTAGACGCTTGAGGGTCAGGATAGTTAAACAGCTTCAATGGTGCGCAAATTGTGGCAAAACCAGCCTATACTGCGTGCAGCTCCGGGGTGTGCGAAAGCGCTGAGATGCCAGACACTGTGAAAACAGTGCAGGCGAACCCGACGAACTTGATCCGGTTCATACCGGCGGAAGAAGAGCGGGACCCTGACGCAGGGCCGGTGGATTGACAGGACAACTGGCACGAGTGCCAAGCCTGAAAGCCATAGGCACAGCAAACCCCAGGCGCCTCGCGCACTGGGGTTTTGTCTTTTCTGGACAGCCGGTGCGTGAAGAGCCAGGCCGAAATTGCAGAATTTCGGCGGCACAGACCGGATACCCCATAGTGGGCCGGGCCAGTGCAGGGCAAGATCAGAGCAGGGCCGCACTCCACGGAGCGTTTGATGCATTTCAACCGCTTTGAGGAGACTGCGATGAACGCCCCTGATTCCATTTTCACGCCTGCTGCAGGCCATGCCCCCGATGCCGCCCGTTTTGCCGAGCTGCTGGCCCAGTCGCGCCAGCCGTTTCCGGCATCGACCAAGAGCTATCTGAGTGGCGCGCTGCACCCCCAGCTGCGTGTGCCGGTGCGCGATATTGCGCTCACCAATGGAGAGCAGGTCAGCGTCTACGACACCTCGGGCCCCTATACCGACCCCGCCGTGCAGATCGACGTGCGCCAGGGCCTGCCAAGTGTGCGCGGAGCCTGGATCGAAGCGCGCGGCGACAGCGAATACTATGTGGGTCGCCAGCGCGTGGCGCTGGACGACGGCGGCAAGCGCGGCGAGGAAGATGCACGCGTGGCCCAGCTGCGCGCCGAGGCGGCTGCGCTGCAGCGCCAGCCGCGCCGTGCCAAATCTGGCCAGAACGTGACCCAGATGCACTATGCCAAGCGCGGCATCATCACGCCCGAGATGGAATATGTGGCCCTGCGTGAAAACGGCCGCCGTGAATGGATGGCGCAGTACCAGCAGGACGCGGCGCGCGAGCTGCGCCTGGCCGGCAACAGCATGGGCGCGGCCATTCCCAAAATCATCACGCCCGAATTCGTGCGCGACGAAGTGGCGCGCGGCCGCGCCATCATTCCGGCCAATATCAACCACCCTGAAATCGAGCCCATGGCCATCGGCCGCAATTTCAAGGTCAAGATCAACGCCAACATCGGCAACTCGGCCGTGACTTCCAGCATCGAGGAAGAGGTGGAAAAGCTGGTCTGGGCCATTCGCTGGGGTGCGGACAATGTCATGGACCTGTCCACCGGCAAAAACATCCACACCACACGCGACTGGATTGTGCGCAACTCGCCCGTGCCCATCGGCACCGTGCCTATCTATCAGGCGCTGGAGAAGGTCGGCGGCATTGCCGAAGACCTGACCTGGCCCATCTTCCGCGACACGTTGATCGAGCAAGCCGAGCAGGGCGTGGACTACTTCACCATCCACGCGGGCGTGCGTCTGGCCTACATCCACCTCACGGCCCAGCGCCGAACCGGCATCGTCTCGCGCGGCGGCTCCATCATGGCCAAGTGGTGCATGGCTCACCACCGCGAGAGCTTCCTCTACGAGCATTTCGAAGACATCTGCGACATCATGAAGCAGTACGACGTGAGCTTCTCGCTGGGCGACGGCCTGCGTCCCGGCTGCGCCAGCGACGCCAACGACGATGCCCAGTTTGCCGAGCTGGCTACGCTGGGCGAGCTGACGCAGATCGCCTGGAAGCATGATGTGCAGACCATGATCGAAGGTCCCGGCCATGTGCCCATGCACATGATCCAGCAGAACATGACCGAGCAGCTCAAGCACTGCCACGAGGCTCCGTTCTACACCCTGGGCCCGCTGACCATAGACATCGCCCCCGGCTACGACCATATCGCTTCGGCCATCGGTGCGGCCATGATCGGCTGGTTCGGCACAGCCATGCTGTGCTATGTCACGCCCAAGGAGCATCTGGGTCTGCCCGACCGCGACGACGTCAAGCAGGGCATCATTGCGTACAAGATTGCTGCCCATGCCGCCGACGTCGCCAAGGGCCACCCGGGCGCGCGCTCGCGTGACGATGCTCTCTCCCAGGCGCGCTTCGACTTCCGCTGGCAGGACCAGTTCAACCTGGGCCTGGACCCCGACACGGCCCAGGCCTACCACGACGAAACCCTGCCCAAGGACAGCGCCAAGGTGGCGCATTTCTGCTCCATGTGCGGACCCAAGTTCTGCTCCATGAAGATCACCCAGGAAGTGCGCGACTTTGCCAAGCAGCAAGGCGTGAGCGCCGAAAACAGCATTGCCGTGGGCATGCAGGCCAAGGCCCAGGAGTTCAACAAGGCGGGTGGGGATTTCTATATTCCCATCGCATCGGACACCACGGCACGTTGATCTGAGATGGTGTGAGGCTGCAGCGCCTGGTCATCAAGCGCTGGCAGCTATTCAATGAAAAGCGCAGCCCCTGGCTGCGCGTTTTTTTGGGGGGCGAGTGAGGCTTGGCTGAGCCCGAAGGTCAGATCACGTATTCGGGGCGACCGGCTGCAACCCAGGCCTGATATCGGGCATTGATCTTCGGCGCAATGCGGTGGAACTGCTCCCAGTCGTCGCTCACGCCATACATGGTCTGTTCGTCGACACCGAACTCCTCGAAATAGTCATCCACAAACCTGCTGTCGTGGTCCTCGCCTCGGTAATAGGCCACGGCGAAGGCATTGCCCTCTTCATTCAGCTCCTGGTTCGTGAACTTCTCGTCGAGCACGCGCAGCAGAAACTGGGCGCCGCTCAGCTTCTCGCTCTTCAGCAGCTCGATTTCCTCTTCGGCTTCTTCGATCAGCTCCTGGCTGGCGTAGTCGTTGCGGATCAGCCAGGCCAGAAACATGCCGATATGCGTGGCGCCCGCGGCCTGCGGAAGATCGGCCGGAAAATCCCCGCCGTAGTGCCAGGACGCGTCGTCGTACTTCATCATCTCTCCTTGTATATGGCTGCAAGGCAGCGTCCCGCATCAGGGTCATTGCTTCTTGCGCTGGACGGGATCTTATCGGCCGCAGCTTGGTGCGCAGGGCTGGTCCGGGCACTCCGGCACGGCATTCTTCTCGATCAGATGCATATGGAAGACATGTTTTCTGTCTCTGGACCATGCGCCATGAATATGTTGCCATGAGGGCGGGTCCGCACGCGGCAGCTTGCGCTCCAGGTAGTAGATGGCCTGGTCGTCGCCGGAGAATCCGGAGTTCAGAATCCGCCAGCGCAAAGGGTTGGCACCACGCAGAGGTTTGCCGTCGCAATAGATTTGTTCGCCGTCGCTGGCATAGAGATCATTGTCCGGCACCACCTGCAGATGGCGGCTGCGGGTACAGTTTTTCATTCTTCTGCCCCAGTACCACGCTGCCTGGGCATCGGAGCCGTAGCCGCCGCCCAGGTCGCGAAAAGTCATAGGGTCGCTGCCCGCAAGCGGCTTGAGCGAGGTTTCGTATTCGAAATAGATACTGCTGCGATCCTGCCAATATATGCCCAGCTGGCGAAAGCTGTTCCGGTCGATATTCGGCAGCCGGCTCCAGGCGTGGAAGATGCTGCAGGCATCTCTGGCAATGAATGGCTGATTTTCAAAAATCTCGAAGCTCGCCGCGTCGGCGGTCGCCAGCTTGCGTCCCTGATGCCAGACCTTGGCATCCCGCAAGGTCCAGAGCTCGCTGCCGTAAGTGCCAATCACTTTCTGCCCGGGCAGATCGGCCAGTTTTTTCCAGCTCATTGTTGCGGCCTGTGCTTATTCATGGAGAGATCCCGCGACCTTGTGGATTCGGGTGAGCAGGCGCCGCCGGATCAAACCGCTGACAGGTCGGATCAACCACCAGTAGGGGGTGAAGCTGCGCAGGGCGCTGCCATCGGTGCAATGCACCCGGGTTTGCGTCACCAGCTTCGTCCGGCCTTCGGGCGTCGGTTCCGTGCTGAAGTTGAGCACCAGCTTGGCCAGGTTGGCCTCGGTATAGCGGGCAAACTGCGCTCTAGGTTCCTGCAGCCGGACCAGACCGTAGTCGCGCTGCCAGAACCGTCCCAGGAGACCGAAGGCCAGCTCTCGGTCCGCGTCGCGACCCAGGGGCATGAAGTCGTCGAGGCTGAAAGCCGGGCGCTGGCTCAGCTCGCTTGCTGCCCCCAGCCTGCCAAGCAGACGGTCGGGCAGCTCGCGCAGCCGGATAAAGCCCTTGGCCCACGGGTCTTCCGTTGTGCCAGGGTGCATGACCGCATCCAGCAATATTTTGGGAGGCAGGTCCGAGATGAGGGTATGGCGTTCCTGGAACTGGAAGGCGGGAAGGTATTGATCGATCAGTTGCATCTTGGGTCAGGCGAATTTATCGAGTCCAGCGCACAAGGCGCACCGCAGCAGGCACGCGATCCTCTTTCGGGCTCAGAAGCGCTGATTGTCCGGCGATGGGCACCAGTCTGCGCCAACTGGTTGTCGAAATGAAAAAGGCAAGCCGCAGGGCCTGCCTTTTTGCTCCGTAATGGAGCAGAGTATGCAGCGTTCGGCTTAGAAAGGGTAGCTGGGAACGCCCCCCGTCAGATCCACCCAGCGGCCCAGCTCCAGCTGGTTGCCCTTGCCCGGCACCATGGCGTAGAACTCGGGGCCGAGTTGGGCCATGCCGTGCGCGGCAATCGAGCTCAGGGCGATAGGGCTCAGAGGAATGCCGTAATGGGCAAAGACCTGGCGCATGTCGCGGCCGATGATGCGGCTGGACAACACATAGAGCAGCTCATGGTTGCTGATGTTCCGGCTGGCATAGTCTTTCATGCCCAGCGCGTTCTTGTTGGCACTCCAGTAGGCGTCGTTGTAGATCAGGCGCTCGCCGCGACCCAGCAGGCCCAGGAAGTCGATTACATCGGCAGGCTGCGGCTGGGCCTGGCCCAGGCGCTCCCGGGTGTAGATGAAGGCCAGCTGGAAATGCACGGCGCGCATGGCGTTGTCGGACTTGTTGGCCTTGGTCCAGAAGCGCTGGAACATATCGGCCTGCAGAGCATCGCCGGTCTTGCCCGTGGCGCGTGCCGCCTGGATGTCCAGATAGAGCTTTTTGTGGTCTATGCGCTCGCCGCTATTGTTCTCGGCGCCGTTGGTGATGGCGTACTGGCGCAGGGCACTGGCATTGGCCAGGATGTTGTTGTCGCATTCCACGGGGCAGCCACCGCCGTCGTCGGTCAGCAGCGTCATATGGCGCATCACCGTGTTGTGACCCAGCTCATGCCACCAGCCCCAACCGGGGGCAAGGCCTGCGGCACCATCTGAGGGATTGCCCGAGCATAGAAAACCGCATGCCGCGAGCCAGCCGACAAAATGCTGCACGCCCGGTGCGCGCTGGATGCTGCCGCTGCAGTCCCAGCCCAGCGTCGCGCAGACATTGTTCACATTGGCACTGGCACTCATATTGTTGTAGCCGTTGGCCAGATGGTTGCTGTCGAAGATCATGCCCTTGAGTCGCTCCACGACATAGGCGCGCGGATGGTGGCTGCCGATGGCGCTTTGGGCGTAGCCAATGGTCTGCTGTACCTCGCCCCCCACCATCTTGGAGGTCTGCCAGCCAAAGTCGCCGCGTTGCAGCGCCTGCACGGCCTCGTCGATCTCCTGTGCGCCGGGATTGCGCGTGAAGTCGAAATGCGCGTACTTGACGCTGCCACGAACGCGCAGCTTGACCACGCTGCCGGCCTTGGCCCCAGAGTAGTTGAGAAACAGCGGGCCGCCCCAGGCGGTGCTGTAGCTCAGCGTCTGGCCCGGGCTCAGGCGGGCCTGGTGGCCATCGGGAAAGCGCGGTCGGGTGTAGTTTTCCTGCGCCAGGGGATTGCCACGCGTGCGGATATTGCCGACCCGCAGCGCCAGTGCCGCATCCGCGGCATCCTCGATCTGCACCTGCACGGTCTTGCCCGGCACGGCGCCGCGGCCTATGGCTGTGCGGCCATCGGTCTGGGCAATGGTGACCTCGATGGTTTCCCAGCTGTCGCTGGTGGCCAGGCTGGTCGAGGCCTTGGGCATCCAGTCGGCAAAATTCAGCGGCGTGCTTTCATGCTCGCGCACGGCATAGCTCAGCGTATCGGCCGCCATGGTGCGCAGAAAAGTATTGGCATCCGAGCGTCTAACCTGCGCGTAGTCCACCTGCTGGCGTGCCAGGTCGGCCCAGAGCACGAGGCGGCGATGCGCCGCCATATAGGGTTTGAGATAGTAGTTGTCGGCAAACAGATTGATGCCCTGGCCTTCCTGGCCGAGCAGATCGTTGCGGATGCCGTCGAGAGCGCCGATCAGGCTGGTGTCCGCAGAGAAGTCGGCACTGCTGCCGTTTTTCAGGGCTGCGAGCGCGGACTCATGCGCTCCCAGTCTATCGGCCGCCTGGCGCTGCTGGGCAGCGGTCCTGCCTCCGATCTGGTAGCCATCGGCGGGTGCCCAGTAATTGCCGGCGTAGCCGCCCAGCTCCATGCCCATGGCCTGAAGCACCTGCCGGCCGCCGGCCGAGTCGCCCCAGTTGCTGTGCAGATAGATCACGCCCTTGCCGGCCTGCAGGTAACGGCTGACCTGGTTGCTCAGCGACGCCGAGAACGGCGTGTCCTGGCCGAAGACAAAGACATCGATGCTTTCCCAGCAACTGTTGGCGGGGTCGGTGATGGCGCAGCTCACCATCTCGGCCTTGCTGCCCAGGCGGGCGACCAGGTTAGTGACCGAGGCCTGGCTGTAGTTCTGCGTCGCCATGCGCAGTGTGGCTGGCAGCGGGCCCTGTGCCTGGCCGGTGGCCAGCCAGGTGAAGCTGCGTCTGAACAGAGGCAGCTGCGTCTGATTGGCGCCCGAGGCCGTGGCGAGCTGCCCCATCAGATCTTTGCCATAAGCCAGCGCACGGCCATTCTGGGCCGTTGCTATGCTGGCCAGCACGTTGCCGTTGTTGGCCACCAGCAGTGGGCTGGCGCTGGTCGACAGCAGGGGGCTGATGCGCTGGCTGTTGTTGCCGAAGTCCAGGGCCGCAGCCGTGCTGTCGTCCAGCAACTGGGCGAGCAGTCTTTGCTGCTGCAGCCGGGTTTGCTGGATCAGCTGCGTTGCCGATTGCAGCAACTCGGTCTGGTCCTCGGCCAGCAGCAGGCGGCTGTCGCCGGCGCGCAGGGCCTGTTCAATGCGGCTGCTGGTCGGCGGCTCGGTGACCGGCGGGAGCACCGCAGGCGGATCGACTTCGGGAGGCGCAACATCGGGAGGCGGGACGCCGGGAGTGCCGGGCTGCGCAGGGGTTTCGGTGCCAGGAGGCGTGGCAGGGGAGGTGTCACCGGAGCCACCGCCGCCGCAGGCGGTCAGGGCAAGGCTTGCCAGGAGAGTCAGAGTCCAGCGTGGAAACATGGGTTTGGAAGTCAGGACGCCGCAACAGACAGTCATGCTGCGTCGCTGCGGTCAAAGAAACTACCTATTTTTAGGTAGTGAAACGGGCGTAAAGCCGATAAAGCGCGGCGCAGTGTAGCCCTGTCCGTGAGCTCTATTGAGCATGGCCCAACGAGACGGCCCAATCCGAAACATGGCGTGGCAACCAGTTATTGACTCAGCACAAATGCCAATCGCGAAATAGGCTGCATCCAGGTGTTTTGTTAATAACTGATAAGTCCTGAGTGACTCAGGACAATTTGTTCAAAAATTGATTGAAATGTACTGCTGATAAAGAATTGATGCTTCTAAATAAATAGCAAAATAATTCAATGAAAAATTCGAGTGTTTAATTTTGTAATTTATGTTTTAAATATGTGACTTATTCATTGATTTGGTATTTTGGGCGAATTGATTTCAGCGGCGGAGTTTTCAGGCGGCGCAGCCCTGGCTTGCTATTCGCACTGCTCAAGGCAGTAAAGAAAATGGGAGCCTGAGCTCCCATGTTTTATCTGTCCGTGCCAATACGCTTTATCGCCAGTACTGGCATTTGCTTTCCGCCTTGGTGGTCCAGATCTGTTCGGCAGGCAGCTTCTTGATGATCTTGTAATAGTCCCAGGTGCCCTTGGACTCTGCCGGCGACTTGACCTGCATCAGGTACATATCGTGCACATAGCGGCCGTCTTCACGGATGTAGCCCTGGCCGAAGAAGTCGTCGATCTTGGTGCTTTTCAAGGTGGCCATGACCTTGTCGGCATCGAGCGTGCCGGCTTTTTCCACGGCCTTGAGGTAGTTCATGGTGGCCGAGTAGTCGGCCGCCTGGATCTCGCTGGGGCGGCGCTGGGTCTTGGCCATGAAGGCGTCGGCAAACTTGCGCGAGCCGTCGTTCATGTCCCAGTACCAGGGGGCGGTGAACTGCATGCCTTCGGTGTTCTTCAGGCCCAGGCTGTGGATGTCGCTGAAGAAGACCAGCAGGCCGGCCAGCTTCATGTTCTTGGTGACGCCGAACTCCTTGGCCGCCTTGATGGAGTTGATGGTGTCGCCGCCCGCATTGGCCAGGCCCAGAATCTGCGCCTTGCTGTTCTGTGCCTGCAGCATGAAGCTGGAGAAGTCGCTGGCGTTGAGCGGCGTCTTGACCGAGCCCAGCACCTTGCCGCCACGCGCTTCGATGATCTTGCTGGTGTCCGCTTCCAGGGCATGGCCGAAGGCATAGTCGGCCGTCACAAAGAACCAGCTCTTGCCGCCCGTATCCACCACCGCGCCGCCCGTGCCCTTGGCCAGGGCCACGGTATCGAAGGCGTAATGCACGGTATAGGGACTGCATTGTTCATTGGTCAGCGCCGAGCTGCCCGCACCGTTGTCGATGAAGACGCGCTTTTTCTCCTGGGCGACCTTGGCCATGGCCAGGGCCGTGGCGGAGTTGGTGCCGCCGAACACCAGGCTGATGCCTTGCGTGTCTATCCACTCGCGGGCCTTGCTGGCCGCGATATCGGCCTTGTTTTGGTGGTCGGCCGTCAGCAGCTCAATGGGCTTGCCCAGTACCTTGCCGCCAAAGTCGTCAATTGCCATCTGTATGGCAACGGCACCGTTCTTGCCTTCCACATCGGCATAAAGGCTGGACATGTCGGTGATGAAGCCGATCTTGACTTTCTCCTGTGCCATGGCGGGAGCCGCGAAGGCCGCCGTCAGGGCGAGAGCCAGCAGGGAAGCAGTGGGCGCAGACTGGGACAAGCGATGCATGGAGTCTCCTGAAAATTATGAGAAATGTGGAGAGAGCGTGCAGTGTCCGGTCGGCGGGTGGCCACCGTCGCTGCATCGCAGCAAACATGCTAGGGGCGGCTATTGCGTCTGGCATCGGGGCAAGCACTTGCGGGAAATCCCAAGGGATCCATCTACTTTGATAGCTTCTATCGCTTGTATTTAATCGATTTCAGATCGTTTTATTGCTGAAACCAATGGATAAAAGGAGCAATATGCTTTTATTTTGATAGCGGCTGCAGCGAAATACCCTTACTAGCCATACCGCGCCAGCGCCATGAAAAAAGCAGCCCGCAGGCTGCTTTGGTAGATGTTTTGGCAGGGATTGCACCTGGCGCTGCAGGCTATGCCGTGCGAGGCGCGCGAATCGCGGTCTTGGGGCGGAAGGCTTTGCAGATCTCGTCATGGGTCTCGAGATAGGGGCCGCCGATCAGGTCGATGCAATAGGGCACGGCGGCAAAAATGCCGTTGACCTTTTGCCTGCCGTCCGCGTCCTTGAGGCCCTCCAGCGTCTCGGCAATCGCCTTGGGCTGGCCCGGCAGATTGATGATCAGGCTGCTGCCGCGTATCACCGCTACCTGGCGCGAGAGGATGGCCGTGGGCACAAAGGCCAGGCTGATCTGGCGCATCTGCTCGCCAAAGCCCGGCATCTCCTTGTGGGCCACGGCCAAAGTGGCCTCGGGCGTCACATCGCGCAGCGCGGGGCCGGTGCCGCCGGTGGTCAGCACCAGGCTGCAGCCCGCATCGACCAGCTCGATCAGCGCCGCGCTGATGCCGGCCTGCTCGTCGGGAATCAGGCGAGGCTCGAACTGGATGGGGTTCTTGAGCGCGCGGCTCAGCCATTCCTGCAGCGCGGGCAGGCCCTTGTCTTCATAGACACCGCTGCTGGCGCGGTCGCTGATGGAGACAATGCCGATCTTCACGGCATCGTGAAGATATACGGGCGCATCACTCATCGCCGTCGTCCTGGGCAGCCGCATCGGCCTTGCCGGCGTTGGCCAGCTGCTCGCGCACCAGTTGGAACAGGTCGCGGTAGGCGCGGCCCTTGCTGACTTCCTTGGGCTCGGCATCGGGGCCGGCGGCAGCAGCCGCTGCGGCGGCTTGTTCCTTGGCTTTCTCGATGTCCTTGCGCGACTGGCGAATCAGCGAGCGCAGCTGTTGCACGTCGGAGCCGGGGAAATGCTCCAGCCAGATGGACAGGGCCGCTTCCTCGACGATGAGGCGGTCGCGCCATTGCTCGGCCACCTGCAGCGACATTTTTTCGCTGGCCGAGCCATTGCGCTGCTCGTCCAGAGCCTGCTTCACGGCCGCGACCTGTTCAGGCGTCAGCTTGCGCATGAGCTTGCCGACATATTGCATCTGGCGGCGCTTGCCTTCGAAGTTGGTGATGCGCTTGGCCTCGGCCAGCGCGTCGATCAGTTGATCGGATAGCTGCAGGCGCTTGAAGAGGTCGCTGCGCAGCGTCATCAGCTCCTTGCCCAGATCCTGCAGCGCATCACTTTCGCGCTTGAGGTCGGTCTTGGTGGAGTCGTAGGTGCCTTTGAGTTCGGCCTTCAGTTCAAGGTCCAGTTCGCTGCCTTCGGCAACGAACTTTCCGCGAACAAAATAGCCTTTGGTGGGTTTGCGTGACATGGTAAGGGGGCAATATCGGTGGCAGCGCAGAGGGCGCCGCAGTGGCGGCTATCATATCCGCCGCTATGAAAAAACCTCGCTCCAGCAATACAAGCACTTCCAGTGCACAGGCCCAATCCGCACCGCAAGCCGGTTTCAGCTTCAGCCAAGCCTTTTTTGAAGGCCTGGTGGACCAGGCTCTGAGCCACGCCAAGAAGCTGGGTGCGACGGATGCAGGCTCCGAGGCTTCCGAAGGCTGCGGCCTGTCGGTCAGCGTGCGCAAGGGTCAGCTGGAGACCGTGGAGCGCAACCGCGACAAGTCGCTTGGCGTGACCGTCTATCTGGGCCAGCGCCGGGGCAATGCCAGCACCTCGGACTTCTCCGAGGCCGCCATCAAGCAGACCGTGCAGGCCGCCTTCGACATTGCCCGCTTCACGGCCGAAGACCCGTTTGCCCGCCTGCCCGACAGCGCCGATATCGCGCTGCCCGGCACGCACCGCGATCTGGACCTGTTCCATCCATGGGATATCACCAGCGAGCAGGCCGCCGAGATGGCGCTGCGCTGCGAGGAGGCCGCCTTCAAGACCCACCGCCGTGTGAGCAACAGCGAAGGTGCGGGTGTCTCGGCCCAGCAAAGCCATTTCTTCACGGCCCATACCAACGGTTTTCGTGGCGGCTACGCCAGCTCGCGCCACAGCATGTCGGTGGCGCCCATCGCGAAGCTGCCCGGCAAGAATGGCGAGATGCAGCGCGACTACTGGTACAGCTCCATGCGCAATGCTGCCGATCTGGCCTCGCCAGAGGCCGTGGGCCGCTACGCCGCAGAGCGCACGCTGAGCCGTCTGGGCAGCCGCAAGATCCCGACCACCGAATGCCCGGTGCTGTTCGAGTCGCCCCTGGCCGCCGGCCTGCTGGGCAGCTTTGTGCAGGCTGTCAGCGGCAGCGCCCTCTATCGCAAAAGCACGTTCTTGCTGGACTCCATGGGCAAGCCCATCTTTCCCAAGCACATCGATATCGAGGAAGACCCCTTCATTCTGGGCGGCAAGGGCAGCTCGCCCTTCGATGAGGAAGGCGTGCGCGTGCAGGCCCGCAAGGTGGTCGATGCCGGCCGCGTGGAAGGCTATTTCCTGTCCAGCTACTCGGCGCGCAAGCTGGGCATGAAGACCACGGGCAATGCCGGCGGTTCGCACAATCTGGTCATGACTTCGCGCCGCACCAAGGCGGGCGACGATCTGGACGCCATGCTCAAGAAGCTGGGCACGGGGCTGTTCGTGGTCGAGCTGATGGGCCAGGGCGTGAACTATGTGACCGGCGACTATTCGCGCGGCGCCAGCGGTTTCTGGGTGGAAAACGGCGAGATCGCCTTCCCCGTGGACGAAATCACGATTGCCGGCAATATGAAGGACATGTTCAAGGGCATCGAGGCCATCGGAGCCGATGCCTATAACTACGGTGCCAAGACCGTGGGCTCCATTCTTGTCAATCGCATGAAGGTGGCGGGCAGCTGATCGCTGTCGGTCGCTCCATGAAAAAAGCAGCCAGGCGGCTGCTTTTTTCATTTCTGCATCAGCTCTCGGCTGCGGCCTGAACTATGCAGTGCGAGAGTTTCTCGAAATGCTTGTGGGCATCGGCACTGAGTTCGATCTGCTTGCGTCTGGCATCCTCGGTATCGGCCAGCAGAATCCAGCCTTTTTGGCGCATGGACTTCAGACGGGTGTGAATCGTGGCCGGAGACCCCAGTTCACGCTGGGCCATCAGGTCTCTGACGCAAAGACGCTCCTGACGCGTGCCGGCATTGGCAATTTGCTCCAGCAGGCGCTCCTCCAGTGGATCCAGCGCGGGCAGCATGGGCAGATTGCGGATGGTCGCTGCCAGGTGCAGAAAGCGTAGATAGATATCGGCAGACAGGGACTTAGGCATGAGAAGGCAAAAACAGACGACGTGCCGCTAACGAAGAGCGAATAAACGGCACTCATAATACTGCGCAGACAGTGAACAAGCTCGGCGGTAGCGCATGAAGAACATTTGGACGCAATTTTCGGTGGCGGTTATCACGGCTTTGCTGTTCCTGGCAATGCTGGCTCTGAATCAGTGGATTTTCTCCGAACTGGAATTTGTCAGAGGCGTCAACTGGATTTACCTGCCTGCCGGTGCTCGTCTGCTTTGTACCCTCCTTTTTGCGGAGGCGGGCGTGGTCGGGCTTTTCGTCGTGTCATGGCTGGTCTGCAACTTTTACTTTTTCCCGGATGACTGGTTGCGGGCATTTGCGGGCGGCATCATGGCCACGCTTGCCCCCTATGGCACTTATTGCGCAGCTCGCAAATGGATGGGGCTCGGGCGATCTCTCAGTGATCTCACGCCGCGTCGCCTGCTGTGGCTCAGTGTCATTTACGGACTGAGCAATGCCTTGCTGCACCAGGCCTGGTCCGTCGTCAGAGGGGAAGGCTTTCAGCTGGACCAGCTTCTGGTGATGATTCTGGGCGATTTCAGCGGCACTTTGATCGTCCTGTATGTATTCAAGGCCTTGCTTATGCTGCCGATCAAAACGGACCGGTACCTGCTCAAGTAAGACCGTTTTCCGTCCCGGCGTTCGATTTGACCGCTTTCGCCGCCAGCCATGACTGATGGCAAGTCATACTAGGGGGCTTGATCTAGAAAATCCAATATCAGTTGTCAGTGTCATGAGTTCTGCATCCTCACCCACCTCCGGCATGAGTCGTCCGGACTGGCTCAGCGCCATCATCGTCATCGTGGTCTGGGGTCTTAATTTCGTGGTCATGAAGTGGGGGCTGGCCAAGCTCTCGCCCCTGCTGCTGTGCGCGCTGCGCTTTGCCGCGGCATCGCTGCCGTTTCTGCTGTTCGTGCGCCCGCCCAAAAATCTTTCCTGGGGCTTGCTGGCCGCCTACGGGCTGGTGCAGGGGGTTGGGCAATTCGGCCTGCTGTTCACCGGCATGAAGCTGGGCATGCCTGCCGGCATGGCATCCGTGGTGCTTCAGACCCAGGCCTTCATTACCATGCTGCTGGCGGCTGCGTTTTTGCACGAGAAACCGCAGCGCTGGCAATGGATGGGCTTGCTCATCGCTCTTGCAGGGCTGCTGCTGATCGGTGCAGCCCATGGTGAGGGGACATCGGATATGACGCTGATCGGTTTTGTGCTGACCGTGGGCGCCGCAGCCATGTGGGCCGGCTCGAACCTGCTGACGCGGATGGCGGCCAGGCAAGGCTCGTATGAGCCGGTGTCCTTCATCGTCTGGACCAGCGTCTTCCCCATGCTGCCCCTGCTGTTGCTGTCCCTGTGGGTGGATGGCGTGGATTCGGTGACTTCGCAGCTGCAGTCCATAGGCTGGAGCGAGCTTGGAGTGATTGCCTATCTGGCCTTTTTGTCCACCTTGCTGGGCTATGGCCTGTGGACGCGGTTGCTGCAGCGCTATGCGGCCAGCACCGTGGCCCCTTTGTCGCTGCTGGTGCCGGTGATCGGTCTGCTGTCGGCCATGCTGCTGCTGGGGGAAGCCCCCAACGGCCTGCAATGGCTGGGTACGCTGGGTGTTCTGCTGGGCATGGTGGTCAACCAGTTTGGCGGCAAATGGCGGCGCTGAGACACTGGCTGGCTGATAGCAGGGCACATCCGCTGCACTGCTGCGGCGGCCTGTGACTGCCCGTCAGAGCGCTTTGCCACTGCAGCTCAGGCTCGCAAGTCATAGCTGTTGTCGATCAAAGTTTTTTTGATCACTCGGCCTGAATCACGAATATTGAACCCCGTTTTCGTCATTATTATTGCCATCATCCATATAAAAGCATGACTTTCCTATTCCGGATTCGAGCCGGCCTGGGATGCGAATATGCAAAGGAATAATGATGCGTGAGGGAGATATTGGCGCGATGCCTCCTGAGCTGCAGCTGGCCCAGCTGCAGGCCTTGGACAGGGTCATGGCCATGGCTGAATTTGGCCTGGATGGGTCGTTGCACCGTGCCAATGACAACTATCTGCAGCTCATGGGGTTTACGCGTGAGCAGTCTCTGGGGCGCCCGCATCGCAGCTTTTGCTCTGCGCGTCTGGCCGACAGTGCCAGGTATCGGGAAATCTGGACGCATCTGTGTGCAGGCAATGCCTACTCCGGCGTGGTGGAGCGACTACGCAGCGATGGCAGCAGTTGCTGGCTGGAAGCTACCTATTCACCGGTGATGGATGCCCAGGGGCGGGTGATGCATATCCTGAAGATCGCTACCGACGTCACGCAGCGGCGAGCCCGGGAGCAGGCGCAGCAGGAGCACCTGCATCGCTTGTCCCTGGTGGCCGATGCCTCCGACACGGCAGTGGTCATCAGTGATGGAAGCTCGCGCATCGTGCATGTCAACGGCGGCTTTACGCGCATGTTCGGCTGGCGCACCGAGGAGGTCGCGGGGCACATGCCGATTACCTTGCTGGCTCCTCAGGCGTCCGAGGCCTTTGTGGACCAATATCGCTCGGAATTGCGCGCCGGCCAGCCTGTGGGGCGTGAGGAGATCGTGGTCGGCAAACATGGGCAGCGCTACTGGGCCAAGGTCATCAGCAACCCCATTCTCGACGCGGACGGGCGCTGGCAATACACGGTGTCGATGCTGACCGATATCACGCGTTCCAAGATGCATGAGGCCTTGCAGCACCGCGTGCTGGAGGCCATGGCGCGCGAGCGGCCGCTGGTGGAAGTGCTGGAGATGGTGTGTCTGGAGGTCGAGAGGATTGCTCCGGAGGTGACGGCATCGATTCTCGAGGTGGATGCCCAGGGGCTGCTCCATCCGCTGGCCGGACCAAGCCTGCCGCATTCTTATTCAGCGCTGCTGGACGGGGTGGCCATAGGGCCGAATGTGGGCTCCTGCGGAACGGCGGCCTGGCGCAACGCGCCGGTGCTGGTGGACGATATTGCAGATGATCCGCTGTGGACGGATTTCAAGCACCTGATCCTGCCGCTGGGGTTCAGAGCCTGCTGGTCCACTCCCATTTGCAACAGCGGCGGCAAGCCGATCGGCACTTTCGCGTTCTATTACCGGGAGCGGCTGAGCGGGGGTGCCTCGACTTTTCACCAGCAACTGGTGGATGCCTGCATCCATCTGTGCGCCCTGGCGCTGGAGCGCGAGCTGTCGCGTGCGCGCATTCGTCAGCTGGCCTTCTACGACGGCCTGACCGGATTGCCCAATCGAAGTCTGCTGCAGGCCAAGGCCGATCAGGCGATTGCGTCAGCTGCCGGCAATGACGAACAGCTGGCGGTGCTGTTCATCGACCTGGACCGGTTCAAGCAGGTCAATGACTCTCTGGGTCATCCTGTGGGGGATGAATTGCTGCGCAATGTCGCGACGCGATTGCAGTGCGTGCTGCGCAGCTGCGATATTGCCGGGCGTTTGTCGGGCGACGAGTTTGTTGCCGTGCTGCCGCAATGCGATGCGGAGCATGTTGCCAATACCATCGAACGCCTGCAGGAGCTGCTGGCAGAGCCCCTGAATATTGCCGACACCTCGCTGTCCATATCCGCCAGCGTGGGCATTGCAATGTTTCCCATGGACGGCAGGGATATGGAGACCCTGGTGCACCGTGCCGACATGGCCATGTACCAGGCCAAGAGCAAGGGGCGCGGCCGTTTCTGTTTCTTCAGCAGCGAAATGAACCGCTTGGCCCAGGAGCGTCTGGCACTGGAGACTGCCCTGCGCAAGGCGCTCAAAAGCGGTGGCCTGCGCCTGCACTATCAGCCTCAGATCGAAATGGCCACCGGCCGTCTGTATGGCGTGGAGGCCCTGGCGCGCTGGACCCATGCAGAGCTTGGCGAGATTTCGCCCGCCCGCTTTATCCCGCTGGCCGAAGAGTGCGGGCTGATCGCCGATCTTGGAAACTGGGCACTGGAAGAGGCCTGTCGCCAGCTGTCGCAGTGGCGGGCCAAGGGAATGGAAGTCCCCGCAGTGTCGGTCAATCTGTCGCCATCGAGCTTTCACAATCTGGATTTGCCACGGATGATCGCCGATACGCTGGACCGCAACGACCTGGCGCCGCAGGACCTGACCCTGGAGCTGACGGAAAGCATTTTGCTGGACACCAACCCCAGCACCATGAAGACCATCAACGAGGTGCATGCACATGGCGTGCGCCTGTCCATGGATGATTTCGGCACCGGCTACTCCAGCCTCAGTTATCTGCGCCGCCTGCCGGTCAGTGAGCTCAAGCTCGATCGCAGCTTCGTGGCCGATCTTGAGCACGACGAGGCGGCTCGGGCGTTGAGCAGTGCCATTTTGGGCATTGGCAAGAGTCTGCACCTGACCGTGGTGGCGGAAGGAGTGGAGACGCCAACGCAGAGCGTGATGCTTTGCGAGCAGGGCTACCCGGTGGCACAAGGCTTTCTGTTCGCCCGGCCGCTGGCTCCAAAAGAGTTTGAGCACTGGCTGGCTGCCAACCCGGCTTCCCCGGTGCCGACCGTGCAAGGCGCCGTCGCCGCATGAACTTGCGGTGCCGAGGTTCGGCGCAGATCGCTCCGGCAGCAATGACGTGATGCGCAGACGTGGCTGAGAGGCCGCGCGTATTGTGGCGCGGCCGAGGCTTTGGCGGCATTGCGGCATGGCCATCAGGCTATGCGGGCATGGTTGCAGCTTCAACGTTGTGCCTCAAGACTTCAGTAGGCGGCTCCTGGCAGTGCCGGGGCCGCCACCGTGGAGCCGGCAAACTGGCTGCGCAGCTTGCGCGCGGCATTCACGAACATCAGCACATCCACCCCCACGGCCACAAAGCTGCAGCCGAGTTGCAGGTAGCGCTGTGCCAGCGCGGGGTCCGAGGTCAGCGTACCTGCCGCCTTGCCACTGGCAACGATGGTTCGCATCGCTGCCTCGATGGCGGCCTGCACTTCGGGGTGGCCGGGGTTGCCGCGATGGCCCATGGAGGCCGCCAGGTCGGCCGGGCCTATGAAGACGCCGTGCACGCCGTCCACGGCGCAGATGGCTTCGAGATTTTTCAGGGCCGTGGTGGTCTCGGCCTGCACCAGCAGGCAGACCTCGTCGTCGGCAACATTCAGATAGTCGGCGCGGCTGCTCCACTGAGAGGCACGTCCCACGGCACTGCCGACGCCGCGCACGCCCAGGGGCGGGTATTGCGTGGCGGCCGCGATGGCCTGGGCCTGGTCTGCCGTGTCCACCATGGGCACGAGCAGCGTCTTGACGCCTATGTCCAGCATTTGCTTGATCAGGGCCGTGCTGCCTTCCACGACTCGCACCACCGGCTGAGCCGGGTGCGAGGCCACGGCCTGCAGGGCTGCCAGGGTGCTGCGCAGATCGTTGGGCGCATGCTCGCCGTCGATCAGCAGCCAGTCATAGCCCGTGGTGGCGGCCGCTTCGGCCAGGTAGGGATCGGCCATGGATAGCCACAGCCCGATCTGGGGCAGGCGTGCGGCGATGGCGGTCTTGAAGGGATTCAGTGCGGGCATGGGGTGTACGCTTTCATAGGGGGGTTAGGGCGTGGCGCCTGTAACTGGCGCGGCCCAGGCCAGAGACGCCAAGCAAGGGCCTGGGCTGGCCGCGCTGCCCCGCAGCGAGGGCGTCGTCCCCCTCCCGCGCAGCGAGAGAGGGCGCCGTGCCACGGGGGAAGCGGCGGGGCCGCCCCGGCAAAGCCGCTCAGGGGGGAGCTGTCAGTCCAACCCACCCTGGCAGACGTATTTGATGTGCAGGTAATCGTCGAGCCCGTGGGTCGAGCCTTCGCGGCCGTAGCCCGACTCCTTGACACCGCCAAAGGGCGCGGCCTCGGCGGCCAGAGCGCCTTCGTTGATGCCCACGATGCCCGACTCCAGCGCATCGGCGACACGCCAAATGCGGCGTATGTCCTGGCTGTAGAAATAGGCGGCCAGACCGAACGGCGTGTCGTTGGCGGCGGCGATGACCTCGGCCTCGTCGTCGAACATGGTCAGCGGAGCCACGGGGCCGAAGGTTTCCTCGCAGGCGCAGGCCATGGAGGCCGTGGCGCCCGAGAGCACGGTGGGGGCGTAGTAGGTGGGGCCCAGATCCGTCAGGCGCCTGCCGCCGGTGAGCACCTTGGCGCCCTTGGCCACCGCGTCCTCCACATGTCGGGCGATCTTCTCGACCGCGCGGTCATTGATCATGGGGCCGATCTGTGAGGACGGGTCGCAGGCCGGACCCACGTGCAAGGCTGCCACGCGGGCGCTGAGCTGCTGGGCAAAGGCCTCGTACACCGAGCGGTGCACAAAGACGCGATTGGGGCAGACGCAGGTCTGGCCGCCGTTGCGGAACTTGGCGGCCATGAAGCCGTCCACGGCGGCTGCCACATCGGCATCCTCGAAGACGATGAAGGGCGCATTGCCGCCCAGCTCCAGCGAGAGCTTTTTGAGCGTGTCGGCGCTGCGGCGCGCCAGGTGCTTGCCAACGGGCGTGGAGCCGGTGAAGGTGATCTTGCGCACGCGGCTGTCATCCAGCCATTGATCGACCACCTCGGGCGTGCGCTCGCGCGAGGCCGTGACGATGTTGAGCACCCCGGCCGGCACCCCGGCTTCGTGCGCCAGCAGCACCAGGGCCAGTGAAGTCAGCGGCGTGTCCTCGGCCGGCTTGCAGACCACGGTGCAGCCCGCGGCCAGGGCGGGCGCGATCTTGCGCGCGATCATAGCGGCCGGGAAGTTCCAGGGCGTGATGGCGGCGACCACACCCACGGGCTCGCGCAGGGCGAACATGCGCCGGCCCGCCACGGGCGCGGGAATGACTTCGCCGTTCATGCGCGTGGCGGCCTCGCCAAACCATTCGATGTAGCTGGCGGCATAGGCCACTTCGCCCTTGCCTTCGGCCAGCGGCTTGCCCTGCTCCAGCGAGATCAGCGTGCCCAGATCGTCCTGATGGGCCAGCACCAGGTCGTTCCAGCGCTTGATGATGGCGGCGCGCTGCTTGGCCGGCAGCTTGCGCCAGGCAGGCAGGGCCGCCTGGGCAGCGTCCACGGCGGCGCGCGCATCAGCCGCACCTGAATCGGGAACGCTGGTGATGGTGTTGCCGGTGGCCGGATCGGTCACGGCAAAGCTGGCGCCGCTGGCAGCGGGCGTCCAGGCGCCGGCGATGAAGTTGGCGCTGCGCTGCAGTTCGGTGCGTTGCAGCCTGAGTGGCGTGGCGTTCATGGTGAAAATCGCAGAAAGTGAAGATCGGATAAGGGCGCAAAGCTCTGGAGGATGTGTTTTCCTCAGCTAACGATGCCTAGATGCCAAGGCACGAATTCATGGTCGCCCAGACCCAGGGCTTCGCTCTTGGTTGGTTCGCCGCTGGCATGGTGCAGGATCTGCTCGAAGATCTGCTGGCCCAGCTCGGGCACGGTCAGCTCTCCGTCGACGACCACGCCGCAGTTGATGTCCATGTCTTCCTGCAGGCGCTGGTACATGGGCGTGTTGCTGGCCAGCTTGATGGTGGGTGCGGGCTTGCTGCCGAACATGGAGCCGCGACCCGTAGTGAAGCAGATGAGCTGGGCGCCGCTGGCGATCTGGCCCGTAGAGGCCACGGGGTCGTAGCCCGGCGAGTCCATGAAGACGAAGCCGTGCTCGGTGATGGGCTCGGCGTATTCATAGACGGCGCGCAGCGGTGTGGTGCCACCCTTCATGGCGCTGCCCAGGGATTTTTCAAAGATGTTGGCCAGGCCGCCAGCCTGGTTGCCATGGCCGACCACGCCGTTGAACTGGGCGTTCTGGCCGGCTGCGTAGCGTTCCCACCAGGCCAGGCGGTCCAGAAGCTTCTGGCCGACTTCGGGACTGATGGCGCGGCGCGTGAGCATGAACTCCACGCCGTGGATCTCGGGCGTCTCGGACAGAATGGCCGTGCCGCCGTGGCGCACCAGAATGTCCATGGCCGCGCCCAGGCCGGGGTTGGCCGTGATGCCCGAAAACCCATCCGAGCCGCCGCATTCCAGGCCGATCTTGAGGTGGGCGGCGCTGACGGTGCTGCGCTGCGCCTGGTTGGCGATGGGCAGCATTTCTTCGATGGCGGCAATACCTGCTTCGATGGTGGCGCGCGTGCCACCCACTTCCTGCATCACCAGGGTGCGCAGCAACTGACCTTCCTTGAGGCCTTGCGAATCCACCAATGCATCGACCTGGTTGCGCTCGCAGCCCAGACCCACGATGAGCACGCCCGCCAGATTGGGGTGGCGCGCATAGCCGGCCAGAGTACGGCGCAGCACGTCGAAGTGCTCACTGGGTGAGGACATGCCGCAGCCGCTGCTCTGGGCAAAGGCGGCCACGCCATCCACATTGGGAAAGGCTGCCAGCCGCTCGGGCGTGAAGTGCGCGGCGATGCGCTTGATCACGGTGGCCGAGCAGTTGACCGAGGACAGGATGCCGATGAAGTTGCGCGTGCCCACGCCGCCGCCCGCTCGCACAAACCCCTGGAAAGTGGCGCGCTCTTCCTCGGGGACGTAGTCCACGGGCCGTACGTCGGCACCGAACGACGGGTCGCGGTAGTAGTCCACCAGCTTGAGGTTGTGGCTGTGCACATAGTCGCCTGGCTCCAGATCGCGGGTGGCGACGCCGATCACCGTGTCGTACTTCTTGACCTGCTCGCCTTCGGCGATGCGGCGCGCCGCGATCTTGTGGCCGGCCGGCACCTGGGCGCGCGTGCGCACTCCCAGCTCGGGAATGTCCTGGCCCAGGGCCAGGGCGGTCTTGGCCACCAGCACGTTGTCGTTGGGGTGCAGGTGCAGCAGGGAAGAAGAGGAGGAGAGCATCTTGGAGTCCGGGGATGGCGGGCCTGAGGCGGTTGGGTCGCGGTGAGGACGCGGTTGGGACGCGGCGCGTCAGCGCATCAGCTCGCGCAGTTTGAGTTTGTCGATGAGCACGGTTTCCTTCTGGTAGACCGTGTTCACATATTTGGCGTAGTCAGGGCCGTCCAGGTAGAGCAAGGGCGCGTCCAGCCGGTCGGCCACGGACTTGAACTCGGGGCTGGCCACGGCCTGGCGGAAGGCATCGCGCAGCTTGGCTTCGACGGCGGGCGGCAGGCCCTTGGGCGCGCCGATGCCGTTGGGCGCATCGACGACCACGTTGTAGCCCAGGTCCTTGAGCGTGGGCACGTCCTTGAAGCGTGGCGTGCGCTGCTCGCCCCAGGTGGCCAGCAGGCGCAGCTTGCCGGCCTCCACATGCGGAGCCCAGGAGCTGGAGTCGGCCAGTGCGTCCACATGGCCGCCCAGCACGCCTTGCAGTGCCTCGGCGCCGCCCTTGTAGGGAATGTGGCTGAGCTGTATGCCCGCTGCGGCCGCAAATTCCTCCATGCCCACATGCGTGGCGCCGCCCACGCCGGCGTGGGCGTAGGTGATGCTGCCAGGCTTGGCCTTGGCGGCGGCGACGAAGTCCTGCAGGGTCTTGAAGCGCGAGTTGGCCGGCACGGCAATACCGAAGGTCTGGCCCGAAGTACGCGCGATATAGGTGTAGTCCTTGCGCGGATCGGCCTGCAGCGTGCCCAGCTGGGAAAAGCGCGTGACCGAGATGGGGATCTGGCCGATGGTGTAGCCGTCGGGCTTGGCCGAGGCCAGGGCCTTGGAGCCGATCATGCCGGAGGCTCCGGCGCGGTTTTCCACCGCAATCGCCTGGCCCAGGATGCGGCTGGCCACGGTGCACAGCGCGCGCATCGACTGGTCGGCCGTGCCGCCTGCAGGCCAGGGGCAGATGAAGGTGATGGGGCGCTCGGGCCAGGTCTGGGCCAGCAGGCGGGTGGAAGTTCCGAGCGTGGCTGCGCCGAGGGCGCCGAGCACAAAGCTGCGCCGGCTGCTGCGTGGGGGGATCATCGCTTGTCTCCTGTCGTTATTTGAACTGCCAGCCCCGATTGTTCAAAACTGCTCCATGACAATCCAATGAAAAGATAGACTCTCTTCATAACTATTAGGTAATGAAGCCCCATGAGCAAGATCGATCGTGTGCTGCGCTCCAACCTCAAGCTGCGCCATTTGCAGCTGCTGGTGGCGCTGGACCAGTTCCGTCACCTGGGCCGTGCGGCCGAGTTTCTGGCAGTGACCCAGCCCGCTGTCTCCAAGACTCTGGCCGAGGTCGAACGCATGCTCGGCATGGCGCTGTTCGAGCGCTCCACGCGCGGGACCGAGCCCACGGCAGCCGGTGTCAGCATGGTGCGGTTTGCGCGCTCGGTGCTGGCCGGTTTCGAGCGCACGCGCGACGAGATGGCAGCCGAGGCCAGCGGTGCCCGTGGGCGCACCAGCGTGGGCGCCATGGTGGTGGCCACGCCCGTGTTGCTGGCGCGCGCGGTGGAGCGGTTAAAAGCGCGTTCGGACCAGACCACGGTGATGGTGGAGGAGGGGGATCTGGCACGCCTGCTGCCCAAGCTGCGCCTGGGCGAGCTGGATCTGTTCGTCGGACGGCTGGAGCCCGGCTATGCCGCGCCCGATCTGGAGACCGAGGCGCTGTATGACGATCCCATGGTGGCCGTGGTGCGGCCCGGTCATGCACTGCTGGCGCCGGGCGCGGCCAGCTGGCAGGCCCTGGCGGGCCAGCCCTGCGTCCTGCCGCCGCCCTGGGCCTCGCTGCGCGTGAAGCTGGAGCAGCAGTTCTATGCCCACGGCCTGCACCCGCCGGTCGACATCGTGGAGACTGCGTCCTTTCTCTCGCAGCTGACCTTTGTGCACCAGCGCGGCGCCGTGGCCTTCATGGCGCGTGGTGTGGCCCGCTGTCATGCCGCCCTGGGTACGCTGGCCATGCTGGATCTCGCCGTGCCCATCGATCTGCCGCCCGTGGGGCTGATCACCTTGCGTGGCCAGCCGCTGACGCCGACCACGGGCTTGCTGCTCCAATGCCTGCGCGAGGTTGCGGGGGAGCTGGGCTGAGCCTGATATAGGGCGGGCCGGCCCTCTGGGGCCGCTCTGTGCTGGCGTGCTACCGTGGTGCAATCCTTGTCCCATGTCTTGAGCCCTGTGCCTTGTACCTTATGCTTTGTGCCGGACATGATTCCAGGTCCAACCATGGAGACCCATCTATGACTGCCTTGCCATCCACGCCAGCACCTCCGGTCGAGCCTGTCAGCGGCCCCGAGGCTTCGGCTCTGATCGATGCCAGGATTGCCAGCCTGGATGACTGGCGCGGCGCCACGCTGGCCCGCGTGCGCGCGCTGATCCGCGAGGCTTTGCCTGCCGTGGAGGAGGAGCTGAAATGGCGCGGTACGCCAGTTTGGTCGCAGGACGGCATTCTGTGCACGGGCGAGACCTACAAGGCCGTGGTCAAGCTGACCTTTGCGCATGGCGCGGCCCTGGCCGATCCGGCCGGCCTTTTCAATGCCAGTCTTGAAGGCGCCACGCGCCGGGCCATAGACCTGCATGTGGGCGATGCGCTCGACGGCGCAGCGTTTCAGGCGCTGGTGCAGGCCGCCGCACAGCGCAATGCCCAGGCCCGGGCGGCCAGAAAACCGGCTTCGCAAGCCAAAGCCAGACCGCGGTCTGAAGCCTAGGTCGCCGCAGCAGGTGGCCCTGGGCGTGCAGGCGTGTAAAAGCACCCCAGTGCGGGTCCTGCCTGCACGGGGTGCTTCTCATCTTGAATCAGGCTGGCTGTAGCCAGCCTGGAGCCATCAGGCGTTGGCGATGGCCGCCGCGATGGCTTTGCCCACCTCGGTGGTGTCGGCCTTGCCGCCCAGATCGGGCGTCAGCGGGCCGGCCTTGATCGTGTGCTCGATGGCGGCCACGATGGTGTCGTGGGCCTGGCGCCAGGCTCCTTCGCTGCGGCCCAGGAAGTCCAGCATCAGCGCGCCCGACCAGACCATGGCGATGGGGTTGGCGATGTTCTTGCCGTAGATGTCGGGCGCCGAGCCGTGCACGGGCTCGAACAGCGAGGGGAAGCTGCGGTCGGGGTTGAGGTTGGCCGATGGTGCCAGGCCGATGGTGCCCGTGGTGGCAGGGCCCAGGTCGGACAGGATGTCGCCAAACAGATTGGTGGCGGCCACCACGTCGAAGCGGCCGGGCTGCAGCACGAAGCGCGCGGTCAGGATGTCGATGTGCTGCTTGTCCAGCGTGACTTCGGGGTAGTCCTTGGCCACATCGTCGGCGCGCTTGTCCCACCAGGGCATGCTGATGGCGATGCCGTTGCTCTTGGTGGCCAGGGTCACGTGCTTCCTGGCGCGGCTCTGGGCCAGATCGAAGGCGTACTTGAGCAGGCGGTCGGCTCCATGCTTGCTATAGACCGATTCCTGGATGCAGATCTCGCGGTCCGTACCTTCAAACATGATGCCGCCCAGGGCGGTGTACTCGCCCTCGGTGTTCTCGCGCACCACGTAGTAGTCGATGTCACCGGGCTTGCGGCCGGCCAGGGGGCAGGGCACGCCTTCGAACAGGCGCACCGGGCGCAGATTGATGTACTGGTCGAATTCGCGGCGGAACTTGAGGAGAGACCCCCACAGCGAGACATGGTCGGGCACGGTGGCGGGCCAGCCCACGGCGCCGAAGAAGATGGCATCCATGCCCGAGAGCTGGGCCTTCCAGTCGTCGGGCATCATCTGGCCGTGTTCGGCGTAGTAGTCGCAGTGGGCCCAGTCGAAATGGTGGAACTCCAGCGGCAGGTCGAAGCGCCTGGCTGCGGCTTCCAGTGCGCGCAGGCCTTCGGGCATGACTTCCTTGCCGATGCCGTCGCCGGCGATGACTGCAATCTTTTTGGGAGTGGACATGGTGCTCTCTCGTGAATGTGTTGGGTGGCGAGGCAGCGGCTCAGCCTGTGCCTGGTGGTATTTTTGCACCTTGCATAAATGAATACAATTGACTGATCGTGGCCTGATTGTTTACAGATCGTGCATAAAATGCCTTCGCCCGAAGACCTGCGTGTCTTCACCACCGTGGTGCGCAAAGCCAGCTTTGCCGAAGCTGCGGCCGCGCACAATGCTTCGCCGGCCTTTGTCAGCAAGCGCATCCGCCTGCTGGAGCAGGAGCTGGGCGTGAAGCTGCTGCATCGCACCACACGGCGGGTCGCTGTCACCGAGCAGGGCGAGCGCGTCTACCACTGGGCGCAGCGCATTCTGGACGAGGTCGAGCATCTGCTGCAGGAAGTCGATGTGACGCGTCGCCAGCCGCGCGGCCTGCTGCGGGTGTCCACCAGCTTCGGCTTTGGCCGCAATGTGGTGGCGCCCGCGCTGTCGCAGCTGATTGCGCAATACCCGGCGCTGCAGCTGCGCCTGGAGGTGTTTGACCGCATCGTCGATGTCGCGGCCGAGGGCTTCGATCTCGATGTGCGCGTGGGCGACGAGATCGCGCCGCACCTGATTGCGCGACATCTGGCCGACAACCACCGCGTGCTGTGCGCGGCCCCGGCCTATGTGCAGCGGCGTGGCAGTCCGCGCACGCTCGACGAGCTGGCTGGGCATGACTGCCTGGTCATCAAGGAGCGCGACCATCCCTTCGGTGTCTGGAAACTGCGCTCGGGCAATCAGGAGCGCAGCGTGAAAGTGACCGGGCCGCTGTCCACCAATCATGGCGAGATGGCCGTGCAATGGGCGCGCGATGGCCATGGCATCGTGCTGCGCTCGCTCTGGGATGTGGCGGCCGATCTGCAGGCCGGCAGTCTGCTGCAGTTGCTGCCTGAGTGGCAGCAGCAGGCGAATATCTGGGCCGTCTATCCGACGCGGCTGGAGCGCTCGGCCAAGGTGCGGGTCTGCGTCGAGTTCCTGCAGGAGTTCTTCAGCAAACAGGCTCCCACGGGATTTCGAAATGCTATCAAAAAAGAAGCTGCTATCGAATGATGTACATGAATTTCAGAGTCTTTTGAATCTGAAAGATATGCACAGCAAGCGCAAGCAGCTTCTGTTTTTGAGCCTGATGCCGCATGGCGGCTCAGGCCGGTGGCCAATTACTTTGTCAGCGCGGCCTTCACGGCAGCGGACACCAGGCCCATATCGGCCTTGCCGGCCAGCTGGGTCTTGACGGCGCCCATCACCTTGCCCATGTCGCCGGGGCCGGAGGCGCCCAGCTCGGCCACGATGGCCTGCACGGCAGCGGTGATCTCGGCTTCGCCCATGCGTTCGGGCAGATAGACCTTGAGCACTTCCATTTCGGCCTTTTCCACATCGGCCAGATCGCTGCGATTGGCGGCTTCGAAGGCGGCGATGGAGTCCTTGCGCTGCTTGATCAGCTTGTCGACGATGGCGATGACGGCTGCGTCGTCGAGCTCGATGCGCTCGTCCACTTCCTTTTGCTTCATCGCGGCCTGCAGCAGGCGGATGGTGCCCAGGCGTGCACTGTCCTTGGCACGCATGGCGGTCTTCATGTCTTCGGTAATCTGGGCTTTCAGGCTCATGGCTTTCTCCTTGGGGTGGGCGAATGGTGGTGCGCCGTGTGAACGGCGTTGACTATCCATGCGCTGGGAGGTCACTGCGTGGCCGGGCAGGCCTGGCAGTGGCCAGAAAACAAAAAACCCGCGCCTGGCGTCCCGAGCGCGGGTTTGCGGCTGTTTTAAGGCCGACTGGTCCTAATCAACGATTAGTACAGCTTCTTAGGCAGTTGCATGCTGCGAACGCGCTTGTAGTGACGCTTCACGGCAGCGGCCTTCTTGCGCTTGCGCTCGGCTGTGGGCTTTTCGTAGAACTCGCGAGCACGCAGATCGGTCAGCAGACCCAGCTTTTCGATGGTGCGCTTGAAGCGGCGCAGGGCAACTTCATAGGGCTCGTTTTCTTTGACGCGGATGGTAGTCATTTAATTTCCAGATATATCTGTGCTGACAGAGGGTTCTCGGGAAGATCGGGCCTGAGAGCCGTGTACAGCGGTTTCCCCGCCACTTTTTAACTAGTATGGCCGACGGGGTAATGCCAGCAAAGTCGAGCATTATAGACCAAGACTTGGGCTGCGTCTCGAATGGGGCGTGAGGCAATGCGGCGTAAGCCGCGCGTGCATGGTTTTGCGGCTGCAGGCAGGGCGTTGTCGCAGACCTGATCCAAGCACCGCCATTGTGCCTTTTGGCCTATCGGCGCGTTCAAGTCGCGTGTATTGCAGAGCAAGGCCGGATGCGCAATGCATGAGCACGGTGCTTGCCAGGCGCCAGGACGGCCAAGCTCGGTGCAGGGGTTTCTTGGGAGTATTGTGTGCACGAAAATTGCATACAGTTTGGGGGCTTTATTTCGTGACCGAGGTCAAGGAGTAAGCGGGTTTCGTGCCTGTGCGCGCCGTGTTTTTCTGTGTTCAAGGAGCTTCCATCTTGTCCAGCGCTTCTCATCGCTCATTTATTTCGCGTCGTCAATGGATGGCTTCGGCCGTCGCCGTGCCGGGCTTGCTGGTATTGACGGCATGTGCCGGCAGAGCCGGAGTTTCCGGGCCTGCCGCGTCCGGCGGTTCCCTGGTGGTGGGCGGTCTGTTTGCGGGCTCGCGCAGCGACAAGGGTTTCATGGAGGCCGGCTGGCGCGGTCTGGAAAAAGCGCGCCAGGAGCTGGGTGTGCAGACCCGTTTTCTCGACGGCATGGCGCCCAGGAAGGAGCTGCTGGTACCGGCTCTCGCGCAGCTCGCGGAGCAGGGGGCGCAACTGGTGATTGCCCATGGCGGGCAGAACAATCAGGCCGCAGCCGAAGTCGCGGCGCGCTTTCCCAGGACCCAGTTTGTCGTGACCCAGGGCGCGGTGCAGGGGAGCAATCTCTGCAGCTATGACGTGCTGCAGGAGGAGTCGGCCTATCTGGCCGGCGTGCTGGCGGCCCTGACCACCAAAACCGGTGTGGTCGGCCATATGTCGGGCATTCGCGTGCCCCCGGGGCTCAAGGGGCGCGCAGCCTATGCGGCCGGCGTGCGCGATACCGACCCCAGGGTCAAGCTGTTGACGAATTTCTCGGGCGATCAGGACGACAACGCCTTGTCGCACCGCATCGCCAGGGCCCAGATGGCTGCCGGTGCCGATGTGATCTTCACCATGCTCAATTCCGGCCGCGATGGCGTGACCCAGGCCTGTCGCGAGGCGGGCACGCGCCAGATCGGCAATGTGATCGACTGGACCACGGTGGACCCGCAGGTGTTCGTTGCTTCCGCCTGGGCCGATGTGGGCATTGGCGCGTTTTTGGCCGTCAAGGACATGCAGCAGCGCGGCGCGCCCGGCCCGGGCATTCGCAAGATCGGCCTGAGCGATCCGGCCGCCGTACGTCTGACCATGGGCCAGGGCGTGGCCGCCGCTGTGCGCGAGCGCGTGGCCAAGGCGTCGGCTGCCATCGCCTCGGGGCAGCTCAAGGTCCCCGAACACTATGAAGGCAAGGAGTTTTCCGCCTGATCGGATGATGAGTCTGGGGGCAGCCGCAAAAAAGGATGGTTGAACCATCCTTTTTTCATGGCGGCTGCCGATTCGGTCCCAGTCGTTCAAGCCATGACGGGTTGCTTTTCCGCCATGGCCTGGGCGCAGGCTGCGGCACTGGCCCAGGCCCACTGGAAGTTGTAGCCGCCCAGCCAGCCGGTGATGTCCACCACCTCGCCGATAAAGTACAGGCCCGGCCGGCTCTTGCACTCCATGGTTTGCTGGGACAGCACCTTGGTGTCCACGCCGCCCAAGGTGACCTCGGCTTTTTTGTAGCCTTCGGTGCCCGTGGGGGTGATCTCCCAGCGCGACAGCTGTTCGGCCAGTCTGGCCAGGGCCTTGTCGCCGGCCTCGTTGATGGGGCGCTGCAGCTCGGGCATGCGGCTGACCCAGGCATCGGCCAGGCGCGCGGGCAGGTGGGCGGCCAGCTCGTTGGCCACCAGCTTGCGCGAGTGGAGCTTGGCCTGGGCCAGCACCTCGGCCAGATCCACGCCAGGCAGCAGATTGATCTGAAGCGGGGTGCCGGGCTTCCAGTAGCTGGAGATCTGCAACACGGCGGGACCCGAGAGGCCGCGGTGGGTAAACAGCAAATCCTCGTGGAAGCTCATGCGCTCCTTTTTGCTGCCGGTGCTGATTTCCACGGGCAGGGCCAGACCGGCCAGGCCCGCGTAGGGCTGCCAGCCTTCGCCGTCGAAGGTCATGGGCACCAGGCCGGGCGTGCGCTCGATCAGCGGCAGATCGAACTGCTGGGCCAGCCGGTAGCCGAAGTCGGTGGCGCCAATCTTGGGAATGCTCAGACCGCCGGTGGCAATGACCAGATTGGCGGCCTGCACCAGGCCGCGATCGGTTTCAATTTGATAGCTGCAATCGCTTTCTGTGTCTGAGTTTGACGGCGAAAGCACGACTTTCTTGACCTGGCAAGGCTGCCAGCGCTGCACGCCGCCCGCTGTGCACTCGGCCAGCAGCATGGCGATGATGTCCTCGGCCGAATGGTCGGCAAACAGCTGGCCCTTGTGCTTTTCGTGGTGGGCAATGCCGTGTCTGTCCATCAGCGTGATGAAGTCGGCAGGCGTGAAGCGCGACAGGGCCGAGCGGCAGAACTGAGGGTTCTGCCCCACAAAATGCTTGTGCGGCGCACGCACGTCCAGATCGCGGTTGGTGAAGTTGCAGCGCCCGCCGCCCGAGATGCGGATCTTCTCGGCCACCTTGGGCGCATGATCGATCAGCAGCACTTTCAGGCCCTGCTGGCCGGCCTGGGCCGCGCAGAACAGGCCGGCGGCACCGGCGCCGATGATGATGGCGTCAAAAATCTGGAAGGGGACCTGTGAAGAGGAGGACACGGCGGGCAGGGCGATGGAGCAAGAACAAGGCCGCGATTGTCCCAGATGCCTCAGATTTTGGGCTCATCCACTACAAAGCCCCAGAAACCGTCGTCGCAGTGAAT
The DNA here is from genome assembly GCF_000241525.1 of Comamonas testosteroni ATCC 11996. Taxonomy (GTDB): domain Bacteria; phylum Pseudomonadota; class Gammaproteobacteria; order Burkholderiales; family Burkholderiaceae_C; genus Comamonas; species Comamonas testosteroni. The sequence goes on from NZ_AHIL01000041.1 coordinate 211,431, forward strand.
GCAGCAGGCCGTAAAGTGATTCAGGTCACTGGCGTGAAACCAGATCAGGCCCAGCGTGGAGTCGCACAGTGCGTCGGCCTGATCTGCGAGGCTGAGTGCCGCAATATGCTCCAGCTCCATATCGCCGAAGAACTCCTGCAGATCGCTGGCGCCCAGAAAAAGGTCGTGGTCCAGACTGCCGATCTTTCCTTTGTGCCGGCCGTGCAGAACTTCCACAAATGGGTTGCCACCCTGGTCGTGGCCAATGGCTACGAACCAGCGGGCCAGCAGAAATTCGGACTGCACGGTTTTCAGGTCTTCCTGATGCTGTTGCGCGCCAAAGCTGAAGAGGTCGGCAAAGTTGGCGTGGCTTTCGCTGGCAATCTCGGTGCTGTGCTGAAGATAGCTGGCGTGGTCTGAGGCCTGCTCCAGCGCATACATGGAAAAGCCGTTCTGTGTGATCAGAAACTGCGCATAAGCATCTGAGAAGCCAATGTGCGCCTGCAGCGCTGCTACTTCCTGTGTGCTGGCAGCGGGCTGGCCGAAGGGGTTGGGAAACAGAACTTGCAAGACGCACTCCTGAGGCTTACAGCATGGTGTAAGTCGATACTTGTTTATACCTGCAGCCCGTTGTCCCATTGGGGTATGCGCAAGGGCTCAGCGTGCGTCCTGGATCACTTCTAGAATCGCGCCCCATGAATACACCATCCCACCAGCTGAGCATGACCGTGCTCATGTCGCCTGACATGGCCAACTTCTCCGGCAATGTGCACGGGGGCGCCATCTTGAAATTGCTGGACCAGGTCGCCTATGCCTGCGCCAGCCGCTATGCGGGCCGCTATGTCGTGACGCTGAGCGTGGACCAGGTGATGTTTCTGCAGCCTATCCACGTAGGTGAGCTGGTGACTTTTCTGGCCAGCGTGAACCACACCGGCAAGTCGTCCATGGAAATCGGCATCAAGGTGATTGCCGAGGAGATTCGCAGCCAGGTGGTGCGCCATGTGAACAGCTGCTTCTTCACCATGGTGGCCGTGGACGATGACAAAAAGCCTGCTCCCGTGCCCCCGCTGCAGCTCGAAACCGACGAGGAAAAGCGCCGCTGGGACGCCGCCATCATCCGCAAGGAACTGCGCAAGGAGCTGGCCGAGCGCTTCGCCGAGACTCGTACACCCTGAGTCGGGTCGCCGCTAGCCCGGGTTGCAGGACAGCCCGGGACGGTACTGGCTCAGGCCGCCGCTGATTGCTGCAAGGCCTGAGGCTGGTTCTGCCAGGCGGCGATGCCCTGGACCACATCGCCGACGACGATGATGCTGGGGCTGCCCAGCTGATGGTCGGCAATGCTCTGCGGCAAATCCTTCAGGAAAGTCAGCGCATGGCGCTGCTGCGGCAGGCTGGCATGCTGGATCACTGCCACTGGCGTGCTGCCGGGCAGGCCGCTGAGCAACTCGCTGCTGATGCGCTCCACGCTGCTCACTCCCATATAGATCACCAGCGTCAGCTTGGCGGCATGGGCCGTGGCGGAGATCTGACGCCAGTCGGGGCCGCTGTCGCCAGGCTTGGCATGGCCGGTCATGAAAAGCACGCCGTGCGCGCGGTCGCGGTGGGTCAGCGGGGCGCCCAGGCTGGTCAGCCCTGCGAGGCCGGAGGTGATGCCGTTGATGACATCCACCTCGATACCAGCCTCACGCAGATGTTCGACCTCTTCGCCGCCACGACCAAAGATGAAGGGGTCGCCGCCCTTGAGGCGCACCACGCGTTCGCCGTCCTGCACGGCGGCAATCATGAGCTTTTCGATAAAGGCCTGGGGGGTGCTCTTGCAGCCGCCGCGCTTGCCTACATAGACCACACGGGCAGAGGGCGAGGCGTGGCTCATTACACCATCGCTGACCAGATCGTCGACAAACAGCACGCTGGCTGCGGCAATGGCCTTGGCGGCCTTGATGGTCAGCAGCTCGGGGTCGCCGGGGCCGGCACCCACCAGGGTGCAGGAGCCGCGCTGATTGGGGTTGTGGGAAATGGCAGTCATTGTGGGGGTCTCAGTCGGGGCTGCGGCAGTCGGGGCTGCGGCAGTCGGGGCTGCGGTTATAGGCTTGCAGTGCGGCGCGGCTGGCGGCAGCGTCGGCATCGGTGACCTGCATGGCCTGGTGCAGGGCTTGTATCTGTTCCAATTGTTGCGCGATCGGAGCCGGCACAGGCAGCTGGCCGTTCAGAATGTCCAGCGTCAGCCGGGCTGTCTGCTCGGTATTCAGATTTTGTTCGGGGGCGCTGCTCTCAGCGCCGGATGCGAGCTGGCTGCTGTGCAGGGAAGAGCGCTCAAAGCAGATTTCTCCGGCGATCACGCCCGTGCTCACGGGTTCGCGGTGAGGGGCGGCCACGGCCTCACCTTCCGTGCCGCGCACCAGCAGCGCACTGGTCGTGCGCATGGCCAGTGTCTGGATCATGGGCTGGGCATAGGCGGGGTGGGTATAGCTGGCCAGCACCAGCCCGGATTGTGCGGTGCTGCTGCCATGGATAGGGTCCAGCAGTTTGACGATGCTGTGCGCGGGGTTGCGCAGGCCCATCTGGCGGCGAATCTGCAGCAGACGATCCAGCGGCGCCAGCAGGTGACGGGTCTGCATCCAGACCTTGTCGCCAGGCTCCAGGGCGACGGGGCGCTCGATGGCCGTCCAGCCCAGTTGCTGCCACACCTCGGCTGTGCCCAGGCGCTTGTCCTCGGTATGGCTGCCGTGCACCAGCACGGGCAGGCCTTGTTGTGCCAGCAGACCTGCCAGCAGCGGCGTGAGATTGGCCAGCTTGCGCGAGCCGTTATAGCTGGGGATGACGACCACGGGCAGGGCCTTGTGGGCCTGCGGCCACACGGGCAGGCGTTGCTGGGTGGCGTCGAGAAAGCCTGCCAGTTCCTCGGCGCTTTCGCCCTTGAAGCGCATGGCAATGCAAAAGCCGCCCAGCTCCAGATCGCTGACCTTGCCGTCCAGCACCTGCCCCATCAGATCGCAGGCCTGGGCCCGCGAAAGAGAGCGCGCGCCCTTGGTGCCGCGACCGATTTCCTTGATGTAGTGGCTGATGCTCATGATTAACGTAATTGTCGCTATAAAAACCATGAGTTGTCAGACGATTTGGTTATATAAATCAAACCGGCCGTGGTCGGGAAACCGTCGCTCCCTGTTGCGTCAGCTGTGCAGCCAGGGCCTGCAGCTGGGATTGCGCGAGCTGGGCGACAAGCTCCAGCATGGGGTTGCGCTTGAGCGCTTGGGCAGACGCCAGGACAGCGAGCCGACTGGCCTGGCGCGAAGCCCGAAGCGGCCGGAACACAATCTGCTCGCGGTGGAACATCGCGAAGGATGCCGGCACGATGGCCACGCCCAGACCGCAGGCCACGAGCGCCAGCACATTCACCAGCTGACCGGCCTCGTGGCGTATCAGCGGAGTGAAGCCGGCCTCGGCGCACAGTGCGACCGTGCGGTCGAAGTAGTCGGTGTCCTGATAGCGGGTGAAGCCCACAAAGGGCTGATGCACGGCAGCCTGAAGATCCAGCATTCCACTGCCTCCGGCCAGAGGGTGGGAGGCCGGCACTGCCAGGCAATAGGGGTCATCGATGCTGGCCAGCTCAAGCTCGTCGGCCTCCCTGTGCCCGGGGCGGGCAAAGCCGAGTTCCAGCTCGCCCTGGCGCAAGGCCCGCTGTTGCTGGGACGAGATCATTTCGCGGGCTTCGATCTGCACGTCACAGCCGGCCTGTGCCAAAGCCTGCAGCAAGCCGGGCAGCAGGGACTGCATGGCCGAGGGCACCAGCCCCAGGCGCAGCACGGTCTGGCTGCTGCGCTCGCGTTCACGCGCGCGCAAGGGGGCTTGCTCGGCACGCGCCAATATGACGCGCGCATCTTCCAGCAGCGACTCGCCTGCAGCGGTGAGCTGCATGCCGCGCGGCAGGCGGGTAAAGAGCTGCGTGCCGACCTCATCCTCGAGTTGCTTGAGTTGCTGTGACAGCGGCGGCTGGGCGATGAATAGCTTGCGGGCGGCCCTGCTGACGTTGCCCTGCTCGGCAACTGCCACGAAGTAGCGCAGATGTCTCAGTTCCATGCCTGAATCAATCCATATTTCAAAAGTATGATTTTTATATTAAATCAGTGTTGGACATATGAATGAAGGGCGGCAACACTGCCGATCCTGTTCGTTTTGAGATGCATGTCCATGCATGCATTGCCTGTCTCATGCAAGCCTTGCAAAAAACCGAGTCCGCCAAGGGACTGAAGCTCAACGAGGTCGACATGCCGTCGCCTGCCGCAGGCGAGGTGCTGCTGCGGGTTCATTCCTCCGGTGTCTGTGGCACGGATCTGCATATCGATGCCTGGACGGCGAGCTATCACTTTTTGCAGGCCGCGCTGCCGGTGACCGTGGGTCACGAGTTCAGCGGCGAGATTGTGGCCAGAGGCGAGGGTGCCGAGCATCTGCCCCTGGGCCAGTTGGTGGCCGTGCGGCCTTCGGTCACCTGCGGCAGATGCCCCTGTTGCAGTGCCGGCGACTTCGATGCCTGCACCACCCGCCGCGGCATCGGTGTCATGCGCCATGGCGGCTTTGCCGAGTATGTGGCCGTGCCCCTGCGCAATTGCGTGGCGATTCCGCATGGCGTGGACCCCGAGGTTGCCGCATTGGCCGAGCCGCTGTCGGTGAGCTTCGAAGCCGTGCGCACGGGCAATGTCCAGCCCGGCGATCGCGTGCTGATCCTGGGGCCCGGCAATATCGGCCAGGGTATTGCGCTGTTTGCGCGTGCCGCAGGGGCGGCCCAGGTGGTGGTTGCCGGCCATGGCGATGCCGCGCGGCTGGAGGTCCTGCGCTCCATGGGGTTCGAGGATTTGCTGGACTTCGAGGGGCAGGACATCGACCAAGCCCTTGCCGTGTATACGCAGGAGGCTCTCTTTGATGTGGTGATCGAAGCCACCGGGGCGGTGGCCGTGCTGGCGCCAGCCCTGCGTGCACTCAAGACCCACGGTGTGCTGGTGATTGCCGGCATTCATTCCGCGCCCGTGCCACTGGACCTGACGGCCCTGGTGCGACGTCACCAGCAGCTGCGCGGCTCTTATCGCGCGCCCGAGCACTGCTGGCTGGAGGTCGTTGCATTCATGCAGACCCATCAGGATCAACTGCGCCTCATGATCACCCATCGCGTGCCGCTTGCGCAGGCCGGGCAGGGGTTTGACATGGCGCGGGCGCGGCTGGCGAGCAAGGTGCTGATTCAGCCTGGCGCGGGTTCTGCATCATGAGCACCGCCTTTCTGGCCTTGTGGAACGACATAGACCGGCCCGAGGCTCGCGCAGAATACGAGGCTTGGCATGCCCTCGAGCATGTTCCCGAGCGCGTGGGTTTGCCGGGTTTTGTCTACGGCCATCGCTATGTCGGCGCCTGCGGATACTTCACGCTCTACGGCCTGGAGTCTTTGGCGGCCCTGGACTCGGCCGAGTACGCGGATGTGATCGCCAATCCCACGCCCTGGTCGGCACGCATGAGGCCGCGCCTGAGTGCCTTCATGCGAAGGCCCTGCATATTGCAGGTGCAGGCAGGAGCATCCAGCGGTGCGGCGTTGACGACGCTCAAGGCGGTCACCACCGATGTGCAGGCCTGGGCCGCGCAGGCAGCCCGCTGGGCAGAGCGGGCGGTGCAGGAGGGGCGTCTGCTGAGGGTCACGGCGGGTGTGGTGCCGGTCGTGCGTTCCTTGCACTACCCCGTTGGCGGGGAGCGCGTTACCGAGCAGGCCCAGGGGGAAGTCACGGTGGTCATGCTGGCCGAGCATCTGGACGGACCGGCATGCGCCCAAGGCACCCAATGGTGGGCCGACCGAATGCAGGCGCATCACCTCGAAACGCCTGCACAGCAGGCTTTTGGCCTGCAAACCCGGGTGTGCCGTTCGCAGCTGGCCCTGCCCGCCAGCGGACGCCTGCCGCCCTTGATGGAACTGATGGCTGGATACGCCGATTGTTGATCCGAGACTGAGACTGAGATTCTGGAGACATAAAGATGACAAGAAAATCGATGCCCGTGCGCCGGGCTGCCCTGCTGCTGTGCGCCGCTGCCTGCCTGCCCTTGGCGGCTCAGGCCCAGGGCAAGGCTGACTGGCCCACCCGCCCCATACGTCTGATCGTCGGCTATGCCAGCGGCTCTTCGCCCGATGTGCAGGCCCGATTGCTGGCCGAGCCCCTGACCAAGGCCCTGGGGCAGCCCGTGGTGGTGGAGAACAAAGGGGGCGCCAGCGGCAATATCGGTGCTGACGCCGTGGCCAAGGCCGGCGATGGCCACACCATAGGCGTGATCGGCAACGGCCCGCTGACCAGCTCCAAGTTTCTCTACAGCAAGCTGCCCTACGATCCGATCAAGGATCTGGCGCCGCTGGCCATGATCGGTTCGGCCCCTCTGGTGCTGGTGGCTCCCAAGTCCATGGCCGCGAATGCGGGCGCCTATTTCAAGGCGCTCAAGACCGGGACCCAGGGCAACTACGGCTCGGTGGGCACGGGGTCCGGCGGCCATCTGGGCGTGGAACTGATCAAGGAAGCCATGGGCCTGAATCTGCAGCATGTGCCCTATAACGGCGGCCCGGCTGTGGTCAACGCCTTGATGGGCGATCAGGTGCAGATGGCCTTGCTGCCGGCCTCCACCGTCATGCCGCTGGTCCAGTCCGGCAAGCTGGCCGCCCTGGCCGTGAGTTCCAGCAAGCGCAGCCCGCTGGCGCCCGGCGTCCCGGCCATGCCCGAGATCGGCGCTGGCAATGTGGACATCGAAGTCTGGAATGCGGTCATGGCACCGGCTTCCATGCCCGCCGAGCATCGCGCCAAGCTGGCTGCGGCCCTTGAGAAGATTCTTCATGTTCCCGATATCCGCAGCAAGCTGCTGGCCCAGGGCTGGCGTATCGACGACACCAGCGCCGCCTCGCTGGCCAGGCGCATCGAAAACGATGCACGCATCTACGGCAGCCTGATCACGCAAAAGAACATCCGCCTCGAATGAGCGCGGCCGGCGCCATCTGAGGCGCCGGACTCCCACACGGCATCCCCGCAACTGCGGCGGATGCCGCTGTAAGCGGCTCGACAGCGGCAGGACTCTGCTGCGAGCCCCATCCATTATTAAAAAGAGAGACTTCATGACATCCTTGCAATCGGGAGGCTTGGCCGTGGCCGCTGCCTTCATCTCCACATGTTCGCTGGCCCTGGCCCAGACCGCTGCGCCCGCCACATCCCAGGTCACGCTGTACGGCGTGGTGGATATGGCCGCCGAGTCGGTGTCCACCGGCGCGGGCCGCACCCTGCGCGCAGAAAGCGGTGTCCTGGCGGGTTCGCGCTGGGGCGTTCGAGGCTCCGAGGATCTGGGCGGCGGCCTGCGTGCGCTGTACGTGATGGAGGCCGGACTGAATGCCGATACCGGCGAGCGCGGTCAGGGCGGGCTCGCCTTTGGTCGACAGATCTTTGTCGGCATGGGCGGCGACTGGGGTCAGCTGACGGTGGGCCGCCACTACACCACGTTTCATACCTCGCTGGCTTCCTATGCCCTGACGGGCCTGATCTGGGGCAATGCCGCCAACTATTTCCGTGACGGCACGGTGCTGCGCGCTGACAACTCGCTGCGCTTTCAGTCGGCCTCCATGGCGGGGCTGGTGGTGCGAGGCATGTACTCGTTCGGGGAGAACGCCGGCACCAATGTCGGGCGCCAGTTCGGCGGCTCGCTGGATTACACGCGCGGCCCCTGGAGCCTGGGGGCCTCGCTGTGGGAGCGTCGCACCACAGCCCAGAACACCGACCGCTATCGCTTGCTGGGCGGCTCCTATGACTTCAAGCTGGCGCGAGCGGCCTTGCTGCTGTCCACCCGCGAAGATGATCTGCCGGATGCCGCCAGCAAGCGCGGGCGTTTCTTTGAAGCCAGCATGACCATACCGGTCAGCGCGGCAGGGCAGGTCCTGCTGTCCTATGGGCAGTTCCAGGGGCGTGCGCGTGCAAACAGCGATGCCCGCGCCTTGAGCGTGCGCTACGACCATGCGCTGTCCAGGCGCACCAAGCTGTATGCAGGCGTCTCCGCGATCCGCAATGAGGCGGATGCAGCTTTCACCATCAATAGCGCCAGCAATGCCGGGCCTTCGGTTCCCAAGGGCAGCAAGCCGCGCTCGCTGCTGGTCGGCATCTCGCACTCTTTCTGAGCCAAGCCGTCACCGGACGCTGCGGCCTGCAGGAGGCCCTGTCCAGGGCGCAGGCCGCCTCAATGGTCTATAGCCCGGGAGGGGCTTGTGCAGTGGATGAACATTGATCACATTTCGGGACACGGGGCGCGCGTACCATGTGCGCTGTTTTTTGAGGAGTGTTGAAATGACCGCTAACGCATCTTTGACCGACGAACTCATGGGCCAGCTGCAGGGCGCTCCCATGCAGGGCCTGGCCCAGCAATTGGGCATTGACTCCGTGCAGGCCGAGCAGGCCGTGGGCGTGGCGCTGCCCATGCTGTTTGGTGCGCTGGGCCAGAACACGGCCCAGCCTCAGGGAGCTGCCGATCTGTTCGGTGCGCTGCAGCGCGATCACAGCAGTGCCAATGGCGCGATGGATATGGGCGGTTTGCTGGGCGGGCTCGGTGGCCTGCTCGGCGGAGCGGGCGGCGGCGGTACGGCTGGCGGCCTGGGTGGGCTGGGCAGCATTCTGGGCTCGGTGCTGGGAGGCGGCTCCGGTGCCGGCAACTCGCAGCTGGATGCGGGCGCCATCCTGGGCAATATCTTTGGCGGTCAGCAGCAGCAGGCCGAGTCCCGGCTGGGTCAGGCCACGGGCCTGGGTGGCAATGCAGGTCAGTTGCTGGCCCTGCTGGCTCCGCTGGTGATGTCCTTCCTGGCCAATCGGGTCCAGGCGCAGGGCATGGGGGCTGGCGACCTGGGCAATGCTCTGGATCAGGAGCGCGGCCAGATCCAGTCGCAAGGCGGCATGGCGGGCGGCATCCTCGGCAGCCTGCTCGATCAGAATGGCGACGGCAAGCTTGATGCCGGAGATCTGTTCAAGCTGGGCGCGGGTCTGCTGGGCGGTCGGCGCTGAGCCCGGGATTGGGTGACAGTATCAAGGCAGCTTTGGCTGCCTTTTTTGTTTTTGTATACGGGCATAGCCTGATTGCCGCAATGCAGCAGGATTCTCACACTGGTCATGTCGTCATGCGTTTTGCATGACAGGCCGATCCAGAAAGGAGAACCAGATGACGACCGTCGCCGAAATTCTGCGCGCCAAGGGCAACAGCACTATCTACAGCGTTTCTCCCTCCGACACCATGCTGGCTGCGCTGCAGCTCATGGCGGAAAAGAGCATTGGCGCGCTGCTGGTGCTCGAAGGTGGCGAGATCGCCGGTATCGTGACCGAGCGCGACTACGCGCGCAAGATCGCGCTGCAGGGCCGAAGCTCGGCCAGCACGCGCGTGGACGAGGTCATGACGCGCAAGGTGCATTGCGTGCTGCCGCGCCAGACCAGCGAGGAGTGCATGTCGCTGATGACGAGCAATCGCATGCGCCATCTGCCCGTGATCAGCGAGACCCGCGAACTGCAGGGGCTGATTTCGATTGGCGACATCGTCAAGGAAATCATCTCGGCCCAGCAGTTCACGATTCATCAGCTGGAGCACTATATTTCCGGGACACCCAATGTGAATCAGCCGTAGGTTGCTATGAATTGAATAGCGAAGGCGGGCAGGGCTAATGTCCGCCTTTTCTGCATCTGGAGGGCGCAAGTCCTACACTTGCGGCCATGAGTTTGCTGATCTTGGGAATCGAATCCTCTTGTGATGAAACCGGTGTGGCCCTGGTGCGCACGCCGGACGGCCAAGGTGTGCCCACCTTGCTGAGTCATGCGCTGCACAGCCAGATTGAAATGCACCGCGCCTATGGCGGTGTGGTGCCCGAGCTGGCCAGCCGTGACCATATTCGCCGTGTGCTGCCGCTGACCGAGAAGGTGCTGGCCGAATCCGGGGAGCAGCTCGAAAACGTCGATGTGATTGCCTTTACGCGCGGACCGGGTCTTGCCGGGGCTTTGCTGGTCGGCTCCGGTGCAGCCTGTGCCATGGCAGCCGCGCTGGACAAGCCCGTGCTGGGTGTGCACCACCTCGAAGGCCATCTGCTCTCGCCCTTCCTGAGTGCCGACCCGCCGGAGTTCCCGTTCGTGGCCCTGCTGGTCTCGGGGGGGCACACCCAGCTCATGCGTGTGGACGGCGTGGGCGAATACGAAATCCTCGGTGAAACCATCGATGATGCGGCGGGCGAGGCTTTCGACAAATCGGCCAAGCTCATGGGCTTGCCCTATCCGGGCGGTCCCGTGCTCTCGAAGCTGGCGGAGGGCGGCGATCCTCAGGCCTTCAAGCTGCCTCGTCCCCTGCTGCATTCGGGCGATCTGGACTTCTCGTTTGCCGGCCTCAAGACGGCTGTGCTGACCCAGGCCAAGAAGCTGGGTGACGAGCTCGAAGCGCGCAAGGCCGATCTGGCCGCCAGCACCCAAGCCGCGATTGTGGATGTGCTGGTCAAGAAAACCATGGCCGCACTCAAGCAGACCGGCATGAAGCGCGTGGTGGTGGCGGGAGGTGTGGGGGCCAACAAGCAGCTGCGCGAGCAGCTCAATGAAGCCTGCGCCAAGCACAAGATCCGCGTGCACTACCCCGAGCTGCATCTGTGCACCGACAACGGCGCCATGATTGCCATGGCTGCCGCCATGCGCATACAGGCGGGACGCGAACAGGCGCTGCATGAATATGCGTTTGATGTGAAGCCGCGCTGGCCGCTGGATTCGCTCAGGTGAGTTCGTACAGCAAAAAAGCAGCCCGGGTGGCTGCTTTTTTCATGGCTGTCTGCGCTTATCCGGCCAGCTTTACGGCGAGTTTCGCCACGTTCTGGCCCTGGTAGCGGGCAATGCTCAGCTCGTCGGGATGAGGCTGGCGCGAACCATCGGCACCCGCAATCGTCGAAGCACCATAAGGCGAGTTGCCGCCCTTGACCGCGCTCAGATTGGTCTGTTCTGGCAGCGGATAGCCCAGCGGCACGATGATCATGCCGTGATGAGCCAGTGTCGCCCAGGTGGTCGTGGCCGTCATTTCCTGGCCGCCGCCGGTGCCGGTCGAGGTGAAGACGCTGCCGATCTTGTTGATCAGGGCCCCCTTGACCCAGAGACCGCCGGTCTGGTCGAGAAAGCTGCGCATCTGGCCCGGCATATTGCCAAAGCGCGTGGGCACGCCAAACAGGATGGCATCGTAGTCGGCCAGTTCGGCTGGGCTGGCGACCTCGGCGGTCTGATTGGCCTTGCCGCCGGCGTTCTTGAAGACATCCTCGGGCATGGTTTCGGGCACGCGCTTGACGGTGACCTCGGCACCGCTGACGCTGCGGGCGCCTTCGGCCACGGCCTGCGCCATGGTTTCGATATGACCGTACATGGAGTAGTAGAGAACCAGCACTTTTGCCATTTTGAGCAGCCTTGAAAATGGGACCAGGGAGGAATGCCGTCTAGCGGCATGCGGAGCATTGTTGGGCAGAGCACAGCGTCTGCGGCCACAAGTTTGGAGCGCATGGCTGTAGGTCAACAAGCCAATCAAACCCGTAGATCCGAATGCACCAAAAAGGTGCATTAAACAAGAGCCTTTCGTCAACAGTACTGATGATTGAGGAGGAGCTGCTACTTTTTAAGGAGCCGTAAACCTATTCCTGAATTGCGCTTGGGTAAGGAAACATGCCGACTTAAAAATCGCTTCATTGTTTGCGAAAGTCAATATCGCTGCGATCTGAGTGAGCGTTGCTGGTCTAAGTACGGGAGTCAGGCCTACAGTCCAGGATGGCGCTGAATAGTTAGGGGAGGGAGCGATATATGAAGTACCCAAGAACTGGGTGGATGGTTGCGGGCCTGATGGCCGCTGTATTGGCTGGTTGTGGCGGTGGGGGGAGCGATGGAGGTCTCGAAGGAGGGAGCAGCAATGACGGCCAGCCTCAGACGCCGAACGTCCCCGAGGTCGCAGCTCCTGGTGTTGTCAGTCCGTTTCTCGGTGTCTGGAAAAACTATCCGGACAACTATTGCACCGCTAACTGGGGAGTGGTTCCTGCATCGGAGCACAGTCAGAAAGGTGTGATGCCTGTGAGCTATGAGTTCACGGAGTCCACCATGTCGTACACGCACAATATCTACTCCGATTTGCAGTGCAAGCAGCTGGAGGGCTCGGTGACGCTGACTGGGAAGATCAGCTGGGCTGCGGTGACGATAGATGGCTGGAAGTCGGCCGTGCGTGCCGAGCTGACCTACACCGGCTCGAAAGCGACGGGCAATATTGCGGTGGATGAGGCCGAAGCGACGGATGAATATGAAGATGACGGCAAAACAATTCTGGGCATTGCCAACAACCAGTTGTTTATAGGCGACCTGCTTACTGCGGGTCCCGATGGCTATCCCAGGCGCTTCCGCAGCGAGCCAGCGGCCTATAGATAGGCGTTGAGATTACCTCAACAAGAAAGCCCGCAGTGCATAGGCATTGCGGGCTTTGTGCTTTCCGGCCGACCTCTTGCTAAGAGGAGATAGAAGAAAGGATGAGGCTGGCCGGTCGGCGTAAACAGCGCTTACTCAATGCTCAGCGTCACGGCCTTGCTCTGGGGCTCGAGCTTGGCCAGGGTCAGCGTCAGCACGCCATGCTCGAATCCGAATGCACCAGAAAGGTGCATTAGACAAGAGCCTTTCGTCAACAGTACTGATGATTGAGGAGGCGCTGCTACTTTTTAAGGAGCTGTAAACCTATTCCTGGATTGTGCTTGGGTAAGGAAACATGCCGACTTAAAAATCGCGTTCATTGTTTGCGAAAGCCGACACCGCTGCGATCTGAGTCATCGCTGCTGGTCTGAGTACGGGAGTCAGGACTACAGTTCAGGATGGAGCTGAATAATTAAACGAGGGAGCGATATATGAAGTACCCAAGAACTGGGTGGATGGTTGCGGGCCTGATGGCCGCTGCACTGGCTGGTTGTGGCGGTGGGGGGAGCGATGGAGGTCTCGAAGGAGGGAGCAGCACTGACGGCCAGCCTCAGACGCCGAGTCCCGTCCCCGAGGTCGCAGCTCCTGGTGTTGTCAGTCCGTTTCTCGGTGTCTGGAAGAGCTATCCGGACAACTATTGCACCGCTGACTGGGGAGTGGTTCCTGCATCGAGGCGTTATCAGAAAGATCAGAAAGGTGTGATGCCTGTGAGCTTTGAGTTCACGGAATCCACCATGTCGTACACGCACAATATCTACTCCGATTTGCAGTGCAAGCAGCTGGAGGGCTCGGTGACGCTGACTGGGAAGATCAGCTGGGCTGCGGTGACGATAGATGGCTGGAAGCCGGTCGTGCGTGCCGAGTTGACCTACACCGGCTCGAAAGCGACGGGCAATATTGCGGTGGATGAGGCCCACGCGACGGACGAATATGAAGATAACGGAAAAACAATTCTGGGCATTGCCAACAACCAGTTGTTTATGGGCGACCTGCTTACTGCGGGTGCCGATGGCTATCCCAGGCGCTTCTTAAGCGAGCCACTGGCCTATAGATAGGCGTTGAGATTGCCTCAACAAGAAAGCCCGCAGTGCATAGGCATTGCGGGCTTTGTGCTTTCCGGCCGACCTCTTGCTAAGAGGAGATGGAAGAAAGGATGAGGCTGGCCGGTCGGCGTAAACAGCGCTTATTCGATGCTCAGCGTCACGGCTTTGCTCTGGGGCTCGAGTTTGGCCAGGGTCAGCGTGAGCACTCCATGCTCGAGCTTGGCATTGCTTTTGGCAGCATCGATTTCATGGCCCAGATCCCAGGTGTATCTCACCTGGCGGGATGCGCCTTCCACGCTTTCAAGCTTTGCGACGGAACCTTCCAGCGAGAGTTTGAGTTGCTCGCGTGCCAGGCCTGGCACATCCAGGGTCAGGGTCGTGAATTGGTCATCGCGACTGACTTGAACCTGGCGTTGTACGGGGCTTGCAGCGCCCAGGGTTTCCTGCAGAAAGCGTTGCAGGGCCAAGTCGGCGGCGCGAGGGGATACAAAGGTATTACGGCTCATCACAGGGGCGAAGAACATGGTGTTTAACTCCTTTAAACTGCGCGGCTTGCGTTGTTGCCGCTTGGTTCATAGGTAGGTGGTGGCAAGCACATTTCAAGAGGTTTTTTTGATGAATAAATTGCGCCGTGATGCCTTGAAATACCTGCAGTTGCCACTACTATGCGCGCCGTTCGGCATTGCTGGCGCTGCTGTGGCGGCAGCCAAGGCCAAGCTTGCGCAACCCATCAAGCTGGCACTGGTGGAGAGTCTTTCGGGCCCGTTTGCAAACACGGGCGAAGCCGTTTTCCGCAATGTGCTGTGGGCGACCGAGCGAGTGAACGCGCGCGGCGGCGTGCGCCTGGCCGATGGTCTGCATGAGTTGGTGATAGAGCGCTATGACAGCAAGGGCCAGAACGAAGAGGCACTGTCGGCGCTGCGTGCGGCCATAGACAGCGGTGCGCGCATCATCATGCAGGGCAACTCGTCGGCTACGGCGGCGGCGCTTCTTGACGCCATCGACAAGCACAACAGCCGGGACCCTTCGCGCCGTGTGCTGTATCTGAACTATTCGGCCGTGGACCCGGCGCTGACCAACGAGCGCTGCAGCTTCTGGCATTTCCGCTTCGATGCCCATGCCGATATGCGCATGGCTGCGCTGATGGAGGTCATCAAGGACGACAAGGCCGTACACAGTGCCTATCTGATTGGGCAGGACTACAGCTTTGGCCAGGCCGTGTTGCGCGAAGCAAGGCGTCAGCTTGGCATGCAACGGCCTGATGTGCGCATTGTGGGCGACGAGTTGCACCCTGTGGGCCGCGTCAAGGACTTTGCGCCCTATGCGGTCAAGATCAAGCAAAGCGGTGCCCAGGCCGTGATCACGGGCAATTGGGGCAATGATCTGATGCTGCTCGTCAAGGCTGCGCGCGAGGCAGGCTACGAGGGGCGCTTCTACACCTTCTACGGCAATGCCCTGGGAGCTCCGGCGGCCTTGGGCGATGCCGGCGTGGGCAAGGTGCTGGCCGTGGCCGACTGGCTGCCCAATGTGCCAACGGCCGAGAGCCGAGCCTTCTATCAGTCCTTCCGTCAGCGCTTTCCCAGGCCGCAGGACGACTATGTGCATATGCGCATGCAGCTCATGATCGAGGCTCTTGCACAGAGCCTCGAAAAAGCCGGCAGCACGGACACCGTCGCCGTGGCCCATGCCTTGGAGCATGCCAGGGTCCAGCTGGCGGGACGCTCGGGCAGCATGCGGGCGGCAGACCACCAGTTTCAGCAATCGCTGGTGGTGGGCATGATGGAAAAGAGAGGTAGCTCAGGCGTGGACTTCGATGTGGAAGGCTCGGGCTACGGCTTCAAGGTAGTGCGCGAGATCTCTGCAGCCAGGGCAGAGATGCCAAGTCAGTGCCAGATGAAGCGCTTTTGAGTGGCTGGAGAACTATTGAATCAATAGCTGTCAGCGCTTGTTGGAAAAAGCGCTGCAGCCCGAATTAATCTAGTTGCGTGTAGCAGAGGCGGTCTGGCTGGCCAGATAGGCTTCATGTACCTCGCGCCCCAGCTCGATCACCGACAGCGCATAGAACGCCGACCAGTTATAGCGCGTGATGGCGTAGAAGTTCTCTGTGCCCGCGATGTACTCCGTGGGGCCGGAGCTGCCGTTCTTCAGCTCGATCAGTGCCAGCGGACGCTCATAGTTGTCGGCGCCCAGTACACGTACTTCGCGTTCTGCCATCTGCGTGGCCGTAAACGTGGGGTTGATATCGGGTGCCAGCAGGGTTGCCAGATTCTCGCCCTGGGCGCGCATGTCCACGGTAAAGGCCGTGGGCAGGCCCGGCTTCCAGCCATGGCCGACGAAGTAGTTGGCGACCGAGCCGATGGCGTCGGTGGCGCTGTTGAACAGGTCTATGCGGCCGTCACCGTCAAAGTCGACCGCGTATTTGTCCCAGCTGGTGGGCATGAACTGACCCAGGCCCATGGCGCCGGCATAGCTGCCGCGTAGCGCAAACGGGTCGCTGCCCGTGCGGCTGGCCGTTACCAGTACCTGCTCAAGCTCGCCACGGAAGTAGTCGCTGCGGGCCTGTGCACGAGGGTGGGCCTGCGGAAAATCCAGTGCCAGCGTGGCCAGCGCATCCATCACGCGAAAGTTGCCCATGTTGCGACCGTAAATGGTTTCCACGCCGATGATGCCGACGATGATCTCTGCGGGCACGCCGAACTGCTGCTCGGCTCGCGCGAGTGCCTGGCGGTTGGCCTGCCAGAACTGCACGCCTGCGCGTATGCGTACGGGGTCGATGAAGCGGCTGCGGTACACCGTCCAGTTCTTCACAAAGGTCTTGCCGGCCGGTGTCATCAGGCGTGCGACCACGGGCAGGTTGCGCGCTTCGCTCAGCTGCGCACGCACCCAGTCGACAGGCAGATCGCGGCGGGCAGCGATTTCTTCGGCCAGTTGCATGGCGTCGCTGCGGCCGGCATAGGCCACGGCCGTAGCGGCTGCAGCCGTGACTGCTGCTGCCGGAGCCGCCTTGCGGACGACCTTTTTGGCCGGTGCGGCGATGGCGCCGGCGGTCAGCAGGCACAGGGCCAGAGTACTCAGTGTTGTAGCTTTAAGGTGCTTGATGCTATTGAGGGTGCTGCTCATGTTTTATTTCTTGAGAGATAGGGCCAGCGCTGCTTCCGGATGGACAGCCAGCGTCGGCGCAAGGTCTTCAGTTCGTTGGTTTCGGTGCTGGAGGATGGCGCATAGCGTAGCCTCTCCATGTCCAGCAACCAGTCGGATAAGGCCGCAGCGAGGGGGGCAGATGCTGATTCCTCGGCCCAACGCTCCTGCACGCGGCGCGAGAGGCTGCGTGCAGAGTCGCTGGCGCCGCTCGCCACGCCTGCGCGCTGCAGCCGCAGCCTGGCTGCGTGCATGAGCTGGCTCCAGCCATCGCGCTGTAGACGTGTGGCGCGGGCCCAGATCAGCCACAGCAGCGCCAGAGCACTCAAGCTGCCCGCCAGCAGGCGCATCAGATCCGTCCAGCTCGGCGATTCAAAGCCCAGGCTCTGCAGCAGATTGAGCTGACGGGTTTGTGTGTAATTGATCACCCATTGGTTCCAGCGGTTGTTGACGGCCTCCCAGACGGAGCGCAGCTTCTGCAGCGTGCCGGTATCGACGAAGTTGCCAACGGCGCTGGCAAAGGCGCCGGGGGGGGCACTCAGGCGCTGGAACTGGCCGACCCGGCTGGGTGCGACAGCGCCCGTGGGGTCCACACGGAGCCAGCCCCGGCCGGCAATCCAGACTTCGGTCCAGGCATGGGCATCGCTGTTGCGCACGGTCCAGTAGTTGTCCACGCTGTTGCGGTCGCCGCCCTGGTAGCCGGTCACGATGCGCGCGGGCACTCCCATGCCGCGCATGAGCACGACAAAGGCGGAGGCGATGTGCTCGCAAAAGCCTTGCCTGCTGTCAAACCAGAAGTCATCGGCCGTGTGGACGCTGTCCACCACGCCGGGCTCCAGTGTGTAGGTGTAGCCGCCGGTTTTCAGGCGCTGCAGGGCGGCGGCAATCAATCTGTCCGTATCCGTATCAGCGCCTGCCTGGGCGCGCAGTTCGGCCTGCAATTGTTCCCCCAAAGCCCGTGTGCGCGGGTTGCTGCCGGCCGGCAGCTGCAGATAGCGCTTGAGCTCGGGCGTGAGCTGCAGCGGTCCGTGGCTGAAGTCGAGATAGCTTTGGGCATCGACACGCAGCACGTCGGTAATCGGGCGCCAGCTCAGCCACTGAAGGCTGGAGCTCATGCGCAGCCTGCCTACCGAGGCGCCCGGCGGAATCTGGGGCTCGGTCCTGACAACGTCCAGCAGCGTCAGCCAGCGGCGCTTGCTGGGCTCGATCAGCATCTGGTAGCGGACGGGTTCACCGCTCACGCGCAGCTGAGGCATGGCCATGGCGTCAAGCACAGGGTCGGCTTGCCAGTTGCGGCCATCGAACTGGCTGAGCACGGGGCCGCGAAAGTACAGGGTGTTGGCGGGCGGCTCCTGGCCTCCGGGAGTATCGAAGCGGATGCGCAGGGCCACGCTATCGTCGAGTGCCAGTGCGGCGACTTCGCCCACACGCATGTTCTCGGACAGGCCCGAGCGGCCGGCCATATCGTCGGACGGGACGCCCCATAGCGGGGCCATGCGCGGAAAGAACAGAAACAGCGCCACCATTACAGGAGCACCCCAGAGTGCAAGCCAGCTGGCGGTGCGAAGTGCCTGCATCAATGGCGGCTTGCCCGCTGTCATATGGGCGTTGACCAGGGCAGTGAGCAAGCCCATCAGTCCCAGCACCATGGCCGCAGCAGTGGGCAGGGACTGCGAATAGAAAAAATTGCTGAGCAACACGAAGAAGCCCAGAAAGAACACCACCATGGCATCGCGCCGGGCGCGCAGCTCCAGCGTCTTGAGCGCCAGCAGCATCACGATCAGAGTCACACCGGCATCGCGGCCCACAATCGTTTTGTGCGTGGCCCAGGTAGCTCCAATGGCGATGGCTAGTGCGCCCGCCAGCACCCAGCGGCCGGGTAGAGGTGCGCCGGTCAGTGCCAGGTGAGCACGCCACAGCAACAGAGCTGCGGCAAAGGCGCTGGTCCACCAAGGTGTGTGCTGAATCTGCGGCAGCATGATCCAGGCGATGACGGCGAGCAGAAACAGAGTGTCCCGTGTATCGCGCGGTAGGGTCGTAAGGCGTTGCAGCCAGTTGCTGCCGACGGAAGAGGCAGTTGCTTTCATGGGCAGGCCGCCAATGCTTCGAGGCAGCGCGTGGCATGCTGTGCGCCGCTGGCGGGCGCGATTTCCTGCCCGCCCGGCAGGCGCAGGCCCCAGGTGCGGCCTTGTTGCTGAGCCATCAGCACCCAGGCGGCAAGGCGTGACAGACGCGCCTCATGGTCGGCAAGTCCGGTCTGGCGCACATCGAGCCAGAGCCTGTGATGGTGAGCCATGGGCCGGTCGCGGCTGACGAGCTGGTGGCTGCCTGCGGCAAAGGCTTGGGCCACTTTCTTCCACACCACTAGCTTGAGCGGGTCGCCATTCTGATAGCTGCGCACGCCATCGAATTCATCACCGCTGCGTGCCTGCGCACTGCTGCGGCCGCCGGCTTCGGGGCTGGCGGCAGGCAGTGGCGGGGCATGGGTTTCAGGTGCGGGATAGACCCAGACCAAGGTTTGGGGCCGCCACAGGGCCCAGACGCGAAATGCGCCCAGCGGGTAGCGCGTGAGTATGGAGATGGAGGGCAGCTCCTGCCGGCCGCGGCGCGTGGGCATGAAGCTCAGCTGCACGGCGGTGCTGCCCTGCTCGGGGATATCAATCCAGGTCCAGGCATCGGAGTGATCGGCGCTTTGCCGGGTCTGGTGCAAGGCGAGGCCTATGCCCCAGCGGCGCGAGCGGCGGGCATTGTGCAGGCTGATATGCATGGGGCAGGGCGCATGGGCAAAACAGCCGCCCGACGCGTTGCCTTGAGTGCCTGCGCCACTGAGGCTCAGCTGCAGGCCACGCAAATTGTTATGGCCTACAACCATGCTGGCGGCCGCGCTGCCTGCCAGCAGGAACGTGAGCAGGTAGCCCAGGTTGAGCTGGTAGTTGATGGCCGCAATCAACAGCACGATCAGCGTGGCGAGCATGGCCCAGCCCGCACGCGAGGGCAGGATGTAGACATTGCCCTGAGTCAGCGTGAGCTGGTCGCTGCGTGGCAGACGTGCAAACATCCACTCGCGCACCCTGGCGCGGGGTGAGAGCCGCTGGAAGATATTGGATGTCTCTGGCTGCTCGCCCTTTGATGCAGAGCGCTTCATGCAATGAAATTCATGACGAAATACATCAGCAGCATCAAGATAGCGGCACAGCTTGCATCATGGCGCGCACCTGCTCCACGGCACCACGGCCGGCATGGCCCACGGGAACCAGACGGTGGGCGATCACCTGAGGCAATATGGCTTGCACATCGTCGGGCGCCACATAGTCGCGCCCTTCCATCAGCGCGATGGTCTTGGCCGCACGCAGCAGCGCGATGCCCGCGCGTGGCGACAGACCCTGGGCAAACCACTGGCCGTTGCGTGTGGCTGCAATCAGGTCCTGCACGTAGTCGAGCAGGGCGTTGCTGGCATGCACGGCAACAGCAGCAGCCTGCAGTTGCTCCAGCTGCTGCAGGGAGATGACGGGCAGCAGTGCATCGGCAGCGGCGCGGCGGCCGTTGCCCGCGAGCAGCTTGCGCTCGGCATCGCGCGAGGGATAGCCCAGGCTGATTCGCATGAGAAATCGGTCCAGCTGGCTTTCGGGCAACGGAAAGGTGCCCAGCTGCTCCAGAGGGTTCTGGGTTGCAATCACAAAGAAGGGGGCGGGCAGGCTGTGGGTCTTGCCTTCGGTCGTGACCTGGCGCTCCTCCATGGCTTCGAGCAGCGCACTCTGGGTCTTGGGGCTGGCACGGTTGATTTCGTCGGCCAGCAATACCTGGGCAAACACCGGCCCGGGGTGGAACACAAAAGCCTCTTGTCCACGATCGTAGATGGAGACCCCCGTGAGGTCGCTGGGCATGAGATCGGCGGTGAACTGCACACGTGAGAACTGCAGGCCGAAACTGCGTGCCAGCGCATGGGCCAGGGTGGTCTTGCCTACACCGGGAACGTCTTCGATCAGCAAGTGACCGCCTGCCAGCAAACAGGCGACACCGTCTCTGACCTGATCCGGCTTGCCCTCCATCACCGTGTTAAGCTGACTCAAAAGCGCATTAATTGTGTTCTGTGCATGCATGGCAGAAACATATCCTAAATAAGCGATAGCGGAGACATGACTGTGGGCAAGACAGGTTATTTCACCCACCGGGATTGCTGGTTGCACGAGATGGGCCCGGGCCACCCTGAATGCCCGGCGCGGCTGGACGCGATAGAAGACAGGCTGCTGGTCAGCGGCGTGGGCGATGCGCTGGAGCGCTGCAATGTGCCGCTGGCATCATTGGCCGAGATCGAGCTGGCGCATGACCCTATGCATATTGCCGCCCTGCAGGGCCTGACCGACCGGCTGGAGCAGGAGCTGGCGGCTGGCGGGCCAGAGCACAGGCAGCTCGACACCGATACCTCCATCAACCGCCACACCTTCAAGGCCGCACTGCGCGCTGCGGGGGCCACGCTGGCTGCTACCGATGCCGTGCTGGCCGGCGAACTGGAAAATGCCTTTTGCAGCGTGCGCCCGCCTGGTCACCATGCCACGCGCAACCAGGCCATGGGTTTTTGCTTTTTCAACAATGTGGCCGTGGGCGTCAAGTATGCGCTGGAGCGCCACCATCTCAAGCGCGTGGCCGTGATCGACTTTGACGTACATCACGGCAATGGCACGGAAGACATCCTGGCTGGTGATCCGCGCGTGCTGATGTGCGGCATCTTCCAGCACCCGTTCTACCCGTTCAGCGGCGACAAGGATCCTGCCTCCAATATGCTCAACGTGCCTGTGGCTGCTTACACCAAGGGCATGGACATTCGCGAGATCATCGAGATGATGTGGATTCCACGCCTTGAGGCATTCAAGCCAGAGATGATCTTCATCAGCGCCGGCTTTGATGCGCATCGCGAAGACGATATGGGCCAGCTCGGCATGACGGAAAACGACTTTGCCTGGATCACGGCTCGCATCAAGGACATCGCACGGCGTTTTTCAAAGGGCCGCATTGTTTCCTGTCTCGAAGGCGGTTACGTGATGGACCCGCTGGCGCGCAGCGTGGAAGCGCATCTGCGCGTATTGGCCGATATCTAGTCCGAAAGCAGGGTGACAGCAATGAGCGATTCCTTGGTGCAACTGACTCAGGACGAGCGCGGCGTGGCACGCATCACGCTGAGCGACGCGCAGCGTTTCAATGCCTTGAGCAGTGAAATGCTCGTGGCTCTTCAGTCGGCGCTGGATGCTGTGGCCAAGAACGAGCAGGCGCGTGTAGTGGTGCTGGCCGCACAAGGCAAGGCCTTTTGCGCCGGGCATAACCTCAAGGACATGGCTGCCCATACGGAGCTGGCTTACTACCAGCAGCTGTTTGCCCAGTGCAGCCGCATGATGCTCTCGATTCAGAAGCTGCCCGTTCCCGTCATTGCAAGAGTACAGGGCATTGCAACGGCTGCAGGTTGCCAGTTGGTGGCGCAGTGTGATCTGGCCGTGGCCAGCAGCGAGGCTCGCTTTGCCACCAGCGGTATTCAATACGGCTTGTTCTGCTCCACGCCCAGCGTGCCCCTGGTGCGCAACATGCCCATCAAACAGTCCATGGAAATGCTGCTGACGGGTGAGTTCATCGATGCGCAGACGGCTCTGCACTACGGTCTGCTCAATCGTGTGGTCGAACCGGAGCGGCTCGATGCTGCCGTGGAGGAGCTGGTGTCTGCCATTGTGAGCAAGCCCCGGGTGGCCATCAGAATGGGCAAGGAACTGGTCTATCGTCAGCGTGAAATGGGCCTGGAGTCAGCCTATCAGCTGGCGGGGCAGACCATGGCCACCAATATGCTGGATTCCGACGCGCAGGAAGGCGCTCAGGCTTTTGCACAAAAGCGCAGGCCTCGTTGGCCTTAAACCCTGGATTTGCGCTCTCCTGCCTTCGTTGTTGGGCAGGCTGAGCTGCATGGATGGCGTTGTTTGCCGCGCTAAACCTTGTGTTTTCGGCCCGTCCATTTGAACGACGAGGCCGCTTTTCGGCAGTGTTACTGTGAGGCCTATCTGGATGCAGGCATGGCACTGATGGACTCAATTCCTAGGTTTTACCCTGATTTGACCCATCTGAGACCCATGATTTCGCAAGGCTTGTGCATAAAATTGAACGGTCGTTCTTTTTTATGCCATTCCATCTGCGAAGGCTGCTGCACAGATCTCCGGGCAGATTGTCTGGAAAATTGTGCAGAGAGTGTTGCGGTGCCGCATAAAATGAATCCAGTTTACGTAAACGTCAATGCAGTAATCATTAAGGAGCCGCAGCAATGAAGGTATTGGTCCCTGTCAAGCGCGT
>NZ_AHIL01000040.1 GCF_000241525.1 Comamonas testosteroni ATCC 11996
CCTAAGCGACGAAAACTGGTTTGAGCGTTGGTCTGTCCTGTCGGTCCATGGTGGTCATCTCGCGTGCAATTAGTGACTGTTGACCGAAACCAAAAGACCCATCTGTTTTTTGACGGTCTTGTCGAAAACGAAAGCACCAATAGGTGGGTGGGTTAGCGTTGACTCGATTATTCGGTGGTCGTTTTCCCCGCTTGTTGTTAGCGGCTCCGTTAGGGGGGTGCTGTCTGTTGATGCTTCTGCGGCTGACGGCTCTAGGCTGGTTGCTGTCTTTCAGCTCAAAACGGGCAATGACTGCTGTCAACGAAAGCCGTCATTGCACTGGTTCGTCATTGCAGGTCCGCTCTACCTTTCAAAGCCGTCATTGAAAGCAGGCTTAGGCCGAGTGACTGCTTTCATAGGCGTCGAAATAGAACTGTCGACCCGTTGCTGTCGTTCAAGCTGCCACTTGCAATGTCTGATGTGTAGCGGTTGCACTCTGTCAAATTCGGGACATGGTTGACTGATCTTTGCTGAGCAGCCGTCGTTCAGTGAAGAGATGAAGCAATTGCGCGAAGTCAGAAGCCATCTAGGTAACGCTGGTCTATTCAAACCAGCCTCTACCAAATCCGTTGTGATTCAGGGATGTCCGGCTGGACGACTCCGCACTAGCCGAGGAAAAGTGCCATTTTGTACAGCCATCTCTCGTGCCTTTTTCATCTGCATTTTGAGCTTTTCGCTCCGATCATCCCAAAACGTAGCCGCCTTCTCTTGGAGCGCAGCAAAGGCCGCGATGGTGCACATGCATTCAACGTATCGCGGTGTTGTTCCAAACTCTTTAAGGGCGAGAATTTCCTGATGCACACGCTCCTCAAAGTACTCATCGAAAAGCCACTGCTTCTTTGGATTAGAGCAAAACTCCATGAGGATATGATCGTCCTCATTCATCGTTGCCTGTAAGAGCTCTGTAATGTCAGCGGCGACAGTCCTAGCAAAAAGGCCATTGGCATCATCTGGAAGCCTTGCACCCGACTTTGCTTTGTTGCAGACATCTGACGCAAGCAGAAAGTACGTCGCATACTCATCCGCCATGGCCTTGTAAACACCCCATGGCATCGCATCAGCCGCACCCTTGTCTTGCTCATACACTTCAAGGATTCGATTGGGAACGAGGTCTGCTTTCAGCACATCACCCCGCTGCGTGCGCTGGTCTTCGATCACTCCTTCGGACGAAATCGCAATAAGAATGCTTTCTTTCAAAGGCTGTCGATTGATCCCCTTGAAGTATTTGCGGTAATTTCCGCGCAAGATTTTTGCCTGCAATGTGGCCTGTTGAATGGGTGATTTAAACCCGAACTCACGTCCCTCAAACCGCTTAATCCATTGCCCATCATCCAGAATAACGATTCGCCCTGAAACGCTCTTACTTTCTATGATCCACAGACGATAGGGAGTAATCACGAGATGGTCGATCTGGGCTACCTCCTCGTTGAGAGTGAGGTAGACATCGTTGAGCACATGAATTTCGCTGCAGTCCGAGAAGTGCCTACGCAGGTAAAACGCCATTTGCGACTCAGCGGCATCGCCCTTTTTTTGATTGGCGCTGCGTAGTTCACGCTCTTCCTTATTCTTAATAATCATCTCGCACATCCCTCTCCTGTAAGCGACGCATCTTCTGATTTCCCAGTCACATTGCTTGGACCAGCTTTACCTAGACAGCTTTGAGGCCATGAGCAGGCTTCTACAGAAGCCTCCACTCAATGACTACTTTGTGCATTAGCAGCCATTAGAATTTCTAACTTGAACGAATGCAACTAGCCTGTGCCGCGCCTTTGCCGTAAAGCAGCCGCTCAAGTCGTGCAGCCTGGTTCATGACAAGGGCAGCACGACCGTAAGCTTGCTTCAAATTTCGGTTTGCTCGGAAATCTCCAGCGCATCGTCAACCTCTATGCCGAGATACCGGACGGTCGACTCCAGCTTGGCGTGCCCAAGCAGCAACTGAACGGCACGCAGGTTTTTGGTTCGTCGATAGATCAGCGTGGGCTTGGTTCTTCGTATCGAATGGGTACCATAGCTTGCGCGCTCCAGCCC
>NZ_AHIL01000039.1 GCF_000241525.1 Comamonas testosteroni ATCC 11996
ACCTAGCAGCAACTGACCATAGAGTGTTGAAACAAGCGGATCAAGCGAAGGCCCTGCGATCAATACATAGTTGACTACGCCACTGGCTGCAAGAACGAAAACGATCAGAGTTCCGACATGGGCAAAGCCGTTTGATGTGCGGCTCAATATGGCTACGGTGTCCTGTGTCGCATTTGCCCTACTTGTGGCTAAGATCAAAAAAGCAAGCAACGCGCCGACCCATGCACCTGCTGCCCAGAGGTGGGAGATGTCTGAAGCAAGGTGGATGTATCCACGCATTCCGTCGTCCATCGCTCCATGACCAGCCCAGGCCAGTGTCGCCAGCGCTACACCGCTAGATACGGACATGGCAACGAAGCGAAACGTTGGATTGAACTTCACTAGGGCAATCAAGATGCAAAGCGCTAGCGCAAGAATACGAATGCACCAAGCAAGGCCCATGTGAGTGCCGGTGATGAGCATCTCGAAGATATGCGTTGACAACTCGGAGTAAGTTTGCGCACCGGACATGGCCTTGGCAAGGACTGTCATGCCAATCACTGACAGTCCAATCCCGATTACTGCACATACACCAACGCAAACGCGATAGCGACGCGCAATTGCCAAGGATCGCTCGTCGTGGCCAAGGGCATAGACGCTGAACATGGCGACGCCAAAACCTGCAGCCATGTCCAGATACAGCGCAAGGCGCAATACGATGGTGAACCAATCCTCGGCCATTTGCTTACTTCACCTGGAATGTGACGTTGCCATTGATAGGGTGTGTGTCTGACGACACTGCACGCCAATCCACGCGATAGGCACCGGGTTGAAGCGTCTGAGCGGGAGTAATGACCATGGTTTTGCCATCGCTAGCGCCAGAGACGCTTGCGCTGACCTTCATTGCGCCGTGGTTCGGCATTCCGGGCATCCCCGTCATGATCAAGTTCGCTGCCGAGAACTGAGGAACCAGCGTTTCCGAGAACTTCAACTCAATCGTGGCAGGTGCCGCGACCTGCGACTTATCCGCAGGAGAGGAGGAAACTAACGAAGGATGTGCAAATGCTGCGGAAGCGAACAGTGTTGCGGCAATTGGCGCGATGAACTTAGCGACCAGGTTTGAGCGGTTCATGAGAGACTCCTATCTAAGTGTGATGGTGGTTTGAAAACAGATGTCGAATCTAGGTCTGTAGAGTTGGCGCTCCCAAGGACGCGCCAACTAGGAAGGGGACATTGGTCTGGCTAGAACCAGAAGCGGACACCGGCCACCCAACGTGTTTGCTGAGCACGGCCACCGTCGGCACGAACGAGATCAGCGGTTCGCCCGAAACTTCCCGCACGTTCCACTCCGATATATGGAGCGAACTGACGGCTGAACTCGTAGCGCAGTCGCAGGCCCGCAGATGCTTCGGCTAGGCCCTTGCCGATATGCCGCTCTGGATCATCCTTGCCGTAAAACTGCATTTCAGCTCTTGGCTCAAGGATCAGGCGCTGAGTCAGCAATAGTTCGTAGCTTGCATTTAGGCGAAGCGCAGTTCTGCCGCCACTGCCAACATAGGCTGTGGCCTCCAGCTCGAACCAGTAAGGGGCCAGGCCCTGCACACCAAATGCCAGCCATTGACGGCTAGGTCCCACGCCGTTGTCTAAGCGCAGACCCAACTGTGTATCCCAATAGGTTGTGGCAGCACGGCTCCAAAGCAGTTCGGTGCGAGACTCTTCGAGCTTTCCTTTGGCGACGTCACCTTCTGCCTTCAAGACAGCTTTGTTGTATGAGGTCCCGTACCATGCTTGCAAGTCATAGGCCGTTGAATCATCACCTCTGCGTGAAAAACGGCGTTCCAGGGTCTCACCACGCAGCGAGGCAAAGGTATGCTCGTCCGCAAGCATCAAGCGCGGGACGCCAGGCACCGCGTAATCGCCCGATCCCAAGGTCAACCCATTGGAATACCCATGTGGGTCGCGAGCATCTGGAGGTGCGGATCCCCCTTGCATCTGCATGCTGCCGTGATCCATCGCAGGGCCGCTTGCAGCGCTGCCAGTCATAGCACCATGACCTGCATGTGGATCAGCTGCAGTTGTGGCAGGGCTTGCCGGTGCTTCCATTTGCATATTCGCTTGGCCATGCGATGAATGGTCGCTTTGCGCCTGGGCCGCAATACTCACCAGAGCGAGGAGCGCAGTGGACAATGCACGAATAGGG
>NZ_AHIL01000038.1 GCF_000241525.1 Comamonas testosteroni ATCC 11996
AAAAACTCTCTGCAAGACAACCTTTTTATCAGTCGCGTTTTGCAGAGACTCGAATTATAGACAGGTTTTTAGCGATTTTTCAAACGCGCGATAACTTTTTCACGTCCAAGCAATTCCAGCACTGCATCGACCGAGGGCGTATGGGCTGTGCCCACGGTCAGAACACGTACGGGCATGGCCAGCACGGGCATCTTCACGCCTTGTGCCTTGAGCAACTCCTTGATCGCAGCCGCAATGGCTTCCTTGGTCCATTCCACGTTTTCCACCACGGCCGCAAATGCATCCAGCACAGGGTTGGCCGCCTCGGTCACATGCTTGGCGTAGTCTTCCGCATTGCGCTCGACGCTGTCCACATAGAAGACCTTGGCCCAGTTGGCCAGATCCACCAGGGTCTCGCAACGATCCTTGAACAAGGCAGCAATGCGCACCAGACGGTCATCGGCGTCGATCAGGCTCTCGGCTACGCCGGCCTTGATGACAAAGGGCTTGACCAACTGGGCCAGCTCGGCATCGTCCATGGCCTTCAGATGCTGGGCATTGACCCAGCGCAGCTTGGCTTCGTCAAACTGACCGGCACTGCGGCCCAGGTGGTCCAGATTGAACCATTCCAGGAACTGGGCACGGCTGAAGATTTCGTCGTCGCCATGACTCCAGCCCAGGCGAGCCAGATAGTTCACCATGGCATCGGGCAGATAGCCCTCATCGCGGTATTGCGTCACGGCCTTGGCGCCGTTGCGCTTGCTCATCTTCTCGCCTTGCTCGTTGAGCACGGTGGGCAGATGGGCAAAGGTCGGCACGGTGGCGCCCAGCGCCTCAAAGATGTGGATCTGGCGCGGCGTGTTGTTCACATGGTCGTCGCCACGGATGACATGGGTGATGTTCATGTCCATGTCGTCCACGCAGACGCAGAAGTTGTACGTGGGCGTGCCGTCAGGGCGAGCAATCACCAGATCGTCGAGCTCGGAGTTCTGGAACTCGATACGGCCCTTGCACTTGTCGTCCCAGCCCACCACACCAGTTTGCGGAGTCTTGAAGCGCAGCACGGGCTTCACGCCTTCGGGAATAGCAGGCAGCACTTTGCCCTCCTCGGGGCGCCATGTGCCGTCATAGCGGGGCTTTTCCTTGGCGGCCATCTGCTTTTCACGCAGCGCATCCAGTTCCTCCATGCTCATATAGCAGGGGTAGACATAGCCCTTTTCCTGCAGCGTAGCCAGCACTTGCTTGTAGCGATCCATGCGCTGCATCTGGTAGAACGGACCTTCATCGTGGTCCAGTTGCAGCCACTCCATGCCCTCCAGGATCACGTCCACGGAAGCCTGGGTGGAACGCTCCAGATCGGTGTCTTCAATGCGCAGCACGAAGTCACCGCCATTGGCGCGCGCAAAGGCCCAGGGGTAGAGGGCCGAGCGAATATTGCCCAGATGGATGAAGCCCGTGGGCGAAGGGGCAAAGCGAGTGCGAATTTTGTTGTTTGTCATATCAGAAATCCTTGTACGACATTCCCCATGCCAAGGCTGCGGCGCTTGATGCGCGCGCAGTCTCAGTCAGAGATGCCGAGCAAGAGCCGCCTCGCAACGCAGGCACACCCCTTGAGGGGGAAGGTGCGAAGCGACTCAGGGGGTGTTTCACAGCGTATCCAGTCCGCGAGCCAGGTCGACCTTGAGGTCCTCCAGATGCTCAAGACCCACGGAAATACGAATCAGACCCTGACCCACGCCAGCAGCCTGACGCTGGTCCTCGGTCAGACGACCATGCGAGGTGCTGGCGGGGTGGGTGATGGTGGTCTTCACATCACCAAGGTTGGCCGTGATCGAGCACAGACGCGTGCTGTCCACCACATGGAAGGCATTGGCACGCAGTTGCTCGGCACCCTCGCCCACCACGTCGAACGCCAGCACGGCACCGCCCAAGCCGTTTTGCTGGCGCATGGCCAGCTCGTGCTGAGGATGGCTCTTGAGGCCCGGGTAGTACACACGCGCCACCTTGGGATGGGCTTCCAGCCAGGCGGCAAACTCCAGCGCCGCAGCGCTTTGCGCCTTGACGCGCAAAGCCAGGGTTTCCAGGCCCTTCATCACCGTCCAGGCGTTGTAGGGCGCGATGTTCAGACCGCCGCTGCGCAAGAAGGTGCCCATGACCTTGTCCACGAGGGCGATGGTGCCGCAGACCGCACCGGCCATAACGCGGCCCTGGCCGTCGAGGAACTTGGTGCCCGAGTGCACGACGAGGTCGGCACCGAACTTCACGGGCTGCTGCAGCACGGGAGTGGCGAAGCTGTTGTCCACGGCCAGCAGTGCGTTGTTGGCGTGTGCCAGCTCGGCCAATGCGGCGATGTCGCAGAGATCGGTCAACGGGTTGGTGGGCGTCTCGGCAAACAGCATGCGCGTGTTGGGCTTGATGGCCGCCTTCCAGGCTTCGATATCGGTCTGCGAGACAAACGTGGTTTCCACACCGAAGCGTGCCATCTCGGTTCCCAGCAACTTGATGGTGGAGCCGAACATGGACTGCGAGCAGATCACATGATCGCCTGTCTTGAGCGCCGTCAGCGCCACCAGCAAGATGGCCGACATGCCGGTGGAAGTCGCGACCGCACATTCCGTCCCTTCCATGGCCGCCAGACGCTTTTCAAAACTGGTGACCGTGGGGTTGCTGGTGCGGCTATAGGTGAAGCCCGGCTCTTCATTGGCAAAGCGGCGCGCTGCGGTAGCCGCATCGGGCTGCACAAAGCTGCTGGTCATGTACAGGGCTTCGCAATGCTCGCCCCACTGGCTGCGCTCGACCGCTTCGCGCACGGCCAGAGTTTCAGGATGCAAACCTTCGGGTAATGTCTTGTTGGTCACAATCGTCAAATCCAGATGGTTGGTACTGGTCACGAGTTCGCTGCAGACCGCCAATCAGGCCTGCAGGCTTGCTGCTCCACCAGCTCGACCGGCGCAGCACAAGCCATGCCGGTCTTTGAATATGCTTTGCTCGCACATCATGAAATTGGAGTCAAATCAACCTCAAACGCTTGATGTGCATACGTTGCCAGCTCACTTTTAAAGAGCATACCAACCGCATAGCTCTGCCATTGTCCTCCCGAATGAAAAGGGTTGCCTAAGCAACCCTTTCCGACTCGGTCATTCGCTGCGCTTTAACGCTCAGCTTTCCTGAGCATTGGGCAGGGACAGGCGCGAAGTGTCTTCGCTCTCCTCTTCGCTGCCGCGGTTGCGGCCTTCGTTGAGCGCCGTCACCTCTTCATCGGAAATATCGCCGGTGATATAGATGCCGTCGAAACACGAGGCCTCGAAGCCGCTCACCTGAGCATTGATCTTGCCCACGGCCTGCTTCATGGCTTCCACGTCCTGATAGATCAGCGCGTCGCAGCCGATGACCTGTCGAATTTCCTCGACCGTACGGCCGTGAGCCACCAGCTCGGAGCGCGTGGGCATGTCGATGCCATACACGTTGGGGTGACGCACGGGAGGCGCAGCGGACGCCAGATACACCTTGTTAGCACCGGCATCACGCGCCATCTGCACGATTTCCTTGGAAGTGGTGCCGCGCACGATGGAGTCATCGACCAGCAGCACATTGCGGCCCTTGAACTCGCTGCTGATGGCATTGAGCTTCTGGCGCACCGACTTCTTGCGCGCGCCCTGGCCGGGCATGATGAAGGTACGGCCCACATAGCGGTTCTTCACAAAACCTTCGCGATAGGGCTTGCCCAACAACTGGGCCAGTTGCATGGCGCTGGGGCGGCTCGATTCGGGGATGGGAATCACCGCATCGATT
This sequence comes from Comamonas testosteroni ATCC 11996, assembly GCF_000241525.1. Classification (GTDB taxonomy): domain Bacteria; phylum Pseudomonadota; class Gammaproteobacteria; order Burkholderiales; family Burkholderiaceae_C; genus Comamonas; species Comamonas testosteroni. The sequence continues at coordinate 3,772 of NZ_AHIL01000038.1, forward strand.
TCATTGGGAGGCACCATGGAGATCACGCGCTTGGCCAGCGTCTCACCCATGTTCAGGCGAGCCTGATAGACCGAGATGCCGTCCATGGTGGAGTCGGGACGTGCCAGATACACATACTCGAACACGCAGGGATTGAGCTGGGTCTTTTCAGCGCATTGCTGGCTCTCGACGCGGCCGTCGTTGTGCACAAAGATCGCTTCGCCGGGAGCGATGTCGCGCTCGAACTGATGGGTCGTACCTTCCAGCGCCACGGACTCGCTGGCCAGCATGATGGTGCCATCATTGCCGCGGCCCATGCACAGCGGACGGATGCCGAAGGGATCGCGGAAGGCCAGCAGGCCGTAGCCGGCGATCAGAGCGATCACGGCGTAGGAGCCCTTGATGCGCTTGTGCACCGCACGCACGGCCTTGAAGATTTCCTCGCTCTGCAGCGGCGCGCCGCTGGAGGCGCGACCGATCTCGTGCGCCAGCACGTTGAGCAGGACTTCGGAGTCGCTTTCGGTGTTGGTGTGGCGGTGATCGGTATCCGCCAGTTCGCGGCGCAGCTGCTTGGCATTGGTGAGATTGCCGTTGTGCACCATGACGATACCGAAGGGCGCATTCACGTAGAAGGGCTGAGCCTCTTCCTCGCTGGAGGCATTGCCCGCCGTGGGGTAACGCACCTGACCCAGACCCACATCACCGGGCAGAGCACGCATATTGCGGGTGCGGAACACATCCTTCACCATGCCCTTGGCCTTGTGCATGAAGAACTTGCGTTCCTGCTGGGTCACGATGCCGGCTGCATCCTGCCCACGGTGCTGCAGCAGCAGCAAAGCGTCATAAATCAGCTGATTCACGGGTGTGGTGCTCACCACACCAACGATTCCACACATAGTTGCGTTCCATCTGTTCGCGAAAGTCACCCTTCGCCACACTCGCCTGCTTCGCCACCCATTGGCTAGCCTGCGCTTTGATATCCGGCATGGCGGATCACGCCAACACCAAACTCTCGTCGGCACCCACTGCGTTTTACAGCAAGCGCCTTAGCCACTTTCAACCCTTAGGTAAATTGCGGCGAAAAATTTCGCTTCAAGAGGAAGCCTTGGGCAGATACTGCCCCCACTCCTCTGGCAGAGCAGGCAGCGCCCAGCCCAGCGCCTCGGTCAACCAGGGCGCCAGCACCGAGTCCTGCCACCACAAAGCCTTGTGCAATGGCGTGTACTGGATCACCAGAGCCAGCACCAGCAGCAGCAGGCCACCGCGCAGGACACCGAACAAGGCGCCCAGTGTGCGATCCACAGGCCTCAGACCCACGGCCTCAATCAGCTGCTTGGACAGCCAGGAGATCACACCCCAGGCAAACATGGACCCCACCAGCAGCAGCACAAAGCCCGCCGCATAACGCAGTTGCATGTCCCAGCCGTCCAGCGGCAGCCATACCGCCACCTCTTGCGCCCAGGTCCGCGCGACCACGAAGGCCACCAGCCAGCCCAGCAAAGACAGGACTTCATAGACCAGACCGCGCCAAGCCCCCAGCAACATGGAGCCCAGCACAACGACCACAAAAATCCAGTCAAGCGTGCTCATCAATCAAACCGTTGCCGGAAAACCGGTCTCAAGCCTTGAACACCGAGGCGGGCAAGCCCAGTGCTTTGGCCCTGGCGGCAGCCTTCTCGGCTTCCTCGCGGCTCTTGAAAGGCCCCATGCGAACACGTGTGCGCTTGCCGTCCTTGGTATCCACGGTCTGGGTAAAGGCTCCGGCACCAAGCTTGCCCTTGATTTCGTTGGCCTTGCCGACTTCGGCAAAGGCGCCGATCTGAACGATAAAGCGCTCGTTAGTCGCTGCTGCCTCCTTGGCCGGAGCAGCTTCCGAAGTACTGCGCCCCTCCAGCAATGCACGGGCACGGGCGGCCTCGTCCACCTTAGGTGCTTCAGGCTTGTGCTTGGGCTCGGGTTTGGCTTCCGGCTTCTTGATCTCGGGTTTGACCTCTGGCTTGACCTCGGCCTTGGACTTTTCGGGCTTGGGCTCCGGTTTGCGCTCAGGCTTTACCTCGGGTTTGGGCTGAGGTTTGACTTCTGGTTTGGGCTCGGGCTTGACCTGGGATGCCACCGCAGCGGCTGTGCCGACGGCAGCCGCAGTGACCGCAGCCCCGACCACCGGAGCAGTAGGCGCCACAGTCGCCGTCGCTGAAGCTGCAGGCCTGGCCGAGGGTGCAAGTACTTCTTCGCCGTCATCCAGAGAAGCATTGGCAGCAACACGCCCTGATGGTGCGGCCGTCTGGCTCGCCACCTGGGTGCCAGGCACGACCTCGGGGGCCGAATTGGCCTGATCGGGAATTTCAATCGGGATATTGACCGGAATGGGACGTGGCTGCGTGTCGAACAGCAGCGGGAAGCCCACCACACCGATCAGCACCAGCACGGCCGCCCCGATGAGGCGATGACGCGCGCGGCGGCGCATGGCTTCCACGCTTTCGCCCTGGGCCAGGCGACTGGGGCGCTTGGCTCCGGCCACGGACTCGGCTTCGTCTTTTTTGCCAGGCCAACGGAAATTGAAAAATGCCATGAGTGAGGACTTGTTGAGGCCCGCCGACCGACAGAAGCCTGGGCGGCAGACCGCTGACTCAGTGAGCCAGGTGTTTGGCGTTCAGACGAGGCGTGCCGTTTTGCAACACTCCGCCCACGGTGAAGAACGATCCAAAGACCACGATTCTATCAGCCGCCTCCGTTGCCGCGACTGCGGCATCCAGGGCCTGCTGGGGATTGGCAAAGGTCTGCATGCTCACATCTTTGCGGATCACGCCTTGGGCCTGCAGCTGCTGCAGCTTGGCCTTGAGGTTTTCCGCAGAATCCGCACGCGGCGTAGGCAGATCGGTAAAGTACCAGCGGTCGACCAGCGGCCCCACCTTGGTGAGCATGGGCTCCCAGTCCTTGTCGGCCATGGCGCCGAATACGGCATGCGTAGTCGGGAAGTAGCCCATGGCATCGAGATTCGCCGTGAGCGCCGCCACCGAGTGCGGGTTGTGCGCCACATCCAGCACCAGCGTGGGCTGACCGGGAACGATCTGGAAGCGACCGGGCAGCTCCACCATGGACAAGCCCGTGCGCACGGCCTGCGCCGTCACCGGCAGCTTGCCGCGAATGGCTTCATAGGCGGCCAGCACACCGGAGGCATTCATCAGCTGATTGGCGCCACGCAGCGCCGGATAGGCCAGCCCCGCATAACGGCGACCACGACCGGCCCAGCCCCATTGCTGCTTGTCTCCGTCGTAGTTGAAATCCTTGCCGAAGCGCCAGAGGTCGGCACCGATTTCGGCCGCGTGATCGATCACGCTTTGCGGCGGCACCGGGTCGCTGACGATGACGGGACGACCGGCGCGCATGATGCCGGCTTTTTCTCGGCCAATGCTTTCACGGTCCGGCCCCAGCAGCTCCATGTGATCGAGATCGATGCTGGTGATGATGGCGCAGTCGGCATCGATGATGTTGGTGGCATCGAGCCGGCCTCCCAGACCCACTTCCAGAATCGCCACATCCAGCCTGGACAGGCTCATGAGGCGCAATATCGCCAGCGTGGTGAACTCGAAGTAAGTGAGTGCAACCTCTTTACCGTCCTTGACCCTGGCCTGCTCCACCGCCTCGAAATGCGGGATCAGTTCTTCGGCCTTGACGATCTCGCCGCCCACACGGCAGCGCTCTTCAAAGTGAACCAGATGCGGCGAGGTATATACACCGGGGCGAAAGCCGGACTGCAGTGCCACGGCCTCCAGCATGGCACAGGTCGAACCCTTGCCATTAGTGCCGGCCACCGTGATGACGGGGCAGTCGAATTGCAGGCCCATGCGCTGTGCGACTTCACGCACGCGATCCAGACCCAGGGCGATGTTCTGGGGATGCAGGCGCTCGCAATAAGCCAGCCAAGCATCCAAGGTGGGAAATATGGTGTGCATACTGGGCGCTATTGTCGCCCACTGTCAGAGGCCCTATGGCTGCCGGCACTTGGCAAATGCGTTACATCTGACTCCAACCGTTTCACCGATACCGAACACCATGAGCATGATCACCACCGTCTACGGCATCCCCAACTGCGACACTGTCAAGAAAGCACGCAGCTGGCTCAGTGAGCAAGGTATTACTTACCAGTTCCACGACTTCAAGAAGCAAGGCGTTCCCGCCGAGCGCCTGCCCCAGTGGATGCAGGCCGTGGGCTGGGAAAAGCTGCTCAACCGCCAGGGCACAACCTGGCGCAAGCTCGATGAAGAAACCAGGAATAGTGCCGTGGATGCGCCCAGTGCTGCCGCCGTAATGCAGGAGCACGCCAGCACCATTAAGCGCCCCGTGGTGGAGTGGGCCGATGGGACAATCACCGTTGGCTTCAAGGCCGATGACTGGAATGCGACGCGAAGCGCCTGAGCAACCGCTCACATTCACACATTGCTTTACCTAGTTTTACGGAGCTGAGCGCTGGTATTTACGCTGATCCCCTAAACTTTTTGGTGATCTGATGCGTTAAAGCTTCAGAGACAGGAGAGATGTTGATGAAAACCCTGGCAGTTTTGACTTTGACCGCCGTGGCCGCCACCGGGGCCTATGCCCAGGAGCGAGGCCGCGTGCTGTCCTCGACCCCCATTACCCAGCAGGTCGCCGTGCCGCAGCAGGTCTGCAGCGACCAGCCGGTGGCGGTCGCTCCTCGCCCCACCGGTGCAGGTGCCGTGGTCGGAGCCATTGCCGGCGGCCTGATAGGCAATGCCATAGGCGGCGGCGGCGGCCGTGCAGCAGCCACGGCAGCCGGCGTGGTAGGCGGTGCCATGCTGGGCAATCAGGCCGAAGCCTCCGGCCCCGTGCAGTACCAGAACATGCGCCAGTGCAGCACGCAGACCTTCTACCAGAACCGCACCGTGGGCTACAACGTGACCTATGAGTACAACGGTCGCAGCTACACCACGCAGACCGCCAGCCCGCCCGGCCAATGGATTGCACTGAATGTGCAGCCCGTGGCCAACGACCCGGTCTACAGCAACGACGGCTACTACAGCACCCAGACGGCTCCTCAGGGCGCCTACAGCACCAGCTACCCGCAGAATTACGACAGCGGCTACTACGCCCCTCAGCCCGTGGCGCCCACTTATTCAGTAGGCTCGACCTATTCGGCCTCTGACTATGTGGCACCGCTGCTGATCGGCGCTGCCATCGGTGCAGGCGCCTACTACGCCACCCGTCCCAGCCACTACTACCGACCCGGCTACCGTCCGGGTTGGCACGGCGGACATGGCGGCCACGGCTGGCGCCGCTGATCCGAGTCGATCCGGCCTTGCAGGCCGCCCAGGAGCCCCGTCACGGGGCTCTTGTTTTTCCTGCCTTTGCCGGGCATTCGCGCAGGTGCAAATCCCGTGGCCTAAAATCAATGCTTTTGATCTTCGACCACGCACAGCGTATCTCCTCCATGACCACCGAAACCATCGCAGGCGTCAGCCTCACCACCAAGGCCAATGTTTACTTTGACGGCAAGTGCGTCAGCCACAGCTTCACGCTGGCCGACGGCACCAAGAAGTCGGTGGGCGTGGTGCTGCCTGCAACGCTGACCTTTGGCACCGCAGCTGCAGAAATCATGGAATGCGTGGGCGGCTCCTGCGAATACAAGCTCGACGGCAGCGACGAGTGGAAGAAGTCCTCGGCCGGCGAGAGCTTCCAGATCCCCGCGAACTCCAAGTTCGACATCCGCGTGACCGAGGCTTATCACTACATCTGCCACTACGCCTGATCCGCGCCTGGCCCGGCTTTGGGCCAGACCCGAGAGTTTCAAGCCTTTTCAGCCCCAATCGCTTACCCATCAAGCGCTTGCAGCTATCACTTTGAAGAGAAATCTCATGGAAACCATTCTGCAACATGTTCCCGTCGGCCAGAAGGTCGGCATCGCCTTCTCCGGCGGCCTGGACACCTCTGCCGCTCTGCGCTGGATGAAGAACAAGGGTGCCCTGCCCTACGCCTACACGGCCAACCTGGGCCAACCCGACGAAGCCGATTACGACGAAATTCCCCGCAAGGCGATGGAATATGGCGCAGAAAAGGCTCGTCTGATCGACTGCCGCCCCCAGCTGGCCAATGAGGGCATTGCCGCCATCCAGTCCGGCGCCTTCCACATTTCCACCGGCGGTATCACCTACTTCAACACCACGCCCCTGGGCCGTGCAGTGACCGGCACCATGCTGGTGGCCGCCATGAAGGAAGACGACGTCAACATCTGGGGCGACGGCTCGACCTTCAAGGGCAACGACATCGAGCGCTTCTACCGCTACGGTCTGCTCACCAACCCCGCACTGAAGATCTACAAGCCCTGGCTGGACAGCAACTTCATCGACGAACTGGGCGGCCGTGCCGAAATGTCGGCCTTCATGACCAAGGAAGGTTTCGGCTACAAGATGTCGGCCGAGAAGGCCTACTCCACCGACTCCAACATGCTGGGCGCCACCCACGAAGCCAAGGATCTGGAGTTCCTGAACTCCGGCATCCGCATCGTGAACCCCATCATGGGCGTGGCTTTCTGGAAGCCCGAAGTTGAAGTCAAGGCAGAAGAAGTCTCCATCACCTTCGAAGAAGGCCGCCCCGTGGCCATCAACGGCAAGGAATACACCGATGCCGTGGAAGTCTTCCTGGAGCTGAACCGCATCGGCGGTCGCCACGGCCTGGGCATGAGCGACCAGATCGAAAACCGCATCATTGAAGCCAAGAGCCGCGGCATCTACGAAGCCCCCGGCATGGCCCTGCTGCACATTGCCTACGAGCGCCTGGTGACCGGCATCCACAACGAAGACACCATTGAGCAGTACCGCATCAACGGCCTGCGCCTGGGCCGTCTGCTGTACCAGGGCCGCTGGTTCGACCCTCAGGCCATCATGCTGCGCGAATCCTCGCAGCGCTGGGTGGCCCGTGCCGTGACCGGCACCGTGACGCTGGAACTGCGCCGCGGCAACGACTACTCCATCCTGAACACCGAGTCGCCCAACCTGACCTACGCCCCCGAGCGTCTGTCCATGGAAAAGGTCGAAGACGCGCCTTTCAGCCCCATCGACCGCATCGGCCAGCTGACCATGCGCAACCTGGATCTGATCGACACCCGCGCCAAACTGGCCATCTACTCGCAAGCCGGCCTGCTGAGCGTGAGCAGCGCCAACGCTCTGCCACAGCTGGGCAACGACAAGAAGTAATTCGGTCCGCGCCCACAAAAAAGCCGCTGCAGTGCAGCGGCTTTTTTCATGCCGAACATGCCTTAATCACCTGTGGAAAAAGGCTTACAGCTATCAATACTGCAGCATCAGCGATTGATCTGATGCACTTGCTGCTCCAGCTGCCCCACATAGGCGGCCGTGCTGTTGTCCGACTCCTGGGCGCGCTGCACCAGATGCGCTTCCAGCACGTCGAGCCGGGCCATCACCTCTTCCTTGTCCCTGGCATGCAAGGCTTCGAGCACGCTGCGCAGCTCGGTGAAACGCGAAGCCTCGGCCTTGTCAGCCAGATCGCGCTGGGCCTGCATCTCCTTGGCATGGCGACGCGCCTCCAGCAGCACCGAGCCCTGCATCCACAGCACATAGGCGATGAAGAACACGCTCAGCAAAATCGTCAGCGCCAGCATGAGCACGCCCAGCGGTGCCTGGATTTCGGTCAGGCCCAGCGAAACCGTTGCAGGTGTGGACAGCGCCGTCCAGTTAAAGGCCGCCAACACGGCAATCAGGGCCACGATGATGGCAATGCAGATGGTGCGAAAGTTCATGCTCTTCTCCTTGTACTCCGAGATGCCTTGTTTTAACCCAAGATCGCATCGGCTTGCGTCAGCAAGCACCAGAAATGACAAAGCCGCTGTCTCCAGCGGCCTTGTCGTCATGATGCGTTCAGATCAGCGGCATTCGCCGGCTCAATTGGTCTCGGACAACTGCTCCAGGATCGCGGGATTCTCCAGAGTGCTGGTGTCCTGGGTAATCGCTTCCCCCTTGGCCAACGAACGCAGCAGACGGCGCATGATCTTGCCACTGCGGGTCTTGGGCAGGTTGTCGCCGAAGCGGATGTCCTTGGGCTTGGCAATGGGGCCGATCTCCTTGGCCACCCAGTTGCGCAGCTCAGCCGCGATCTGCCTGGCTTCCTCGCCCGTAGGCTTGCCGCGCTTGAGCACCACAAAGGCGCAGATGGCTTCCCCGGTCAGGTCATCGGGACGGCCGACCACGGCGGCTTCGGCCACCAGATCGGTCTTGGCCACCAGGGCCGACTCGATTTCCATGGTGCCCATGCGGTGGCCCGAGACATTGAGCACATCGTCGATACGGCCCGTGATACGGAAGTAGCCACGGTCTTCGCTGCGCACGGCGCCGTCGCCGGCCAGGTAGTAGCCCTTGAGTTCATCGGGGAAGTAGCTCTTCTTGAAGCGCTCGGGGTCACCCCAGATGGTGCGAATCATCGACGGCCAGGGCTTTTTCACCACCAGGATGCCGCCTGCTCCGTTAGGGATCTCGTTGCCTGCCTCGTCGACGATGGCCGCCGTGATGCCAGGCAGAGGCAGAGTGCAGGAGCCGGGCACCAGAGGCGTGGCACCGGGCAGCGGCGTAATCATGTGGCCGCCGTTCTCGGTCTGCCAGAAAGTGTCCACGATGGGGCAGCGCTCGCCGCCCACATGCTTGTGATACCACATCCAGGCTTCGGGATTGATGGGCTCGCCCACCGAGCCCAGCAGACGCAGGCTGGACAGATTCCAGTTCTTCGGGTGCACGCTGGGGTCGGAGTCTGCCGCCTTGATCAGCGAGCGGATGGCTGTGGGCGCCGTGTAGAAGATGCTGCACTGGTGGCGCTCTATCATCTGCCAGAAGCGGCCCGCATTGGGGAAGGTCGGCACGCCTTCGAAGACGATCTGCGTAGCACCGGCAGCCAGCGGGCCATAGGCCACATAGCTGTGGCCGGTGATCCAGCCGATGTCGGCCGTGCACCAGAAGACATCGCTGTCTCTGGCATCGAAAGTCCACTCAAAGGTCTGCTTGGCCCACAGCACATAGCCGCCGGTGGCGTGCTGCACGCCCTTGGGCTTGCCGGTGGAGCCGCTGGTGTAGAGGATGAAGAGCGGATGCTCGGCGTTGACGGGCACGGCTTCGCACTCGGCGGACTGACCGGCCAGCGCATCGGTGAAGCTGATGTCGCGGCCCGCGACCATATTGCAGGCGCTGGCCGTGCGCTCATAGACCAGCACACTCTTGACGGCTTCGCAGCCACCCAGCGCAAGCGCGTCGTCGACGATGGCCTTGAGCGGCAACTCCTTGCCGCCACGCATCTGGTAGTTGGAGGTGACGACCAGGCTGGCGCCCACGTCCACAATGCGCTCCTGCACGGCCTTGGCCGAGAAACCGCCGAATACCACGGAATGCGTTGCGCCTATACGTGCGCAGGCCTGCATGGCCACCACACCCTCGATGGTCATGGGCATGTAGATCAGCACGCGATCACCCTTTTGCACGCCGCGTGCCTTCAGCGCATTGGCGAACTGGCTCACGCGGGCAAGCAACTCTTTGTAAGTGACCTTGGTGACTTCGCCGCCGTCGGCTTCAAAGATGATGGCCGTCTTGTTCTCCACGGGCGTACCCATGTGCTTGTCCAAACAGTTGGCGCTGGCGTTGAGTTCGCCGTCGGCAAACCATTTGTAGAACGGCGGGTTGCTCTGGTCCAGCACCTGGGTGAAGGGCTTGGTCCACTGCACGTTCTCACGGGCCAGACGTGCCCAATAGCCTTCATAGTCGCGTTCGGCTTCGTCGCACAAGGCCTGGTACTGCGCCATGCCCGAGATGCGGGCCTTGGCGGCGAAATCCGCCGGGGGCGGGAACACACGGTTTTCCACCAGTACGGATTCGATGGTTGATGTCGCAGCGCTCATCGTTTTGTCTCCTGATGCATAAGCAATGAAATAATTGTGGGTGTACTGTCAAGGCTCGGTCTTACACCCCACTGACTGAAATTGAGAAGCGGCTTTTGCGCGCCGTCAAGCCCGTCATTCGCTCCCATTTTTGCAGCAGAAAGCGCCTGTTTGGTGTTGATTTGCTTGCACTTTTCTCAAAACACCCCGGAACAAACCCTTAGAATCGCGCACCTGCTGCTGCAGAGGCCGGGGCCCACGTTGCGGCCTGCTCTCGAAGGCGCAGGCAGTCCGGGACGCGGCCCCAGCAAAACCAGTCTTACAAGGTGGCGGCATCCCGTTGCCCCCATCGCATCCAGTCCGCCCCAAACACACATCATGAGCCGCATCCCTTCCGACGAAGCAGGCAACTCCACCCACCACACGCCGCATGGCGGCTACCAGCCCTCCGGCGCATTGCGCCCCCTGCCCTCGCTGATCTTTGCCAGCCGCTGGCTGCAGCTGCCGCTGTACCTGGGTCTGATTGCCGCCCAGGGTGTCTATGTCTGGCACTTTCTGGTGGAACTCTGGCATCTGGTGGAGGCGGTCTTCGGCAATCAGGAAGCCCTGCATGCCCTGATCACCAATATTGGCTACAAAAGTGATGTCCAGATCACCCATCTGAACGAAACCATCATCATGCTGGTGGTACTGGCCCTGATCGATGTGGTCATGATCTCCAACCTGCTGATCATGGTCATCGTGGGTGGCTACGAAACCTTTGTCAGCCGCATGGGCCTGGAATCCCACCCCGACCAGCCCGAGTGGCTGAGTCATGTGAATGCCTCGGTGCTCAAGGTCAAGCTGGCGCTGTCCATCATCGGCATCAGCTCCATCCACCTGCTCAAGAGCTTTATCAACGCCGGCAGCTATGAAGTGCAGGTGCTGATGTGGCAGACCATCATCCACGTAGTCTTCCTGCTTAGCGCCCTGGCCATTGCGCTGACAGACAAGCTCACCCAAAGCGCTCACCACTGAAGCAGCCCTCCTCCCCCCAAAAAGCCCCGCATGGTCGTCCATGAAGGGGCTTTTTTCATGCCTGCACAGAACGCAAAGCTCGTCAAAAGCTGACAACCGTCAAAAAAATTCCGTCAATTCGACACAAATCCTTATCTATCAAGGACTTGCATCAGCAATTTTTACGTATGCGAATGTTTCAGGAGCGCCATTTCCGGCGGATGCGGGCGGCAAAGCTTACAGCTCGATTTGACGCATAAAACTCAATTCGATATATTAAAAAGTCATTTACAACCTGCCGTGCAGGTCGTCACTGCATTGTTGAGATGCGGTTGACTCACTTCCCGGCGGATCGTTGTGTCAATTCACGAGCGCTTGCCGCTCTTTGGCGCAGCCCCGTCAACCGGGCCGAAACACGGCCCTGATGTAGGGGGCTCTCCCCGGCCGATGTGCCGGGGTTGGCCTGACAAGAAGCCGTGCAGATGCGTGCCAGTCGGTACCTGATCTGCCAGCCAGCTGCTTCTTCCAATTTGCCAGCTCTTGCGCACACCTGGCTGTGCCATCCGGGCTGAAAACTCGGCGCCATCGCTGCGCCATCTGCATTGCGCAGTCCCGCCCACAAGGCCGGGCTGGGCTGCGGCATCAGGGCTTTTATTTTGGCTTGTGCGCCAGCGCCCACCGGCATTACCGGTCGTGGGCGCTGGACTGTGTTCCATCCCATCAAAAAAGGAGAACGCCACAGTGGCCAAGCAAATCGCTATCGATCATGTCTTCAAGGTCTTCGGCAACGATCCGAAAACCGCTCTCAGCCTGGTGAAACAGGGCCTGAGCAAGCAGGAGATCCTCGCCCAGACCGGGCAATCCATCGGCGTGTTCGACGCCGACTTCACCATCGAAGCCGGTGAAATTTTCGTGGTCATGGGCCTGTCAGGCTCGGGCAAGTCCACCCTGGTGCGAATGCTCAATCGCCTGATCGAGCCCACCAGCGGCCGCATCCTGGTCGACGGCCAGGACATCAATGCGCTCAATGACAAGGAACTGCGCGCACTGCGCCGCAAGGACATCTCCATGGTGTTCCAGTCCTTTGCCCTCATGCCCCACCTCACGGTGCTGGACAACACGGCCTTTGGCCTGGAGTTGGCCGGCGTGGACCGCGCCACGCGCCAGCAGCAAGCGCAAGATGCCCTGGAGCAGGTGGGCCTGGGCGCCTGGGGCGCCAGCTACCCCGACGAGCTCTCCGGCGGCATGCAGCAGCGCGTGGGTCTGGCCCGCGCACTGGCGTCCGACCCCTCCATCCTGCTGATGGACGAGGCCTTCTCGGCGCTGGACCCCATCATCCGCACCGAAATGCAGTCCGAGCTTCTGCGCCTGCAGGAGATCAAGCGCCGCACCATCGTCTTCATCTCTCACGATCTGGACGAAGCCATGCGCATTGGCGACCGCATCGCCATCATGAAGGACGGCATGGTGCAGCAGGTGGGCACGCCCGACGAGATTCTGCGCAACCCGGCCAACGACTATGTGCGCACCTTCATTCAGGGCGTGGATGCGGCAGCCGTGTTCAAGGCCTCCGACATCGCCCGCCAGGCGCTGACCGTGATTTCAGAGCACAGCGACCGCGGCTGCCGCGCCGCGCTTCGCCTGCTGGAGGACTCCGACCGCGATTACGCCTATGTGCTCAATGCACGCAAACGCTTTCTGGGCGTGGTCTCGTCGCAGTCGCTTCGCGATGCGCTGCACGGCCACGAGGGAATGCTGGGCCTCAAGCACGCCTTCATATCCGATGTGCAGCCTATCGCCAGCAGCACGCCGGTGGCCGAGCTGTTCGGCACCGTGGCCACTCCGGCTTACCCGCTGCCTGTAGTAGATGAAGAGGGCAAATACCTGGGCGTTATCAGTCGCACCACCATGCTCAAGTTCCTGGATCGCGCCACCCCACCGGTGCCACCACCTCAGAAGGAAATTCCGCCCATCAAGCTGGATCAGCACTTCCAGCCCAAGCCCAATACGCAAGCTGCGCAGCACGCAGCGCATTAAAAGAAGGGAGCCGATTTGAACGATAACGCACTGAACAATCCCAACACAGAAACCACTAGCGCGGCTTTTGACGACCCGTGGGCTGCAGCTTCTGCGCCCGCCACCGAGCCGGCCAGCGCCAATGTCACTAGCTCGGCGGCAGATGCCGATCCCTGGGCTGCCTCCTATGCCGATGCGAATGCCGGCTCAAGTACCGATGCCTGGAGCAGCGGAGATGCTGCCAGCCAGGCCAGCAGCACCGATTGGCTCAGCGCCCCCTCGCCCACCGATGTGCCCGAGCATGACGGCGGCATAGGCCAGCTCTGGCACCAGATCACCACCGAAGGCCTGCCTGTGCAGGACTCGATCAACAACGGACTGACCTGGGTGGTCGATCATTTCCGCCCCTTCTTCCAGGCTGTTCGCACCCCCATCGACGCCACGCTCAACGGCGTGACCGATGTGCTGCAGACCATCCCCATGCCCGCGCTGGTGCTGCTGATTGCTCTGCTGGCCTGGCAGTTTGCAGGCCGCAAGCTGGCCATTGGCTCGGCAGTTTCGCTGCTGATTGTGGCCCTGCTGGGCATCTGGTCCGAAGCCATGGTCACGCTGGCCCTGGTGCTGACCTCGCTGTTCTTCTGCATCGTGATCGGCCTGCCCGTGGGCATCTTGCTGGCCAGCAGCGACCGGGCCCAGCGCTGGACGCGCCCCCTGCTGGACGCCATGCAGACCACACCGGCCTTCGTCTATCTGGTGCCGGTGGTCATGCTGTTCGGTATCGGCAACGTGCCCGGAGTGATCGTAACGATTGTGTTTGCGCTGCCGCCGCTGATCCGACTGACCAATCTGGGCATTCGCCAGGTGCGCCCCGACCTGATCGAGGCCAGCCGTGCCTACGGTGCATCGCCTGCCCAGTTGCTGTGGAAGGTGCAGCTGCCGCTGGCCATGCCCTCCATCATGGCCGGTATCAACCAGGCGCTGATGCTGTCGCTGTCCATGGTGGTGATCGCCTCCATGATCGCCGTCGGCGGTCTGGGTCAGATGGTGCTGCGCGGTATCGGCCGTCTGGACATGGGTCTGGCCACCGTCGGCGGCCTGGGCATCGTGCTGCTGGCCATCGTGCTGGACCGCATCACCCAGGCCATGGGCGAGCCCAAGCGCGGCAGTGCCCGCTGGTGGGCCACGGGCCCAGCTGGCCTGGTTATGCGCCTGCTCGACAACAAGCGCTCTGCGCCGGCCCCCAAGCCCGGCAGCGAGGCCGCCAAGCCCGCGACGATCTGAATCAAGAACAAGGAGAACGCATGAATACAGTCAACCACACTGCCAGCATCCGCCATGGTCTGGGCCACTGGCTGCTTGCCAGCACGGCCGCAGCCTCCATGGCCTTGTCCATGGTCAGCACAGGCGCCTTTGCCGCCGACGAGCTGCCGGGCAAGGGCATCAAGGTCCAGCCGCTCAAGAGCTCGATTGCCGAGGAAAGTTTCCAGACCCAGCTCGTCATGAAGGCCCTGGAAAAGCTGGGCTACGAGGTCCAGCCCATGAAGGAAGTGGAATATCCCACGGCCCATATTGCCCTGGCCAACGGCGACGCCACCTTCATGGCCAATCACTGGAACCCGCTGCACGCCGACTACTACAGGAATGCAGGCGGCGACGCCAAGCTCTACCGCAAGGGCGTGTTCTCGGCGAATGCCGCTCAGGGCTATCTGATCGACAAGAAGACGGCCGATGCGCACAAGATCACGAATCTGGGCCAGCTCAAGGACCCCGAAATTGCCAAGCTGTTCGACACCGACGGTGACGGCAAGGCCGACCTGACGGGCTGCACGCCCGGCTGGGGCTGCGAGGCCATGATCGAGCACCAGCTTGGCGCCTACAAGCTGCGCGACACGGTCACCCACAAGCAGGGCACCTATTCGGCGCTGATGGCCGATACCATCACGCGCTACAAGGCCGGCAAGCCCATCCTCTACTACACCTGGACGCCCTACTGGGTGAGCAATGTGCTCAAGCCCGGCAGGGATGTGGTGTGGCTGGAGGTTCCGTTCTCCGCGCTGCCCGGCGAGCAGTCCGGCACGGACACCAAGCTGGCCAATGGCAAGAACTACGGCTTCATTGCCAACAACCAGCAAATCGTGGCCAACAAGGCCTGGGCCGAGCAGAACCCTGCGGCAGCCAAGCTGTTTGAAATCATCAAGCTGCCCGTGGGCGACATCAACGCCCAGAACTACATGATGAGCCAGGGCCAGAACAAGGCCTCCGACATCGAGCGTCACACCGACGGCTGGATCAAGGCCCATCAAAAGACTTTCGACGGCTGGATCAGCCAGGCACTGGCCGCTGCCAAGAAGTCCTGATCATAATCCCCGAATCACGGCGACCGCTTGCGCGGCCGCCGTTTTTTTATCGCCGGGCCGCCCCAAGATAAAACGCCCCTCCTGGAGGGGCGGCGAACCACACGCAGTGGGGAGCCTGGGGTGTCATTTTCAATCGGGCCGCAAGCCCACCCCAACCAAGGAGAGACAAGAACAATGAGCAAGTCTGTGCAGACCCCGACCCCAAGCCAACACACCAGGCGCCAGCTGCTGCTGGGTACTGCCGGCGCTGCGGCGCTGGGCCTGGGTCAGTCACCGAGCTGGGCGGCCGGACAGAATGCGCCTGGTGATGCGCTTCCGGGCAAAGGTATCACCGTGCTGCCCGTCAAGAGCGCTCTGGCCGAGGAGAACTTCCAGACGCTGCTGGTGATGAAGGCGCTGCAGCAGCTGGGCTACACGGTCAAGCCCTGGGAAGAGCTGGACTACCCGTTGATCCATGTGGCCGTGGCCAATGGCGACGCCAGCTTCATGGCCAACCACTGGAACCCCCACCATGCCGAGTTCTATCAGCAGGCCGGCGGCGACGCCAAGCTCTCGCGCAAGGGCGTGTATGCAGCCGGCGCCGCACAGGGCTACATGATCGACAAGAAGACGGCTGACAAACACCAAATCACCCATCTCGACCAGCTCAAGGATCCCGCACTGGCCGCCCTGTTCGATATCGACGGCGACGGCAAGGCCAATCTGATCGGCCCCAACGCCGGCTGGGGTGGCGAGGCCGTGGTAGCTCACCAGATCAAGGCTTTCGGTCTGGAAAACACCGTCAGCTACACCCAGGGCAACTATCCGGCACTGATTGCCGACACGCTGGCGCGCTTCAAGGCCGGCAAGCCTGTGCTGTATTACGCGTGGACGCCCTACTGGCTCAGCAATGTGCTGCGCCCGGGCCAGGAAGTGGTGTGGCTGCAGGTGTCGCGCTCTTCCATGCCCGGGGTGCAGGCCGGCACCGACACCAAGCTGCCCAATGGCCGCAACTACGGGTTTCCGCTCAACAACGAGTACATCGTGGCCAACAAGCTCTGGGTCGAACAGAACCCGGCCGCCGGCAAGCTGTTCGAGATCATGCAAATTCCCATCAACGACATCAGCCGCCAGAACCAGTTGCTGCGCGAAGGGGAAAGCAAGCCCGCCGATATCCAGCGCCATGTGGACGCCTGGATCAAGGCTCACCAGAAGACTTTTGATGCCTGGATTGCCCAGGCCAAGGCCGCAGCCCTGAAATCCTGATTCGCCAACGGCGCACCGGACCTGATCCGGGCGCCGTTTCCTTCATCAACCCTTTCGCTTTTTTCATGCCGATTTCGGGGTAGGCACCCAGCATCCAAGGAGTATTCATGCACAGCAACAAGCCCGCACATTCGCCTTTCCCAACCCTGCAGCTCCAATACCGCTGTCTCGCTGCCATCGCCTTGCTGAGCTTTGGCGCCGCTGCCGCACAAGCGCAGACGAGCGCTGGCGAGCTGCCCGGCAAAGGCGTCTCGGTGCAGCCGCTCAAAGGCACGGTGGACGAGGAAATGTTCCAGACCCTGCTGGTTTCGCGCGCTCTGGAGAAGCTGGGCTACCGGGTTCAACCCGTCAAGAGTCTCGAAAACGGCACCCAGCATGTGGCCGTGGCCCAGGGCGACGCCACCTTTACCGCCACTCACTGGATGCCGCTGCACCGTGCCTTCTATGAGAACAATGGCGCGGACAAGGCCTTCTATCGAGCCGGTACCTATTCACGCAATGCGGTGCAGGGCTATCTGATCGACAAGGCCACGGCCGAGAAGTACGGCATCACCAGCATCACGCAACTCAAGGACCCCAAGCTGGCAGCGCTGTTCGACACCGATGGCGACGGCAAGGCCGATCTGACGGGCTGCAACCCTGGCTGGGGCTGCGAGCTGGCCATCAACAAACATCTCAAGGGACTGGATCTGGAGTCCAGCATCACCCACAGGCAAGGCAACTACCAGGCCTTGATTGCCGACACCATCACCCGCTACAAAAACGGCAAGCCCATTCTGTATTACGTCTGGACCCCGTTCTGGGTGAACACCGTGCTGCGCCCGGGCAAGGAGGTCAGCTGGCTGGAGGTACCCAGTATCCCCGGAGCCCAGGGTGAAGACCAGACCCAGCTGCCCAATGGCAAGAACTACGGCTTCAAGCTCAATCAGCAATACATCCTGGCCAACAAGGCCTGGGCCGAGAAAAATCCGGCAGCAGCCAAGCTGTTTGCCGTGATGCAGCTACCCATAGAGGACATCAACGCCCAGAACATGCGCATGCGCCAGGGCGAGAGCAGCGAGGCCGATGTCGGCCGCCATGTGGACGGCTGGATCAAGGCCCATCAGCAAACTTTTGACGGCTGGCTGGAGCAGGCGCGCGCCGCTGCCAAATAAGTATCAAAACGGCCCCAGCGCTTTAAGGGAAAGCGCTGGCAGCTATCAAAATTGATCTGAACAGCGGGCCACTGCCTACCAGTTGGCCTTGGCATTGCGGCAGGCCGCCTGACTGGACAGGGCGACAAAGCGCTCCACCCGCAGCGCCAGCATCTTGCGCCCCTGCCGGGCCAGCACCGGATCGGCCACGGCTCGCTCCACCACCTGGCCCTGCACCTCGGCCAGCATGGCGATGGTGGCGCTGCTGCGCGTGTTCAGATAGGCCTGCTCCAGCAGCACGCTGTCGCCCTCGGGCAGCACGCTGATGACCTGGCCGGTTTCGCATTCCTGAAAGCGCGCTGTCTCGCCATCCAGGCTGTACAGTCCCTGCCAGCGCCCGCTTTCCTGACTGGGCTTGAGGCCCTCGGACACCGGTCCGGCCTGCTTGACGGCTGCCTGGGTCTGGGCCTGCTTCTTGCCCGTGAGACCGGTCCAGGTCTTGTCCCAGGTCTGGGAAACCTTGTCCGTCATGCCGGACAAGCTCGAACAGGCGGTCAAACCCGTCACCACAATGACACTGGCCGCCAGGCGCCACAGCTTGCTCTGCATGAATACCTCTGATTTTGCAAAAGCAGGCACGTTAACAGACAGCGGCAGCCTGCAATTGCTGCAGATATCTCGATGCAACAAAGTGTTGCATACATAATCAGCCATCTCTTGAACCAATGCAGCCATGAGCCAACCCAACGCCCCCATCGTCCACGGCACCGAAGATGTGCTGATTGCCCTGTGCAACTCCGTCTCGCGCGTGCTGCAGGTGGCCACCCAGTGCCCAATCCAATACTCGGGCATGGTGCAACGCATCACAAAGACCAGTCTCAAACCCGATATCGGCTGCTTCGTGCTGATCGATGGCGGCTTTTCGGCACTCATCATCATCAATTTCTCGGCCGATGCGGCCATGGAGCTCTACCGCAGCTATCTGCTGTCCATGGGCATGGCCGAGAGTGATCTGGCCAACTCCTATACCTCGGACGATGTGAGCAACGTCATGGGCGAGCTGATGAACCAGGTCGTTGGCGACTTCACCAGCAAGGTGCAGCGCGAGTTGCAGACCCATATCGCGCAAAGCCAGCCCAAGATGATTCGCCTGAACAAGCAGGTCAATCTGAGCGTGGATGCCAACCTCGATGCCCCGGAAGCGCGCCGCGTGACCTTCTACACGGGCAACAACAACATCTTCTATCTGGAGATGGCGGTGGATCACATGGAATTCATCAAGATCAAGGACTTCGAGGCCCAGGAGAAGCCCGACCCCGATCTGGTCATGGCCCAGACCCGTGAAGCCCAGACCGGCCAAGCGCCTGCCGCTATCCATACTGCTGCAGCCTCCAACGATACCGAGGACTTGCTCAAGTCGCTGGGGCTGTAAGCTGTCAATCCTTGCATGCCAAAGGCGACCCCAGAGGTCGCCTTTTTACGCAATGGGTCTTCCGACAAGTGCGCTTACCGGCCTTTTTCTGCCTGCGGGCCCGGCCTTACCGCATCTGCCATTGCGAGAATGAAGGCGCGCAGCTTTTGCACATCGTCTTCGCTGAGCTTGCCCGCAAAATCGGGCATGCCGCGTGAGGTGGCCGGGCCGTTGATGATGAAGCTACTGAGATTGTCAATCATGGCTGCGGGCAGATAGGTCAGGCTGGGCAGGGCTCCGCCCTTGCTGACGCCCGGGTAGCCGTGACAGGCAATGCAGTTGCTGTTGTAGAGTGCGGCACCGGCCGGCACCAGCTGCGGGTCGTACTTGAGCCCGCCAATCAAGGCATTCATCTGGTAGGCCACACGCTCCGGCATGGGAGCCTTGCCTCCCAGCGCAAAGGTATAGACCGTGCCGGGGCTCCTGAAGTCGGCCACGCGGTCACCCAGGCCGAAAGCACCACCCCAGCCCACGGCAATCGAGACATATTGCCTGCCATCGAGTTCATAGCTCACCGGTGCGGCAATCACGCCGCTGCCCATGGGAGCATCCCAGAGCTTTTTGCCACTTCTGGCGTGATAGGCCACCAGCCGTGCATCGGCCGTGCCCTGAAAGACCAGGTCACCGGCTGTCACCAGCGTGCCGCCATTCCAGGGCGAGACATGTTTTTGATGCCAGGCCTCTTTTTGCCGCACCGGGTCCCAGGCAATCAATCTGCCAAAGGGCAGGCTGCGGGGCTCCAGCATCACGCGTCCTGTGTTCCAGCCGGTATTGCTCATGAGCTGGCCCGGCATATTGCTGTTGAAGCCGGTCCAGTCCGGATCGTCGGCCATCGCCGTGGGAATATGCTGGGCTGGAATATAGGCCAGCCCCGTCTGCGGGCTATAGGCCATGGAGTGCCAATTGTGCGCTCCTAGCGGGCCGGGGATGATCTCGGCCTTGCCCGCGACGCGCACGGCTTCCTCCATGATGGGACGGCCCTTGGCGTCATAGCCTCTGGCCCAGTTCACGGGTACGAAGTTCCTTGCTGAGATGAATTTGCCGTTCTGGCGATCGATCACAAAAAAGTAGCCATTCTTGGGCGCATGCAGCAGCACCTTGCGCAGCTTGCCGTCAATCCTGATGTCTGCCTGCACGATATCCTGGGCGGAAGTGAAATCCCAGTTATCGCCCGGTGTTTCCTGGTAATGCCATTTGTAGGCACCCGTGTCCGGATCCAGCGCCACGATTGAGCCCAGATAGAGGTTGTCTCCCCCGGCAGGACTTCGCTTGCGGTGCGCCCAGGGTGAGCCATTGCCCACGCCGATATACATCTGATCGAGTTCGGGATCGAACACCAGCGAGTTCCAGACCGTTCCGCCACCGCCGCTCTCCCAATACCTGCCTGCCGGGTCCCAGGTTTTGGCTGCCTCCTCCAGCGCCTTGCTCTCATAAGCCTGAGCTGGATCGCCTGGCACGGTATAAAAGCGCCAAACCTGCTTGCCGGTCTCGGCGTCATAGGCCGTCACATAACCGCGAGCACCATATTCGGCGCCGCCATTGCCGATATAGACCTTGCCCTTGAATACGCGCGGAGCACCCGTGATGGTGTATGAGAAATTCTTGTTGTCTATGGTGTCCGTGGACCAGACCTGCCGGCCCGTGGCAGCGTCCAGCGCAATCAGCCGCCCGTCGAAGGCAGCCACAAACACTTTGCCCTTGTAGACGGCCACACCGCGGTTGACCACATCGCAGCAGCCCTTGTAGGCCATCTCGCGAGGCACCTGTGGGTCGTAGGTCCACAGCGCCTTGCCCGTACGCGCATCCACCGCATGTACCACGCTCCAGGGAGCGGAGACATACATCACGCCATTCACCACGATAGGGGTGGCTTCCACGCCACGCGACGAGTCGAGCTTGTACGACCAGACCAGGCCCAACTGGTCCACATTGCCACCGTGGATCTGCTTGAGCGGGCTGAAGCGATTTTCCTGATAGTTCAGCCCATGGCTGGGCCAGTCCCTGCCAGTCCTGGCATTGGCTTCGATATGAGCGTCATCCACATGCTCCGCAGCCAGCGCCGGTATGGACAGCCAGCCCAGCAATCCTGCAACGGCCATGGTCACCAAACGCCGGTTTACCCGGTGGTGGGATCGAATGCACGCAGGGCTTTGCATAGAGTCTTTCTCCTGTGGTGAGTTGTCGTTTTGCTGCATCTGTCCCGTCAGCAATCAGGAAATTCTTGAGCAAGCAGGAGCTGTTCACATCACAGGCAAATCCGCACTCCATTTGGACGATGCACTGCACCTTCGACAAAGTGCCATGCCTGACGACTGTGAGGCCACCTCATTTTTGCCTAAAACCCTGTTAACAAGATAAATACTGTTTGCGCAATAATTTGAATGCCAACCATTTAAATGCATTCGGAATGTCCAGCACCGCCTCACTGTCCAGCCGTCAGCGTCAGCTCATGTTCGTCATGGCGCAGGTCAACAAGCAATGGCGCCGCACGCTGGACAAGGTCCTGGCACCCTTGGGTCTGACGCAGGCGCTGTGGCTGCCCCTGGTCCACCTGGAGCGCAGTGCGGGTGCCATGCGGCAAAAGGACCTTGCTCTGGCGCTGGCACTGGACAGCTCTTCCATCGTGCGCCTGATCGACGGCCTTCAGGCCCAAGGCTGGGTGGAACGCATCGACGATGCAGATCGGCGCGTCAAGCGCATACAGCTCACGGCGGCCGGGCTACTTCAGGTCGAGACCGTCAAGACAATCGTGGCGGATGTCCGCAGCGAAGTCATGCAGGAGCTTCCCCCCGATCTGCTGGATTCCACACTGGATGCACTGGAAACCATGCTGCAAAAGATGGCTGCTCTGGAAGCGAGCGCCAGCGCGGGCTCCCAGCCCGAGAGCTGAACTAGCGCCACACGCAACAGAACCCTCACAGCCAGTTTCGGATTTCACTTGTATGCAAAGTCCTGTCACCCCTGTACGCAAAGCGCCGCTCTGGCTGCTGGTCATGGTCACCATTGCTGGCACCATGGCCATGCATATGTTCATCCCGGCTCTGCCCGATGCAGCTCGCCACTTCGGCGCCAGCAGCGCACAGATGCAGCAAACCATCACCGTCTACATCCTCGGCCTGGCACTGGGCCAGCTGATCTACGGCCCCATGTCGGATGCACTGGGCCGCCGGCCCCTGCTGCTCGTCGGCCTGTGTCTCTACACCATCGCCAGCCTTGCTGCCTTTCTGGCTCCCAGCGCGAATATGCTGATTGGCGCGCGCCTGATCCAGGCTCTGGGCGGCTGCGCAGGCCTGGCCCTGGGACGCGCCATTGCCCGCGACACTGCGACACCTGAAACCGCCGTGGGCAGCCTGGCCTTGCTCAATCTCATGATGATGATCGGCCCGGGCATCGCCCCCTCCATAGGCTCAGGGCTGGATGCCCTGTTCGGCTGGCGCATCATTTTTGCGGTGCTGGCGCTCATGGGGGCGTTAACGGCCATCGGAGTCTGGCGCCTGCTTCCAGAGACCGGTCACCCCACCGGCAAGCTCAACTGGAGCACCGTGCGCAATGACTATCGAACCTTGCTGGGTTCACCCCAGTTTCTGGGCTTCGCCATAGGCGGTGGTAGCGCCACCACATCCATGTACGCCTTTATTGCTGCAGCGCCGTTCATCTTCATCGAGCAGTTGCACACCAGCAAGGCGCAGCTTGGCATCTACCTGGGGGTGCTGATGGCCGGCATGGCAGCAGGCAATGCGCTGGCACGCCAGTTCATCAAACGCTGGCCACTGGAGCGGCTGATACTGGGCGGTAATATGCTGAGCCTGGGCTGCGCGGCAGCAATGGTAGTCCTGACACTGCTGCAGCAGATCAACGTGCCTGCTGTAGTGACATTGATGCTGCTGTTTACCTTGGGCTCAGGCATGACCAGCCCCGCCGCACTCTCCAAGGCTCTGGGCGTACACAGCGATTTGACGGGATCGGCCGCCGGAGTCTATGGCTTCACGCAAATGGCCGTGGGCGGTCTGTGCACCTTTGGCGCCAGCCTGGGCGGCAGCCCGGCGCTATCGGCTTTTACAGTGCTGCTGATTGCCTGCATCGTGGGTCAGCTGGGCTTTCGCAGCGCGCTCAAGATGAAACCGGCCTCTAGCGCCTGATGGAAAATCGTAAACAGCTATATATTCAGTAGCAAACAGATTCAAGGAGCACCATGTCATCCATCGCCCAAAGCTGGCAGCGCATCAGCGCCTGGTATGCCCAGAACACACCCAAAGACACTCTGGTCCTGGCCGATGGCGCCAGCGAGACAGAAATTGCCGAGCTGGAAGCCGCCCTGGGTCAGCGTCTGCCGGACGATGTGCGTGAATCACTGGCCCTGCACAACGGCGCGGCCAATGAGGCCTATCTGCTGTACTTTGGCGAGCTGCTGTCCACACAGCGCATGCTGGAGGTCTGGCAGATGTATGCGGACATGCAAAAGAGCGAAGGGTGGGGGCTTGGCCCGGACTACAACCCTGACTATCTGCAAGGCCCCCTGCGCCCCGTGTACTGGGATCCACTGCGTATTCCCCTGACCGACAACTGCGGCGATGGTGCCATGCTGGACCTTGCGCCAGCGGCTGGTGGCCATGCGGGCCAGATCATCGAGTTTGATCACGAGGTAGGCCCCAAGGGCGTGTTTGCACCCAGCTTCTCGGCTTGGCTGGCGCTGCTGGCCGACGAGCTGGAGCAAGGCAAGCATGTCTATATCGAAGACGCAGGCTGCGTGGCACCGCCGGGCACCTGGTGAAAATGGGCGGTCAAGGTCTGCACGGCATCGTCCACGCTCCAGGCTGAATAGCAGTCGGGGTTGAGCCCCGGCATCTGCACGCGCTGCAGCAGCTCGCGCAGACTGTCCTTGACGCGGGCCAGCCGCAGCAGCACCCCGGCTTGCTGCAGCTGACGCGCCAGCTCGCCCAGTGCCTCAATGCCGGTGCTGTCCAGATCAGGGCTTTCTTCCAGACTCAGCACCACGGCATGCACATCTGCAGCTTGCGCCACGCGCGCGCGGATATCGCTCATCACGGCCTCGGCATTGCCAAAGAACAGGCTTTCCTCGGGCCGCAAAATCAGCAGACCTGGCACAGGTTGCGCTTCTGGGTGGCGCTGGCGGTCCACAAAATCATGGCTGCCCACCAGCCGCCCCAGCTCGCTGACATGGGACTGGGCCATGCGCTTGAGCAGCATCACAATGCTGACCACCATAGCCAGCAGCAGGCCATCAAGCACACCCAGCGCAATCACGGCAGCAAAAGC
Organism: Comamonas testosteroni ATCC 11996; assembly: GCF_000241525.1. Taxonomy (GTDB): domain Bacteria; phylum Pseudomonadota; class Gammaproteobacteria; order Burkholderiales; family Burkholderiaceae_C; genus Comamonas; species Comamonas testosteroni. Next base: position 28,132 of record NZ_AHIL01000038.1, read on the forward strand.
TGTGAGCGCCACGGCGCGATCACGCTGCCAGATGAAATAAGGCTGCAGCGTGCGCCAGTTGAGCGAATGCGCCACCGCATGAATGACGATGGCGGCCAGCAAGGGCTCAGGGATTCGCTCCATCCAGGGCAGCAACTGCCACACCAGCACGGCCACCACGGCGCAGGCAATCAGGCCTGCGGCCTTGGTCTGCGCGCCAGCCACCTCATTGGCCGAGCTGGCCGAAAACCCCGCACCCACAGGCAGGCCCTGAAACAGGGCCGAGGCCATATTTGCGCCGCCCAGCGCCAGCAGATCGCGGTTGCTGTTCACCCCGTCGCCATGGCGCAGCGCCAGCGAGCGGATGGAGCTGTATGACTCGGCATAAAGAATCAAGGCCAGCGCCACAGCCAGCTGCCCCACGCGCAGCCAATCGGCCCAGTCAAGCTCAGGCAGGGCCAGATGCGCAGCACCCAGTTGCAGCGAACCCACAGGCGCTATGCCCCAGCTCCTGCAAAAGCCCAGTGCATCCAGCGCAATGCCCGCCGCAATCACCAGCAAAGCACCAGGCACGACCCTCCACCGCGCCAGAACCCGCAGCGCCAGCAAGGCCACAACCAGCATGGTCAGGCCATACCAATTCCAGTGCGGAAGCAGCGCGATCAAGTCCCTGCTGAAATGCAGAAAGTCGCTGTGCGCGGGATGCACGCCCACAGCCAATGGCAGTTGCTTGACCACAATGGTCAGCGCCAGACCAATGGCAAAGCCGCGCAGCACGGGCTTGGCGATGAATTGCGAGATGCCGCCCAGCCGCAGCAGGCCCGCCAGCACAAACATCACCCCAGCCACCAGCACCATGGCCACACCCATGAGCGCGCGATGATCGGCCGAGACATGCAGCACCGAGCCCGTGGCCGCCAGCAGCACAGCCGCTGAGGATGAGGTCGACGACACAATCGCAAAGCGGCTGGTACCGAGCAGCCCATAGACCAGCAAGCCCGCAAACAGCGCAATCACCCCTGCCTGGGGCGGCGCACCGGCAATGCCGGAATAGGCCACGGCCTCGGGCAGCAGAAGCCCCGCGATAGACAGGCCCGCAATCCAGTCCGCGCCGGCAGGCATCCAGCGCGCAGTCATAAAGGCTTGTGCAGATTGCTGGTCACACCTGACCAGCCGGGCAAAAACTGCGCCTTGGGGTTGCGCGCCAGTGCCACAGCCTCGGTCACCAGCGATTCAGGCAGGCCTTGCCCACCGCTGCTGCGCAGATCGCTTTTGCGAAACAGCGGGCGAAAGAAATCGGCCCAGAGAAATTCGACATAGGGTGCGGCCTCTTTGGCATAACCACCGGCCTTGCGCACCTCTCCGGCCAGGCTGCGATAGGGGTCGTCCTTGAGTCGCTCTAGCTGCTTGGGAATAGCCGAGAACTCGCAGCGCTCGCCCTTGTCGTTGTACGGATGGGCCCACTGGTGAAACTCCATGAGCCGCCAGAACATACCCATCTCCATGGCGCTGAAGTCCGCCAGATGCATGACCCAGACCGATGTCACCTGCTCCTGCCACAACGCTTGCCCCAGATGATGGTGGTCGACGATGTAGTACAGCCCCTTGGGGCCTTTGACCGCCGGAAACCAGTGGCTGAGCAGCAGTTTGCCCCGCGTCTTGGGTTTGAGCCTGGCCCACTCGGCGCGTTTGAGCGCCACCTCCGCCGCGCCCACCGTCATCTGCGTAGGGCGCAGATCGGAAAGCGAAACCTGCTCCAGGTGCTGCTGCGCGCGCATGCTGACTCCCTTAATTGAGATCAGCCATTGTGGGCAGACGCATGGCAAAAGAAAAGAGCCCGACTTACGGGCTCTTTTTCAACAATAGTCAGCGCTCACCAATCTTCAGAGATTACCCACCATATTCGCAGGCACCACCCACTGGTCAAACTGCTCGCCCGTCACATGGCCGCTGGCAATGGCAGCTTCGCGCAGGCTCGTACCCTCTTTGTGCGCCTTCTTGGCGATATAGGCAGCCTTGTCGTAGCCGATATGTGTGTTGAGCGCCGTCACCAGCATCAGCGAACGGCCCACCAGCTCTTCGATGCGCGCGCGGTTAGGCTCAATGCCCACGGCGCAGTGATCGTTGAAACTGACCATTCCGTCGGCCAGCAGGCGCACGCTTTGCAGGAAGTTGTGCGCCACCATGGGGCGGAACACATTGAGTTCGAAATTGCCCGAGGCTCCGCCGAAATTGATGGCCACATCGTTACCGAACACCTGGGCACACAGCATGGTCACGGCTTCGGACTGCGTGGGATTGACCTTGCCCGGCATGATGGACGAACCCGGCTCGTTCTCCGGGATAGAGATTTCGCCCAGGCCGCTGCGCGGCCCGGAGGCCAGCCAGCGCACGTCGTTGGCGATTTTCATCAAGCTTGCGGCCAGTGTCTTGAGAGCGCCATGTGCATAGACCAGGCCGTCGCAGCTCGCCAGAGACTCAAACTTGTTGGGCGAGGTGACAAACGGGGAGCCCGTCAGTCTGGCCAGTTCCGCCGCCACGCCTTCGGCGTAGCCCTTGGGGGCATTCAGCCCTGTACCCACGGCCGTCCCCCCCAGGGCCAGCTCATACAGATGCGGCAATGCGGCACGCACATGGGCTTCGCCATGGGCCAGCTGAGCCACCCAGCCGGATATCTCCTGACCCAGCGTCAGCGGCGTGGCATCCTGCAAATGCGTGCGACCGATCTTGACGATATCGGCAAAGGCTTCGCTCTTGGCCAGCAAGGTGACACGCAGCTTGGCGATGGCAGGCAGCAACTTGTGTTCGATGGACGTCACTGCCGCCACATGCATCGCCGTGGGATAGACATCGTTGCTGGACTGGCTTTTGTTCACATCGTCATTCGGGTGCACCAGGCGCGCCTCGCCGCGCTCGCCGCCCATCAGCTCGCTCGCGCGGTTGGCCAGCACCTCGTTGACGTTCATATTGGTCTGCGTGCCGGAGCCGGTCTGCCAGACCACCAGGGGGAACTCATCGGGGTGCTTGCCCGCAAGCACCTCATCGGCGGCCGAATTGATGGCTCTGGCTTTTCTCTCGTCCAGCAGACCCAGCGCATGGTTGACGCTGGCGGAGGCCTTTTTGACCTGCGCCAGCGCAGCAATGATTTCACGCGGTTGCTGCTCGCCGCTGATGTCGAAATTCTGCAGCGAGCGCTGCGTCTGCGCGCCCCAGAGCTTGTCGGCGGGTACATCAATCAAGCCAAAAGTGTCTTTTTCCTGGCGGGTGACTGTCATGGAATCGCTCCTTGCAATACAACTCGGCGCAGCTGGCTGAAGAAATCTGGCTGCCGTTGGCCGCAAACGGAAGTCGACCCACCGCCAGGCAGGCCACTTCCACAACCAGTCCATGCTAGCTCAGCCCGGCAGGCTGCAAGCACAATCGAGGCAACACCCCTGCGCCGGCAAGGCCAGAAATACATAGTTACATTAAATCAATGTCGGACAGAGAATCCGACCGGCCTTGCTGGCCCGCCACATCAATGTTCACTGATCTTTCCACCCCCATCGCCACCACCGTCATGACATCAAGTTACAGCACGATGATGGTGTGTGTCTCCATCGTCATCGCGGTATTTGCCTCTTTTGTGACGCTGGGTCTGGCCCGTCGCATGCGCATGGCCTCGGGCAGAATCGGACGCATCTGGTGGGCCATCGGCGCCATGGTGATGGGCACAGGGGTCTGGGCCATGCACTTCATCGGCATGCAGGCGTTTGAGCTGCCCATCACACTGGGCTACGGCGGTGCTCTGACGCTGGCCTCCTGGGTCGCGGCAGTAGCGGCATCGGCATTGGCCTTTGGTGTGGCAACCAGGGTCGAATACCACTGGCCTCATTTTCTGGGCGCCTCGCTTCTCATGGGCGGCGGTATCTGCGCCATGCACTACCTGGGCATGCTCGCCATCGAAATGTCCATCCCGATTGCCTGGGACTGGCCACTGGTGGCGGCCTCCGCCCTGATCGCAGTACTGGCCTCGGCCACGGCGCTGAATCTGTTTCGCGCGCTGTTTTCGCTCTCCGGCAAGCGGCTGTTGCTGTTCCAGACATTGGCGGCACTGGTCATGGGCTTTGCCATCTGCGGCATGCACTACACCGGGATGTCGGCTGCCAGCTTTGCCAGCGGCTCGGTCTGCCTGAGTGCGGAAGCCCTGAGCGGTCCCGAGCTCACCACCATCATCATCATCACCACGGTCATGCTGCTGATTGCGGCGATGTTCAGCACCTTGCTCGATGCGCGCCTGCAAAGCACTGCCTTCAAGCTCAATCAATCGCTGCAGGAAACCAATGCCAAGCTGCAACTGGCCAATACCGAGTTGCGCCAGCGCGCTTTTGCCGACCCGCTGACCAATCTGCCCAACCGCCTGCTGTTTGAAGATCGTCTCATCCACGCCCTGCTGCGCCTGGAGCGCGCCAACCGTTCACGAATCAAGGAGCGGCTGGGAATCTTGTTTGTGGATCTGGACGGATTCAAACCCATCAATGACTCCTTTGGCCACGCCGCAGGTGATCAGATCCTCATCAGCGCCGCCGAGCGACTGATGGCGGAAGCCCGCAGCAGCGATACCGTGGCCCGCGTGGGCGGGGATGAATTCCTGGTCCTGCTGGAAGACACCCAGGACGTGGCCGCCTGCATGGCGGTAGCCAACCGAATTCTCAAGGCGCTTAGTCAGCCCTTTCGCCTAGGCAACAAGGAGCTGCAGATCACCTGCTCCATCGGCATCGTGGCCTTTCCCGACCATGGTGACCGCGACCACCTGATCGCTAACGCCGATGCCGCCATGTACGCAGCCAAACGCAATGGCGGCAACGGTTTTGCAGTGTTCGAGCCGCACATGGGCAGCGATGCATCGGAGCAGCTGGAACTTCAAAACGATCTGCGCCACGCCATTCAGCGCGGTCAGATGGAGCTGCATTACCAGCCCAAGATCGACAGCGAGCGCGGCAACATCATCGGGGTAGAGGCACTGCTGCGCTGGGCTCATCCCGAACGCGGCATGATTGCCCCGGACATCTTCATCCCCCTGGCCGAGCGCTTCGGCATCATCAACAGCCTGGGCAACTGGGTGATCGAAGAAGCCTGCCACCAACTGGCCCTGTGGCGCAATATGGGACTGCAGATGCGGGTGGCGATCAATCTGTCCGTACACCAGCTGCGCGAAAGCGGCCTTGCAGATCGCATCACCCAGACGCTGGCGCGCCACGATGTACAGGCCAGCCAGCTACTGTGCGAGATCACCGAATCCGTGGCCATGGAAGACACCCAGGCCACGCAGCGCGCCATCGAGGAATTGCGCGACATCGGCATCTTTCTCTCGATCGATGACTTCGGCACCGGCTACTCCAGCCTCAACTATCTGCGTCAGTTGCCCGCGCAGCAACTGAAGATCGACCGCAGCTTCATCCGCGACCTGGAAACCGAGGAAGATGCCCGCGCCGTGGTCCATGCCGTCGTGCGCCTGGCCCATGCCCTGGGGCTGCGCGTGGTGGCCGAAGGTGTGGAGACCGCGGGCCAGCGGGATATTCTGATCGACATGCAATGCGATGAGCTTCAGGGCTACTTCTACGCGCGCCCCATGCCGGCGGACAGCCTTCTGGCCTGGGCAAGAGACGATCGCCGAGGTGGTCAGGCCGATTTCTCGGCCTCCATCCTCGGCGCACTGACCGGCTGAACGCCGCACAGCACCCACCAGTCATATATAAGACTGGTGGGTTATGGCTGCAGGAATTGTCGTCTGGACCGATAATCGATAGGTTTACCGTGCGCGCCCCACGCGTACAGATTGCAACCCCCGAGAAGCTTCACGATGACCACCTCCATCCGCCAGCAGGACCTGATCGATTCGATCGCAGGTGCCCTCCAGTACATCAGCTACTACCACACGCCGGATTTCATCCAGCATCTGGCCCGCGCCTATGAGCGCGAGCAAAGCCCTGCGGCCAAGGATGCGATGGCACAGATCCTCACAAACTCCAAGATGGCGGCCACCGGCCAGCGCCCCATCTGCCAGGACACCGGCATCGTCAACGTGTTCCTGAAAGTGGGCATGGACGTCAAGTGGGAAGGCTTCACCATGGGCCTGGAAGACGCCATCAACGAAGGCGTGCGCCGTGGCTACAACCACCCCGACAACACGCTGCGAGCCTCCGTCGTGGCCGACCCCCAGTTCAAGCGCAAGAACACCAAGGACAACACTCCCGCCGTGATCAATGTGCAGATCGTGCCCGGCGACAAGGTGGACGTGACCGTGGCCGCCAAGGGCGGCGGCTCCGAGAACAAGTCCAAGATGATCATGATGAACCCCAGCGACAACATCGTGGACTGGGTTCTGAAGACCGTCCCCACCATGGGCGCGGGCTGGTGCCCGCCCGGCATGCTGGGCATCGGCATTGGCGGCACGGCTGAAAAGGCAGTCCTGCTGGCCAAGGAAAGCCTGATGGAAGACCTCAACATGTACGAGCTGCAGCAAAAAGCTGCCAGCGGTGCAGAGCTCGACGACGTAGAAAAGCTGCGTCTGGAGCTGTTCGAAAAGATCAACGCCCTGGGTATCGGCGCCCAAGGCCTGGGCGGCCTGACCACGGTGCTGGACGTCAAGATCAACATGTACCCCACGCACGCGGCCTCCAAGCCCGTGGCCATGATTCCCAACTGTGCAGCAACCCGCCACGCCCACTTTGTGATGGACGGCTCCGGCCCCGTGCACCTGGATGCCCCCTCGCTGGACACCTGGCCCAAGATCGACTGGCACCCCGACTACAACAAGTCCAAGAAGGTCGATTTGAACAATCTGACCAAGGAAGAAGTGGCCAGCTGGAAGCCCGGCGACACCCTGCTGCTCAACGGCAAGATGCTGACCGGCCGTGATGCTGCCCACAAGCGCATCCAGGACATGCTGGCCAAGGGCGAAAAGCTGCCCGTGGACTTCACTAACCGCGTGATCTACTACGTCGGCCCCGTGGACCCCGTTCGCGACGAAGTGGTTGGCCCTGCTGGCCCCACCACGGCCACCCGCATGGACAAGTTCACCGACATGATGCTGTCGCAGACCGGCCTGATCTCGATGATCGGCAAGTCCGAGCGCGGCCCTGTCGCCATCGAGGCCATCAAGAAGCACAAGAGCGCTTACCTGATGGCCGTGGGCGGCGCCGCCTACCTGGTCTCCAAGGCCATCAAGCAAGCCAAGGTGGTGGGCTTTGAAGACCTGGGCATGGAAGCCATCTATGAATTCGACGTGGTCGACATGCCTGTCACGGTGGCCGTGGATGCCGGTGGCACCAGCGCCCATATCACTGGCCCCGCCATCTGGAAGGAAAAGATTGCGACCGGGGAATTCAAGGGCATTGAAGTGGCTGGTGTGTAATTACCCAGCAGGCCCCGCCACAAAGAACCGCCTTCGGGCGGTTTTTTTGTTCCGCCGCTTAAAGAAAGCAGTTGCAATAGGCTGATGGGCCGAACTGGCCTTTTCCCAGGATTTTTCTAGAACCCAATCCAACCCATGCATATCCGAGCAGAACTGCCCGCCGATGCCAAGGCCATCGAGCAGGTGACGATCCAGGCCTTCAAGGACGCACCGCATACCGATCACACCGAGCAATTCATCGTGCGTGAATTGCGCGCAGCCGGGGCTCTGGCCCTGTCCTTGGTCGCAGAGATTGACGGGCAAATCGTCGGGCATGTCGCCATCTCTCCCGTCCACATCAGCGACGGCAGCCAGCACTGGTTCGGCCTGGGGCCCATCTCCGTCATTCCCCAAAGACAGCGACAGGGTATTGGCAGTGCACTCATGCGGGCAGCCATCAGCGCTCTGCAAGCGCAGTCTGCGCAGGGATGCGTGCTGCTTGGCGAACCTGACTACTACCGGCGCTTTGGTTTCCGGACGGTGCCGGGCCTGGAGCTGCCTGGAGTGCCTTCCGAGTACTTTCAAGCCCTGTCTTTCGAAGGCCCGCCGCCACAAGGCCAGGTGAGTTATCACAGAGCCTTCAACGCCCGGGACTGAGCCTGCCGGTTTCGACGGTCAGTCGGCAAAGCCGATGCCGGCTAGACCGGCATTGGGCATATCGCCCCCATCAGCAAGCAAAGCTTTTGGGCTTTACGGCAACGCGATACCTCGTCTTCATTGAAATCAGGACTTCTTGGTAAATACGAGACACAGATACCGAGCATGCTATTTAAGATATGCGACAGAGTGGGTATTTGCCTGACACCGTCCAGAATGATTTGCATCGCAAGCACAAGGAGTTCAGCATGAGCCATGTCGCAGCAAAGATGGTGACCGGTGCGCTGGTGGCGCTCTCGGGCTTTGCTTCCGCACAGACTCAGCAGCCATCGGCTGGGCCCAAGCCACTGCCTTCCCCTGCGACTCAGGTATTGGTCCCCCAGGGAGTCTATGCACAGATCGACACCAGAATGGGGCAGGAGGCTCTTCGCTTGCTGTCGCAGGGTACGCCTCAGCAGCAGCAAGCCGTGCTCGAGCGCGTACGTGCCACGCCCGAGCGCTTTCAACCGCCCGTGTTCTATGTGCTGTCGCAAACACTGTTCAAGGCCGGTCTGCGGGACGAGGCGGCCTTCTGGTTCTACGCAGGCCAACTGCGTGCCCGCTTCGACGCCAATCGCTGTGCCGACGTCACTGCCAGACAAGCGGTCGATGTGATGAATCAGAGTTATGGAGCTCCCATCAATCGCCATCTGTTTCAGGATCTGGACAAGGCTCAGGAGTTGATCGCCAAGGTTGTGGACTGGGATCGCCGCACACCCCACGCCTACGACCCGCACTGGATCAATCTGCACGGCATGCAGGCGGTTCAGGCCTCCCGGGACCCGCAACTGGCCGCCAGGCTGACGATGGAATCGCTGAGCCTGCCAGCCTCGCAGTGGCCTGTTCTGGCCGAGCAGACGCGCACCAAGTATCTGCAGGGCTTTCAGGACGCCATCAGCCAGCTCAAAGCCGAGTCAAAATCCAAGTGAAAGATCGCTACCGCCCCAGGTCTCCATCCCTTATGTAGAAATCGCTTTCGGCTACTCTTTTTAATATTCTTCCGGCAAGACTCCGCGCTGCCTTGATGGCAGCCCCTATTGGCACATGCCCTGTTTGCTCTACGATGACTCAGACCTCTGCCCCCTGAGCCACTGCAATGCCGCTCAAAAGGAGTCCTCATGCACAAGCTCTTTGCGCTGTTGACGACCACCGCCCTCGTCGCCTTGCTCACCGCCTGCCTGGTGCCCGAGCGCTTCTCCGCCAGCGTGGAAGTGCAGGCCGATGGCAGCTACAGCTACCACTTTGACGGCACGGTGGTCAATGCCATGGCAGTGATGAAGCTCAGAAAACAAGGCGTGCTGAGCGAGAAAGACCACCAGGAGCTGGCGGCGCAAGCGCAGCAACTGAGCCGCGAACCCGAGGTCAGGAAAGCCGTCTACAAAGGCAATGCGCGCTATGCGCTGGAGATTGCCGGCCAGCGAAAACCCGGTGAAGGTCTGCGATTGCTGGACATGTTCACCGTGCAGACCGACAGAAACGGCGTGATGACGATTGCCGCCAAACCGCTCAAGGACAAGGAAAAGAGAGACTTCGCGCAACTGGGCATCACCATGAACGGCAGCCTGAGAGTCAGCCTGCCCGGCAATGCCGAGGTACTCTCGCAAAACGCCAGCTCCACGCCCACGCTGGGCCTGGGCGCGTACAGCTGGAAAATCGGCAGCCTGAATGTACGACCCGAGATCAGGCTGCGCTTCAGGCCGTGAAGGCTGTCGCAGTGCTCGGACTTGGCATTTTGGGAGAAGATGTCTGCACGATTTCCCGTGCCTGCCCGCCAAGTCCCTCATGACCCCAAACCTTCCATCGACAGCCCCGCAACTGCCTTTCTCCCAGGCCTGCGAAAACAATCAGGCCGCCATTTTCGAGGTGCTGAAGTCCGCTTTTCAGCACAGCCGGCATGTGCTGGAGATAGGATCCGGCACCGGGCAGCACAGCGTGTACTTCGCACCGCGCCTGCCGCAGCTGCTCTGGCAGACCAGCGACCTGGCCGGCAGTCATGCAGGCATCCAGGCCTGGCACGCCGCCCATGGCGCGCCTAATCTGCGTGCTCCGCTGGAGTTTGACCTGGCGACCGGTACCTGGCCGGCAACCGCAGACTCATCCGGCTTCGATGCCGTCTTTACCAGCAATACCTGTCATATCGTGGCCTGGCCGCTGGTGCAGCGCATGTTCGAGATGGTTGGAGTGCATCTGCCCGAAGGCGGCGTGTTTGCCATTTATGGCCCGTTCAACTATGGTGGCCACTTCACCAGCGACAGCAACCGCGCCTTCGACGCCTGGCTGCGCCAGCGCGATACGCGCAGCGGCCTGCGCGACTTTGAAGCCATCGTGGCCCTGGCCGGTCAGCACGGCCTGCAGCTTGAACTCGATCAGGCCATGCCGGCCAACAACCGCACGCTGGTCTTTCACAAACGCTGAACTCTTACACCATGGCCGCCATCTTTGCCTACCAATGCAGCAAATGCGATGAGATTCACGAAGGATCGCCGAGCTTTGCTTTCGATGCCCCTGCACCCTACCGACGCCTGAACGAGCAAGAACGCGAGGAATGGGCAGAGCTGAGCGACGACCTCTGCGTCATCGCCCACCCCGAAGGCACGCAATACTATGTGCGGGCCATTCTGGAAGTGCCGATTCATGGCGTGGACGAGCCCTTTCTCTGGGGCATCTGGGTGTCGGCCAGTGAAGCCAGCTTTCACCGCTATCTGGACTCCTACGACAAACCGCCCGAAGACCCGATTTTCTTTGGCTGGCTGTCCAATCTGATTGCTGTCTACCCCACGCAAAAGTCACGTCCGGCCGATGTGCATATCCAGGCCGACGGTACACGCCCTCGCGTGGTGCTTCACCGCAGCGATGAGGAAAGCGATGCGCTGGTCGTCGACCAGCACGAAGGCATTTCGATCGCGCGCGCCCAGCAACTGGCCGAGCAATCGCTGCATGGCGTTTAAGCCAAACAAGGCCCAGGCACTGGCTCATCAAGAGCTACCGGCAAGCATTGATGAGCAACAAAAAACCGCCAGAGGAAAATCTTCTGGCGGCTTCCGGTCTTTTGGGGATCAGGCGTGACCGCTTATCCGTTGTTCCAGCCAGTCTGGTAGAACTGCTGAATGAAGGACCAGGCCTCAGCCGGATCGTCGGTGTAGCGGAACAGGTTCAGATCCTTGGCGGAAATTGTGCCCTCCTCCACCAGCACATCGAAGTTCAGCACCCGCTTCCAGAACTCCGTGCCGAACAGGATCACGGGCACGGGCTTGCTCTTGTGGGTCTGCACCAGCGTCAGCACTTCAAACAGCTCGTCCATGGTGCCGAAGCCGCCAGGAAAGGCCACCAGCGCCTTGGCACGCATCATGAAATGCATTTTGCGCAGCGCAAAGTAGTGGAACTTGAAGCTCAGCCCCGGTGTGATGTAGGGGTTGCCATGCTGCTCGTGCGGCAGATAGATGTTCAGCCCCACATTGGGAGCACCCGCATCATGGGCGCCACGGTTGGCCGCCTCCATGATGCCGGGACCACCGCCCGTGCAGATGTAGAAGCGCTCGCTGGGCGCCTGCTTCATGCCTTCGGTCGCCACGATGCGTGCAAAGGCGCGTGCCGCCTCATAGCGCTCGGCATTGCGCATGCCCCGCTCAGCCAGCGCCATGCGCTGGGTATCGCCGCTGGCCTTGGCTTGCGCAAGCTGCTCGCGCGCCTGCTCCATATCGACAAAGCGCGCGCTGCCGTAGACAACCACCGTGTGCTCGATGCCGCGCTCGATCTGGGTCAGATCGGGCTTGAGCATTTCCAGCTGCATGCGGATGCCACGCGTTTCCCGGCGGAACATGAACTCCGGATCGGCGAATGCAAGGCGGTTGGATTGAGGTTCCAGCTCTTTGCCGTTATGGGCCTGGTTGTGCAGCTCGGCCCAGGCATTGGCCAGATCGGTATCGGACAGGGGAGATGAAATTTGCATGGACCCTCGGTTCTTAGAATGCTGAGTGGCACGGGCTACAACCATCTCTAAAGATTTCGTAGCGCTGACCGCCCATCCGTCAAGTACTTCAAGCTCAAATGCACCTGTAGTGCAGATGATGCTTGCACTATACGCTCACAAAGCTATAGCCCAGGAGAGTATTTCGCCTCTAAACGCTGAAGCAGTTTGCCTCAATAGTTGCAAATGGTCTGCCAGCTTAACGGCTGAACCAGATGCTCCAGCTGAGCATGCCCATGTAGGTCATGAACAGTGAGCCGACCAGATGCACACTGGTCCAGCCCAGAGCCGCAGCCAGACGTTGCTGCTGCAGCAGGCCGATGACCTCGGCCGAATAGCTGGAGAACGTAGTCAGGGCTCCGAGGAAACCGGTGATGATGGCCAGTTTCCAGGCCGGATCCAGCTGGGGCAGGGCCTGAAACAGCGCGATGAAGACACCGATCAGATAGCCGCCGATCAGATTGGCGGCCAGGGTGCCCCAGGGCAGGCTGGCTCCGGCACTCAGCCATAGCCCCAACCCCCAGCGCGACAGAGCGCCCAGGCAGGCACCGATGCAGATGGCAAAAATATTGAGCATGGCTGCCAATCTAGCGCAAGACGGCGGCCCTGAAAGCCTTGGGCGGCAGGATTTCAGGCTTTATGCGCCGCAGGCTTTTCATCGGCCTCGGCGGCCTCTTCCTCGTCCAGGGGTTCGTTGCGCACCAGATTGCTGAGCGTGGGCGGCACGCTCTCTCCTGCCCGGCGCGAGCGGAACAGCGCTGCGCGCATGAGGAAGATGGTGGTGATGGGCACAGTCACGGCAATAAAGATGGCAATCAGCACCGAGTGCATGACAAAGCCCTGGCCGCTGACGGAAAAATAGATCCAGGTGGCATGCATGATGAGCCAGCAGCCCATGGTGGCGATGATGGAGGGCGCGTGCACGCGCTCGAAATAGCTTTTGAGCCGCAGCAAGCCCACGGAGCCCATGAGCGCAATCAACGAGCCTGCGAACACCAGGGCCGCCACCAGAATCTGGGCCCACAGCGGCAGATCCACGCCAATGACCTCGGTACTCATTCGATCACCTCGCCGCGCAGCAGGAACTTGGCCATGGCCGTGGAGCCCACGCAGCCGAACAGAGCCACCAGCAAGGCCGCCTCGAAATAGTTGGTGCTGTCGTACAGAATGCCCATGACCAGCATGGCCAGCATGCCGTTGAGATACATGCAGTCCAGCGCCAGCACGCGATCTTGCGCATGCGGCCCCTTGAGCAGGCGCAGCACCGAGCAGCCCATGGCCGCCAGCAGCATGACCAGAGATGCCATCAGCACCCAATAAAACCAGGGGTTCATTCAAAAATCTCCATCAGCAGGCTCTCGTAGCGGGACTTCACAAAGTCGGCCATCTGCTTGGCATCCTCCACCTCCAGCGCATGCAGCAGCAGCATGGAGCGGTCACGCGAGATTTCGGCCCAGGAAGTGCCGGGCGTCAGGCAGACGATCATGGCCAGGACGGCCAGCCCGTTGGGATCGCGCAGCTCGAGCGGAATATGGATAAAGGCCGCTGGGTGCTTGCGCATGCGCGGCAACAACAGAAAGCGCACCACGTTGAAGTTGGAGATCGAGGTGTCGCAGACCACCCGAAAGGCCAGCTTGAGAATGCTCAGCGGATGGCTGACCCGCACCGGCAAGGGGCGCAGGCCGCGCAGCAGCACGGGGATCAGCAGGCCCAGGATCAGGCCCAGCAAGATCTGGCCGGCACTGACCGAGCGGTTGAGCAGCAGCCACAGCACCAGCAGAGCTACCGACAGCAGCGGTGCCGGGAAGATGGATTTCATGATGTTCTTCATGGGCGGCCCTCCTCTTTCTGAGCCGAGGCAGCGGTCTGAGTGACGGCATCTTGCGCAGTTTCGCCTTCATCGCCAATACCAGGGGCGGGCTCTGCCTGCATTTCCAGCGCTGCAGCGCGTGCTGCAGCCTCGGGCCCTGCGGCCTCCTGAGCCTTCTTTTCCTTGGGCGCTGGTACCGGAGCCAGACCCAGGACGGTACGCACATAGACATCGGGCGAGTGCAGTGCATTGGCCGCTCGCTGGGTATAGCGCATCACATCATCGGCCTTGACCGTCAACACCACACAGCACAGCAGCAGTGCGACGATGGGCAGGCCTTCCGCCACCTTGAGTGACGGCGCGCTCTGCTCCGGATTGGCCCAGAAATGCCGGATGCCGGCGCGCGTGAGTGCCACCAACGCCATCAGACCGGTGATGATGAGCAGGGCCACCATGCTCCAGCCCAGCGGACCGGCCTTCACACCACTGGATGTCCCCATGCCCAGCGGATTGAGCAGGCTGGTCAGCATGGCGAATTTGCCGAGAAAGCCGGACAGTGGCGGCAGGCCCGAGATCAGCAAGGTGCAGGCCATGAAGCTCAGACCCAGAAAAGCCGCCGCTGCCGGGAAGGCCCGGCCGATCATGAGCTCTTCATCATCGTCGAGATTGAAGCCTTCGGTGGGCAACAGCTCTGCATTGAGGAATGGCGCTTCATCGTCCTCATAGGGCTCGCCCGCATCGTCATCCACGCGCCAGCGGTCCACCACATCGGCAATCAGGAACAGGGCCGCCACGGCCAGCGTGGAGCCCGGCAGGTAATACAGCAGGCCCGCAGTCAGCAGGTTCTGACCAAAGCCCGTCGCGGCCAGCAGGGTGCCGGACGAAAGAATGGCAGCAAAGCCCGCCAGATGGGTCAACCGTTGCGAGCCCAGCATGCCGATGGCGCCAAAGGCCATGGTCAGCATGCCGCCCACGATCAGCCAGGTACTGCCAAACAGGGCCGATGCCCCGGCTTCCGAACTGAACAGCAAGGTCCACAGTCGCAAGATGACATAGACCCCCACCTTGGTCATGAGTGCAAACAAGGCTCCCACGGGCGCAGTCGCCGCGCTGTAGCCCGGCACCAGCCAGAAGTTCAGCGGCCATAGCGCCGCCTTGATCAGAAAGGCCGTGCCCAGCACGCCTGCTGCCGCATGCAGCAAGCCGCGATCGGCATCCTGCACCAGCGGAATGGCCCGGGCCAGATCGGCCATATTGAGCGTACCGGTGATGCCATAGAGCATGGACACGCCGATCAGGAACAGCGAAGACGCTGCCAGATTGATGGCAATGTAGTGAAGACCGGCCTGAATGCGCGTGCTGCCGGAGCCATGCAGCAGCAAACCGTAAGAGGCTGCCAGCATGATCTCGAAGAACACGAACAGATTGAACAGGTCCGCCGTGATGAAGGCACCGCTGAGCCCCATCAGCTGCAACTGGAACAAGGGGTGGAAGTGCACGCCGGCCTTGTGCCAGCGCGCCGCGGAAAACACCAGTGCGGCCAGTGCCACCACATAGGTGACCAGCAGCATCAGGGCGGTGAGCCGATCCAGCGCCAGCGCGATGCCGAAGGGCGCAGGCCAGTTGCCGGGCATGTAGACCGACATGGTGACGGCAGAGCCCGCCTGGTTGGTCCAGCTCAGCAGCATGACCACGATCACCAGACTGATCGTGGTGGACAGGATGTTCATGCCCAGCTTCAGGCGCTGGCGCTCCTCGCGCAGGAACAGCATCAGCGCTGCCGTCAGCATGGGCAGCATGATGGGGGCCAGCATCAGGTGCGGCATCAGACGCTCAATCCACTCGCTCATAGCATTTCCTGTTCGGTTCGCGAGTGCGCGCCATCCACATGGTCATTACCCGAAGCGCCACGCGACGCCAGCAGCACGACCAGGAACAGCGCCGTCATGGCAAAGCCGATGACGATGGCGGTCAGCACCAGCGCCTGCGGCATGGGGTCGGCGTAATGCGACAAATCGGTGGGCACGCCGTTTTGCAGAACCGGCACCTTGTTGATCGACAGGCCCTGACGCCCCATCGAGAAGATGAACAGGTTGACGGCATATGACAGCAGCGCCAATCCCATGATGACCTGGTAGCTACGCGGACGCAGCAGCAGCCAGACGCCCGAGCCGGTGAGCACACCGATGGCAATGGCCAGAACGATTTCCATTACATACCTCCCCTTGCCAGTGCCGCAGCTGTGGCAGCCTGCACCTCGGCCTCGGCCTTCTTGGCCTCTTGTTCCTGCTCTTCCAGCAAGCGCGCATGGAAGCGGTGTCCGCGTACCGATTGGTGGGCAATCGCTGTCAGGATCAGCATGGTGGAGCCCACCACCAGCGCAAACACGCCGATATCGAAGAAGGTGGCGCTGGCGAAATGCACATGTCCCACCAAGGGCAGCGAAAAGTCAAAGCTGTGACTGGTCAGGAAGGGGTAGCCCACGGCCACCGAGCCCAGGCCCGTGCCCAGCGCAAACAGCAGGCCCGCCGCAATCCAGCGGCGCGGATACAGCGGCAGATGCGCCTCCACCCAATGCGTGCCCGAGATGATGTACTGCATCAGCAAGGCGACCGAGAACACCAGCCCGGCCACGAAACCGCCGCCCGGCTGGTTGTGGCCGCGCACGAAGATATAGGCAGCCACCAGCGTCGCAAACGGCAGCAGCAGTCGCACCAGCACGGCAGGCACCATCAGGTAGCCCACGGCCGTATCGCTGGCATTGCGCGGGTTGAGCAGGTCGGTCTGCAAATCGCCGGGCACATAGCGCTGCTGCTCAGGAATGTCCATGGCCTCGCGCGCCGGGCGGAAGCGGCGCAGCAGCGCATAGATGACGACGGCCACAATACCCAGCACCACGATCTCGCCGAAGGTGTCGAAGCCGCGGAAGTCGACCAGCGTCACATTCACCACATTGGTGCCGCCGCCACCGCCCAGCGCGTTCTCGAGGAAGAAGGTGGAGGTGCTTTCATAGAAGGGCCGGCTCATCATGGCAAAGGCCAGCCAGGCCATGCCGCCACCGGCAATCAGCGACAGCACCAGATCGCGCAGGCGGCGTGCCTTGGCCCGCGCATCGGCACTATCGGCGGTACGCATGTTCTTGTCCCGCTTGGGCAGCCAGCGCAGCCCCAGCAGGATCAGCACCGTGGTGGCGACTTCCACCACCAGTTGGGTCAGCGCCAGATCGGGCGCCGAGAACCAGAGGAAGGTCAGCACCGTGCACAGGCCCGTGCCGCCGAGCATGATCAATGCGGTCATCCGGTGGTACTTGGCTTTCCAGGCCGTACCCAGCGCACACAGGCAGCCAATCGCCCAGAGCAGCACAAAGGCCGAAGACACCGGCAAAGTGCCGCGGTCACCCAGTTTCATGCCCCACAGCCAGAGCGGCAGAGCCGCTGCGACCAGAGCAACGCAGACCAACCACAGCATCTGCCACTGCAGGCGGCGCGTGGACAGATTGCGGCGCCCCGCCCGGCCCAGCCAGGTGATGCGGGCCAGCAGATTCTCAAAAATCTTGCGACCGCTGACACGGCCCAGCACGGGCGTGGTGTCGAAGTGCCCGACCGTGCGCTGCCAGCGCAGCATGGTGTAGAGCACGATACCGCCGGCCAGTGCCACCAGGCTCATGATGAGCGGCATATTCCAGCCATGCCAGATGGCCAGGCTGTACTGCGGCAAGTCACCGCCTACGACTGGAGTTGCAGCGACAGCCAGAAAACCACCCACTGCCCAGGCAGGGAAGATGCCGACGATCAGACAAGCCAGCACGAGCAATTCCACCGGTACACGCATCCAATGCGGCGGCTCGTGCGGCTCGTGAGGGAGATCGTTTGCCTGGGGCCCAAAAAAGACATCGAACGTGAAGCGCAGCGAATAGGCCACGCTGAACATGCCCGCCACGGTCGCAACCACGGGAAGCACGGTCTTGACCCAGGGGGCTGCATCCAGATAGACGGTCTCGGCAAAGAACATTTCCTTGGAGATGAATCCGTTGAGCAGCGGCACACCAGCCATGGCAGCACTGGCCACACAGGCCAGCGTGGCCGTGATCGGCATCATGAAACGCAGACCCGACAGACGCCGGATGTCACGCGTGCCGCTTTCATGGTCCACAATGCCCGCCGCCATGAACAGCGAAGCCTTGAAGGTCGCATGGTTCATGATGTGAAACACCGCCGCCACGGCAGCCAGCTTGCTGTTCAGGCCCAACAGCAAGGTAATCAGCCCCAGATGCGAGATCGTTGAATAAGCCAGCAAACCCTTGAGATCGTGCTGGAACATCGCGCAATAGCCGCCAATCAGCAGCGTCATGGCACCAGCGCCCCCCACCAGCCAGAACCATGCATCGGTGTCCGCCAACACCGGCCACAGCCGCGCCAGCAGAAACACACCAGCCTTGACCATGGTGGCCGAGTGCAGATAGGCCGACACGGGCGTAGGTGCCGCCATGGCATTGGGCAGCCAGAACTGGAACGGAAATTGAGCACTTTTGGTGAGTGCGCCAAGCAAAATCAGCACCAATGCCAGCAGATAGAGGTGGCTGTCGCGAATCTGCTGGCCAGCTGCCAGAACATTGTCGAGGTCATAGCTGCCTACGATATGACCCAGCACCAGCATGCCCACCAGCATGGCAAGCCCGCCCGTGCCCGTGACCGTCAACGCCATGCGCGCGCCACGGCGCGCATCCTTGCGGTGATACCAGTAGCCGATCAGCAGGAACGAGAAAAGACTGGTCAGTTCCCAGAAAAACACCAGCTGAATGATGTTTCCCGAGAGCACCACCCCCGCCATCGCCCCCATAAAGGCCAGAAAGAACGAGAAAAAGCGCGGCACAGGATCAGTGGGCGACATGTAGTAGCGCGCGTACAGCACCACCAGCGCACCAATGCCGAAAACAAGCATGGAGAACAGCCAGGCAAACCCGTCCATGCGAATCACCAGATTCAGCCCCAACGCCGGCAGCCAGGAAATCTCCTGCCTGAGCACTGCTCCATCGGCCATCTCCGGGAACAGCATCCCCACCTGAATTGCGCATATCAGCGCAATCACACCCGCTAGTGTTGATTCAGTATTGCGCGCATTCGCAGGCAATAAAGCAGCCAAAAGGCTGCCTGCAAAAGGTAGGAGGATGAGGTATATCAGGGGCATGGGCGGATCATTCTAGAGGTTGGCGTTATTTTTTCCGCTATAAAAACCTGAGCATTTCACAGACTTTAGACCACCGTTCACCTTCAGTTGATGACAGAAAATTCATCAAAACAGCGGGTTGCATACAGATAAAGAAGTGCTTCCACAACCGCCCTTGCACGCTGCACCGATGTCATACATCTGCTGCAAACCATTTTTGCCAAACTCAATCCATCTGCCAACCCATGCATGTACGCAGCTATCGTCCCGGAGATGAAATCGCGCTATGGCAGGTGTTTCACGATGCTGTTCATCAGCTGGCAGTGAATCACTACAGCCAGGTGCAACTTGACGCCTGGGCGCCGCAGCAACCGGACTGGACACAGTGGCGTCAGCGCATTCAAGCGCTCCAGCCCTTTGTCGCCGTTGGCGACAATGATCAAGCCATGGCCTATGCAGATCTGCAAGCCAATGGCTATATCGATCACTTTTTTGTGGCCCCACAATATGCCCGCCAGGGCGTGGGCCGGCGACTGCTCGCGCATATCGAGCAGACGGCGCGGCAAAACGGCCTGCATGAGCTGAGTGCCGATGTCAGTCTCAATGCCCAGGCTTTCTTCATACATTTCGGCTTTGAGCTACAGCGCCAGCAAACCCCCGTCGTACATGGCATCGCCCTGAGCAACGCGCGTATGCGAAAAACTCTTTGAACCTGGCTCAGATCAAACTACCGGCACCACCTCAACCGATGCAACGAGCATGAACTGGCTCTGGAAACCTGAAACCCCCAATCCGCAGAAATGGCTGATCGTCGTTTTCATGGCGGTGATGATGGGCGCCCTCGCCCCCATTTTCTGGCGCAGCTTCATACCCGATGCGCATTGGCAGCTGCTCGCGCTGTATCTGGCGCTGGCACTTACGGCAGCCGCCGGCATCTGGCTGCTGCGACTCCATAGGCTGGGACTTTGGCAACCGGCAGGCCCCTGGCTCAGCTACGGCCCCATCAAGCGCTGGCTGATGGCCTTGCTATGCACCGCTTTCATGGCTTTCATGCTCTGGCTCAACCTGGCTGCCACCCTGCCCATGGCCTATACGGCGGTCCTGGGAAGCAATACCAGCATGCAGACCATTGCCGAGAAAAAACGGGGCTCGGGCCGCCATGCCTGCCGCCATCAGCTCAAGCTGTCCGAAGTCGACTACCTGTTTTTCGAGTTCTGCATTGATGAAGATGGCTACGACAGCCTGCCATCCGCCCCATTGCCCGCCTCGCTATCCATGCGCGAAAGCTACTTTGGCAGACTTGTGGACAGCATTCGCCTAGCGACTTCACAGCAAAAAGATGAGCATTAATCGCTGTGCCACAATAGAAAAACATCTTATTTACTGCTGAAAGCATCAGTAAATAAGCGCTTTCAGCTCCTTTTTTCTTCTCAAGCCGCCATGCAAATTCTTCTGCCACCACTGATGATGATTTCCGCAATGGGCTTTGTGCTCAGTGCAATCACACATTTGGCAGCACTTGCAGGGCAGATCAACGCGCTTGAAACACATCTGCCTCAAGATGCCCTGAAGATATTCACAAGCGTCATGACCACCGGGATTTTTGCCGTCTGGATGCCTGCGGCACTGATTGCTCAGCGCATCAACAACGGCAATCGCCTGCAGTTTTCCTGGAAGAAGGTGCTCGCAGGCTGCCCCACCTGGATGCGCAACACTGCCTACGCGGTCTTCATTTACGCTTTTGCCAACTTTTTTCTCGGCATTGCGGGCGGCATGACGGCGCAGCAACACGGCTTGCGCGTGTTCTCAGGCCACTGGATGATCTTCTACGGCATGGCGTTTTGCATCTTCTTCTCGAGCTGGAACCTGCCTTCCATGCTCAAGACACGCCGCTGCCCGGCCGGGCACGAAGTCGGTCATGGTGATAATTTCTGTCCGGTCTGCGGCTTGCCTGCAGCCCAGGACAGCCCGAATTCCTGATAGACCATAGCCCTGAACGCGCCGCCGGCGCGCAAAGCGGCGCATACTGGCGGCCGCATCATCGCCTCCACCTACCTCTTGCACCATGCCCACTCCTCACTCCCCCATCGGTATTTTTGATAGCGGCGTGGGTGGCCTCAGCGTGCTGCAGGCACTGCGCCACGAGCTGCCGCACGAGCAGTTTGTCTATCTGGCCGACAGCGGCAATGCCCCCTATGGCGACGCACGCGGCGATGCGTTTGTGCAGGAGCGCAGCCTGGCCATTGCGCAGTATCTGCTGGAGCAGCACGACATCAAGATTCTCGTGGTTGCCTGCAACACCGCCACCGCTGCAGCCGTGGAACTGTTGCGCGAGCGACTTCCGCAACTGCCCGTCATTGGCGTGGAACCAGCCATCAAACCGGCCTCTTTTTCCAGCCAGACCCATCATGTGGGAGTGATGGCCACGCGGGGCACCATCTACAGCCAGCGCGTGGCGCGCCTGGTGTCGGAGCATGGCCAGCGCGCCGAGTTTCACCTCCAAGCCTGCGACGGTCTGGCCAGGGCGATCGAGCAAAGCACCGAGCAGGCATTGCCCGAGGATGCAGGCGCCACGGAGATCAGAGCGCTGTGCGCAAAGTACACAAGCGCTTTGGGGAGTTTCGGCCTCAAGACAGGGCAGATGGATACGCTGGTGCTGGGCTGCACCCACTATGTGTTTGTCAAGGATGATTTGCGCGCCCTGCTGGGGCCCGATATCCAGTTCCTGGACACGGGAGCCCCCGTGGCACGCCAGACCCGGCGCATGCTGGAGCAGCGCAACCTGCTGGGAGCCGAGACCGATGGATCGCTGCAGCTGGCCCAGGCCGAGCAGATTCAGCTCATGACAACCGGTCGCCTGACGGCCATGCAAGCCGCGGCCCAGCGCTGGCTGGATCTGCCTGCCGCTTGCAGCCAGGCCGTCAACGTGTGCTCGCCAAGCGCCGTGGCCACACCCGCCTGAGCTGCGTCATCAGACCCAGAGCGGCTGGCCGCCCTGATCCAGATAGCTGAGGTAAAAGCGCACATCGAACTCCAACTGGTGGTAATCAGGCTCCATATGCGCACATAACTGATAGAAGGCCTTGTCGTGATCCATGATGCGGATATGCGCCAGCTCATGCACACAGATCATGCGCAAGAAGGCATCTGGCGCCTGCTTGAACATGGCTGCCACATGAATCTCGTGCCGCGCATTGAGCCGGCCTCCATGCGCAATCGCGCGCCGCGTATGCAGACCCAGGGCATTGCGCACCACATGAATCCTGCTGTCGTAGACCACCTTGTGCAACTGCCCTGCATTGCGCAGATACTGCGCCTTGAGCGCATCGACGTAGTCATAAAGCGCCCTGTCCGTGCGAACCGCATGGGCCTGCGGATATTTGCGCAGCAGCCAGTCGCCGGCCTTGCCCGCAAGGAGCCAGTCGCGCACCTGATTCTGCAGCGATGGCGTGTAGCCCGAGAGATAGGGCAATGCCAGCGGCACGGATGCATTCGCCCCTTTTTCGCCCATGCTGGCGCGCGCAGCCCTGTCCTTGCGCAGTTGCTCGGTCACGGCTCCTGAATACTTGGGTGTGGGAATGGGCTTCATGGCAAAAGACAAACCCTCCGTCGCAGTCCCGGGACTGCAGCACAGAGGGCTTTGAGGGCAAATGAGCGAAGAATCAATGCAGATGGCGCGGGCGGCGATTGCCGCCATGACCTGAGGCCGAACCGCCCGATCCGCCACGCGGCGGCTTGCCCAGCTCCAGCGAGCTGACCAGGGCTTCGAAGCGCTGCGAGAACAGCTTGTCGATCTCCTGCACCACGCCGCCGAGCTCTGCGCCGTCAAAGTGACGCTCCATCATGTTGATGACGTCCTGCACCAGCAGATCGCGCTGCACCTGCATGATGGCTGCGGGATTGGGACCGACAAACAGCATCAGGAAGTCATCGCGGCTCTGGGCCTCGGCAGGAGCTTCTTCCTCGTCGAACTCGGTGTCGTAGAAGGTCACTTCGATGGGCGAGCCCTGCTCGGCCAGCTCGTTGAGCCCCATGCACATATCGTCCAGGGCCTGACGGAAGTCATCGTCACCACGCACGGTCCAGCACATCTGCAGCAGATGTTCCTTGGCGTCGAACTGGATGCCGGGCTCTTCTTCATAGAGACTTCCCTCACCATCCGTCAATGAGCGCGCGCCGGCATAGGCCCACAAAGGACGCAATGCATCTTGCAGCTGCTCATACGTAACGTCAGCACGGAGCAGAACCTGTCCGTGGACATGAATTTCAAAAGCAGCGTTGTAACTAGACATCTTTTCTCTCTAGGAGTGCAGACCCCGTCAGCATGACAGAACTGCAAGCCATATTGCATCGAAGCCAGGACTATTCCAAGCGACTTGGCCAAGCCCTGACGCCCACAGCACTACGGCATCGCAGTGGATGAATTTTCCCACCTTCAGCAAGACTGCGGGCAGCAATGGCTACTCAAGTCACAAATAAAAAAGCCCGCTACACAAGATATAGCAGGCTTTTCAATTCTGGTGCCCCGAACCGGAATCGAACCGGTACGCTTCGTTAAAAGCGGCAGATTTTAAGTCTGCAGTGTCTACCAATTTCACCATCGGGGCCCACTTCACCACCGGCGCCGGGCGCCAGCGCGAAGTATTGCATCAGCCAGGCGACCAAAGCAATAAAAAAGGGAAGCTTTTGCTTCCCTTTTCAAAATCTGGAGCGGGAAAACGGGTTCGAACCGTCGACCTATACCTTGGCAAGGTATCGCTCTACCAACTGAGCTATTCCCGCATTTCTGAAAAGCTGTGCGCCTTACAGAGCAGATTTGAATTATAGCCACGATTTTCAGCCACTTTCCGAAAACCGCCAGACTTTTTCAGATAGTCCTGTTCAGGCCGGCTGTGAAACAGGTGCGAGCCTGCTCTTGACGATCTGCAACAGATCGCGCTTTTGCACCTTGTTGGAGGCATTGACGGGCAGGCCATCGAGTTGCAGCACAAAGCGCGGCACCTTGTAGTTGGCCATATTGGCGCGGCACCAGGCGATGAAGGCCTCCTGGTCCAGTGCCACGCCGTTGCGTGCCACCACGCAGGCACAGCCGACCTCGCCCATGCGCTCGTCGGCCACGCCGACCACAGCAACCTGCGCCACCTCGGGGTGGTTGGACAGCATGCGTTCGATTTCTGCAGGGTAGCAGTTGAAGCCGCCCACGATGAACATGTCCTTGAGGCGGTCGGTGATGCGCAGATAGCCGCGCTCGTCAAGCACGCCCACATCGCCGGTATGCAACCAGCCATCGGCATCAATGGTCTCGGCCGTGGCCTTTTCATCCTCGAAGTAGCCCTGCATGATGTGATAGCCACGCAGCAGCACCTCGCCGGCTTCGCCGGGAGCCACGGGCTGCCCTTGCTCGTTGACGCAGCGCACCTCGGTCCCGGGCAGGGCCTTGCCACAGGTATTGGCCACGGTTTCCACATTGTCGGAGGGCTCGCAGAGCGTGGCACAACCGCCGCACTCCGTCAGGCCGTAGGCCGTGGTGACATTCTGGATGCCCAGCTCTTCGCGCATGCGCTTGATGAGAATGGGGGGGACGGTGGAGGCACCAGTCACCGAGGACTTCAGCGAACTCAGATCGAAATCCTTGAGCCCCGGATGCGCCAGCATGGACAGGAACAAGGTGGGCGGCCCGGGCAGGAAGCTGATGCGGTCGCTCTCGATGCGCTGCAAGATGGCCTGCGCATCAAATACCTGCTCGGGATAGACGGTGGAGCCCTGCAGCAAGGCAGCCACCCAGCCTGCCTTGTAGCCGAAGGTGTGGAAGAACGGGTTGACGATCAGGTAGCGGCTGCCCTCGGTCAAACCCACCACCTCCGACCAGGCCTTGAAAGCCAGGATCGTCGGTCGGTGAGCGCACATCACGCCCTTGGGGCGGCCTGTAGTGCCGGAGGTGAACATCAAATCGGCCGTATCGTCAGGCTTGATCCCGGCTTCGCGCTGCTGCTGTGCTTCGGCAGTCGTGCCATCGGCCCTGGCCATGAACTGCGCCCAGCTCAGGTCTGCGCTGGGCAGTACCTTGTCACCGAGCACCACCACCTGCTGCAGCGTGGCAGGACGTAGACCCTGCAGCAGATCGGGGTAGTAGTTGTTCAGGAAGTCACCCACGGACACCAGCACCCTGGCACGGCTGCGCTCGAGAATATCTGCAGCCTCGGCGCCCTTCATGCGGGTGTTCAGGGGCACCAGCACGCCGCCGGCAGCATGCACACCGCAGGCGGCAACGATCCACTCGCTGAGATTCGGTGCCCACAGAGCCACACGGTCGCCAGCCTGCACACCCAGACTCATCAAGGCACGTGCGGCCAGGCGGCTAAGCTGCTGCAACTGGGCATAGCTGATGGACTTGCCGTTTTCGACAATCGCCGCGCGACCGGCAAAGCGGCTGACCACGTCAGCCAGCATGCCGGGCAAGGTCAGCGAAGATTCGGGCATCGCGTTCTGGTTGGGTTTCGACATAAGTTACTCCGGAAATTTGACGCGCAGCTTTTCACTGGTGGGCACGGATTGACAGGCAAGCGTCCACTTCTTGGACAGGTCCTTCGCATCCAGCACTTCGTTGTGGCGCAGATGCACGCTGCCGTCCTGCACCTGACACATGCAGGATGCGCACATGCCGGCCTGGCAGGAGTAGGGCACATTGATGCCGGCGCGCAGTCCGGCCTCCAGAATGGTCTCCGTGCCACTGCAGTTGAATTCGTATTCCTCGCCGTCCAGACGCAGCTGCACCAGGGCTTGCTCAACAGCGGCCTCCACGGGAGCAGTGGCCTCCTGCATCAGCTGCAGAGCCTCCTCGTCAGGCAGAGAGACAAAGCGCTCCACATGCACCTGCTCGGCAGGCATGCCAGCCTCGATCACCGCGGCCTGTGCGGCATCCATGAAGGGGCCCGGCCCGCAGATAAAGGCCTGGCCTGCATCAGCCACCCAGGGCGTGGCCCAGGCAGCTAGCTGCTTCTGCGAAGGCGCGCCTTGCACGGAGTCCAGCCAGTGAATGACCTGCAGGCGATCCGGATACTCAGCCGCCAGCTGCTGCAGGTCCTTCCTGAAGATGACCGAGCGCTCATCGCGGTTGGCATAGAACAGCACCACATTGCCCTGATGCTGCTTGAGGACAGCGCGCAAGATGGAGAACACCGGTGTAATTCCGCTGCCACCGGCCAGCAGCAAAAAGTTCTGAGACAGATTCCGGGGCGAGAACAGGCCCGAGGGAGGCATCAACTCGATGGAATCACCCACCTGAACCCTGTCGCAAACCCAGTTGGAACCTCGTCCCTTGTCGACGCGCTTGACGGTCACCCGCAAGGCATCGTCGAGCATCGGGGCACTGGACATGGAGTAGCAGCGAGGCACATAACGGCCCTCGATAGGCAGTCGCAGAGTCAGAAACTGGCCGGGACGATAGCTGAATTGCTCAGCCAGCGCCTCTGGCACCTCAAACACAATTGACTTGGTATCGTGCGTCTCGTCAATCACCGCGCGCACGCGCAGAGGGTGATACCGCGATGCGGCTGTTGTGGCTTCACTGCTCATTTCTTCTTACCCCTTACTCACTCACTCTTTTTGTGCGACCTTGCACTGGCGCCCCGGCACAAGACCGCCCCCCAATCCACGGGGTCAGGAACTGACGCTCTCCACAGCGCTTGCCCGCGGGCACACTTCCTGGGCAGCAAGGGACTCGCCCCCTTCCAGTGCAGCCGCCTTGCCCGCTCGGCGGCCCGAGAACACACAGTCGGCCAGAGACAAGCCGCTCACATAACGCGAGGAAGCCACACCAATGGCGGTGCGTCCCGCGGCATACAGCCCGGGAATGTCATAGCCGGCACCGTCAATCACTGCACCGTTGTCCTCGTTGACCTTGAGCCCGCCCAGGCTCAGGACGGCCAGCGGGAACATCTTCTGGCTGATGGAGATATCGATGGCAAACAGCGAGCCGCCCTGGAACTCATGGCGCATGTCCTGCGACTTGCCCAACGGGTCTTCGATCTCACCGCGTGCAGCGGCATTGGCGCGATCGAACTGGAGCTGCAGCACTGCTGCATCCATGCGAAGCTTTTTGGCCAGGTCTGCAACAGATTTGCCCTTGATCGCGACCTTGTACATCAGCGCCAGCGCGGGCATGGACTGGAAGCCCCACAAACCGCCAAACAGGCACTGCCAGGCAGCCTGCCTGCGCAGCTTGCTATCAATGATGAGCCAAGCCTTCCCCCCCTGCTTTTCCATCATCTCGTAGCCGAGCTTGGCGCCGTAGACCTGTTCATTGCAGAAACGCTCGCCTTTGGTGTTGACCACCAGACCCTTGGGCCAGACCGAGGGTGGCGTGATGAAACGCCAGGCCGAGATATTGTTCAGATCCTGAGCGATCCCTCCCACGGATTGCCCCAGTCGCAGACCAGAGCCATCGCAGCCCGCAGCACCGGTCAGCCAGCCGGGCTTGTAAGCCGGCGCATGCCGCTCCAGCAGCTCCGAATTGAAGATATAGCCGCCAGTGGACAGCACCACACCTTTGCGGGCACGGATGTAGCGCTTCTCGCCGATCTCGCTCTCGATCTGCGCAGCTTCGCGGCGGCCTGCCTGGGCACGTGGTGCCTGATACAGGCGCCACTTGGCCACCAGCTCGTCGAGCTTCTTGTGGCGCTCGGTGCGCGGATCGCCTTCAGGCAACACCATCACTTCCACGCCCAGCACGCGGCCGCTGTCCTTCTCGCGCACCAGGCGCTGGACGCGTGCCTGCGTCAATGTACGGGCGCCGTGCGCCAACGTGGACTTCTGCAACGCGGCAAAGAACGTCGCTCCCGACTGCCCCTTGGCCACCACGCGATGACCGCGCGGTGCAGGCTTGCTGGCCAGCTGGGGGTTGCCATAGGCCGGCACCACTTCGTTGCCCGAGTAGTACAGATACATGCCATCGGCCGGATAAGAGGTCTTGTACGCCGGCATGGTCGATGCAAAGGTAGCGCCCTGTTTTTCCAGCCAGTTGAGGTTGTTCACGCTGTCGCTGCTGAAGCGAGCCAGAGTCTCGTCACTGACCACACCATTGACCTCATGCTTGAGGTAGGCAGTCATGGCTTCGGGTGAATCCTCAAAGCCGGCTTCCTTCTGGTACCGGGTACCGCCACCGGCATAGACCACACCACCCGACAGCACACTGGCACCACCGCCGCTGAAGCGGTCGATCACCAGAACTTCGGCCCCCTGCTCGCGCGCCTCAATCGCTGCGCTGGCACCTGCCCCTCCCCAGCCGACCACCACCACATCGCTGGCATCGGACCACTGAACCTCATCGACCGACCCCACATCCAAGACTGCCCCCACAGGATTGATGGTGCTGACATGCTTTTTGAAATTGGACATCTCTGCGCCTCCTGGTCAAACCGTCTTGCCCAGCAGATGCGGGTTCTCGATGGGCAAGGGTTTACCTACCATGTCAGCCACGGCGCGAAAGGCAAAAGTCATGGCCGGACCGAGGGTGGAACCAGCGCCAGCGTAGGCCGGCCCCATGACGGAGGCGGAGTTGTTGCCCACACAGTACAGCCCCTCGATGATCCTGCCTTGCGTGTCGAGCACACGCCCCTCTCTATCGGTGAGCAGCCCCCCCTTGGTGCCGATCTCTCCGGGCCACAGGCGCATGGCGTAGAACGGACCTTTCTCGATGGGACCAAGGTTGGGATTCTTGAGACGCGGATCGCCGTAGTAGCGGTCAAACACATTGCCGCCCCGGTCAAAGTCCAGGTCCTTGCCAGCTCTGGCGTATTCGGTCATGCGACGCGCACTGTCCTGCAGGCCAGCGGCATCCACGCCGATCTGGCGCGCCAGATCTTCCAGCGTCTCGCCTTTCCAGTAGACATTGTTCAGCCAGCTCTTGCGCACCTTGCTGTCCGGCACGGCCGAGCCTGGCATCAGCGGCCCCATGGGGTTCTGCGCGCGGAAGCTGGCGTCGAACACAATCCATGCAGGCACGCCGCCATTGCCCTTGGCATGTTCGGCCAGCATGGCCTGCTGGAATTCCGGATAAGGGCCGGACTCGTTGAGGAAGCGCTGCCCCTTGCTGTTGACCACCATGCACCCCGGCAGTGAGCGCTCCACAAAAATGCCGCGAAAGGCCGGCTCCTTGGGAACATCCATGGTGGGCACGCCCCAGGACCAGTCCATCAGCGCCAGCTGCGCGCCCACGGCCTGACCGGCCCGGTGAGCATCACCGGTATTGCCTCCCACTGGAGTTGCCGTCCACTCTGCCTTGGTGGGCTTGTTGAGATACTGCTCACGCATCTCCTGATTGCGCTCAAAACCACCAGCCCCCAACAACACGCCACGTCTGGCGTTGATCTGCTGGCACCGACCATTTCTTTCAACGATGACACCCGTCACACGGCCCGATGCGTCCTGCACCAGCTCCTTGAGCGGGGAGTTGCGCCACATCTCGACACCGACCTTGTTGGCAGCAGTCAGCAGGCCTGCCACCAGCGCCTGGCCGCCCGTCATGCGACGATCGCGCCTGGTCTTGTTACGCCAGGGGTAGTCCAGAAAATACTTGAGCATGATGCCCAGGATGGTGAAGCGCGACTTGAGCTCGCGCGAGAGCATGGAATGCGCCTCGAAGGCGCTGATGCTCATGCGGCCGAACAACTGATTGCCGGGAGGGCCGGGGCGCATGGTTTCCAGCGCCTCCAGGCCCAGCCTGGCAGCGTTGAAGTCAACCGGATCCATGGTGCGGCCGCCGGGCCTGGAGCCTTCGATATGGGGGTAGTAATCCGCATACTTGGCCATGGCGCGATAAGGAATGCCGATCTGGCGCAGGTACTCGGCCATCTTGCTGGCGGTTTCCACATAGGCCAGCACGCGGTCGTCCGTCGCCATGCCGCGCACACAGCGCTTCATATAGCCAAATGCGGTTTCCAGATCGTCTTTGATGCCGGCGGTCTTCTGATCGTAATTCAGCGGAATCCAGATGCCGCCGCCCGACAGGGCCGAAGTGCCGCCGAACAGCTCGGTCTTCTCCACCACCAGAGTCTTGAGGCCCTGCTCCTGCGCGCGAATGGCGCCCAACATGGCACCTGCCCCCGACCCCACGACGATCAGGTCATATTCTTGTTCTGCCATACCTTGTCTCCGTCAATCTTTTGTTTTATGGATGGACTGTCGCAAATACACGCTGGCGGCAGCCTCCTTTGTGAGAGCGCTGCCGCAGCTTGGCCTGAATTCAATCAGACAAAGGGTTCCTGGTTGGGAATGCCCAGCACATGCGAGCCATAGGCGCGCACGTAGGCATCCGTGTTGTTCGCAATGTGGGTGCGACCCTGATGGATGTCGCGGAAGATGCGCTCGATGGGATTGTTCTTGAAAGTGCCGCTGGCTGCGCAGGCACGCATCAGCTCATTGGCATGAAAGCCCGTCAGCTTGGGAACGTATGACGCCTGAGCACGCTGCAGCAGACGCTCTTCCAGCGTCAGCTGAATACCAGTCTTGGCCGCATCCACAATGCGTGCGTAATTGCGGAACAGCACCATCTTGAGCTGGTCCAGCGCAATCGTGGCTTCGGTCACGGCCGTCTGGGCGTTCACGTCCTCGGCCATCCTGTTGCCATGCTTTCCAACGTGCGCCGTCGCGCGCTCGGTGAACGATGCGATGGCGCTTTCCAGCGCGCCCAGACAGGCGGTGGACACCGCACGCTGGAACACATGGGTAAAGGGGATGCGGAACAGCCAGCTGGTGTTCTCCGTGCGGCCGGGGCAGCCCACATCGCTGTGGTCGTTGGTGTACTGGATGCGATGTGCGGGGACAAACGCGTTCTCCACCACGATGTCATGACTGCCTGTGCCGCGCAGGCCCAGCACATCCCAGTTGTCCTCAATGCGGTAGTCCGCCTTGGGCACCAGAAAAGTCACATGCTCCAGGCCAGGCGTGCCATCACGCTTGGGCAGCAGACCGCCGAGAAACAGCCAGTCGCAATGCTTGGAGCCGGTGGAAAAGCTCCAGCGGCCGTTGAACCTGAATCCGCCTTCCACGGGCTCGGCCTTGCCAGTAGGCATATAGGTCGATGCGATGCGCACGCCGTTATCCTTGCCCCACACATCTTGCTGGGCCTGGTCGGGGAAAAGCGCCAGCTGCCAGGGGTGAACGCCGACCACCCCGTAAATCCAGGCCGTGGACATGCAACCCTTGGCCAGCTCCATCTGCACGCTGTAGAACACACGAGGATCCATTTCATAGCCACCCCAGCGCTTGGGCTGCAGCACGCGAAACAGACCCGCCTCAGCCATCTCCTGAACGGTTTCATCGCTGATCTTTCCTTCGCGATCCGCCTGCTGTGCGCGTGCCGCCAGCTTGGGCGCCAGGGCCTTGGCACGCTCGATCACTGCCAGCGCATCAGGGGTGAGGTAGTTATCTGTCATTGTGTTCATTCAGGTCTCCAGTTGCCGCTCCACCGGACGGCTTGTGGTGTGGTGGGCAAGGCTTTTTCGCCTATGACAGAAATGCTCTCACCATGCAATTTTCCGCTCATCGTCCGATCAGACTAACGATGGAGCAGGCGTTTCCGGTCTTCTGCAAAGCCTGATCCTGCACAGCAAAAACACTGAACCTAGGACAAACACCAAGCCCTGTTTTGCGCCGCTAGTCCATGTGAAGGATTCATAAAAGCCCTGTTCGCAGCACTCTTGCACCAAGGAGACATTCACCCCATGCAAAGCACTGCAGCAACCTTCGACCCCAAAGACTTCCGCCGCGCCCTGGGCATGTTTGGCACCGGGGTCACCATCGTCACAACCCGTGCCGAGAATGGCGAGCCTGTAGGAATCACCGCCAACAGCTTCAACTCGGTTTCGCTGGAGCCCCCCATGGTTTTGTGGAGCCTGGCCAAGAACGCCCGCAGCCTGCCTGTGTTCCAGAACGCTGACACCTGGAATGTGCACATCCTCTCCAACGAACAAGAAGCCCTGTCGAACCGCTTTGCCCGTGCTGGCGAAGACAAGTTCTCCGGCCTGCAGCTGGACTCCGAGGCAGCCCATGCCCCCTTGCTGCAGGACTGCAGCGCGCGCTTCAGGTGCAAGACGGCGTTCCAGTACGACGGCGGCGACCACATCATCTTTGTGGGCGAGGTGACCGACTACGACGCCAACCCGCACCCCCCCCTGCTCTACGTGACTGGCGGTTACGCCCTGGCTTCACGCAAGGCCAACGCCGTGGCCAGCGAACCTGCCGCAGACACCAATACCGCCTACTCGGAAAACCTGATCGGATATTTGATGGGCCGCGCGCACTTTCAATTCCTGAGCGGCTTGCGCAAGCCCATGGCGGCTTACGGCATGACCGATGCCGATTTTTACGTGCTCTCGTTGCTGAGCATCCAGCAGCCTCAGTCGCCTGCCGAAATTGCCTCTCACATGGCCTACACCGGCACCGACATCGGAGCCGTGGCCCTGCAGTCGCTGATCAGCAAAGGCTGGGTGGAGGAAAGCCGCGAGCGCGCCGAGTCGCTGCAGCTCACGCCCCTGGGCAACGAAGCCATCTTGCATGTGCTGGCCGCAGCCAAGGCCGTGGAAACCGATTTGATAGCGAGCCTTGGCGAGATGGAAGCAGCCACGCTGCGCAATCTGCTCAAAAAGGCGATCGCCGCCACCGACCCCGGCCTGCCCAAGCTCTGGCAAGCCAGGGCTTGATAAACCCCGTCATCCAGGATTTCTCACCCGAAGGCCGGAGACAGCCTTCGTCTATCCACTCCAAGCATAAAGAACAGAGATGAACATTTTTTCCATCCCAGAAGGCAAATATGTGGACATCGGCAACGTGGCCGGCCATCCCCAGCGCGTGCACTACCACGAACAGGGATCGGGTGACCCGGTAATCTTCCTGCACGGAGCTGGCACCGGTGCCAGCGGCTACAGCAACTTCAAGGGCAACTACCCCGAGTTTGCGACTGCGGGTTTCCGCTCCATCGTTCCCGACCTGCTCGGTTACGGCCTCTCGTCCAAGACCGAGGAGCCCAGGCAGTACGACATGGACTTCTTCATCGCCGGCGTCAAGGGACTGGTGGATCAGCTGGGTCTGAAGAACATCACCCTGCTGGGCAACTCGCTGGGCGGTGCCGTGGCTCTGGGCTATGCGCTCAAGTACCCGGAAGACGTCAAGAGCCTGATCCTCATGGCACCCGGTGGGGTGGAAGAGTTCGAAGCCTATATGGCCATGCCCGGCATTGCCAATATGTTCAATGTCTACAAGTCGGGCAAGACGGGCCCAGAAGCCATGCGCGCCGTCATGAGCATGCAGGTGGTGGATCAGTCACTGCTGACCGACGAGATCATCAATGAGCGTGCGCCCATTGCTCTGACCCAGACCGAAGCCTCGCGCCAGCGTCTGTACATCCCCAATATGACAGAGCAACTGCCCGATCTGAAGTGCAATGTGCTGGGCTTCTGGGGCATGCAGGACGCCTTCAACCCCGTGGGCGGTGCCGACAAGCTGGCCAAGGGCATCAAGAACTGCCGCGTGGTGCTGGTCAACCAGTGCGGCCACTGGGTGCAGGTCGAACATCGAGAGATGTTCAACCGTACCTGCATCGACTTCATGAAGAACGGTTGAAGCCACCGCGAGCGACAAATATGAGTGACAAGCAATTCATCGAACAGCAAGGCCAGCGCCTGTATGACGCGCTGCGCACCGCCAGAACACTGGCACCGCTGACCGACAGCCACCCCGAAATGACGGTGGAAGACGCCTATCACATCTCCCTGCACATGCTGCGCCTGCGCGAAGCATCGGGCGAACGTGTGATCGGCAAGAAGATCGGCGTGACCTCCAAGCCCGTGCAGGACATGCTGAACGTGCACCAGCCCGACTTCGGCTTTCTGACCGACAGCATGGAATACGAGGACGGTGCAGCCGTCTCGCTCAAGGCATCCGGCCTGATCCAGCCCCGCGCCGAGGGCGAGATCGCCTTCATGCTCAAGAAGGATCTGCAAGGCCCAGGGGTCACCAAGGAAGACGTGCTGGCAGCCACCGAGTGGGTAGCGCCCTGCTTCGAGATCGTCGATTCGCGCATCAACGACTGGAAGATCAAGATCCAGGATACCGTGGCCGACAACGCGTCCTGCGGCGTCTTTGTCATCGGCAAGCAGCACACCGATCCTGCGTCCTTAGATCTGGCCGCCGCCGCCATGCAGATGCACAAGAACGGGCAGCCCGCAGGCTCGGGCCTTGGCAGTGCCGTGCAAGGTCACCCCGCCGAAGCCGTGGCCTGGCTGGCCAACACGCTTGGCGCTTTTGGCATTCCCTTCAAGGCCGGCGAGGTGATTCTTTCTGGCTCCCTCGCCCCCCTGGTGCCCGCCGCTGCAGGTGACCGCTTCGAGATGGTCATTGAGGGCATGGGCAGCTGTTCCATTCAATTCACGGAGTAAGACACCATGACGCAAAAGAAAATCAAGTGCGCACTGATCGGGCCCGGCAATATCGGCACCGATCTGCTCATGAAACTGCAGCGCTCCCCCCTGCTGGAGCCTGTGTGGATGGTCGGTATCGACCCCGAATCCGATGGTTTGAAGCGTGCCCGCGAGATGGGTATCAAGACCACGGCCGACGGTGTGGACGGCCTGCTGCCCTTTGTCAAGGAGGACGGCATCCAGATTGCCTTTGACGCCACCAGCGCCTATGTCCACGCCGAAAACAGCCGCAAGCTCAACGAGCTGGGCGTGCTGATGATCGACCTGACGCCCGCTGCCATCGGCCCCTATTGCGTTCCCAGCGTGAATCTGGCCGAGAAGGTTGCAGAAAAGGCCATGAACGTGAACATGGTCACCTGCGGCGGCCAGGCCACCATCCCCATGGTGGCGGCCGTCTCGCGTGTGCAGGCCGTGAGCTACGGCGAAATCGTGGCCACGGTATCGAGCCGCTCGGTCGGCCCCGGCACGCGCAAGAACATTGACGAGTTCACGCGCACCACCTCCGGCGCGGTCGAGAAAATTGGCGGCGCCCAAAAAGGCAAGGCCATCATCGTCATCAACCCCGCCGAGCCGCCGCTGATCATGCGCGACACCATCCACTGCCTGACCGTAGATGCGCCAAAGAAGGAAGAGATCGAGGCCTCGGTGCAGGACATGATCAAGGAAGTGCAGAAATACGTGCCCGGCTACAAGCTGGTAAACGGCCCCGTGATCGACGGCAACCGCGTCTCCATCTATATGGAGGTTGAAGGCCTGGGCGACTACCTGCCCAAGTACGCCGGCAATCTGGACATCATGACCGCCGCCGCTGCGCGCACGGCCGAGATGTTTGCCGAAGAAATCCTCGCCGGCCGCTTCGAGCTGGCTGACGCCGCAGTTGCCGCCTGACAATAGGAGAAACACATGTCCCTCAAAGGCAAGAAAATCACCGTTCACGACATGACGCTGCGTGACGGCATGCACCCCAAGCGCCACCAGATGACGCTCGCGCAGATGAAGTCCGTGGCCACGGGACTGGACGCCGCCGGCGTGCCCCTGATTGAAGTGACCCACGGCGACGGCCTGGGCGGCAGCTCGGTCAACTATGGCTTCCCCGCGCACACCGACGAGGAATACCTGTCCACCGTCATCCCCCTGATGAAGCAGGCCAAGGTCTCGGCCCTGCTGCTGCCCGGCATCGGCACCGTCGATCACCTGAAGATGGCCCATGAGCTGGGCGTGTCCACCATCCGCGTGGCCACCCATTGCACCGAGGCCGATGTCTCCGAGCAGCACATCGCCATGGCCCGCAAGATGGGCATGGACACCGTGGGCTTTTTGATGATGGCCCATATGAACAGCGCAGAAGGCCTGGTCAAGCAAGCCAAGCTTATGGAAAGCTACGGCGCCAACTGCATCTACATCACCGACTCAGCCGGCTATATGCTGCCCGATGACGTGAAGGAACGCCTCGCCGCCGTGCGCCAGGCCCTCAGTCCCGAGACCGAACTGGGCTTTCACGGCCACCACAACCTGGCCATGGGTATCGCCAACTCGCTGGCCGCCATCGAAGTCGGAGCCAACCGCATTGATGCCGCTGCCGCAGGTCTGGGCGCCGGTGCCGGCAACACACCCATGGAGGTGCTGGTCGCCGTGTGTGCGCGCATGGGCATTGAAACCGGCGTGGACGTGTTCAAGATCCAGGACGTGGCCGAAGATCTGGTCGTACCGCTGATGGACTTTCCCATCCGCATCGACCGCGACGCGCTGACCCTGGGCTATGCAGGCGTCTACGGCAGCTTCCTGCTGTTTGCCAAGCGTGCCGAAGCCAAGTATGGCATCCCCGCGCGCGAGCTGCTGCTGGAGCTGGGCCGCCGCGGCATGGTGGGCGGCCAGGAGGACATGATCGAGGACACGGCACTGACCATGGTGCGCGAACGCCAGCAGCAGGCTGTGGCGGCCTGATACGTCTGATTTCAGGCTCTCTTTGCCACTTTGATCGGGTTCAGCAGCTGCTTGGGGCGGCCGTTGAACCCTTTTTTTACGGCATCGACCTGAGCATCAGGCCTCTATCCATCCAGGCTGTCACCCCTGGCAGCAGCTGGGTCCAGGCCAGCCAGCCCGTGCCACAAGGCACACCTTTTTTAGAAGCGATAGCGCGCCACCACCTGGGCAGAGCGCGGTGCGCCCAGCAGATTGAGGTTGGGCACGCTGCCATGACCGGCCACGATGTAGCGACGATTCAGCAGATTGTTGAGCTTGAGCTGCACATCCCAGGGGCCCATGCGGTAGTAGGCCATGGCATCCACCGTGGTGTAGCCTGGCAAAGTCACGGTATTGCCGGGATTGGCAAACCGGGCGCCGACATAGTTCAGCCCCCCGCCCAGGCCGAAGCCGTGGCCCAGTGCCTTGGTCACCCAGAAGTTGGCGCTTTGCCTGGGCGTCAGCGTGGGGCGTTTGCCCTGCACCGGCTGGCCGGAGTCGACGGCAGGCGATGTGGTCATCTCACCATCGAGGAATGCATAGCCGGCCCAGACCTGCCAGCTCGGTGCAATCTCTCCGGCAAACGTCAGCTCCAGCCCGTTGGTGCGCTGCACGCCCAGAGGCACGACGGTGTTGGTTGTGGGGTCGACGCTCTTGATATTGGTGCGCTCGAGCTTGAAAAGCGATGCCGTGACCGACGCCTTGCCGTCCGGCAGATCCCATTTGACGCCGACTTCCTGACTGGTAGTTTTCTCCGGCGCCAGCTGTGCATTGTTGGCTGCCAATGCAAAGGTTTCGCCCGACGGCTGGAAGGACTTGCTCCAAGAAGCATAGTAAGACCAGGCAGATGATGGCTGATAGACCAGCCCGACGCGCGGGCTCCAGGCGGTGTCCGTGCGGCCCAGATCCGGCTTGCCTGGCTGGCGCTCATGCGTTTCCTGCTGGAAGCGGTCGTAACGCACACCAGCCAGAGCCTTCCATTGAGAGTTGATGCTGACCAGATCCTGCAGATACAGGCTGGCCACCTTGAAGACGCTGTGGTTGTCGGCCGCAGGTTTGCCGTTGATGCGCAGCGGCAAAGTCGGCAGCACCGGATTGAACAGCGAGACCGTCGCCACATTGGCCTGGTTGTATGACAGCAGGTCCTTGCTCTGGCGACCGAATTCGAAGCCGTACAGCAGCTGATGCTTCATCCCCGCCAGCTCAAGCTTCTGGGTCAGTTCGGTCTGGTTGAAAAAGCCGCTCTCATCACGCTGGACATTGCCCCGGGTCAGCGATGCGGTCAGGGCCTTTTCGTTGACCGAGCCCACGAGCGTGTTGTTTCTATCCAGCGAGTAATCGTAGAAGCGCAAGGCATTGCGCAGCGACAAGCTATCGCTGATACGGTGATTCAGCGTCGCACCCAGCGATGCGACCTCGGCACGGCTGACATCCACATCCCTGGCATTGGCCGCGCCGTAGTAGGTGCCGGGCGACACATTGACAGGTCGGCCCTGGTACGCGGGGATACCGAAGTCCGTCAGGCGGCTGTCCTTCAGATAGTCGGCCTGCAGCAGCACGCTGGTGTCCGAGCTGGGCTTGATCAGCACCGATGCCGCAAGCGCCTTGCGATCGAGAAACTGCTGGTCGCGGTAACTGTCGGCTCGCTCGACGGCGCCAGTCAGGCGATAGGAGACCACACTGTCCTGAGGCGCGCGCGCCAGGTCGAACTCACCGCGGCGCTGGTTCCAGCGCCCCAGAGTCAAGCCCACTTCGCTGAGATTGACGCCGGGCTTCTTGGTGATGCGATTGATCAGGCCGCCAGACGAGCCGCGTCCGTACAGCACCGATGCAGGGCCCTTGAGCACTTCGATCTGCTCGATATTGGACAGATCGCGGAAGTACAGTGCGTCATCGCGCAGGCCGTCCACGAACTGGTCGGCAATCGCAGAGAAGCCGCGAATGGTGACCTGGTCGCGCTGACCGTCACCATGAGAAAATCCCACGCCGGGCACGGCCTTGAGAGCATCCTGCATGGATTGCGCGACCTGATCGCGCAGCAGGCTCTGAGGCACCACATTCACGGTTTGAGGAATATCACGCAACGGGGCCTCGATCTTGGTGGCGCTCGTTGCCGTGGGTGGGTTGTAGCCGGAATCGGGCTGACGATCGCTGCGAACCTGTACTTCGTCCAGCACCACCTCTGAAGCTTGCTGCGCCCACGCCGCGCCGGAAAAAGCCAGCCCCAATGCCGCTGCCAGCGGCGAATACCTCAATGCCATGAATGCCTCGTTATACGGAGTTGTAATTCGGCTTGGCGGGTATCGTCCGAAGCAGGGACTACGGCATCAATTGGCTACAACCTGTGTGCTGTGCAAAAGCGTGCGCATCATAATCAAGAATCAGTCTCATTTACCTGTACTTTACAGTACAGAAATCACCCAGAGATCAAAGTCGGCTAGGCAGGATGCCGCAGGATTCGAGGTCTGCCGGACTCAAACTCAATAGCCCGATGCAAAAACCGCGCTCCAGGAAATCTGGGCACTGGCCAGCACGATGCCGGCGGGCAGCTTGAGCGCAGAGTCCGCCTGCGCAGCCACCGCGGCACTCTGTGGCAGATTCATGGCGGGCAGGTATAGCGCCAGCGCCGCAGCGGCCAGCGACACTGCGCGAAGTGCATTCATCCAGCGAAAAGAGGTTTTCATGCTTGTCTCCTGTGCAGGCTCTATGGCCTTTGTGGTTTGCAGTATGGCCAGCACGGAAAACGCAACATCGTCCGTTTTGATGAGCAGGTATTTACTTAGGTGGCAACCCCAGACCGATAACCCGTTGGTGCCATCGCACAGCTTGGGCTACTGGCAAGCACAATCTTCATAATTTGATAGCTGCCATCGCTTTACAGACATAGCTATAAAGCCAATTTAGCTGATATTTTCTGCACGGCAGCAGAGAAAGCAGCCCATCTGTGTGTGGCCACAAAAAAAGGGCTTTGCCTGCGCAAAGCCCCAACCCTTGAAGAAACTGAAACACCCGCCTTCACTGGGCGGGCAGCGACGATTACATGTAGAGAATCACCAAGTCGTTGATGACTGCAGGACGGTCCTGGCCGACCACATGGATGTTGAGCTCCATCGTCGCCTGCACGCCGCTCTTGACCTGCTCCACCGCCTTGATGCGGGCCCGCGCGCGGATCTTGCAGCCAGAGGGCACCGGGGTCGGGAAGCGCAGGCGGTCCGAACCGTAGTTGACCATGTTGTTGAAGTCCACCACCTCGTAGTCCAGCGGAATCCTGAGCTGGCTGGCCAGCACCTGCACCAGGGCGCCATGGGCGATGGTGGTGCCAAACGGGCTTTTCTCACGCGCCTGCACGGGATCAGTGTGGATCCAGTAGTCATCGCCCGAGAGCCTGGCGAACTCGTTGATGACTTCCTGGCTCACGGTGAACTCGTTGGACCAGGGGCTGTATTCCTCGGACACCAGAGACTTCATGGCCTCGATGTCCTTGACGGAGATCTTGCGCTTGACAGCGGCAGAGTGCTCCACCACGGCAACCTCGGCCTCTGCATCTGCGTCGGCCTTGATGACGCCCGGATGGCTGCCCGCATGGGCGGTAAAGCGCAGCAGGGTGACCTCGCCGGGGCGTTCGTCAAACACGGGGCGCACCTCCATGCCCACCTTGAGCGCCTCGGGAGCCACGCCGACCATGGTGGTGTTGATGCGCACTCCCTCACGGAGTTCGACCACGGCCAGGGCCTGGGGCATCTCGTCGGTGAACTCGGGCATGGTGGGAATGCGCGCCACGGTGAAGCTGTAGAGCGTGCCCTCGCCCGATACTTTGCTCCACTTCAGGGAGCGCGATCCGCAAGTGGGGCAATGGGTGCGCGGGAAAAACAGCGAATGTCCGCGATCGCATTGCTGGATGCGCACTTCGTGGGCCTTGAGACCTTCCCAGTACGGCGCAGAAATTTCCGTGGGATGAGGCAGAGGTTTGTTCCAAGCCATGTTTTTATGCTCCCCGCAGGATCAAGGCGCCCTGCTCGCTCATCACGCCACCGGTGCCGGACACATAGGCCAGGTCGTTGCGACCCAGCTGCCTGTCGCCGGCACGTCCCTGAATCTGGTGCACCGCTTCGATCACCTGGGACATGCCGCCCGCCGTGCCGGACTGGCCGAAGCTCAGCTGGCCGCCATGGGTGTTCATGGGGAAGTTGCCCTTGAAGGTGAAATCGTTGTTGCGCAGAAAGTCCATGCCCTTGCCCTTCTCGCAAAAGCCCGCGTCTTCCAGTGTCAGCATCACGGTAATCGTGTAGCAGTCATAGATCTGTGCCATATGCATGTCGCAAGGGCGCATGCCCGCCATTTCGAAAGCCTTGGCAGAGGCCGGACCGATGGGGGTCTGGAGCATGTCGGCCATATAGGTGGGCGACTTGCTGCTCACATGCTCGCCGCAGCCGACGATGCTGACAGGGCGGTGTCTGGTGGTTTTGGCGCGATCGGAACGGGTGACGATCATGGCGCCGCCGCCCGCAGCCGGCAGCACGATTTCCAGCACATGCAGAGGGTCGGCCACCATGCGCGAGTTCAGCACGTCATCGACGGTGATGGGCTGACCGTAGAACATGGCGTCGGGGTTGTGGCAGGCGTTGAAACGCTGGTCCACGCAAATGCGCGCCAGAGCGGCCGCGTCGTAGCCATGGATCGCGCCATAGCGCTGGGCAATCATGGCATAGCCGGTGTTCTGCGCCATATGACCATAGGGCAGGTCCATCTCGGCCTCGGGCGCTCCAAAGCGGGTGCTGTGGCCGCCAAAGCGGCTGGCCTTCATGACTTCCTTGATGTGGTCGTCATGTTCAGAGATCGGTGCCATGCGCGACGGCAGAACGCAGACCACGGTATTGCACAGCCCCAGCTCGATCGCAGCCGCCGCACGCCAGACCATGGCCACGGAACTGGCCCCCCCCAGGTCCACGACTTCGGCAAAGTTCAGGCGCACGCCCAGGTACTCGCCAGCCATGGCCGGCACAAAGCAGCTGGCTTCATGAAAGTGCGGGGCGCTGGTGATCAGGCCGTCCACTTCTGACAGCTCCATGCCGGCGTCCTCCAGAGCCTGCAGCGTCAGG
This sequence comes from Comamonas testosteroni ATCC 11996, assembly GCF_000241525.1. GTDB lineage: Bacteria > Pseudomonadota > Gammaproteobacteria > Burkholderiales > Burkholderiaceae_C > Comamonas > Comamonas testosteroni. Next base: position 69,662 of record NZ_AHIL01000038.1, read on the forward strand.
TCGGCAACCTGCTCCAGATGGAACATGCGCGGCGCCGTTGCGTACTTCTGCGGCTTGTACTGCGCGACGCCAACCAGCGCCGCTTTTCCTTGCAAACCCATATGTCTCCCTTACCAAGAAAGTGTGCATTCATTGTGTAAATGAAGCAGACCGAATCCATCGTCTGTAGAGACTAAAAAGCCGGCCCCGTACATACCCCTAATTCTCCGGGCAAACGTCCATTCGGACGATGTTGCAGAAGCTCCAAATCAAGAACCTGCACCCGTGTTTGCAATACATGCACAGCGTGTACGAATCAACAAGGAGACAACGTGAAAACAGCCGTCGGTATAGGCGCAGCAGCATTGGTGGCCTTTGCCTCAGCGCTCGCCTTTGCACCCCGCACACCGCCCCCCCTGGCCCCCACCACCATTGGCATCGAGCGCAGTCACTTCAACACCATCACGCAGGTGGGCGATCGTCTGCTGACCGCCGGCGCACTCGGTGAAATCCTGTACTCGGACGACAAGGGTGCTCACTGGCAGCAGGCCCAGCTCAAGGAGCAGCGTCAGGCGCTCATCGTCAGCATGGCTTTTGCTCCCGACAAGAAAACCGGCTTCGCCGTGGGTCACGAAGGCTGGATTCTGCGCACCAAGGACGGCGGAAGCACCTGGGAGGAAGTCGCTTTCTCCAAGGAGAACGGAGAGCCTCTGATGTCGATCGCGCGCCTTCCTTCGGGCGACTGGATCAGCGTCGGCGCCTTTGGCCGCGCCATCACCTCCAAGGATAACGGCCAGACCTGGGATCAATTGCCCCTGCCCTCAGAGGTGGAGGACAAGCACATGAACCGCATTGCCAGTTCCGAAGATGGCAAGAACTGGCTGATCGTGGGCGAGCGCGGCCTGGTCATCAAGTCTGACGACGCTGGCCAAAGCTGGCAGGTCGAGCCCGAGTTCTACAAAGGCTCGTTCTACAACGCCATGCCCACGCGCGACGGCGGCTGGCTGATCTATGGCATGCGCGGCAACGCCTTTGTGCAGACCGCACCGGGCGCGCAATGGATGAAGTCGACGATTCAGGCTCCGGTCTCCTTCTTTGGCCATGCCCAGGAAAAGGACGGAACCATCATCCTGGTAGGACAGGGCAGCATGCTCGGCCTGAGCAAGGACGGCGGCAAGAGCTTCAGCCTGCAACGCGCCAAGGGCCGCGCCACCCTGACCGACATCGTTCTGACCGGCCCCGACAGCGGCTGGATGTCCAGCGACTCAGGCCTGCAACCCTTTCCCCCACCACAACAAGCCAAGGCAGCCGCTCAGGCTGACCCAGGAGCGACACAATGACTCTGAGCGAACCCACCAGCCGGCTGGACCGGTTTATTGCATCCACAGCACGCTGGCTGATCTCGTGGAGCAAGTCCATCGTCGTGCTGACGCTGATTGCCACGGCACTACTGGCTGTCTCGGCCATGCGTACGCACCTGGATCCGGGCTTCAACAAGTTGATCCCCATGCGTCATGAGTACATGACGGCATTTCTCAAGCATGCAGCCACCTTCTCGGGCGCCAACCGCATTCTGGTGAGCGTGGAATGGAAGGGCCGGCAAGGCGATATCTATAACAAGGAATTCCTCGAAGCACTGCGTGGCGTGACGGACGAGGTCTTCTTCACCCCAGGCGTCAACCGCGGTCAGGTGTATTCGCTGTTCACACCGAACGTGAAATACATCGAGATCACCGAAGACGGCTACGTGGGCGAGGTGCTGATTCCTTCACGCTTCGAGGCCAACGAACAAGGCCTGGCCCAGGTACGCTCCAACGTGGCCAAGTCCGGTCAGATCGGCTCTCTGGTCAGCAACGACCTGAAGTCCGCCATGGTGCGCGCCGACCTGCTCGAGGTCGACCCAAAGACTGGAGAAAAACTCGACTATCACAAGGTTGCGCAGCGCCTGGAAGAGATCCGCAGCAAGTTCGAAGGCAAGGACATATCCATCCACATCATTGGTTTTTCCAAGGTACTCGGCGATGTGATGGACGGCCTGACCACCGTGATGACCTTTTTTGCCATCGCCTTTGTTATCACGGCCATCATGCTGCGCCTGTACACCAAGTCCACCAACATCACGGTGGTCGGCCTGGCAGTGGCACTGCTGCCTGTGATCTGGCTGCTGGGAATTTTGCCGCTGATCGGCTACGGCATCGACCCCATGTCGATCCTGGTTCCCTTTCTGATCTTCTCCATCGGTGTATCCCATGCCGTGCAGATGACCGGAGCCTGGAAGCATGATGTGCGCGCCGGCCTGAGCTCCAGGCTGGCCGCCGAGAACGCGATTCGCAAGCTGGCCATTCCTGGCGCTCTGGCGCTGCTGACCAATGCTCTGGGCTTCATGGTCATCATGCTGATCGACATCCCCATCGTGCACGAGCTGGGCGTGACCGCCTGCATGGGCGTGCTGCTGATGATCATCACCAACAAGGTGTTCCTGCCCGCAGTGCTGGCCAATTTGCGCCTGGAAAAAAAGGCCATGCAAGCCCCCTCCTCCTCCGCCAACGGCCGTAACCCCATCTGGTGGAAACTGTCGGCACTGTCCGAAGGCAAGCCCGCAATGCTGACTCTGGTGGTGTCGCTGCTGCTGCTGGCCGCCGGCACCTACGAATCGCGCAATCTGCTGACAGGTGACGTGGGCACGGGCGCTCCCGAGTTGCGCGCCGAGTCGCGCTACAACCGTGACAACGACACCATCATCGGCAGCTACTCCATAGGCATGGACGTGCTATCCGTCTTCGTCGAAACCTCCAACCTCGACGAAGGCTGCCTTAACTGGCAGGTGATGAACGCCGTGGAGCGCTTTGAATCGCGCATGCGCCGGGTTGACGGCGTGCAATCGGTCTCCAGCGTCTCCGGTCTGGCCAAGATCGCGGCGTCCAGCAACAACGAGGGCAACCCCCGCTGGGCAGCTCTGCAGCGCACCGAAGCCGCATTGCGTTCGGGTGCCAAGGCACTTTCTCCCGATCTGGGCCTGAACACCGAGGGCTGCAAGGTCATCAATCTGCAGGTCTTCCTCAAGGACCACGAAGGCGCCACGCTGACCCATGTCGTCAATGAAGTGCGTGGTTTCATCGCTGCAGACAAGACGCCCAACGTCAAGTTCCTGCTGGCTGGCGGCAACGCCGGCGTGGCGGTCGCGACCAACGAGGCCGTGGAACATGCCGAAGTGCAGATGCTGGGCTCCATCTTCGGCGCCATCACGCTGCTGTGCTGGCTGACCTTCCGCAGCTGGCGCGCCGTGCTGTGCATCGTCGTTCCCCTGGCCATCGTCTCCATACTCTGCAATGCCTTGATGGCCATGCTGGGCATTGGCCTGAAGGTCCCTACGCTGCCAGTCGTGGCCCTGGGCGTAGGTGTGGGTGTGGACTACGGCATCTACCTGTTCGAGAGCATGCAACACGAGCTGCGCGAGCGAGACATCACGCTGCGCGAGGCCTTCTATGAAGCCATGCGCCAACGTGGCAATGCCGCCATCTTCACAGCGCTGACCATGTCCATAGGCGTGGGCACCTGGGCTTTCTCGGCACTGAAGTTCCAGGCCGACATGGGCATCTTGCTGGCCTTCATGTTCCTGGTGAACATGCTGGGCGCGATCTTCCTGCTGCCTGCCATGGCCTACTGGCTGAATGTGGGCGCAGCGGAAGCCAGGGCACGCGTCAAGCGCCTGCAGCGGCAACCCAGACATGCCCATGCTGCAGGCAGCGCCGGCGGCATCAGCCACGCAGGCGGCATGCTCAAACCCGAACCCCAGTCATCCGTGAACGGAAAAGTGTGATGCAGACCGCAACAAGCACGCTGGAGCAGGTTCTTCTTGAACATGCTCTGGCCCAGACCCTGACCCGCTACGCCACGGCCTGCGACACACGCAACTGGGACTTGCTGCAGCAGGTGTTCACACCCGACTGCAGCACGGTCTACGGTGGCAGCTACATCTGCGAAGGGATCGCCAAGGTCCGCCGCATGATCAGCACCCACCTTGACGGCTGCGGCCCCACCCAGCACCTGCTGGGCAATCTGGAAGTCGATGCCAGCGACCCGCAGCGCCCGCTCAGCAGGATTCAGGTGCGCGCCGCGCATCAAGGTCTGGGCCAGCGCGGTCATCTGCGCTACGACGCCATCGGCCTCTATGAAGACGAATGGGTAAGGCTACCCGAAGGCTGGCGCATCCAGAAGCGCAGCATGACGATGCTGCTGGAGATTGGCGATCGCAGCGTGCTGCAACCCGCCGCCTGAGCTGCCACACGCCATCAATAAAGCCGCGCGGCCATGCTGCGCGGCTTTTTTTGTTTCCGCACGACTCAATTGCTAGAAGCCTACGGTTCATGAAAAAGAACTTCAGGCAAATTTGACACTTGAAAAAGGCCAGCATTTGCTGGCCTTCCTGTTTCCCGCCGAGTCCTGTCTACTGCTCGAACTTTACCTTGAGAAACTGCAGCAACTGCTTGCCGGCCAGACTGCGTGCTGTTTCATCGCGTCCGGCGATATAGCCGACCTTGACGCAGTCCCCCAGCGCTTTGCCGCTTTGCACCCGAATCCTGTAACGCGTCTGGCGATCGGACTGGGCCCCGGCGGGAATCAGCGGCTGGCCATTGAGGACGGGAAAGTCCTTGTCGTTGAACTCTATCGTGCAGCCGGCCAGGTAGGGACGATTCGTCATCTCGCGTGGCTTGTCGCTCTCCCAATCATGGCCGGCCCTGGCATAGACCACGGTACTGACTTCGGAGCCCGCCTCACGCAGGATTTTTTCCTGCTGAGCACAGGCCACCAGATCATTCGATGCATCCTCCCCTGCTCTGAAGCTGAGCAAGGGCGAACCCGTGGTCTTGCGGGACTGAAGCAGCGCATAGCAAGGCCCGTAAAAGTCCACATGCAAGGCAAAGGGCTGGATGAAAGGCGCCAGCTTGTCGCGAATGCGTGCATCCAGGCTCATGCGTGCCGCAATTCCGCCCTTGGAAAATCCCATCACCCCGATACGCCAGCCATCGATGGCGGGGTGCTTGTTCAAGGCCTTGAGTGCGGCATAGGCATCGGCCACGGCATCGAACTCGGAGGTCCCCATGATCTTGAGCGCATACGGCATGTCTTCACTGATGCCACGCGGCTTGAAGTTATCGACCAACAGCGCAGCTATGCCGTTGTCAGCCAGCATCTGGGCCGTTTCGCTCTCGCGTCCGGGAATGGCCCCCGCGCCACCTGGCAGGACAACCATGGCCGGCACCTGCTTTTTTTCGCTGGCCCCCTTGGGCAGGTACAGCTTTCCCATACCCATGGTTGCCTCTGCCTTGGCAGGCTGGCTGAGCAGCACATCAAGGTCATACGGGCTGCTGGACTTGAAGCGGATATCGCCCTGTGTATCACCATGCAGCTCCGTAGGAGCCATCAAGGGCGCCACCTTGGGCAAAGGAGGCAAAGCATCGAACAGATGCTGTCCTGATGCCGCACTGCTCATCAGGCTCAGGGCTGCTGCTCCCATAGGGGCCACCCATTTTCCGGTCAGTATTTGCATTCGCTTGCGCCCCTTTCAAACACAAAAGCCCGGAGAGCCGGGCTTTTGTGGTGTTGGCTCGTTGGTGTGGTTCAGAACGAGTACTTGGCGGTAACAGACAGTTGGTCGCGGTCGGCCAGCGGACGTGCACGCAGGGAATCGGCAGAAGGATTGCCCAGGTAGTTGATGTAGGCTACGTTGATCGAGAAATTGCTCTTGCGAACAAAAGTCGCGCCAATGCTCAACCGGCTGTCGCTCTGGCCGCCGCCGAAGGTGCCGACCAGAGAGCGGCCGCGCAGTTGCGACTGATAGCTGATGGGGATGCTCAGATCCCAGCCTTCGAAGATGCCGGGATAGCCCAGCGTCAGGGTCGCACCGGCCACCAGGGAGTTGCGGGTCTTGAAGCTCAGGTTATCGGTAGAGCTGCCATCGGCCACACTGATCACGCGAGAGCCGGAAATTTCGGCAGCCAGGGACATGTCGTCCGCGATACCTGTGCGTCCGATATTGAAGATACCGCCGACGTTACCCTGCACCACATCGCCACGCACCGCCACACCATTGCCGTTGAGCACTGGCGTACCCTTGCGATAGCTGGCTTCACCAAATGCAGAGAACTTTCCGAAGGTCGTGCTGACCGTCGTTCCCAGCATCTTGATGTCGTCGAAATAGCGAACCTGGTAGCCAGTCGGTATCGCGCCGTTCATGTTCACGACCAGCGAGGGAGTGCGGTCGTTGTAGTTCAGGTAGTACAGGCCGACTTCCGTCTCGTCGGTGACGCGATAGCGACCGCCGATGCCCCACTGGCCCGAGCTGCTGGGACGGATGTCATTGCCGCGTCGCAGGCCTCGGCAGGTCGCGCCGTTGTAGACACCCAGGCAGGAGGCGCCGGGACCCAGGGCATTGCTGGTGCTGGTGTACATGCCGGGAGCAGGCAGCAGCGTCTCGTGGAAGCCGAACTGGTAGTGACCCAGCAGCGAGAGCTTGGGACTGACTTCCAGCGAAGCAGAGATCTGATCTTCCGGCAGAAGGATTTCCTTGACCTCAGCGCCAGGCGAAGCGGCCTTTGCCGCATCGCTGGGGCCCTGGGCCGCAGCGATATTGGCAAAGTACATGGACTCGCCCCAGTTCACCACCTGCTTGCCCAGACGCACCGTGGCACGGGTCTCTCCCATGTTGAAGCTGGTGTAGGCGTAGGTATCCAGAAGGCGCGAATATCCGCCGCCATAGCGCTTGGCAGCAGAGTTGAACTCGTCCACGGGACCGGCCGTGCTGATCGGACCCTTGTTGTCGTTACGCTGGTGGTAAACGTCGTCGTAGAAAGTACTGGCATTGAGCACAAAACCGCTGTCACCCTTGGACAGCTTGCTCTCCCAGACAGCGCCCAGGCGATTGGCCGTCAGCGCACCCTTCTTGAAGTTGTTGTTGCCGTCCGTGTTCAGCACCGGAGATGGGTTGTCCAGACGAACACCCAGGCCATAGCTCACGTTCAGGCGCCAGTCGAACTTCAGACCATCGCCCAGATCGACAGTCTCCCCCGCGTGCACAGCACCCATACCCAGGGACAGCAGCGCCGCCACTGCGATGGGAGTGAGTTTCTTCATATTGTTTTTCATGATGAGTCGCTCGTTGATAAAACTTAGTTGCCCACGTTGCGTGCGGCTTCGGGCGTGAACATGGCGGGGGTCAGGTCACCCTTGTTCAGAATGGGTCCCTTAGGACGTTCCTGGAACAAGTTGTAGCCCAGGTACCCACCGGAATTGAGGTCGTGATAGAAGGAAGTTCCTGCGTGCCAGGCCTTGATATCGGGCGAGTAGTAATAGTTGATGAACGCGTGCTGCCACAGCTGGCCACGTGTGTCATACATATCGGATGCCACGGCCTGGCCGGTATCCTCGTCAACGAACAGCACACGCTTGCCATAGACATGGCGGAAGCCTTCCTTGAGCGTGCCTTCCACGACCCAGACTCTGCGCAGCTCGTAGCGCATGAAGTCAGGGTTGGCGTGCCCCTGCTTGAGCAGGTCGGCGTACTTCACCGTGGGCTGGTGAATCTTGAAGTTGTTGGCGGGGATATACATCTCCCTCTTGCCCAGCAACTTCCAGTTGTAGCGCTCCGGCGAGCCATTGGCCAGGCGATCGGAGTCAATCGTCAGCTTGCCGCCGGTGCCAGGCATGGGCTGGTCGAAGCCGTACTCGGGCACCTGGCGCACGCGGCGTGTACCGGGGTCGTAAGACCATGCCAGACGCTTGTCCTTGGCAAAGTTCACAGGTTCAACCGTGTGGGTCACACCACCCTTTTCGCGCTCTGGAGCCAGCACACGAGTGCGGCTATAGGCCATCACACCTTCCACAGGCTTGCCAAGGCTGGAGGGCAGGTTGTCCAAGCTCAGATTGATGTTCTCCTGGCGACCCCAGGCAATGGAGCCATCAGACATCACATTCGCCATATCGCGAACAATGTACTCGTTGTAGGCACGTGTGGGCAGCAGGTTGTTCCAGATCACTTCCAGGCCGGTCTTGGGAATCGGGAAGTTGATGGCTCCCAGGCTTCCCTTGATGCTGTTGCCGTCGGGATTTACCTCCGATTCCAGTGCGTTCTTCTTGGCAACCGCACAGACTTCATCGGTGTAGCGGAAGTCACGATGACCCTTGTAGACCTGAATCTGCATGGTCTTGGGGTACTTCTTGAACATGGCTTTCTGGCCGTCGCTGAGCTTGTCCCCGTACTTGTCAACGTTCTCAGCAGTGATCACCGCAATCGGCTTCTCATCGGCATAAATGTCCACGGGGTGCTTGCCGGTGGCTTGCACATGAGATACACCTGCGGGGGCGCCTACCCACTTGCCGGTGAACTCAGGGATCGTGCCGTCCTTGTTGCCAGCCTTGATGGCACCCACGCATGTCAATTCCTTGCCCAGCTGCTCTGCCTCGTTCGCCGGTACCTTCGCCCATACCGACGTCGCTACCATCAAACCCACTGCCGCGGCGAGTGGAGTCTTGGCTGTCACAAACTTCATCTCTGTCTCCTAGGTTCTAGAACTTATTTTTGGCGGGTGCTACAAACGAGTTGCATTGCCTCGCATCGCCCCATTGGTTTTGCCGTTTGCAGGCAGTTGCATACTGCGTCAGCAGGCCTCTTCAACCATCGTCTGAGTTGACTACTGACAGACCCTAGCGACCTAGTCCACATGGGTCACATCAAGCGCTTCCCCGAATGAAAAAAACCTGCTGGTGCACGAAGCAGCAGCAGGCTTTCGGAGCGTGATCGGGAAAGTCCTAGGACCACCCGATTCCGTACATCAGGTCAGCAGGTGAGCGCACTCCTTGCGAATCGATGCCTTGAGCATCTTGCCGGCGGGATTGCGAGGCAAAGGCTCCGCGCGCACAACGATTCGACTGGGAACCTTGTAGCCCGCCAGACGCTGTGCCACGAACTCGCGAAGCAGCTCGGGAGTAACCTGACTCCAGGACTTTCCAACCACCACGGCAACGACCTGCTCGCCCGTGACCTCATGTGGCATGGAAAACACCGCGGCCTCCTCCAGCGCCTCATGCTGCAGCAGACAGGCCTCGACCTCCGCCGCGGCAATCTTTTCTCCGCTGCGGTTGATCACGTCCTTGATGCGATCGACGATGGTCAAAAAGCCTTCATCGTCCAGAACGCCTATGTCGCCGGTGTGGAACCATCCGCCCTGCATGGCCTTGGCGGTGGCCTCTGCATCACCGCAATAGCGCTCCATCAGGGTCACGCCACGCAGCCAGATCTCACCGGGCTCGCCGATAGGCAAGGCTGTGCCATCCAGGTCTGCGATTCGTACCTCGATGATGGGCGACAGCACCCCCGAGCTGCGCGGATGCGCCTCGAACATGCGCCCCGAGCTGCCTGCACAGACGCCATTGGATTCAGTCAGACCAAATCCAATGCCCGACATGCGCCCCTTGAACTTGGCCAACACCTCATCGATCAGGCGCGGGTGCAGGCCCGCTCCGCCAAAGCCCACGCCGGAGAGGTTGCCAGAGCTTTCAGGCAGCTCGAAGCCGGGCAGACCAATGAGCTGCTGCACCATGCTGGGCGCACCATTGAACTGCGTGACCTTTTCCTTGCGAATCAGCTCCACTGCCTTCTCAGGCTCCCAGCGGTGAATGAATATCAGACGGCGGCCATGGCGCAGGCTGATCAGCAGCTGCGCATGCAGGCCGCTGACATGAAACAGAGGAACTGCCGACAAGGTCGTGGGCTGCAGCTGTCGCGCCATGATGGCGGCGATGGCGTCCGGCGATGTCATGGCCGCCACTGCACCGATGAAGTCGATATTGAAGATGCCCTGGCACACTGCGCGGTGGGTGGATTCCACGCCTTTGGCACGGCTGGTGGCGCCCGATGTGAACAGAATCAGCGCAGGCTCATCGGCACTGAGCTGCGGGGACACGAAGCCGTCATGACCGCCTGCGATCAACTCCGCCCAGCTGATATCGCCCCCCTCGCCATCCACCACCACCGTCTTGATGGCCGTCTGCGCAATGGCCTGGCTGATGCGAGCATGGCGGTCCGCATCACAGATCAGCATCACCGGCCGGGTGTCCTCCAGATTGGCCATCAGCTCGCTGCTCAGGCCAAAGCTGTTCAAAGGCACCGGCACTGCGCCAAGCAAGGCCGTGGCAGCAAAAGCCACGGCCCATTCGGGACGGTTGCGCATGGCTATGGCCACACGGTCACCGGACTTGAGACCGCGCTGCTTTTGCAAGCGACTGGCCAGCGCATCGGCTGCTGCAAAGAACCTGTCAAAGGTCCATCGATCCTCGCCATAGACCATGAACTCGGCCGCACCATGAACCCGGCCGGCATCGATTACCTGTGCCAGATTCTGAAAGGCATTGCGATAGGCTGCCACGCTGCGTCCATCGGACAGCGTGACCTGCTGCACTTCAAAAGGTGCGCCCGGCGAAGTCAGCTGCGCACGAATGTTCCTGATCTTTTCACCCATGGAAACCAAGGCATCGCTCATCTCAGAAACCTTTCAATTGTGCAAAGCGGTTGCGGTGATAGCCACCGTCGCCCAGCAGGCGTTGCAAAACGCGTGCCCGCTTGAAGAACAGGCCAATATCCAGTTCATCCGTCACCCCGATGCCGCCATGCAACTGGATCGCCTCGTTGCACAGCTTCTCGCACAAGTCGGATGACTTGGCCTTGGCCGCGCTGACCAGCTCGGGCACCTTGGCCTCCAAACCGGAATCAATGGCTTCGAAAGCTGCCAGCACACAGCTCTCCAGCAGCTCAAGCTCCACATACAGACGTGCCACACGATGCTGCAATGCCTGGAATGAGCCGATCTGCACGTCAAACTGAACGCGCTCCTTCAGATAGGTCACCGTACGATCAAACACCTCACGCAGCAGGCCCAGAGACTCGGCGGCCAGGCAGGCCCGGGCTCGGTCCAGCACTTCATCAAGCACCTGAGCAGCAGGCCGGGCCACCAACGCCATATCAGCGCTCAACTCCACCTTGTCGAACTGCACGTGGGCCATGTTGCGGCTGTCAATCATGCTCATGGGTTTGATGCTGACACCTTGCGCATCCGCTGGCACCAGCCACAGGCCGGGAGCACCTTCGCCAGATGCCGCCAGCACCACAAAGCCATTGGCGCCCACGCCATCCATCACAAAGGCTTTTTCACCGCTCAGGCACCAGCCCGTGCCGGTCTGCTCGGCTACCGTGCTCAATCTGGCTGCAAGGTGCTGGCCGGACTTTTCATCCAGAGCCAGTGCCAGCCTGGCCTGCCCACTGGCAAGCAGGGGCAGCCACTGCGTCTGCTGAGCCGCGGAGCCGGCGCGAATCAACAGCTCAGGCGCGATCACGGCCTGGCTCAGCAGCGGCTGTGCCGACAGGTTTCGGCCGATGGCTTCAAACACGGCGCCCATGCCCAGGTAGCCCGCAGCCAGCCCATCATGCGACTCGGGCAGCACCGCCACGGGCCAGCCCATCTCCACCATCTGCAGCCATAGCTGCGTATCAAAGCCCTGTTCCACCTTGTCATCCCGCAGACGGCGCTGCTGGGCCACGGGCGCTTCCTGCGCGAGAAAGGCAACAGCGCTGTCCTTGAGCAATTCCTGCTCTTGCGACAAAAGCATGGTCATATTCTTGTCTCCATTTCAATTCGTTATCCTCAGCCTGCGCGACCGACACGGCCCAGCTCAGAGACAGCGAGCAAGGGCCCAGGCAGCCCCGTCGCCCTGCAGTGAGGCTGTCGCCGCACAGCGACTCAGGGGGTCAAGGCAATTCCAGCACTCGCTTGGCAATGATGTTCAGTTGCACTTCCGAGCTTCCGCCTGCAATCGTGTAGCTTTTGGAGCGCAGCCATGCACGGCCTACATCGATCTCATCGGCTGTGAAGTCATCGCCGGCCTCCCAGCCAAGACCGCGCAGGCCCAGCGCCTGCTCCAGCAGTTCGTACTTGGCAACTTCCTGCTCGGTCTGCACCAGCTTCATGATGCTGGAGGGGGCAGCAACGTCCTGGCGCGCCAGAGCCTTCTCGGTCACCCGACGATGGGTCAGGGCAAAAGACTGTGCATCCATCAGCAGTCCTGCCAGCTTCTCGCGCAGCGCACCATCGCTGATCTGCCCCTGTTCGTCCACCATGTAGGGCAAAGCGGTCTTGAGTGCATCGTGCGACGGCGCGCCACCTTCCGTGAACTTGGACATGGCTGCACGCTCATGCTGGAGCAGCTTTTTAGCCAACGACCAACCTTCGCCTTCCTTGCCCACAAGCTGCCGCACAGGCACCCGCACGTCGTCAAAGAAGACCTGGCAGAAACTGGACTTGCCGCTGATCAGCTCTATGGGCTTGACCGTGACGCCGGGACTCTTCATGTCGATCAGCAAAAAGCTGATTCCATCCTGCTTCTTGCCTTCGCTGCTGGTGCGCACCAGCGCATACATCCAGTCGCCCTTGTCTCCGTCCGAGGTCCAGATCTTGCCCCCGTTGACGATATAGGCCTCGCCCTGCTCGTCCGTCACCCGCCTGGCTGAGGTCTTGAGGCTGGCCAGATCCGAGCCGGCATTGGGCTCCGAAAATCCCTGGCACCAGCGCTGCTCGCCGCGCATCATGGGCACCAGATGCTCGAGCTTTTGCTCATGCGTCCCCACCTCCACCAGGACCGGCCCCAGCATCCACACGCCCAGGTTGTACTGGGGCTGACGACAGCCAAGACGAGCCATCTCCGTGTCCAGGATACGAGCCTCCCTGGGAGAAAGGCCACCACCGCCGTATTCACGCGGCCATGACGGTGCAAACCAGCCACGATCGCGCATGCGCTCGAACCACAGTTTCTGATCCTCATTCAGAAACTGCAGCCTGGAGCTGCCCCAGACCATCTCCTCTGAAACGATGGGCCGGCGCATGCTCGCAGGACAGTTCTCCTCCAGCCACTGCGCCACTTCTTGTTTGAATGTTTCCAGTTCCGTCATGGCTTCCTCACCTCAGGCCAACGAGAAATATGCAATCTTGCCTTCACCCGAGGTACGCAGCAGCGTTCCATCCTGGTGAAGCAGGTTCAAATGGGCTATCGTTTCCCCTAGGGCCATCAGGCGATCCACGGGGCTGCGCAGCCTGGGAAAGAGCACGGGCACCAGCTCGGCAGCCGTTGCCCGCCCCACCTGACCCAGATGTCCGGTCAGCAGTGCAAACTGCTCGGCATGGTGTTCGAGCACCTGCACCAGGCGCTCGTGCAGACCGTAGAAAACGCCCTGGTGCGATGGAAGCACCAAGGTCTCGGCCGGCAGCTCATGCAAACGATGCAGCGAATCGATCCAGAGTTTGAGCGGATTGCCCTCGGGCTCGATGGGGCTGACCATCACATTCGAGGTGATGCGCGGCAGCACCTGATCACCGGCCAGCAAAATTCCGTCTTCCTCGCAATACAGACAGGCATGCTCGGGCGAGTGCCCCTCGCCCAGCACAATGCGCCACTGGCGCTCCCCGATCTGCAGCACCTCATCCGGACGAATGCGCTGGTAATGGCTGGGTTGCCTCGGCATGAACGGATCCTTGCGCATGGCAGTCAGCATGTCGTCCAGCTCTTGGCTGCTCACCCCGGCACGCGCATAGAACTCGCGATGCGCCTCGGGCAGAGGATCGGGCGGCGGCCCCATCAGCGAGCGCAGCATCATGAACTCCCCATAGCTCATGAGCAGCGGCACGCCAAAGCGCTCCTGCAGCCACCATGCCGCACCCGCATGGTCGTAGTGACAGTGGGTGCAGATCACACGGGTCAGCGGCTGACCGGCCAATTTCTCCGTGAAGATCTTCTCCCACAGCTCGAAGGTGCCGGGAATTCCCAGCCCTGTATCCACCACCGCCCAACCGTCGCCGTCACGCAGCAGGTAGACATTGATGTGATCAAGAGCCATGGGCATGGGCATGCGCAGCCACAGCAGACCGGGGACGATCTCCACATGGCTGCCATCGGATGCCGGCGGCGCAAAGGGATAACGCAGCACATCTGCGGGCTTGGCCCGTACGCGCTCCTGCGCGACGGCGCTATCCACGCAGAGCCTCTTCAAGCGTTGCAGCGGTCAGCGGCACATAGGTCTGCAGCTTGTCATTGCGTACAAACAGCGGGTCGCCAGTCTGAGCTCTGTCATAGCCCTGTTTTTGCAGATCCACCTTACGCAGCTTGTAGTTGCCAGTCATGTCCGGCGTATCCATCAGGCGCACGAACAACGGTGCTGCATAGCGTGGCAGGCGGGAGATAGCCAGCTCCCAGAAGGCCCCGGGGTCGAACCCGGCACCCTCATGCATCACCAGGGCTGCCATGCCTGCACGACCGCCATGGCCGGCAACCTGCACGCCATAGACGGTAATCGCATCCAGGCCCTTGAAGTCCCCCAGCGCATCGCCGACCTCCATGGTCGATACGTTCTCGCTCTTCCAGCGGAAGGTATCGCCGATACGGTCAACAAACCAGCAGTAGCCGTCTTCGTCGCAGCGCAGCAGGTCACCCGATGTCCACCACACATCGCCCGGCTGGAAGACATTGCGCAGCAGCTTCTTTTCGGAAGCCTCCTCGCTGGTATAGCCTTCAAAGCGCCCAGCCACCACACCGGGATACTGGATGACCATGCCAATGGCTTCGCCGGGCTCGTTCACGCCTGCCAATTGCAAAAAGCCGTTTTCGTCTCGGATGTAATCGCCTTTTTCCTGGTCGTAGCGAACCAGGCGCAGATTGGTTTTTTCCCAGAAGGGAACGCGGCCGCAGGAGCCGATGCGATTGTCCAGATTGATGGTATTGGTGTTGGACTCCGTGCCTCCCCAGCCTTCATAGATCTGGAACACGGCGCCAAAGCGTGACGTCCACTGCTGCCAGATCTCGGGCGTGAGGCCGGTTCCGGCCATCTTGCGCAAGCTGTGCTCCCGGTCCCGGTCCGTCGCGGGCGCGCTGAGCAGGAAGCGGCAGATCTCCCCCACGTACTGGCAAAAGGTAATGCCATGTGCGCGGATATCGCGCCAGAACTCGCTGCGGCTGAACTTGCGGCGCACCACGATGCGTGCACCTGCAGCCATGGCGGTTGCCGTCAGAGACATGGAAGCCGCGCCGTGGTAGAGCGGCAAAAAGCAATAGAAGCAGTCATCCCTGGTGATCTCCCACAGCAGCTGCATGGAGTCCCCCGCCATCAGCCAGCGTGCATGGCTGATGACCGCAGCCTTGGGCAGGCCGGTGGTCCCTGAGGTGAATATGTACTGCGCCGTATCGCCGGCCACCACACCCTCGCGCCACTCCAGCGGTACGGCCGTGCCGTCCCGGCTCATGGCAAGGGCCTGCAAATCAGAGCCGAACTGCTGCAGAACTCCCGCTGCGGCGGGGCGCACTTCATCCGGCCAGTGCCAGTAGCTCAGCGCCGTGTTCAGTCCTTCAGTCTGTGCAAAGCGCTCTGCACATTCCTCGCCCACGATCACATGGCTGGCCTTGGTCACCTCCAGTGCGTGCGTCAGAGGCTTGCCCATCACATGGGTGTTGATGAAGGCCACCACGGCACCCAGCTTGGCCACGCCAAACCAGGCAAAGAAAAAGGCCGGGCGATTCTCGATGGCCATGGCCACCACATCGCCCTTTCTCACCCCCTGCTCATGCAACGCACGTGCCACCTGATTGGCGCGCTGGTTGAATTGCGCATAGGTGTAGCGCACATCGCCTTCGGTCAGAAAGATGCGCTCGCCGAAATCTCGTGCACAGTCCTCCAGACGATCGGCCATGGTGTAGGGCGTATCGGCCAGGTACTTGGCCGCAATGGGCGCGCGACGATCCAGCTTGAGCTGGGTCTGCTCGCGCGACACCACAGTCGTGTCGCTCATCACATGTCTCCTTGGTATTTGTTATGTGTGAGATGTCTTCGATCAGCGCTGAGGACGCGGCATGCCGAGGCCGAACTGGGCAATCAGCTCGCGCTGAATCTCGTTCGTGCCGCCACCGAAGGTGTTGATGGTGCAGGCGCGCAGCTCATACTCCAGCTCGCCCATCAGATAGGAAGCGGCCGAGCCGCCACGCACCAGAGCGCTGCTGCCCACGATGTCCATCAATTGATGCAGCACCTCGACCACGCCTTCCGAGCCATAGACCTTGGTGGCAGATGCCAGGCTCACGTCCATGGCACCAGCTTCCAGACTGGCCGCGATGCGGAAGTTGGTCAGTCGCATGGCTTCAAGGCGGGCATAGCACTGCGCCAGACTGCGCCTGACCCAGGCCTGATCGACAGCGCGACGGCCCTGCTCGTCCTTGGCCTTGGTCCATTGCAGCACCTTGACGAAGGGAGCAAACACCTTGTCCGACCAGGCCCCCAGACCCAGGCGCTCGTGGTTGAGCTGTGCAGTGATCAGCTTCCAGCCGCCATTGAGCTCGCCGATCAAACGTGCTGCCGGCACTTCAACGTTGTCGAAATACGTGGCTGCCGTGTAGTTGCCAACGGTCTGAATCAGCGTATGCGAAAAGCCCTTGTCCCTGGTATCCACCACCATGATGGAAATACCCTTGTGGCGAGCCAGTTCCTGGTTGGTACGCGCGGCCAGCCACACATAGTCGGCAGATTCGATGCCCGAAGTCCACAGCTTCTGGCCGTTGACCACGAAATGCCCGTTCTGAAGATCGCCCTTCAGCTGAGCCTGTGTCTTGAGCATGGCGAGGTCGGAGCCGGCTCCGGGTTCGGAGTAACCAATGGCGAAGATGATGTCGCCGCTGGCCATGCCCGGCAGAAACTCCTTCTTCTGCGCCTCGGTGCCATGCTCCATCAACGCGGGGCCGACGGTGCTGATGGTGACGAAAGGCAGGGGAGCTCCTGCAATATTGGCTTCCTCAAAGAAGATCAGCTGCTCGGTGGCAGACAGACCCTGGCCACCGAATTCCTTGGGCCAGCCTATGGCCAGCCAGCCGTCGCGTCCCATCTTGCGGATCAGCTCACGGTACTCGTCGCCGCCCTCGGCACCGCGCATGCGGGCCTTGAGCTCGGGCGTCATCAGCGCCTGAAAGTAGTCACGGCACTTCAGGCGCAGCGCATGCTGCTCGGGAGTCAGGTCAATGAACATGAATGTCTCCTTGCCATCAGGCCTCGTCGCCCAGGATCAGGCCGCTGGTGGGCACGCCGGTACCGGCAGTCACCACCATGTTGTGCACGTCCTTGACCTGGTTGACGGAGCTGCCCCGGATCTGGCGCACGGCTTCGGCAATGCCGTTCATGCCGTGGATATAGGCTTCGCCCAGCTGGCCGCCATGGGTGTTGATGGGCATGGAGCCGCCGCGCGCATGCTCGCCGGCGCGAATGAAATCCTTGGCCTCGCCGCGCTTGACGAAACCGAACTCCTCGAGCTGAGGCAGCACAAAGGGCGAAAAATGGTCATACAGCACTGCGCTTTGCACATCCTTGGGAGTCAGGCGGCTTTGCTGCCACAGCTGGCTGGCGACATGCCCCATCTCGGGCAGACCGGTGATGTCCTGGCGGTAGAACGAGGTCATGGACTGCTGACCGTCAGAGATACCCTGGGCAGCCGCCTTGATGTAGACCGGCTTGGCCTTCATCTCACGGGCACGGTCGCTCGATGTGATGACCATGGCCACGGCACCGTCGGACTCCTGACAGCAGTCCAGCAGGTGCAGCGGCTCGCAGATCCAGCGGCTGGCCTGGTGCTCCTCCAGTGTGATGGGCTTGCCGTAGAAGAACGCATTGGGATTGGTGGCGGCAAAGTCGCGCACGGCCACGGCCACACGGCCGAAGTCCTCGCTGGTCGCGCCGAAAGCATGCATATAGCGGCGCGCAAACATGCCCACCCAGGATGCCGGTGTGTGAAAGCCGTGGGGCATGTACCAGCCATAGTTCACATTGTCAAAGAATGGCGTGCTGCCAAAGCCATAGCTGCCGGTTCCAAAGCGGTACCAGCTGCGCTCATTCATGGCGCGGTAGACCACGACCGTCTTGGCAATGCCCGTGGCCACGGCCATGGCCGCATGCAGCACAGGGCCGCAGGCCGCGCCACCGCCATGCGGTACCTGCGAGAAAAAGCTCACATTGCGAGCCCCGAGCAGGCGGGCGATTTCATACTCGGGAACCTTGTCCACGGAGTACGAGGAAAAGCCGTCCACCTCCTTGGGGTCAATGCCTGCATCGCTCAGCGCAGCCAGCGTGGCCTCCATGGCCAGACGCAGCTCGGTACGGCCCGAGTTCTTGGAAAATTCTGTTGCACCCAGACCCACAATGGCGGCGCGACCGGAAATATTCATATCGTTCACAGGAATGTCTCCGCTTGTTGTTCTTAGGCCAGGGCCACTTGCACAGTGCCGCTGACGTGAGAGCCCATGGAATTGCTGCCCTTGAGCGTGATCTGAACGCTGCGCGTGGCCTCGTTCTTCTCGGTCACGGAGCCCGTGAACTTCATGGTGTCGCCGGGGTAATTGGGGGCCCCCAGGCGAATCTTCAGATCCATGAGGCGCGCATCGTCGCCAGCCCAGCTCTCGACAAAGCTCTGCACCAGACCGTTGGTGGTCAGGATGTTCATGAAGATATGGGGTGAACCCAGCTCGCGTGCGGCATCACGGTCATGATGTCCGGGGAAATAGTCACGCGTGGCGATGGCGCCGCCGGCAATCAGCGGCACGGTGATGGGCACGCTGACGGGCTGCAGTTCGTCGCCCACGTTCACCGACTCGAAGCGAATAGATTGGTTTGCCATGTTGTTGTCTCCTTAGCGGTCTTCGGGCAGGTCGTACTTCCAGCCGAGCGTGTCGTTGTCTGCGAGCCACTGGCCCAGCGCTTGCAGGTGCTGTTCGGCACTGCCGGCCTCGGCAGCCAGTGCACGACACCAGAACATGAAGCGGTGAATGTGATAGGTCACATCCACGCCCATGCCGCCATGCACATGCTGTGCAACGCGGCCTACCTTCAGACCCAGCTCGTTGGACTGGGCGCGCACCGCGTGGGCCTGCGGCGTGCAGGGCAGGCCGGCATCCAGACGCCAGACCAGCTGGCTCAGTGCGCTGCGCTGCACCTGCATGAGGATGTAGCCGTCGGCCATCTGGCCCTGCACCAGCTGGAAAGTACCGATGGGACGGTCGAACTGCTTGCGCTCGCTCACATACTCCACGGTGCGGCGCAACTGCTCCTGCGTCACGCCCTGCTGCAGGCTGGCCAGGCAGGCGATTGCCATTTCGTTGACCCATTCCAGCGCACGACCGCCCAGCACGGCCAGCACCGGCGTGTTGCGAAAGCTGATGTCTGCCACCGCACAGTAGTCTTCGCGCATGCCGGCCACGCGGCTGACACCATCGGCCTGCAGGCTCACCAGCACCAGCTTGATCTCATCGCCCGCCGCCGCTGCCACCAGAGCCATCTGGGCCTGCTCGCCCAGAGGCACGGCTTGCAGCTGGCCTTTGAGTCGCTCACCCTGCAACTGAAGCGCCGGCCCGCGTGTGGCCACTGCAGCCTGCAGCGACAGAGCCAGCAGCTCGCCCTCCATGGCAGAGTGAACGACTGCGTCCTGCCCCTGGGCAAACCTGGCAATCGCGGCAGCAGCGACCTGCTGCTGCCACAGCGGAACCTGCGCCAGCGCACGGCCTTGCTGCTCCAGCACGGCCAGCATCTCGCTCATGCCCAGACCCAGGCCGCCGGCAGCTTCCGGCACCAGGATGCTGTGCAGGCCCGCAGCCACGCACTGCTGCCACAGATCCTGCATGAAAGGCTGGCCCGAGGCATCGTGCTCGCGCAGCTTGTCGTCGGTGCAATAGTCGGCAAACAGGCTTTGCGCCATGTCTGCAAATGCACGCTGGTCTTCACTGAGTTGAAAGTCCATGACGGTCTCCTCGCATCAGCCCACGGGACGGAACTGGGCCAGAGTCAGATCACCGTCAAAGGTGTTGAACTCAACCTGCACCTTCTGACCGATCTGCACCTCTCCGGGCTTGACGCCGACCAGCTGGGCAATCAGACGCACGCCCTCTTGCAACTCCACCAGACCGATGGGATTGGGGTGATCGAAAGGCGGTACTTCGGGGTAGTGCATGACCACGAACGAGTACACCGTGCCCTGGCCGCTGGCCTCAACCGTGTCCCAGTCAAACGAATGGCACTTGGGGCAGACGGGACCGGGTGGATGGTGCAGATCGCCGCAGCTCTTGCAGCGCTGAATCAGGAGCTTGCCTTCCTTCAGGCCTTCCCAGAAGAAGCGGTTGTCATCGCTCACGCCTGGTGCGGGTCGCTTGATCTTCGGGGCGGCAGCCTGCGCGGGATCGGCCTTCTGCACATTGGCGGGGCGGAACTTGAAGACGCGAAACATCAACTGGCCGACCTTCTCGTCCTCGCCATTCGCTGCCTTGATCGAGAAGTACTCCATGATCTGCGTGACAAAGTAGCCCGTGCCCAGGGCCGTGGTCTTCTCTTCGCTGATGGCTTCCAGGCGTGTCGTGTAGTACAGGTCTTCACCCTCGAGCACATCGCGCTCGAAGCTCAGCTCGGAATTCACCGCCACGGTGGAAGGAAAGTCGTGCGCTTCGATCAGCTTCAGAACCTCATAAGGGTTCTCTGTCGTGGAGCCTGGCGGGTAGTTGTTCTGCACCGGCCCTTCCATGCACCAGACCTGCAGCATCGCGGGAGGTGCAATGGTCTTGCCATCCTTGTTGGTCTTCACGGCCACACCCATCAGCTCGCTCCACTGACGAATCATGGGGCTGTTGACCTTGTCCCAGGCATGGACACGCCCGTATTGCTTGCCCACGTATGCGCGGACCTCTGCCATCCAGTCTTGATCGGTCAAGATTGTCTCCTTTGAAATTCAATGTTTTTGTTGCACGGAATCCGAGTTCGATGCGCTCAGAAATGCGGGGCGCTCGCCGCCACCATGCAGCAGCAAATTGGTGCCGCTCATGTAGGAAGCGCTTTCGGAGGCCACATACAGACAGGCATTGGCAATGTCCTGCGGCTCGGCCAGGCGACCCGCAGGAATGGTCCCGGCGACAGAGGCGATTCCCGCCTCATCCCCGAAATGCAGGTGTGACTGCTCGGTGCGCACCAGGCCGGGGCTGACGGCCACCACACGCACCTTGGGCGCCCACTCCACGGCCAGAGAACTGACCAGGCTTAGCACCGCCGCCTTGGCCGCGCCGTAGGCTGCCGTGCCGGGGGAAGGACGCAGCGCGCTGATGCTGCCGATGCAGACAATCACGCCACCGCCGTCCTGCTGCTGCATCACGGCATTGGCGGCCTGCGAGGCATGCAGGGTCGAGAACAGATTCAGGCGCAGCACGCTTTCGTGAAAGCGCGGCGAAACCGTGGCGGCATCCACATGGGGAGCGCCACCGGCGTTGTTGACGAGAACGTCCAGACGGCCATGGCGGCGCTGCACCTCATCGACCATTTCCTTGACGGCCTGGGCCTCGCGCACATCGCATGCAACGAAGTCTGCGCTGCTGCCATTGATGCTTGGCAACGCTTCAGGTTGCTGACGGCCGCACACCACCACCGTGGCACCTGCCGCGAGAAACGCCTGGGCAATGCCCTTGCCGATGCCCTTGGTGCCGCCAGTGACCAGCACCACCTTGTCTTGAAAGCTTTTGTTCGTATCCATGCCTGCCAATTTAGGTTTCGGCACCAGCAGCAGATACGTCCAAAAGGACGATGTTGGTCCATCCCTTGAAAACGACCATCGTCCCTGTTCAACTCCCAGGGAATCCTTATGTCGGCATCGCTTTCCGCTATTGAAAACATGGACACCGCGCAGCGAGAGCTACTGGTTCGGCATCAGGACCATGGCGTGGCCATCGTTCAGCTCAACCGCCCCGAGGCAACGAATGCGCTGAGTCTTTCTCTGCAGGCTGAGCTGTCCAGGACCTTCGCTGAGCTGAGCGCAGACGCCAGCGTGCGCTGCATCGTTCTGACCGGCGGCGACAAGGTATTTGCGGCAGGCGGGGACATCAAGAGCATGGACTCCTGCGGCCCCATAGAGATCATGAAGCGCCACACAGAGCGCGTCTGGGCCCCCATTGAGAAGTGCCCCAAGCCCATCATCGCGGCGGTCTGCGGCTATGCCTTTGGCGGCGGGGCCGAGCTGGCCATGCATTGCGACATCATCATTGCCGGGCAAGGGGCCAGCTTTGCCCAGCCCGAGATTCGCATCGGCATCATGCCCGGCATCGGCGGCACCCAGCGGCTGGTGCGCGCCGTGGGCAAGTTCCAGGCCATGCGCATTCTGCTGACGGGCAAACCCGTCAGCGCCGACGAAGCCTATGCCATGGGTCTGGTCAGCCTAGTCTGTGCAGACGATCAGGTAATCCCTGAGGCGCTGAAAATGGCGAAGCTGATTGCCAATATGCCCCCACTGGCCGTGGAACAGATCAAGGAAGTGGTGATTGCCGGCATGGACGCATCGCTTGATGCCGCCCTGATGCTGGAGCGCAAGGCCAACCAGATCCTGTTTGCGACCCGCGACCAGAAGGAAGGCATGAATGCGTTCATTGAGAAACGCCAACCTGTGTTCAAGGGGGAGTGAACGCACCAAGCCAGGGCCGCAACATCGCCTTGGTTGAGATCGGTGCAGCAGCCCGAGAGTCTGAGGCGGCTCTCAGTCGTTGCGCATGCAGCCACTGGCAAAGCCAGACCACAACGGCTGCGACCCCAGATGCGCATGCTTTTGCTTGAGCGCAGAAAAAGGCGAGTCCAGTGTGCCCAGCGCGATGCATATCCAGTCGGCCCAGTCACCGGCCTGCCTGGACCAGAACAGGGATGAGCCGCAGTGCTGGCAGAACTGCCGGTGCACGGACGCCGAAGAGGCATAGGACTTGATATCGCCTTGCCCGGAGACTATGCACAAGTCCTTGCGCGGCACGGCGCCATAGCTTGCGAACGCGGAGCCATGGCTTTTGCGGCACTGCCCGCAATGGCAATGCGTCACGGCCCTGGGCGGCGACAGCAGCCGATAGCCGACTCTTGCACATAAACAGCTTCCCAGATAGTTCTCGGGCACGACTCAGTCTCCAAATCCGCTATCCAAACACGGGGCGCCAGTCATCACATCTGCCGCTGCGCACCTGCACACGCCCCATATGCCCAGGCCTGGCCGGCGCTGCAGGGCAAGGCCATGTTCCGAATGGAGTTGCCCGACATGACCGACATGCCCGATGCCGGCCATCCCGAGGAATCCGGACGGATTCCGCAGGATCGATGCACGCTCAGAGCATCATGCCACCAGAGACTTCGATGCGCTGGCCCGTGACCCATTTGTTGCCATCGGCAAGCAAGGCGGCAACCGCTGCGCCCACATCGTCGGGGCGCCCCGCCCGGCCCATGGCGGTCAGGCCGCTGATATGGGCATTGAGCTGTGCGTTGTCGCGCACCACGCCGCCACCGAAATCCGTCTCTATGGCGCCGGGGGCAATGGTGTTCACGGCGATGCCGCGTGCGCCAAGCTCCTTGGCCAGATAGCGCGTCATCACCTCAATGCCGCCCTTCATCACCGCATAGGCGGCATAGCCCGGGAGGCTGAAGCGTGCCAGCCCGGACGAGGTATTGATGATGCGTCCGCCGTCCCGGATCAGAGGCAGCAGCTTCTGCGTCAGAAAGAACGTGCCCTTGAGGTGGATATCGACGAGCAGATCGAACTGTTCTTCCGTGGTCTCGGCAAACGGCGCCACCAGGCCGATGCCGGCATTGTTCACCAGATAGTCGAACTGCTCGCGCTGCCAGGTGTCGGCCAGCACGCGCCTGACGCTGTCGGCAAACGCGACAAAGCTCTTGCTGTCTCCCACATCCAGTCGCAGCGCCACGGCGCGACTGCCCTGTGCCTCGATGCGGGACACCAGCTCCTGGGCATCACTTTCACTGTCCTTGTAAGTGACGATCAGATGAACGCCGAGCTCGGCGAGTTTGAGGGCTTCGCTACGGCCCAGGCCACGGCTTGCGCCGGTGATCAATGCGATACGGGGTGCAGATGCTTGCATGTCGGTCTCATGGAGGATGTCAACAAGCCGGACTTTAGTTGTTCTCCAATCATGAATAAATATGATTAAAAAGATCGCACTGTTCACTTTGAAAGTACAATATAACCATGGATTTCAATGCGCTTCATGTGTTCACCCGCGTTGCCGAGCTCTCCAGCTTCACCCTGGCCGCAGAGCAGCTCGGGTTGACCAAAAGCCGTGTGTCTACTGTGGTGCAGCAGCTGGAAAGGCAGCTGGGAACCCGTCTGCTGCAACGCACCACCAGACATGTGCGGCTGAGCGCCGATGGCGAGCAGTTCCTTGAGCGCAGCAAGGAGCTGATGGCCGACCTGGAACAGCTGCAAGCCATGTTCCAGCCTGCCGCCAGCGGGCTGCGAGGCAGTCTGCGCATCGATATGCCCAACTCTCTGGCCCGGGATGTCGTCCTTCCGAAACTGCCCGAATTCCTCTCGGCCCACCCTTTGCTGGAAGTAGGCATCAGCACCAGCGACCGCCGCGTGGATGTGGTGCAGGAAGGCTTTGACTGTGTGGTGCGCATCGGCCCGCTGGCAGATACCGATTTGATCGCCCGCACCATCGGCGCGATGGAGATGTGCAATCTGGCCAGCCCCGCCTATCTGGAGCGCCACGGCACACCCGCAACACTGGCCGACCTGTCACGGCACCGGATCATTCACTATGCAAACCAGCTCGGGCGGCACGGCGCGGGCTGGGAGTATCAGCGCGGCAGGGAGACCGCCCTGCAGCCCATGCACTGCGCCCTGGTGGTCAATGGCACGGACGCCTACCAGGCAGCCTGTCTGGCCGGTCTGGGCCTGATTCAGGCCCCTGTCCGGGGTGCACGCCATCTGCTGGATCAGGGCCTGCTGGTCGAGGTCATGTCCGACTTCAAGGCGACTCCCATGCCGGTGTCCCTGCTCTACCCGCATCGCCGGCATATTGCACCGCGGGTCACGGCTTTTCTGAACTGGATCACCGAGGTGCTGCAGCCCCATCTGACAGGCATGGACCGCTCTTGATGCCTGACCCCGGAGCGGGCATGGTGCATATGCATAATCCGGCGATGACTTCCATTCGAGCTTCCCGCCCTGACGAAGGGGCACGAGCGATCGAGATCTGGCGCCATGCCGTTGATGCCACGCATGACTTTCTGAGCCCGCAGGATCGCGCCGAGATTGATGAGATGGTGTGCGGCTTTCTACCAGATGCCCCGCTGTGGTTCGCTGTCGACGAACAGGACCATCCTCTGGCCTTCATGCTCATCGACCAGGGCCATATGGAGGCGCTGTTTGTAGACCCCGCCTTCAGGCATCGGGGCCTCGGTGCGGCGCTGGTGCGCCACGGCCTGGCACTGCATCCCGAGATGAGCACCGATGTGAACGAGCAGAATGCGCAGGCAGTGGGCTTTTACGAACGCCTGGGCTTCAAGCGCACGGGCCGCTCTCCGCTCGACGGGCAAGGCCGCGCCTACCCGATCATCCACCTCAGATACGCCAATCCCTGAACGCCAGGCCTGATCGCTGCATTCAATGCCTCAATTGCTATTTAAATAAGAGCATATAGCGCATTGCCATTATTGATTTCATATATAAAACAATCTGAATTCGAAGTCAGTAAAGCGCAAGTAGCTCTTGAATACGGAGCATATCAAGCATCGGCCGTTGCAACCCTGCAGCGCCGGCGCCATGGTTTCTCCGCCTGCGGGGCAGGCTCGCCATAGACCAAGCAAAGAGATGCGAGATCGGCAATGCGCCTGCGCAGCAAAATCTGCTTGCCTAGAATCGGCTCCTGTATCGAAAGAACCGTCATGGCCAGCGCCGTGGCCATGAAAGGCTTTCATTCTTGCAACCGACGGTGTTGAAGATGAGCAAGCCTTTCATATCCCTGTGCCCGGAAATCACGCGGGCCAACGCGCTGAACCTGGTGGACTGGCTGAACGACGAGGACGTCGTGCGCCACCTCAGCGATTCGCGCCATGTCTCGCGTCACATAGAGCAGCTCATCGACCGGGTTCAGCTGCCTGTACTCACCCACCTCTTCAATCAGGGCGGCCGCTTCTTCATGGCTTACGACCGCGATGACCTGCCCGTGGGCTTCGTGCGTCTGGTCCGGAATGGGCCGGACTGCGAAATCGTGCTGGTCATCGGCAAGCGTGACAACTGGGGGCGCAGGCTCGGCGCCAGCGCCTTGCACGAGGGTATGAAGCTGGCCTTTTTCGACATGCGTGCCGAAAGACTGATTGCCAGGATCCATGCCGACAACACGCGCTCGATCAAGGCCTTTGCGCACAACGGCTTTGTGCTGCAGAACGAAACGCCCGCACTCAAGTCCTATGCGATGACGGCGCAGCGCTACCTTCAGCGCTTGCGCGCCGGTGTGTCGGGCGCTGCGGCTGACATCTGCATCACCGCCGTGGATCAGACACGTCTCAGAGACAGGCTCGCTCTGGAATGGGAGTCGCAAGCGGCCGATCTGGAGCATGAAATCGAGCGCGCCACCGTCGTCGATGCGCGGCAGGTGCAGCGCAATGTGGTCACCATGAACTCCAGAGCCTTGCTGCGCCTCGATGAGGTGGCCGTCGAAGTGGCCCTGGTCTACCCCGAAGATGCCGATGACAGTGCAGGAAGGTTCTCGGTCTTCTCGGGCGTGGGCACGGCCATTCTGGGCTGTCGGGAAGGAGACCGCATCGACTGGAGGATTCTCGATCGCACCCGCCATATCCGGATCGAGAAATTGCTCTACCAGCCCGAGGCGGCCGGACACTTCCATCTGTAAGCCGGCTCAGGCCGGGAGTGCTCATTGCACTGCCTTGAACAGCAAGATCAATAGCATTCAACGCATGATTTCAATGTATTTCAGATCAAAATGTATTTGAAACTCAATTGAATCAGGCGAAGACAGCTTCCATATCAGGAGCAGTCAAGCGCCTGACTCTCTTCAGGCGCCAGCGTGAATATTCTTCTCGCCAAACAAGGCGCGCATGCTCACCACCTTGCCGGCGCCATTGAAGCGAAAGTGATCGATGGGCGCAACCACGGTCTTGCGGCCCTGATACTCGAAGCTGACGGTGAAAGCGAAGGCCGCTTCGTTGGCGACCGCGCGTACCTCCTGCGTCAGCTCCACCGCCAAAGGCAGTTTGAGCGAGTTGGCGTAAAACTCACGAATCGCAGCCGTACCGGACCTGGGCTCGGAACCCACGGGGTCTTCCACCGTGGCGTCATCGGCAAACAGCGCGACGATGCCGTCCAGATCGCCGGCATTGAGCGCAGCCACATAGCGCTGTACCACGGCGGTCATATGTTCTGGGGTATTCATCTCAAATCATCCTTCTAGCAGGCGCCGTTGAAAACCGGCAATGCCCAAACGGGGGCGGTGAACAAAAAAAAGCCTTGCAGCGAGGCCGCCTTCCCCCTCCCGCACAGCGAGGGGGGGAAGGCGCAGGCCCCTCTGGCAAAGCGCCACATGAGAGGTCAGAACTGTGTCGGGCGCATCACCGCATCAATGCCGCCATCAATGACGATCTGCGCGCCATGCACATAGCTTGCGGCCGGGCTCATCAAAAAGGCGATGACCGACGCCATCTCGGACGGCTCGGCACGGCGGCCCATGGGAGGAACGAACTTGGCAATGGATTCGCCATAGCGCGGGTCCTGCAGGCCCGCCTGCAGCAAGGGAGTCTCGGTTGCACCGGGGGCGATGGTGTTCAGGCGCACGCCAGCCTCGCCCCAGGCGGCGGCGCGTTTGCGCACAGCCACCGTCAAAGCATTCTTGCTGCCCGCATAGGCCAGATTTCCGCCCTGCTCTCCCGCATGTTCGACAATGGCGCGGGCCTTGGCTTCCTCGCCGGCTTCCAGTGCCAGCGCCAGTGGGTTCTTGTCAAAAGCCAGATGCGCGGAAGCCACGGACGAGATGACGACGGCTGCGGGCTGATGGCCTTTTTTCAGCGCTGGCAAAAAGGCATCCATCAGCTCGGTCGCGCCAAAATAATTGACCGAAACCACATTGCCAAGCACCTTGGTCTGCGGTCCCAGGCCGGCGCACAGCACCAGGCCGTCCATGCCCTTGCTGCACTTCGCCAGTACATCGGCAATCGCCTGCTTTCGACCTTCGGCCGTCGAGAGATCGGCAATCACTTCCGCATCGCGTATATCGATGCCTACGATCTGGTGACCGGCCGCCTCCAGGACCTTGCGCGTAGCGGCACCAATGCCGGTGGCGCAGCCGCTTATCACGATGATGGACATGTCTTGTCTCCTTTTGTCTGGGTGGTGATGGCGCACATCAAAGCCCATCATGAACAACCAGGCTACATGCAAACGGACGATGTAATTCCCCTAGGGAAAATTTACCGTGGCCCTTCCTACACTGGCGCAACGTTTGCGTGTGAGGAAACCAGCCATGTACCCCCATCTCTTCCAGCCCATCACCATTGGCCACATCACCCTGAAGAACCGGATTCTGATGGGCTCCATGCATACCGGGCTGGAGGATCAGGCGCAGGGTTTCGAGAAGCTGGCCCTCTTCTATACCGAGCGTGCCCGGGAAGGGCTGCAGCTCATCGTCACCGGGGGCTTCGGCGTCAACGAGTGGGCGCTGGGCATGCCCGAGCATGCCGAGTTCTCGACGCTGTGCACGCCAGAGCAGGCGGCCCGGCACCGCCTCATCACCGACGCCGTGCATGCCGAAGGCAGCCATATCCTCATGCAGGTGCTGCATGTGGGCCGCTACGACCACGGCAGCGGCGGCGTCTCGCCAAGCAGCGTGCTCTCCAAGCTCAGCAGCCGCAGCTCGCGTGAACTCAGCACAGCTCAGATCGAGCAGATCATTGCCGACTATGTGCGCTGCGCCCGACTGGCCCGGGAAGCCGGCTATGACGGTGTGGAGGTCATGGGCGGCGAAGGCTATCTGATCAACCAGTTTCTGGCGCCGCTGACCAACTTCCGCACCGATGAGTGGGGCGGCGATGCCGCCGGCCGCAGCCGCTTTGCGCTGCGCATCGTGCAGGGCATACGCGCGGCCGTGCCCGAGAACTTCGTCATCAGCTTTCGCCTGTCCCTGATGGACCTGGTCGAGCACGGCAGCCACTGGAAGGAAGTGCTTGACCTGGCCCGCCAGCTGGAAGCCGCTGGCGTGGACCTGTTCAACACCAGCGTGGGCTGGCATGAGGCGCGCATTCCCACCATTGCCATGATGGTGCCGCGCGCCGCATTCAGCTGGGCTGCCGAGCAACTCAAGCAGGCGGTCAGCGTTCCCGTGGCGGCCAGCAACCGCATCAACACCCCCGAAGTGGCCGATGACCTGATTGCCCAGGGCCATGCCGACATGGTGGCCATGGCTCGCCCCTTCCTGGCCGACCCCGCCTTTGTGCGCAAGGCGCAGGCGGGCCAGAGCAATGCCATCAACACCTGCATTGCCTGCAACCAGTCCTGCCTGGATCGCATCTTCACGCGCCAGCAGGTCAGCTGTCTGGTCAACCCCAGAGCCTGCCGCGAATGGGAATGGCCACAGGAAAAAGCCGCAGTTCCGCGCAAGATCGCCGTGCTCGGTGCTGGACCTGCCGGACTGGCCTGCGCGCGCGAGGCGGCCGACCGAGGCCACAAGGTGACGCTGTTCGAGCCCGGCATCCGCATCGGCGGCCAGTTCTTTCTGGCGCAGAAAGTACCCGGCAAGCAGGAGCTGGGCGAGACGCTGCGCTACTTCGAGCATGAAATCCAGCGCCTGGGCATAGAGCTGCGACTCAACACCACTCCGGACATCGACACCCTGAGCGGATTTGATCATGTGGTCGTGGCCACGGGAGTGACGCCGCGGCGCAGCGGCATCGAGGGCGAGAACAGCTCCAAGGTGGTGGACTATATCGAGGCATTGCGCAGCCCCCGCTTTGTCGGCGAACGCGTGGCCATCGTGGGCGCGGGGCCGCTGGGCTTTGACATGGCCGAGCTGCTGGCCCATCACAAGGCCGACGACGGCAGCGTGGCTGCCTTTGACCGCGAATGGGGCATCGATCCAAAGCGCGAGCAGCGCGGCGGCATCAAGGCCAGCGAGAGGGCCGATTCGCCGCGTCAGATCTGGCTGCTTCAGCGCAGCAAGGCGGCCATGGGCAGCAGCCTGCCAACCACCACGGGCTGGATTCGCCGCACCCGGCTCAAGAACAAGAGCGCACGCATGTTCAACGATGTGGAGTACATCCACATTGACGACAACGGCCTGCACCTGCGCATACGCGGCGAGCAGCGCTGCCTGAGCGTGGACAACATCGTGGTCTGCGCCGGCCAGGAATCACATGACCCCTGGTCATCCAGACTTCAAGCACAAAGCATTGCGCACACAGTAATTGGAGGCGCGCGCAATGCTCACAAAATTGACGCCGCACGCGCCATCGAAGAAGGGGCCGAACTCGGCCGAAAACTATAGGAGACAGCGAAACAAATGAGCAATCCCCACGCATCAATGCTGCAGCCGGGCCGTATCGGCACCATGGAGCTGAAGAACCGCATCATCATGGCCCCCATGGGCGAGAACTACGGCGGCACCGACGGTATCTGCGGCGAACGCGCCCAGGACTATTACGAAGAGCGTGCCAAGGGCGGCACCGGCCTCATCATCATGGGCACGGCCGCCATCTCCTGGCCCACCGGCACCAGCGAGCCGCACCAACTGGGCATCTCCAACGACAGCTTCATCCCCGGTCTGGCCGAAGTCACGCGCCGCGTTCACTCGCACGGCGGCAAAGTCGCCATCCAGATCAATCACAGCGGCAAGGTCGCTGCCAATGACCGCACCCACGGGCGCGAGATGTGGGTGTCCTCGATTCCGCCCGACGGTCCTGTGGCCGAAGCCATGCGCACCGTCACGCCCAAGGAATTCTCGACCTTTGTGGGGATTGGCCCCTACCCCGACCGCTACCGCGTGATGGACAAGGCCGATATTGCACAGATGGTGGAATGGTTTGCTGCGGCCGCCCTGCGCGCCAAGCAGGCCAACTTCGATGCTGTGGAAGTGCACTGCGCGCACAACTACATGATCGCCAACTTCCTCTCACCCTTTTTCAACAGCCGCAGTGACGAATACGGCGGCAGCTATGAAAACCGCAGCCGCCTGCTGCGCGAAGTGCTGACTGCCGTGCGCGAGCGCGTGGGCGCAGACTTCCCCATCTGGGTGCGTATTGACGCCGAAGAAATGCACACGCCCGGCGGCATCACCATGGACGAGGCACTCAAGACCGCCAGGCTCTGCGAAGAGCTGGGCGTGGATGCCATCAATGTCTCGGCCTATGCGCGTCTGCCCACAGGCTCGGCCTTCACGGATGCACCGATTCCGCAAAAGCAGAATGCTTACCGCGAATTTGCCAGCGGCATCAAAAAGGCAGTCGGCATCCCCATCATCTCGGCCGGCCGCTGGGAGCTGGATGCCGCCGCCGCCGCCATCAGCAATGGCGAGATTGACTTTGTGGCCATGGGCCGCAAGCTGCTGGCCGACCCCGACCTGGCCAACAAACTGCAAGCCAACACTGCCCTGAGCGTGCGCCCCTGCATTTATTGCTATGCCTGCGTAAGCGAGATTTTCATCAACAAGGGCATCAAGTGCGCGGTCAACGCACAGACCGGCCACGAGGCGAGCAGGACCATCACCTTTGCCGAAAAGCCCAGGCATGTACTGATCGTCGGTGGCGGCCCTTCGGGCATGGAGGCCGCCCGCGTCGCCGCCCTGCGCGGCCATCGCGTGACGCTGGTCGAGCGCAGCGACCGCCTGGGCGGCACGCTGTTCTTTGCCGCACTGGCCTATCCCGAGAACGGCCGACTGCTCGACTATCTGGTCAAGCAGATGGACCACCCCAATATTCAGGTTCGCTTTAACACCAGCGTCGATGCCAAGCTGCTCGATGAACTCAAGCCCGACGAAATTCTGGTGGGCACCGGCGCCAGGCGTGCCGCCCCCGCCATCGAAGGTGCGCAGCAAAGCCATGTCTGGAGCGGCGACGAACTGCGCCGCCTGATGACGGGCGATCGCGCCGAGGAAATTGCCAAGGCCAAGCTGAATCTGGCCGAGCGCGCGCTGTTCAAGGCCGGCGGCATGCTCAAGGTGACGGACAGCACGACAGCGATCCAGAACCTGTCCAAGCTGTGGATGCCCCTGGGCAAGCGCGTGGTCATCATTGGTGCAGGCCTGGTCGGCCTGGAGCTGGCCGAGTTCCTGCTCGATCGCGGCCGCGAAGTCACCGTGCTGGACCCCGGCACCCACCCCGGCACCGAGCTGGCCATCGTGCGCCGCTGGCGCGTGTATGACGCCGTGAAGAGCCACGGCAAGCTGCTGATGCAGTCCACCGTCACGCGTATCGAGCGCAAGGAAGTCGTCTGGACGGACAAGAAGGGCGAGGAATACCGCACGCCAGCCGACTCCGTGGTGCTGGCCATTGGAGCCGAGGCCGACTCCGCCGTTGCCGACCAGCTGCAATCCCTTACCCGGACTCCCGTGCGCCGCATCGGCGACTGCCAGGACCTGGGCTATATCGAGGGCGCCATGCATTCAGGCCATCAGGCCGGACGCGAAGTCTGAAGATACTCTTCGATAGCTGAAACCGCCTGCGAGCCTTGAACTCGCAGGCGGTTTTTCATTGGAGTCACAGTATTTCGGCAGAGCGGCCAATAGGCTTCATCTGGCCGGAAGCGGGTCTTCGCAACTGAAGCAAAATAGGATCGATCTTGCCTTTGACTTTTGTTTCACCAAGGATTAACTGTCCCGATGCCTACGCCTGAGCGCTTCGTTGCGGATGTCCTCCAAAATATCAACAATCGTGCAATTTTTGAACGCTGGGATGATTTGAATCTTCCAGATGGCTGGCTTGTTGCAGGCTGCTTATTTCAGACAGTGTGGAATTTGCAGGCGCAACGAAATCCTGAGGACTCCATCAAAGACTACGACCTCTTCTACTTTGATCCATCGAGCACCACTGACAGTGCGGAGCAGAAAGTACAAGCACATGCCGATCGCGTTTTACGCGACCTGGGCATCAAGATTGAAGTCACGAACCAAGCTCGGGTTCACTTGTGGTACGAGTCATATTTCGGTCGTCCATATGAAGCACTGCGTAGCTCTTGCGAGGGAATAGATCGCTTCCTGATCCCGGCTACTTGTGTGGGCCTTCGCCCAGGCAGCCTCTATGCTCCGAACAGCCTGGAGCTGATCTATGACGGAGTTTTGGCACTCAATCCATTGACCCCGCATCGTGAACTTTTCCAGCAAAAGGCAGAGTCTTACCAAGCGCGTTGGCCATGGCTGCGAATCGTTGTCCCGGTTCATCAGCCTCAGAGAATTGATGCACGCTGATGGGTGCGAGCATGTCCGCCTTGGGTCATTCCGGGACCGTGGCCTGTCGGCCAGGAGCAGACCTTACACTGCAATGCAGGTCGTTCAATTTACTCGCTGTTCGTACTATGAAAAGTCTTTCCTATGTCCAGAATTGACGCTACAACATCCGTAGTAGTAAGAGAAGTCCAGCCACATGACTTTGAAGCGTGGCTTTCACTCTGGGATGGCTATAACGCTTTCTATGGAAGGGCCGGAGCTACCGGACTGGCGAAGGAAATAACCCAGAAAACCTGGGAGCGATTCTTTAACCCCATCGAACCTGTATTTGCGCTGGTCGCTGAAGATGCAGGAGAAGTGGTTGGTCTAGCGCATTACATATTTCACCGTAGCACTACGAGACTTGGCCCTGTCTGCTATCTGCAAGATCTTTTTACGGCCCCGAAAAAGCGTCAGCTTGGAGTTGGCAAGGCCCTCATCAGCAACGTCTACAAGCAAGCAATGCTGGCTGGCTCAAATCGCGTCTATTGGCAAACACAGTCAACCAATGAAGCCGGCCGTGCGCTCTACGACAAGTTAGCCAAACATAGCGGTTTCATCGTGTACAGCCATGAGCTTTAGTCTTCTGCTCCAGACGAACGAATGAGACTACGCAAAGTAGTGGCGGCTTTGGCTTGAATCGACGCTCGAGTGCAGTCTCTGCTTTCCACCGGGATGGTCTTGCCCAGTGCCTTTGGGCGAGGCCTCTGCGTCGACCTGTTCAGGGCATACATGGCCCACAACGCCCAAGCTTGAGATAGACCCAGCCTCACAAGCTGTATAAAGAAACAGTAGACTTTGGACTTGATAGCATCAGGAAAAGTCCAGACATGCCAGCAGAACTCGAACCAGAAGACGTCTCCATCTTCGAAGACCGCCTTTGGCACCACAAGGGCTGGGAAGCCCGCGTCATCAAGAATGAAGACGACGATGGCTGGGCGGTGTCAATGACCCAAGACGGCCAAGCGGAACCCGCTCTGGTCGGCCCATGGACCATGGGGCGTGACAAGAAGAATCCCAAGCCTCTTGACGTGTCGGCCTTCAACACGCTGGTGAAAACTGCCAGCGAAGTGATACGTCGCCATGAGCAGCACCAGGCAGCGCTGTTGCACAAAGCCATCCAGATTGAAGTTCGCGGATTGCGCGTGACGGTGGCTCTCGATATTGAGCCCGATGAGGACAATCCCACGGCGACTCTCACTGCCACCGCAGCGGACGGCAGCGAATTGGCCAAGGTACGAGTCCGACCGGCTCATAGTCTCACCCGTGCGTCCGCACAGCGCTGGGCAGACGCAGGCTACCCGCGTGAGAGCGAGGACTGAACCTGAGGACAAGACCCTTGCTCAGAATTCGGATCGGCCCTTTCTGGGCGACCAATGTCCTTAGCATGGCCTTGGCCTCGGCTGCTTGTGAAAGCTTGCTTGAGCGCTGGAAGAAAGTAATACCGGAGAAGTTGAGCACTCCATCGAGCCGACCTTGCCGGGGATGCCCGACACTCCGCAGCCCCGGCCAAGGAGTTGCATTGACCCGTTGAAGCCACCGCCATCAGCGGACATGGGACAACGGCACCAGATCTTCGGATTGCATGGGTCAGCTCGAAAATCGGCCATATGCCCAACCTCGACCTGTTTGATATCCATCTCCAACGTTGGAGCGCGAAGGTGGCCGGCGCCCCTTTCACAACTCATACAAGTGACCTTCTACCCGTCATCCTCACAAGGAACTGGGCAGGTCTGCCTGCAATGATCAAGGTCACGCGAAACCTTGACGAGCGCATCGGCGCCAGAGTGCTTCAATGGTGGGGCGGCAATGGAGCAGCGCAAGTTTATGCCTACGACCAAGATACAGGAGCGCTGCTGATGGAGCGCGCTACCGGCTCCAGGCATTTGCTGCACATGGCCAGAAAAGGCGAAGACGATGCAGCGACAAGCTGTATCTGCCGCACCATCGAGCAACTGCATTCAAAGAGATCCTCGGCACCACCTGAAGAGCTGCTGCCACTGGCGGATTTTTTTGAGTCACTCGCGTTGATGGCGCAGCAGGAAGGCGGCTTGATGGCCGAATGCGCAACGGTGGCAGCTGAGCTGATCAATGAGCAGCGTGAGCCTGTCGTCCTGCATGGTGATGCGCACCACGGCAACATCCTCGACTTCGACAGGCGTGGATGGCTGGCGATAGATCCAAAGCGCGTCACAGGTGAGCGGTACTACGACTACGTGAGCGTGCTGTGCAACCCCGAGCTGGAGACCTGCACCGAGCCGGAGCGCTTCGCTCGGCAGCTTGCAGTAGTCATCAATGTCACAGGGCTGGAACGCCGGCGTTTACTCAAATGGGTGATGGCTCACGCCGCTTTGTCGGCAGCCTGGTTCCTGGAAGACGCAGAGCGCACCAGGGCCAACAGGCAACTGGCCGTTGCGCATCTTGCGAGGCAGGCACTGGGATAAGGCGTCCAGCTCTGCCGCCCAAAGGCCGGCTCTCGGACGGTCGGCCTCGGGCTCACGCGCCGGGCCGAGCGCGCAGCGCCGCGTCGAACCGGGCCAGCTCCTGCTGCAGCGTGCCTCGCTGCCTGAAGCGCAGGCCGGCGCGCTCATACCAGTTCTCGGCGTCCTCCAGATCACCTTCCTGCAGATGCAGCAGCCCGTGCAACCAGGCTGCGAGCAGGCCGTCATGCCGCTGCACGGCATCGTGCGCGGCATTCCATTGCCCGGCCCGCATCTGCAGCGCGATGGCTTGCAGCTGCGCATTGATTTCACTCATGGCAGGACTCCGTTGCGCTCAGGCCAGCAGCGCCTGCTGCACCAGGTGGCTGTCCACATACTGCTCCATGCTCGTGATCCTGCCCTCGTTGAGCCGGTACAGATGGGCGAAGCTCGCCGTCATCGCCTTGCCCGTCTTGCGATAGGTGCCCGAGTAGACGCCGAAGGCGGCCACGCGGTCGCCATCGGCCAGGTAGGTGTGGACCTTGGCGCTGTAGCCGTCCCACTCCGTCGCCAGCCGCTGGAACACGCCTGTGACGATCTGCTGCGGGCCGACGTAGGTTCCTGCATAGGGAAAGCCTGCGGCCTCTGTCCAACGGGCGTCAGGCGCCAGTGCAGCCAGCAGATTCCTGCCGTTCTCCTCGGACGAGCCTTCGTAGGTCGCGCGGATGATATCCAGATTGGTAGTCATGGTGTGCGTCCCTGGCTTCAGCCCCACTTCATCTCACCCATGGCCACCTTGGCGCCGATCTGCAGCGCGGCAGCCAGGCCGGCGTCAGGATAGCGCCTGTTCATGGCGGCAATCAGCGCGTCGCCATTGGACGCCCTGGCCAACTCCTGCTCGAAGGCCAGCAGGTATTCGCGGGTGTAGTTCACTGCCGAAACGTCCAGCGCGCCATGGGCACCCAGGTGGCCCGGCACGATCACGGCCGGCTTGCGTGCGGCGATGGCTTCCAGGTTCTTTACCCAGGCGGCGCGGGAGGCCGGCGTCGGGGTATCGGCCGTCCACACATGCAACCCGGAGAAGACCAGCACGCCACCGAAGACCGCATTCAGCGAGGGAACCCACAGGTAGCGGCGGTTCTCCAGTCCTTGTGCCTTGACGATTTCGATGGTGTTGCCCTCCAGCATCAGCGCGGGGCCGTCATAGGCCTCAGGAAAGACGATGTCGGCAAGCTTCTGCGGACCGTTCTCCTTGAGCTGGGGCGCCCAGGTAGCTATCTTTTTTTGCACATTGGCGCGGATGGCGGCAATGGTGTCGGAGGCGGCCAGCACCCTGGCAGCGGGGAAGGCGGCCTTGATCGGAGCCAGGCTGAAGTAATAGTCCGGGTCGCTCTGGCTGACGTAGATGGTGGTCAGCTGCTTGCCCGATGCCTTGATGGCTTCGGCCACGGCGCGGCCATCGGGCAGGGAAAAGCCGCCGTCGATGAGAATGGCCTCGCTGTCGCCCGAGAGCAGCACGGGCGCACGGAAGAAGCCTTTGTCGCCTGCGGGAAAGTGCT
Organism: Comamonas testosteroni ATCC 11996; assembly: GCF_000241525.1. Lineage (GTDB taxonomy): Bacteria > Pseudomonadota > Gammaproteobacteria > Burkholderiales > Burkholderiaceae_C > Comamonas > Comamonas testosteroni. The sequence continues at coordinate 106,962 of NZ_AHIL01000038.1, forward strand.
TCCATTGCAGCGTGGAATGGCCGCTAACAGCTGCGGCGCAACCCGCCAGGCCTGTGACGATGCCGGCGGCGGCGGCGGTTTGAACAAAGTCTCGGCGATTCATCATGATGGTCCTTTGGTGAATTTCAAAAATGGCGGAAGTCAGACACGCAAGGCTCAGCCCGCGCTGAGTTGCTCGGCAAAGGCCTGCGGATTGGAGTAGGCGGCACTGGAGTTCAGCAATCGGCGCTGGCCATTGGCCTCCAGGATGAAGCTTGGAACGCCGCGCGCGCCAAGCTGGCTCTGCAGCGCCTTTGCGCCTTCGATGCGGGCTCGATTGGCAGCCAGCAGTTCGCCATCAGAGCGCAGCAGGCTTGCAGCAGCCTGCTCCAGCCCCAGAGCCTGCAGAACTGCCATCAGCGTGTCCGGTTGCGTGATGTCCTCGCCATTGACGTAGCGGGCATGCTGAATGGCCTCAAGGGCGTCAAGCTCGCGCTCTGGAGTGCACAGACTGACAGCGCTCAGCGCCAGGGTGGCCGGGCCGCTGTCGAACAGTTGCTGGCGATCCGACAGCACATGGCTGCGGTAGCGCTCGCTGAAGCGCTGGCCCGTCAGACGCTCGATTCGCTGATCGTTGCCCCAGGCATGGGCTGCAAAGCCATCGTCCATGAGACGTGCACCCGCGCCTGCGAAAAGGCCGCTGAGCAGCAGGCGCACCTCGACCTCAGGCGCTTTGCCCAGAGCCGCCACCGCTGCGGCGGCACCGTAGCACCAGCCGCACAGGGGGTCGAATACGTAATGCAGGGTCTTGGTCACTGAGGGCTCCATTGCTTCAATGCCCTGATCGTAGGAACAAAGCATTGACAGAAAAAGCCTGATCGAATAGATAAACTGTATGTCAATAGCAAACAATTCAGAAGAATCCATCGCCGGCAGGCTTGCCAATCTCAAGCGCCTGGCTTACTTCGCGGCCGTGGTGGAAACCGGCAGTTTCACGGCAGCCGCAGACCGGCTGGGCATTACCAAGGCCGTGGTCAGCCAGCAGGTCGCAAGGCTGGAGCATGAATTCCACACGACGCTTCTGACTCGCACCACCCGCAAGGTCGTTGCCACCGACGCAGGCCGGATCTTCTATCAACGCTGTGCATCCATCCTCAAGGAAGCGGGTGATGCTTTCGACGAACTGGGGGAAGTGGCGGCCGAGCCTTCGGGAACCTTGCGTCTGACCGCCCCGCTGGACTATGGCATCACGGCAGTGGTTCCAGCCATCACCGAGTTCACGCGGCACTACCCCCAATGCAAGGTGGACGCCGTGTTCAGCGACCAGCCGCTTGATCTGATGTCGGGGCAGGTCGAGCTGGCAATCCGCGTCGGCTGGCTTTCCCACTTGAATGTGCAGGCCCGTCAGATCGGAAGCTTCAGGCAATTGCTGGTCGCAGCTCCCTCATTGCGCCGGCAAGTGGCGCAGCTCAAACAGCCACAGCACATCAGCGAGCTACCCTTTGTCGCGAACACTGCCCTGCGTGAACCCTGCAGCTGGAGCTTCTCGCGCAGCGAGCTGGAGCGTCAGAGCGTGACGGTACACCCGGTGATCTCGCTCGATGCGACACTGGCCGTGCGCGAAGCCGTGCGTCATGGGGCAGGCTTGTCGGTACTGCCCGACTTCGCCGTTGCCGATGATTTGAAGAGCGGCACGCTGATACAGGTGCTGCCCGGGTGGTCGCTGCCATCGGGGGGCATTCATGCCGTGTTCCCGACCGCACGATTCCGACCTGCAAAGGTCAAAGCTTTCGTGGACCTGATGCAGGAGCAAATCCGCTCCAGAGCATGACCGAGGCCGGCCCTCAGGCGACGACAAGCTGAAGCCACACCAGAGCGCCATCGCATAGCAGCCGCGTCGTCCAGGGGCAGCAGCTTGCAGACCTCGCAATTGCTCTTGACCGGAAACGCAAAGGCTCGGCTCATACTGCGGCTCGGCTCAAGCGACATCGTCAGGCGTGCATAAAAAAGGGAGCCCAAGCTCCCTTTTTCTGCGCGAAGCGGTCGGCCCCGCCTGAGCGATGCCATCAGACTCAGAAGTTGGGAGCTTCCACACCTCCGTCCACCCCCAGCACTTTGCCAGTCACCCAGCTCGATGCGGGGCTGGCCAGAAACAGCGCGGCATTGGCAATGTCTTCGGGCTGGCCCATGCGTGCCATGGGTGTGGTTTTCTCCATGCGCTCCTTGCGATCCGGTGTGAGAAACGGCGCCAGTGCATCGGTCATGATGGTGCCGGGCTCGATGGCGTTGATACGTACCTTGGGACCGAAGTCCTGCGCCAGGCAGCGCGTCATCTGGTTGAGCGCGGCCTTGGCCGCACCATAGGCGCTGAAGTACTTTTGCGAATAGCGTGCCGCCGTGGACGAGATATTGACCACGGCCCCGCCGCCCGCAGCCTCCATGGCCGCAGCAGCCTTCTGGATCAGCGTGTATGCAGGCACCACATTGAACGCCAGCATGTCGCCCACCGCCTTGCCCGCCACCTTGCGCGGGTCGTTGGGACCGCCGCCGCCCACATTGTTGATGAGCACATTGATCTTGCCCAGCTCCTCCACGGTGCGGACGATGAGCTTGTCCAGATCTTCCTCTTTGTTCACATCGCCCTGCACGGCAATGGCACGGCGGCCCAGCGCTTCAATTTCGGCCTTGACTGCCTGCAGGTCCGCCTCGGTGCGCGCAAACAGCGCCACATCGGCGCCAGCCTTGGCCAGCGTGACAGCGCATGCACGGCCGATACCCTTGCCCGCACCGGTCACCACAGCCACCTTCCCCTCCAGCGAAAACTGGCGAAAAATCTCGTTCATGTCTCTTCCTATGATTGCGTTCTGACCCGCCCATGCTCTGTACGAAACGCTTTCAGGACATCAGCCAAACGGACCATGGGGCAAGCCCCATGGTCAGCCCCCGCAGCTTGCGTCAACACGCAAAAATGGAGCCCCTGAAATGGATAGCGCTGCACCAGGGCAGAGCCGCGAATCAGACAAATTCCAGATCAGACACAGCGAGTAAGGGCCTGGACGGCCCCGCTGCCCCGCAGCGAGACTGTCGTCCCTCTCCCGCGCAGCAGAGAGGGTGAAGCCGCGCGGCGGTTAGAGGCGGGGAGCCGCACAGCGACTCAAGGGGTAACTGCTGCCTGCAGCATCTGTGCAAACTGCTCGTTATAGGGCGGCAGCATGCCCCACTCTCGACGCGGGTCGTGGTTGCCGGCCTTGTAGACGGAGCGGGCATGGCTGAACTCCAGAAAACCCTCGCGGCCATGATAGTGACCCATGCCCGAAGCGCCGACGCCGCCAAATGGCGCATCCTCCAGCGCAGGATGCATGACCACGTCATTGATGGAGACGCCGCCGGACAGCGTGTTGTCCAGCACCCAGTTCTGCTCCGTCTCGTCGCTGCCGAAGTAATACAGCGCCAGCGGGCGCTCACCGGCATTGATCGCGGCCACGGCGTCGCGGATGTTCAGGAAGCTGCGCAGCACCACGGCCGGGCCAAAGATTTCGTGCCGAGAGATTTCGGCTTCGGCTGGCGGATTGATGACCAGCGCCAGCGGCAGGCGGCGGTCTGCACCGGCTTGCGCGGCACCGACTTCCAGCACGGTCAGACCGCGCGCCTTGGCATCATCGACATAGGCTTTCACACGTGCGTGGTGGCGCTCGTTGATCACGGGCGTCATGTCTGCGTTGCCTGTCACCGAGGGATACAGCGCCTGGTATTGCGAGGCAATGCCATCAGCCAGAGCCTGCAGGCGGGATTCATGGACCCAGACCACGTCGGGTGACACGCAAAGCTGGCCGGAGTTGAGCGACTTGCCAACGGCGATGCGCTCGGCCGCATTGGCGATGTCGGCGGAATCGCCCACCAGCACGGGGGACTTGCCACCTAGCTCCAGCGTCACGGGCACCAGGTTCCTGGCGGCGGCAGCCATGATGAGCTTGCCCACGCTGGTGGAGCCCGTGAAGACCAGATGGTTCCAGGGCTGCTCGGCAAATGCCGCAGCCACTTCGGGACCGCCCTGCACCACGGCCAGCACCTGGGGATCAAAGCGCTTGGCCACGGCCTCGGCCAGCACCTGGGCCGTACGCGGTGCAATTTCGGAAGGTTTGAGCACGGCCCGGTTGCCCGCCGCGAACGCGCAGGCCAGCGGCGACAGCAAGGTGAACAGAGGCGCATTCCAGGTGCCGATGATGCCGATCACGCCCTTGGGCTGGTACTTAACCCAGGCCGTGGCACCAAACATGTCGAAGGGTTTGACACTGGGACGCTCGGAGTCACCCAGCCAGCCCTTGAGGTGATCGCGTGCATGCTTGAGCGAGGAAAGCGAGCCAAGAATGTCATTGGCCAGCGAGAACACGGCGGGGCGGCCACCAAAGTCTTCGCCCATGGCCTGGCACAGCGCCTCCTTGTGCTCCACCAGCATGTCGATGACTTGCTGAATACGCTGCATGCGCACATCGGCGCTGGCTGCTGCCTCTTCGATAAAGGCCTGTTTTTGCATGTCCAGCAGCTGGCGAATGCCGATGGACGAATTCGTCTGGGTCATTTTGTCTCCTCGATACTTCTCTTGAAAGCCATGAACGGAAGGCACATGCTCAGACCTGAGGATTTCGCGGTCGTCGTCCAAAAAGACGATGGCATAACCCTAGGCCCCTCGCACGATGCAGCGCATGCACACCCATCAAACCCCGCCTCCCGCCGTCAGCTGGCGCACTCATCTCAGCCTCGCCCTGCTGGCGCTGGTCTATATTTTCTCCTTCATTGACCGACAGGTTCTGTCTATTTTGCTGGAGCCCGTCAAACAGGAATTCGGTGCCTCCGACACCGAGATGGGTTTGCTCACGGGGCTGGCCTTCGGTCTGATCTATGCCCTGCTGGGTGTGCCTGTGGGGCGTCTGGCCGACACCCGCAACCGCCGCAACATCGTGGCCCTGTGCTGCGGGATCTGGAGCCTTGCCACCGCTGCCTGCGGCATGGCCACCCAGTACTGGCACATGCTGCTGGCCCGCATGAGCGTGGCAGTGGGCGAAGCCGGCGGCATGGCGCCCTCGGTGTCCATAGTCTCGGACCTGTATCCCCCCAAGATGCGTTCGTTTGCCATCAGTCTGTTCATGATGGGCCCCAACCTGGGAACGCTGCTGGGCCTGGTCATCGGCGGCATGGTGGCCCAGCATTACGGCTGGCGCTCCGTGTTTCTCGCCTTCGGCATCCCGGGCGTAATCCTTGCGCTGCTGGTGTATTTCTTTGTCAAGGAACCGGCACGTGGCGCCTATGAGAGCATCAAGCCCGCAGCTCAAGGCAGCGCTGCGCGCGAATCCATGTTTCGCCAGGTCAGGCGTTTGCTGGGCATGGCGCCGCTGCGCAATATCTGCATCGCCTGCGGCGTGGCCGGTATTGCAGGTTATGGCTACGGTGTCTGGGCTCCGAGCTTTTTCATGCGCATTCACGGCATGAGCATCTCCCACGCTGGCCTGGTGTTCGGCCTGGCCAGCGGCCTGGGTGCCGTGTTCGGCGCCATGTTCTGCGGCTGGCTCAGCGACAGATTGACACAGCGCGACTCGCGCTGGCAGCTGCGTCTGGCCGCCATGGGCACCCTCTGCGCCGTGCCTGCAGGCGTGGCCGTGTTTTTCTGGCCCGTGTCCGACTTCTGGACGGTTGCCGGCATCAAGGTCCCCTATGCCATGGCATTTGCCCTGCTGTTCGGCTTTTTTGCGAGCTGGTTTGCCACGCTTGCATACAGCGCCGTCAGCCAGATGGTGACTGCCGCCGAGCGCAGCGTTGCCTCGGCACTTCTCAATCTGTTCATGACCTTGCTGGGCGTGGGCCTGGGTCCGCTGGTAACGGGCATTTTGTCGGACTACTTTGCCCGGACCCACGGCTCCGAAGGCCTGCGCTGGGCACTGATGGGCGTGACCTCGCTGCTCGTCATCACTTCGCTTTTCTTCGCGTTGGCCATCCGCCCCTATCAGCAGCGCCTGCAGCAGTTGCAGATGAATGCCGCCTGATCATCAAAAATTGGAGACTCTCATGAGCCAGCCCGTAGTTCTCATCACCGGTGCCAGCCGCGGCATTGGCGCGGCAACTGCCGTCTACTTTGCCACCAGGGGATGGCGCGTGGCCATCACCGCGCGCACGTTGACCGAAGGCGCGCAGCTGGACAACCAGCTGCGTCTGCCAGGCGGGCAGCTGCTGTCCGGCAGTCTGGAGTCCACCGCCTGGGCCATCGAGGCAGCCGGCGGCGAGGTATTTCCGCATGTCATGGACCTGATGGACCTGACCAGCCTGGACAAGGCCGCCGACGCTGTGCTGAAACGCTTTGGCCGTGTCGATCTGCTGATCAACAACGCCGTCTACCAGAACCGCGAGATCAACCACCTGATCCCCGAGATAACGGCCGAGTCGCTGCAGCGCTCCATGCTGGGCAATGTCATCGCCCCGTTCCATCTGGCGCAGCGCCTGCTGCCGGCCATGGCGGCACAAGGCGGCGGCCGCATCATCAATGTGTGCTCGGCTGCGGGCCAGTACAACCCGCCCGTGCCCGCCGACCAGGGTGGCTGGGGCTTTGCCTATGGAGCCTCCAAGGCCGCCATCGCGCGCCTGGCCGGCTGCATCAACACCGAATACAAGCAGCAGAATGTGCGCGCCTTCAGCGTCAACCCCGGCGTGGTGACAACCGAGGCCGTCAAGGCCACGCTGGGCGACGATGGCCTGCTGGCTCAGCGCTATGGTGCCTCTACCCCTGAAGAAATTGCTGCAGCACTGTTCTGGCTGGGCACTGAGGAAGGCGCTCTGCCACTGGCCAAGAGTTACACCATGATTGACCTGCAACCACTTCACAAAGAGCACGTGGCTGCGAAAGCATGAACAGCATGTAAGCGTGCGCAAACACCCAACCAAGGGCAAACCCTGTGCGGTTTGTGCCAGATCAAAGCTGCGCCTTCACTCGTCCAAACAGAGTATGCGCGGCGACGTCGCTTGCCAGAAGATTCATCCGTCCAAAACTAAATACGGAGACCTCTGCAATGGCAACCACGAAGGACTACCGCCTCGGTGAATTCACCTACCCACGTGGCTGGTTCATGATTTCCGAGGCCCAGGCGCTCGACACCCACAAGCCCGTGGCCGTGCGCTTCTTCGGCCAGGATTTCGCGCTGTACCGTGGCCGCGAAAGCGGCAAGGTCGTGCTGCTGGACGCTTACTGCCCCCATATGAAGACTCATCTGGCAGCGCCCAATACCACCAGCTATGTGGTGATCGACGGCGGCGGCAGCAATGTGGAAGGCGACGGCATTCGCTGCCCCTATCACGGCTGGCGCTTCGGCGCGGACGGCAAGTGCGACCACATCCCCTATCACGACGGAGCCATTCCGGCCGCGGCCGCAGTCAAGAGCTGGAAGGTTGTCGAGCAGTACGGCGCCATCTGGGTCTGGTTCGATCCCGAAGGCGGTGAGCCCGACTACGATCTGCCCACTTTTGGCGACTGGCATGACGAGACCTATGTCAACGGCCAGTGGGACTACCTGGGCGAGCTGAACCAGCACCCCATGGAGGTCGTGGACAATATTGCCGACTATGGTCACCTCAGCCCCATCCACGGCTCCACCGTGGCGCGCTTCGAGAACGAGTTCAAGGGCCACAACGCCATCCAGCGCCAGTGCGGCGGTCACCGAACCCTGGTGGGCGAAGGCGGTGCCAGCGCCGATCTGCACACCGACACCTGGTACCACGGCCCCGCCATCCTGGTCTCCAAGGTCAGCGGCATGTTCAACTCCTTCATGATGATCATGCATACCCCCATCGAGGACGGCAGGATCAAGGTCTGGCACAACCTGCTGGTCAAGACTGCACACGGCGGCCTGCCCACCAAGGCGGACGAAATCGCGGCCAAACAGTACCAGGAAGCCAGCCGCCTGGCCTTTGCCCAGGACTTCGAAGTCTGGTCGCAGAAAGCTCCCTGCCTGAACCCGCTGTTCATCCCCAGCGACGGCGCATTCCTCAAGGCCCGTATCTGGTACAAGCAGTTCTACAACCCCCGCGCCAAGGCGGCCGAGTATCTGGACCAGTGCGAAGGCAGGTACATTCCTCGCGGAATGGTGGCCTATACCCAGGAAGCCGAGGAAGCGACGGCCTGATCCCGAGAATCTCCAAGGCCAAAGGCCCATGCGCTTGCATGGGCCTTTTTTTGTCGGAGTGAATATCTGCTTCCAAAACCATAGCTCCAAGCGCTTTATCCCCATGAAAATTCAATACAAAACATATTGAAGTCCTTATTCATAAAGCGTGAGAAGCTACTATCTTTTCAAGTCCTCAAGGTCTGGCATGCGTCACCTGCGTCAGCATGAAGACATGTTCGCCCCAGCCAAACTCGCCGTCCTGCGCACGGTCCGAGACATCGAGTGAAGCCGCTGCCGCCTGCGCCTGCTCCACCGAGTCAAACCACCACTCGACCACATGGCGGTAGCCGTAGCCGCAAGGCGGCTGCTCATCAACGGTGTTGCAGACAATGCGGCTGGCCAGGCCAAGGGCAAGGCTTTGCCACTGCGGTGGACAAATCTCCGGCAAGGCCGCTGCACCCCGCCAGACGTCGTTGCGCTGCAAAAAGCCGATCAACATGACTTGTTGGTGCTGCGGCAAAACATCTGCGCACAGGCTGCCACGCAACACCTGCTGACGGCATAGCAGCGAGAAATTGCGCACATAGTCGGCAAACACGCGCGGCTCGTCGGGACGCATGACGGCCAGAGTTTCCGGATCGCTCCAGATGGCCGAGCCGGCTTCGCGCTCTGCCAGCACCATGAGGTTGACGCCGTCATAGTCCGTGCTCAGGGCTGCGGCATCTGCCTGCAGATGTCGTGAGCACTGGGCCACTGCCTTGACGCGCTGGCCCACGTTGCGGCACTGACGACCCAGCGCGGAATGCTCGCGCCAGGCCTGCGCGAACTCCTCCGGGCGCAGCGCCGGGTTGCGCCGCGCCAGATAGATCATCTTCCAGACGACGCAAGAATCCTTCGCGGCCACTTCTTCCGCCTTCATGCGGCAACTGCCACGGTGGCGTGGGCCTTGCGATAGGCGCCGGGGTAATGCTGCAGAGCACGGTAAAACGCCCATACCGCCGGCAACAGCGTGCACATCATGATCGCCATGGCATAGCGCAAGCCTTCGCCAGGCGCAACGGCGTTGAGCACATCACTGAGCCAGCCGGCCACAATAGGCCCCACTCCGTTGCCCAGCAGGGCTCCGGCCATCAGCACCATGGCGCTGGCCGTGGCTCGCCGCTCGGTCGGCACGACCAGGCTCAAGGCAGCGTAGGTGGCCGGAGCCCACCAGGATGTGAAGAACGAATAGATCAACATGCAGGCCATGGACAGCATGAACATGTCCGAGCCCACCAGCAGATAGCCGAAACCCAGCACCATGGCCACGCTGGTGCCGATCACGGGGATGCGAATCTGCCAGCGCACATCGCTGCGCGCCAGCCGGTCCGTCAACCAGCCAGAGAACAGGCTGCCCGAGACCGAGAGCACAGCGGCCCCTGCAGAAATTGTCCCCGCCTGTTTGAGACTGAGGTCGAAACGCCGCGCAAGCAAAGCCACATTCCAGGCGCCGATCGAGATTCCCGCGATCAGGACACAAGCAGCGCCCACGATCAAAAACCGGGTCACGGGCTCTTTCCATATCAAGGCGACGGCAGATTTGGCCTGCTGCCGGCCGTCCTGCGGCTCGGAGATCACCTGCGCGATGGTACGAGCGGGTTCGCTGATGCTCAGGCGCAGCACCAGGGACAGGACCATGATGGCTACACCGACGATGACCATGGTCACACGCCAGCCCCACCACTCGGCAAACAACGGCCCCAGCAACAAAGCCAGCAAGGCGCCCATCGCATTGCCGACACCAAAAACGCTCATGGCACGCGAGCGCTCATGGGGCTTGTACAGATCGGCCAGGATGGACATGGACGCAGCGCCGCCACCGGCATCCCCCAATGCGGCACCGGCGCGCGATGCCGCCAATCCACCCGAACCTGTGGCCAGCGCGCCCAGCGCCGCAACGCTGCCACCAACGCCACGGCACCATGCAATCAGGCTGCGACGCTCTTGTCTATCTGCCAGTCGCCCCAGAGGAATGCCCAGTGCCGCGAACGTCAGCGCAAAACCGAGTCCGGTGATCAGGCCGATCTGCAAGTCCGAGAAGCCGAACTCCTGCTTGATGGGCTGCAGCAGCACAGCCAGGATCTGCCGGTCCATGAAGGTCAGGGCAGACAGGGCCGTCAACAGCGCCAGCACATACACCCTTGATGGGTTCTGATGATTTTTGTTTGTCATTGTTTTCTTGGTTTTTTGCATCACGTCATGGCTCTCGCCGCTGCTCACGCCTCAGCAGCGCTGTCTGCCCTCGGACGCAAGGAGCGCGGGCGCAGGTCTTTGCACACGTCTCACATCGCGGCCGCATCCATGTCCAGTTCAATGGAACGGCCTTGAGCATCGTGGTCATGAGCAGCCGCCCTCACATCGTCCCAACGGACGATTCCCTAACCCGGATTGGCCTTGCGTGCGGATTGCCTCTTAATGGAATGCGGCTGCGGGCTCGACCGCACGCCAGAACCTCAAGGAGACTGACACATGCAGCAATTCGACCTGCTGATCCGTAGCGGCCGCATCGTGGACGGCACCGGTGCCCCCGCTTACCGCGCAGACCTTGGCGTGCGCAACGGGCGCATCGCCGCCATCGGCCAAGACCTGGGCACCGCCGCGCAGCAAATCGATGCCGACGGCTTGCTGGTGACGCCGGGCTTTGTGGATGTGCACACGCACTTCGACGGTCAGGCGACCTGGGATGAAAGGCTTTGGCCAAGCTCCCAGCAGGGCGTGACCACCGCAGTAATGGGCAACTGCGGCGTGGGCTTTGCCCCCTGCCGGCCCGAGGACCGCGACACGCTGATTGCGCTCATGGAGGGCGTCGAGGACATCCCCGACACCGCGCTGCATGAAGGCCTGCCTTGGAGCTGGGAAAGCTTTCCTGAGTATCTGCAAGCCTTGGAAGAGCAGCGCTACGACATCGATATTGCCGCGCTGCTGCCTCACGGTCCGCTGCGCGTCTATGCCATGGGAGAGCGCGCCATACGGCGCGAGCAGGCCAATGCCGAGGACATCAGAACCATGCAGGAGCTGATCAAGCAAGGCCTGGCAGCCGGAGCCGTGGGTCTGTCCACCTCGCGCACCATGGCCCACCGCTCCAAGTCGGGGGACTTCACCCCCATGTACCAGGCTGTGAGCGAGGAGCTGCTGGAGCTGGGACTCTCGCTCAAGAGCTATCCGAACAGCGTTTTCCAGATGATCTCGGACTTCGAGCACGTCGAGGACGAATTCAGCATCCTCACACGCGTCAGTCGGAACACAGGCTGCGCCGGCACGCTCACCGTGCTTCAGTATCCGCACCGCCCGCAGTTGCACCGAGAGCTGCTGCGCCATATTGAAACAGCCAATGCCGACGGGCTGCGCATCATGGGCCAGGTGCTCAACCGCCCTGTGGGCGTACTCATGGGGTTTGAATGCAGCCTGAACCCCTTTTCCAGCAAGCCCAGCTATGAAGCGCTGGCTCAGCTCAGTCCGGCAGAACGCATCAAAGAGCTGTCGCGACCAGGCACGCGCAGCGCCATCCTCGGCGAGAAGGACCGCAATCCCCACCTGTTCATGGAGTACTTCGGCCAGAACTTTGCGGGCATGTACCCCTGGTGCGGACAAGAGCCCAACTATCTGCCGCAAGAAGGGGATTCGGTTCAGGCTCTGGCCGACGCAGCCGGCCAGCCACCGCTGGATTGGATGTATGACTTCATGCTGGGCAATGAAGGCCAGGCCCTGGTCTATCTGCCCATGGCCAATTATCTGAACCATGACTGCAGCGCCCTGCACGAGCTGCTCGGCCATCCCCACACCGTGCCCGCCCTGGGCGATGGCGGAGCTCATGTGGGCACCATCTGCGACGGCAGCGCAACGACCTTTCTGCTCACAGAATGGGTGCGCGAGCGCGGCCTGTTCAGCATCGAGCAGGCCGTCCATATGCTCACGCAGCGGCCGGCTTCGCTCTACGGCTTTGCCGACCGAGGAGTCCTGCAGGTCGGCAAACTGGCGGATATCAACCTCATCGACCTGCAGGCGCTCAAAATTCTGCCGCCGCACATCGCTCGCGACCTGCCTGCCGGCGGCAAGCGCTTCCTTCAAGGCGCGCAGGGCTATCGCTACACCATCAAGTCCGGCCAGATCACCTACCGCGACAGCATGGCCACCGATGCATTGCCAGGCCGCTTGCTCAAGCGCAGCGAGCACAGGGGCAGCTGAACGCTGCCGGTCTCCCCATCAGGCCTCGAAGCAAGCCCGGCTCTTGAGGCCTGCGCTCATTTTTTCATCCGGACAGGAGCGCTTTCGTGCACATCCCTGCATCCAAAAACGGACCAGATCCGCCAGGCCCGCGCCGCTTGTGAGCAGCCATCCTCCCTGGCCTCCTTCGCAGAGATCAGGCGCCTCGACCAAGTGCCTTGAGCAGATCGTGTTCACGCCATGCGGATCCCAGCGATATAGTGACCCGTCATCTTCCATGTCTGTACCCCATGCATTTGCGCAAGTTCCATACCCTGCTTCAGACGTGGCTCATGCTGCTGAGCTTTTTCGTCATGCCTTGCAGCGCGCAGGAAGCAGCAGCCTGGGATAAGCAGGTAACGGGCCGCACTTCCATCACCAGGCTGGGCACGATTGACTACGAGGTAGGCTACAGCAACGCAGGCTTTGACCATTTCTCTTCTGAAATCGTGGCCAGATGGAATGACGGAGGAGCGCAGGAGCAGACGCTGTACGAAGGCATTTACGACCGGCCGCCCGCCAAGGTCTGGGGAAACGGGCCCCATCTTTGCATTGCCATGCAGACCTGCGCGCGCTATTCGGATCGCTGCAGCCAGTATGTGATTGCACACCGCTATGACACGCAGGCCAAGGCCTTTGTGGCGCTGAAGTCCGAGAAGACTGCGCGCCGGATCTGCGCTGCGCCACGCTGAAGATAAAAAAGAAGGAGGCCGGAGCCTCCTTTAAATCCCGTCGTCAGGCGCGACGAACAGGGTATCCTCTGTGCTGTCTGTAACTGTTCTTCCTTCTGGTTCAGGCCGCTACGGCGCCAAGCGGCTCATGCTCCGCCGCATAGGCCTTGGCCCAGCGGTAATCCGCCTTGCCTGCCGGGCTGCGCTTGACTTCAGTGGTCAGATATACGGCGCGCGGCAGCTTGTAGCCCGACAGATTGCTGCGGCAGATCTTTTCGAACTCCTGCAGATCGAACTCATGGCCCTGCTGCACCTGCACCACGGCCACCACCTTGCTGCCCCAGCGTTCGTCAGGAAGGCCCACGATCACCACATCCTGAACCGGCGGGTAGCGGCGCGCGGTTTCCTCCACCTCTTCGGGGTAGACCTTCTCGCCTCCTGTGTTGATGCACTGCGAGCCACGACCCAGCACCACATATTCGCCCGTGGTGTCGATGCGGGCCCTGTCCCCTGTCAACACCCAGCGGCTGCCCTCGACCATCACAAAGGTCTCGGCCGTTTTCTTGGGATCTCCGTAATAGCCCAGGGGCATGTGACCACGGCGCGAAAGAATGCCTTCCTCCCCTGGCTGATTCAGGATGCGCAGATCTTCGGAGATCACGCTGAGGTCAGGACGCGGCGAGATGCGTATAAAGCCTTCGCCCTCGGGCGTTTTCTCCCCTCCGCCCAAGACACCGGATTCGGAGCTGGCCATGCCGTTGTTGAGCACCAGATGAGGCACCTGCACCAGCAGCCGCTCCTGCAGATGACGCGAAAACACGGCACCGCCGTTGCCGAAGATCATCAGTGACTTGAGAGGCCAGCGCCCGGGGTTGTTCTCCAGCGTCTGGATGATGGGCAAGGCCATGGCATCGCCAACCACGGCCATCACATTGATCTGGTGATGCTCGATCAGATCCAGCATGTGCACGGGATCAAAGTTCTTGCGATCGTTCACATAGACCGGATGCCCGGAAAACAGGCTGATCAGGGTGGCCCACATGGCTGCGCCATGCATGAGCGGGGCCGCCGCCAGATAGGCCAGCGCCGGACCGTTGGGCACCAGTTGGAGCAGCTCCTCCGGCCGTTCGATGGGAGGCCGGCGGAAGTAATAGCCGCCACCGCCCAAGGCCCCCATGAACAGGGATTTATGTGGCCACATCACGCCTTTGGGCAGCCCCGTGGTGCCGCCGGTGCAGAGCATGAAGATATCGTCATCGCTGCGCTCGGCGTCCGTGAGCTCCCGGGCGCCTTCGGCCAGCACCGACTCGTAGGGCTGAACGCTTCTGGGCAGGCCATCGCGCACAGTGCCAACCCGCAGCGCCAGGCGCAGCGTGGGCACCCGGGGCATGACTTCCAGCACCGACGCATCGAAGTCCGCGCCATAGACCAGGCCGCGCAGATCCAGGCTGTTGAACAGTCCCTGAAGCTCATCGGCCACATAGCGGTAGTTCACGTTCACGGGCACGGCACCGATCTTGCTGCAGGCGAAAAAGGCCTCCAGATACTCGGCGCAGTTGTAGAGCTGGATGCCGACGTTGTCGCCCCGCCCGATGCCACGCGCACGCAGCGCATTGCCCAGCTGATTGGCTCGCTCATCGAGCTGCTTGAAGCTGAGCTTCTGGTCGCCGCAACCGAAGGCCGTGCGATCAGGTACGGCCTGTACCACCAGCTCGAAAATATCTGCCAAATTGAAGGTCCGCTTCATCTTCCTGTCTCCGTCTGTCCTTGAGTTGTTCTGAATTCACTGCGTCTGCAATCGCTCTCATGCTCGGCGGCTGGCCTGCGGCATCCATCGTCCGCTTGAACTGGGGACAGACCCTTGGTCACTGGCGCGCCAATGCTCTGACTAAACGGCATGTGCTGCCAAGAGCGCCAACCCTAGTGCGTATGCCTTCCGGCTGGCAGCAGGCAAAGCGCTGCCGCTCAAGCCGTCTTTCCTGCTGCCAGCTGCGCCGCGTAGTGCCTGATGACCCAGACATAGATTCCCACCGCCAGCAGATAGAACGTCAGCATGCAGACCAGCGCCCAGCGCAGCGACTCCTGCCCGTAACCGGCAGTGAAGGCGTCGCTGAGCAGTCCCACCGCCAAAGGCCCCAGCCCGCCGCCGACAGCCGTCAGCAGCAGGTTGTAGATGGACAGCGAGGTCGCCAGGCGATGCGCTGCGATCACATTGGTCAGTGCCGCAAAGACCGGCGCCGCCCAGAAGCTGGAGAAGATGGCAAACAGGCCATAGAAGGCCACGGCGTGGGGAATCTGCAGCCCCGCAAGCTGCCAGGTCTGGGGCGAGGTGTTGAGATAGAAGGCCAGCCCCAGCGGCACCGAGATCAGCGTGCCCAGAATCGGCATGCCCACCTGCCAGCGCTTGTCGCGCCTGGCCATGAGATCCGTCAGCCAGCCGCTGAGCAAAGCACCAGCGATGGCTGCAGGCCCGCCGATAAAGCCCATGATGGCGCCAGCATCCTTGAGCTGAAGACCATGGGAGCGCACCAGAAACGCCGTGTTCCACATGCCGATCGCGTAACCCGCGAACGCCATCAGCATGCTGGCCAGCCCCAGGCCCACAAACGCCTTGTTGCGCACCAGGGCTGACATTACCTCGCTGAACTTCTCGGTTGCTGCCTGCACCACGGCACGACCTTCCTGCGCGCCACGCAAGGGCTCACGGCAAGTCAAGCGCAGCATCAAAGCGATCAGCACGCCGGGCACAGACAGCCACAGAAAGGCCGCACGCCAACCATGGTGCTGGGCAATCCAGGCTCCCACGCCCAGGCCCACCAGCGAGCCCAGATGCGGACCCAGGCTGAACACGCTCATGGCCCGGCTGCGCTGCTCGGGCGGGTAGACGTCTGCGATCATGGTGGTCGATGCGGCCGTGCTGCCCGCCTCTCCCACAGCCACGCCCACACGAGCAGCCGTCAGGCTCCAGAAGCCCACCGCCATGCCGCAAAGACCCGTGGCAACGCTCCAGCCGGCGCAGCACCAGGCGATCAGGTTGCGGCGGTTGGTACGATCGGCAAAGCGGCCAAAAGGGACGGCCAGAATGCTGTAGAACAGAGCAAAGGCCAGACCCGTGAGCAAGCCCATGGCGCTGTCCGAAACCCCCATCTCCTGCTTGATGGGCTGAATCAGCACCCCCATGATCTGGCGGTCGATCATGCTCACTCCATAGACGAGCAGCAGCACCAGCAGCAGATAGTGACGACGCCAGCCCGTCACATTGCTCGCCGACATCACCCTGGCCGAAGCGGCTTGCGGCACTCGGGCCGCAGCAGATGCACTCATTTCCTGTCTCCTGAAAAACGTGATCTCCGCCACGTGGATTGAATGGAGCCTTGCATTCCCGGTAAAAAGGCCGCGGCACTTTGCGGTGTGCCGCGCCAAGTCACTAGGCAAGCAGTTCGCAGAAGGGAAGGTCCTTGTCCGCACGAGGCTCTGCGGCCAGCCCCAGCACGCGCTCGCCAATGCTGTTGAGCACCACCTCGTCGGTACCGCCCGCAATGCGCATGCCGGCAGAGCCGAACCACAGGCGCTCGACCATGGCAAAGCGCTCGCCAAGTTCGCTGGCGGCCAGCACGCCGCGCTCGCCCAGCAGGTCGATGGCGAAGTAGCTGAAGGACTGCAGCGCGGCAGCGGCCACGTTCTTGGCGCCGCTCATTTCGGGGCCGGGCTGGCGGCCCTTGCTCAGCGCCGTCAGCGCGCGGCACTGCAGCAGCCATAGCGCCTGCTCCTTCAGATAGAGGTCGGCCCAGCGCTCGCGCAGGCGACCGTCCTGCAGCGCCGGCCTGCCGTCAAACCGATGATCGGCCAGCAGGCCCGCCGTGGTGCGCCACAGCTCGGCGGGCATCACGCCGCCGATGGCCAGGCGCTCTGCCATCAAGCCTGTCAGCGTGACCTTCCAGCCACCGCCCAGCTTGCCCACCATCTGACTATCGGGCACGAACACGTCCTCGAAGAAGACTTCGTTGAACTCGGACTCGCCCCCTGCCTGGCGAATCGGGCGCACGGTAATGCCCGGCGAGCGCATATCGAGGAAGAAGGTGGTCAAGCCTTCAAACTTGCTCGCCTGCGGATTGGTCCTTGCCAGCACCAGACCAAACTGGGCAAACTGCGCCAGCGACGTCCAGACCTTCTGCCCGTTGACGATCCATCCCTCGCGGCCATCGGTCGCGCGCTCGGCACGTGTGCGCACCATGCCCAGATCGGAGCCGGCACCCGGCTCGCTCAACAGCTGGCACCAAAGGTTTTTTCCGCTCAGTGCCGGGGCCACATGCTGGCCCAGCACTTCGGGGCTGGCATGTGCCATCACCGATGGCAGCACCATGCCCAGGCTCACATTGAACATGCCCGTGGGCACCTTGACCTTGCCCTCTTCCTGGCGCCAGATCAGCTCCTGCATGGGTGTGCCGCCCCGGCCCCCCAGCATCTTGGGCCAGGTAATCGCGCCAAAACCCGCTGCAGCCTTCTTGCCCTGCCAGAGCCGGGCTGCCTCCATGCGCTGCTCGGCAGTCATGTCACGACCGAAGTAGTCGTCGGCACTGGCCTTGGGCTCGGCATTGGCCTGCAGCCAGGCGCGGCATTCGGCGCGGAAGGCGGCCTCTTCGGGCGTGTCTTCAAAGTCCATGGACTGGCGCTCAGCCGCGGCCAAGCTCTGCCCAATCGTCTCTTTCGCAGGAGCAAGCAACCGCTTTTGCAACTCGACCGCCACCTGCTCGCGCCAGGCGTGGATACTGCCCAGCTCCACGGCCTGCTGGCGCGCACGGCGGTAGAACAGATGGCAATCCAGCTCCCATGTATAGCCCATGCCGCCGTGGGTGTGCAGGTTTTCCTGCGCCGCGTCCGACAGCGCCTGAGTGCTGCTCACGCGAGCTGCGGCGGCTGCGCCGGGCAGCTCGGGCACACCATCAGCCAGCGTCATGTCTGCCGTCAGTGCCCAGGCCCCGTAGTAGCAATGCGCACGGGCCAGCTGGTTGTTGGTGTAGAGATTGGCCAGCTTGTGCTTGATGCCCTGATAGGACCCAATGGGACGGCCAAAGGCCTTGCGCTCCCTGGCGTAGCTGCAGGCCATCTCCAGTGCGGCGTCAGCTGCTCCCAGCTGTTCAAAGGCCAGCATCACGGCCGCGCGATTGCGCACGCGCGCCAGCACTTGAGCCGCGCTGCCGGCCCCGTCAAGTTGCTCGGCCGCCGTGCCGTCAAAGCGCAACAAGGCATAGGGCTTGGAAGGATCCAGCGTCTTGAGCTTCTTGCGCTGCACCGAGCCGTCACACCTGAAGGCCACCAGCACATCCGCTCCCGTCGCATTGCGCGCCAGCGCCACACCCCATTGCGCGGCCATGCCGTCGGCCACCAACGGACATTCCCCCTTCAAGGTCTTGCCGTCAAACAGGGGCAGAGCGGATGGCGGCTCCTGCCCGTCCGTCGGCGCTGCCAGGCAGCCAATGCTTCCGCCCGAAACCGGCAGCAGCCATTGCTGGCGTTGTGCAGACCGATCCTGTGTAGATAGCAGGACTGCCTGCACCGCCAGATACATGGTCGATGCCAGAGGCACAGGACTGAGCTGGCGGCCCACTTCCTCGGCCACCACGCACATTTCCATGGAACCAAGGCCTATGCCGCCGCAGTCCTCGGGCAGCATCAGGCTGGTCACCCCCAGCTGGGCCATGCCGCTCCATACGTCCTGAGCATGATGCCCCTCGCCCTCGAGCAAGGCACGCGCCTGCGTCAACGGCGATTCCCTGGTCAGGAATTTTCGTATTTCGTTGCGCAAGGCGTTCTGGTCGTCACTGAAATCGAAGTTCATCTTTTTGTCTCCACCCATTCTTCCAAAGCTCAAACCACGGCGGCGGCAGGTACGACATCCGGTAGCACCGCAGCCACATTCCACCGCCTTGCAGCGGGAGGTTCCAGGCCCAGCACCAGATCTGCGCCCTTGTCGCCAATCACCACCGATGCAGCATTCGTGTTGCCCGACACCAGATGCGGCATGACCGAGGCATCGATCACGCGCAGCCCCTGCACGCCCTTGACCCGGAGATCGGGCGTGACCACGCTCAGCGGGTCGGCCGCATCGCCCATGCGGCAGCTGCCACTGGCGTGATGGCCAGAGCCCAGGTACATGGAGATCCAGTCCAGCAGCTCGTCATCGCTTTGCAGATCAGGCGTCGGTCGGGTCTGCGTTTCGATCAGCCCGGCCAGTGCAGGCTGACGGGCGATCGTGCTGGCCATGCGCACGCCGTGAAGCAGCGCCTTGCGGTCACGCGCGTCGTGCAGAAAGTTCATGCGTATGCTGGCCAGCTCCTCGGGATGGCGGCTCCTGAGCCGGAGCTGGCCGCGCGAGTAAGGTCGCACCTGGTAGGGCGCCATCGTCATGCCGGGGAAGGCCTCGGTGCGGTAGTTCTTGCCGCTTTGCATATAGCCCTCGATATCGCCGGTCACGGGCAGGCCGTGAATCTGGATATCGTTGTAGGGCAGGCTCGCATCGCTGCTGAACCATGCGGCAAACTCCGAGGCAGGCATGGCCATGGCTCCCTGCCTGGTCAACAGGTACTGAATGAGCGAAGCGCCAATACCCAGGCCGCGCAGTGAGCGGTTGAGGCTGGGCGTTCCGGCCTTCATGCGCCAGGACATGGGGACAATCGCATGGTCCTGCAGATTGGCGCCCACCCCGGGCAGATCCACCTTGACCTCGATCCCCATATCCTGCAGATGCGCGGCAGGGCCGATGCCCGAGAGCATCAGCAACTGGGGCGACTGCAGGGCACCGGCGCACAGCAGCACTTCCTTGCCGGCACGGGCAGCGTGGCTTGCGCCGGTCTTGTCCTTCCAGTGCACGGTGCTGGCGCGCAGCCCGTCCAGACCTATGCCGGTGACCAGCACCTGCATGCGCACATCCAGATTGCGCCGCTGCATGGCGGGCTCGATGGCGTTTTTGGCCACCGACGAGCGCTGACCATTCTTGAGATTGACCTGAAACAGCCCTGCCCCGTCGGGATGGCCGTTGTTGAAATCCTTGCAAGCGGGCATGCCGGCTTGAATAGCGGCCTGCACCATGGCCAGCGATACCGGATGGGGATTGTGCAGATTGTTGGCCGTCAGCGGCCCGCCGCGCCCGTGCCAGGGCCGGGTGAATTCTTGTTCGCTGCGCTGCTGGTCTTCGGTGCGCACAAAGTAGGGCAGCAACTCGTCATAGCTCCAGCCCACCGCCCCTTGCTCAGCCCAGCTGTCGAAATCCGCCCGGTCGCCGCGCACATAGATCATGCCGTTGATGGACGATGAGCCCCCCAGGCGCTTGCCTCGTGGCAGGCTGATGCGGCGCCTGGCTGCGTACTGCTCGGGCTCTGTTTCGTGCCCCCAGGAATAACGGGAGCTGTTGATCATCTGGCCCCAGCCAGAAGGCATGGAGACCAGCAAATCCTTGTGGCTCGCGCCGCCTTCGAGTAGCAGGACCTTGTGCTGCCGGTTCTCGCTCAGCCGCGCAGCCAGTGTGCCGCCCGCCGAGCCAGCGCCTATGACGATGTAATCGAAGACTTCATCCATGGCTTGTCTCCATTGATTGTTATTGGATGAGTGACTGTGCCGATCCGGCACCGGGTGAGCGCGCCACCCCACCCTTTGCGGCCTGCTCAGGCTCTGGCAGTCTTTCCGTAGAAGGTCTGCCCCTTGGCCGCCATATCGCGCAGCAGCTGCGGGGGCCGCAGTTGCTCACCAAACAGATCTGCCAGACGGTCGGCCTCGGCCACGAACTGCGGCAGACCTATGCCGTCGATAAAGCAGAACGGGCCGCCTGTGTAGGCCGGAAAGCCGACACCCAGAATCGAGCCGATGTCGCCGTCGGCCGGTGCCAGCAGCACGCCCTCCTCCATGGCACGCGCTCCTTCGACGGCCTGCACATAGAGAATGCGCTGCTTGAGGTCATGGGCGCTGGGCTGCAGGGCTTTGAGCGGGTAATGCTCGGCCAGGCCCGGCCAGATGCGCTTGCCGCTGCCACCCTCACTGGGGTCGTAGTCATAGAAGCCCTTGCCCACCTTGCGGCCCAGGCGGCCCAGCTCGAACAGCTTGCCGATCACCGGCATGGAGCGACCGGGCCTGTACTCCTCTGGAAACTCCTTGGCCTGAGATTCACCCGCATGCTTGGACAGATCAATCGACAGCTCGTCGGTAATGGCCAGCGGCCCCACAGGCATGCCCGCATGTTTTGCACAGTTCTCTATCAATGCAGGGGCAATGCCTTCGGCCACCATGCCGATGGCATCATCCACAAACGCACCGATGAAGCGGCTGGTGAAAAAGCCGCGCTTGTCGTTGACGACAATCGGCGTCTTCTTGAGCTGAGCCACGAAGTCCAGTGCCTGCGCCAGCGTGGCATCCGAGGTCTGACGGCCGCGAATCACCTCCACCAGCGGCATCTTGTCGGCCGGCGAGAAGAAATGCAGGCCGATGAAGCGATCGGGCCGCTCGCTCGCCTGCGCCAGCAGACTGATGGGCAGGGCCGATGTGTTGCTGGCCAGCACGCAGCCGGGCGGCAGCACGGCGTCCAGCTTGCGGGTCACTTCGGCCTTGATGGCACGGTCTTCGAACACGGCTTCGACCACCATATCGGCATCGTGCAGCTGCTCGTAATCGGTGCATGGCGTGATGCGAGCGAGGATGGAATCGGCCTTCTCGCGGCTCTGGCGGCCCTTGTCCACCTGCTTGGCCAGCACCTTCTCGGAGTACTGCTTGCCCTTGTCCGCAGCTGCCTGGTCCCGGTCTATCAGCACCACCTCAATACCGCGCTGGGCGGCCACCAAGGCAATGCCCGCACCCATCATGCCTGCGCCTATCAGACCCAGCTTGCGGCATTGGAAGGGCTCAAAGCCTGCAGGGCGGTGCATGCCTTTCTCGGCCTTGGTCTTGTTGACGAAGAGCGTGCGTATCATGCCGCGCGCCACGGGGCTGCGCGACAACGTGGCCATGTATTTGCTCTCGATGCGCAGGCCCTTGTCGATGGGCAGCTGGCAGCCTTCGTAGATGCAGCTCTGAATGCACAGCGGCGCCGGAATATTGTGAAAGGTCTTGGCCTGCAGCAGGGTGTTGCCCACCACGAAAGCAGGGGCCACACGTGGGTCCAGCGGGCCGCCACCGGGGATGCGAAAGCCTTTCACATCCCAGGGCTGCACTGCCGTGGGGCCGGCCATCAGCCAGGCCTTGGCAGCACCGAGCAACTGCTCGGGAGCCACCACTTCGTCCACCAGTCCGGCTTCCCTGGCCTTCACGGCCTGCAGCTGCTTGCCTTCCATCAGAAAAGGCATGGCAGCCAGAATGCCGATCATGCGCGGCAGGCGCTGGGTGCCGCCGGCACCGGGCAGCAAGCCCACCTGCGCCTCGGGCAAGCCGACCATGACCGTGGGTGCATCGGCGGCAATGCGGTGGTGGCAGGCCAGGCAGATTTCATAGCCGCCGCCCAGTGCCATGCCGTTGATGGCCGCCACCAGCGGCTTGCCCAGGGTCTCCAGCTTGCGCAGCAGCCTGGACAGCGATGCGCAGGAGGCGAACAGCTCCTCGATAGGCATGTCCGCCATGGCGTCGATATTGGCCTCCATGCCCATCAGGTCGGCCCCCGCAACAAAGCTGTCCTTGCCCGAGGTGATGATGCCGCCGCGCACCCGGTCGTCGCCTTGCATGCGTGCAATACAGGCCTCCAGGCTGTCCATGAAGGCCTGGTCGATCACGTTCATGGTCTTGCCGGGGTAATCCAGCGTCAGCGTGGCAATGCCGTCCCCATCTACGGCGTAGCGAATGATTTCCGTTGTCATGATTTCTGCTTCCTCACTCACACGCGTTCGATGATCATGGCCGAGCCCATGCCCGCCGCCACGCACAGGCTGATCAGTGCAGTGCGCTTGCCGGTGCGCTCCAGCTCGTCCAGCACCGTGCCCAGAATCATGGCGCCGGTAGCTCCCAAAGGATGGCCCATGGCAATCGCTCCGCCGTTGACGTTCATGCGCTCATGGGGAATGTCCAGCTCCTCCATCATGGTCAGCACCACCGTGGCAAAGGCCTCGTTGAGCTCCCACAGATCGATGTCCGAAGCCTGCATGCGCGCCCTGGCCAAGGCCTTGCGCGCGGCATGGGCCGGGCCGTCCAGCATCAAGGTCGGCTCGGAGCCT
The DNA here is from genome assembly GCF_000241525.1 of Comamonas testosteroni ATCC 11996. Taxonomy (GTDB): domain Bacteria; phylum Pseudomonadota; class Gammaproteobacteria; order Burkholderiales; family Burkholderiaceae_C; genus Comamonas; species Comamonas testosteroni. The sequence continues at coordinate 130,188 of NZ_AHIL01000038.1, forward strand.
ATGCTGGCAAAAGCACGAATGCGCGCACGAGGCTTGAGCCCTTGCTTGGCACCCGCTTCTGCCGTGCCAATCAGCACCGCCGCTGCCCCATCGACAATGCCCGAGCTGTTGCCGGCATGGTGATGATGGTGAATCTGCTCGACCTGCGGATAGCGCTGCAGCGCCACGCTGTCATAGCCGTATTTCTGGCCCATCTCGGTGAAAGCGGGCTTGAGGGCGGCCAGCGAATCAGCCGTGGTCTCGGCTCGAATGGTCTCGTCCTTTTCCAGCAGCGTCATGCCCAGAAAATCCTTGACGGGCACCACCGACCTGTCGAAGCGCCCCTGCGCCCAGGCCGTGGCCGCACGACGATGGCTTTCGGCCGAGTACGCATCCAGCTCATGGCGGCTGTGGCCGCGCAGCGATGCCAGTAAGTCAGCCGAGATGCCTTGCATGACGAAATAGGTCATGCTGGCCAGCTGCGGGTCCTGCGCCCAGGCACCGCCGTCCGAGCCCATGGGCACGCGGGACATCATCTCCACGCCGGCACCGATCGTCATATCGGCCTGACCGGACATAACCTTGGCCGCCGCAAAGCTCACCGCCTCCAGGCCCGAGCCGCAGTAGCGATTGAGCTGCACGCCGGCCACGCTCTGCGCATAGTCGGCCTGCAACACCGCCATGCGGCCCACATTGCCGCCCTGCTCGCCCACGGGCACCACGCAGCCCATGACCACGTCGTCCACCATCGCCGTATCGAGCCGATTGCGCTCACGCAACGCCACCAGTGGTTGCGCGGCCAGCCAGACCGGCGTCACCTCATGCAGTGCTCCATCCGGCTTGCCCTTGCCTCGGGGGGTCCGGACATGGTCGAAGATCAATGCCTCCATCTGCTTTCCTCACATCACCAGGTTGTTATCGAGTTCTTTTTCAGATTGCCATACGGCTTTTGCCCCAACCTACCTGATTCAGACTAGGGGCAGACTATGAGAAAAACAGCCCGTAACCGCCCCTGGTGGCACATGGCCTGCCTCTGTGGGCGCGAAAGCCTGTTTGCGCCGCCAGAATGCCCCCAGCAGGGGCTTTGTCGCCTTCGGTGCCACAGCTCGGGGGTCTCATGAGCGACAAAAAAGCCTCCCGGCTTGAACCACCGGAAGGCTGTTGAGGACGGCTGCTGAACTCAGGCCACCAGACCACCGCCATTGACCGGCAGCACTTGGCCGTTGACCCATTCCGCTTCGGTCGATGCCAGATAGCTCACGGCCGCACCCACATCCTGGGGCGAGCCGGCCCGGCCCACGGAAGTGCCCTTCCTGGCAATCTTCTCCGAGCCCTCCCAGTTGTTCATGGTGCCCAGCGACAAGGCGTTGGCCGTCACGCCATGCGGGCCCACCTCGCCCGAGAGATTGCGGATGAAGCCGATAGCCGCCGCCTTGGCCGCACCATAGGCGCACAGTCCCATGCCCGTGGCCGTGCGCGCCGCATCGGAGTTGATGGCCACGATGCGGCCCCAGCCCCTTTGCTGCATGGCGGGCAGCAGCGCCTGGCAAGCATGCATCAGCCCGTGCAGATTGAGCTGCAGCCAGGCGTTCCACTCGGACTCGGGCGACTGCAGAAACGGCGTGTAGCCCCAGCCCTGGGCCGGAATGCCGGCGTTGTGCACAAAGATATCGACCACGCCCACCTCGGCCTGGATGCGCTCGACCATGGCAAAGATGGCGGCGCGATCCGTCAGATCAGCCGCCTGGGCCGATGCCTTCAATCCCGCTTCGCGCAGTTGACGTGCAGCACTCTCGGCGCGGTCCTGATGAAAGTCGTTCACCACCACATGCGCGCCCTGCGCGGCCAGCGCCTGCGCGATGCCGAACCCCATGCCGCGCCCGGCGCCGCTGACCAGCGCCACTTTCCCATCCAGCCTGAACATGTCTTGCACTCCTTTTATATGGAATGCCCAGTGTTGGCCCGGCCTGCGCCCCGGACATACTCCAAATGGACGGGGTCAAAACCGGCGGGATCCACAAGATAGAAAAGTCAGAGACACCACAGGAGACCGACTTGAGCACAGAAAACCCGTCCCAGGGCCAGAACCAGGGACCTTTGACCGGAATGCGCGTCCTCGAATTTGCAGGCATAGGCCCTGCCCCCTTTGCCGGCATGATGCTGGCCGATATGGGCGCCGAAGTGATTCTCATCGAGCGCAGCGCCGACCATGCGGCTGCATCCCGCTACCCGCGCATGGCGCAGAACCGGGGCAAGAAGTCCATCGCACTGGACCTCAAGTCCGAGGCCGGACGCGCCGCCGCCTGGAAGCTGATCGAGTCTGCCGACGCGCTCATAGAAGGCTTCAGGCCCGGCGTGATGGAGCGCCTGGGTTTCAGCCCCGAGGAAGTCGCCCGCCGCGCGCCCCGCCTGGTCTTTGGCCGCGTCACCGGCTGGGGCCAGACCGGCCCCCTGTCCCAGGCCGCTGGCCATGACATCAACTATGTGGCGCTGACGGGCGTGATGTCCACCTCCATGCGTCCCGGACAGGCGCCCGTGCTGCCACCCACCATCGTGGGCGATATGGCAGGTGGCGCCATGTTCCTGCTGTTTGGCATCATGTGCGCCATGCACGAGGCGCGCCAATCCGGCACGGGTCAGGTGGTGGACGCGGCCATGATCGACGGAGTAACCGCCATGAGTGGCCTGATGCACCAGATGCGCGGCGCCATGGGCTACTGGAAGGACGACCCCGCACAGAATCACTTTCTCAACACCTCCCCCTTCTATGAAGTGTTCGAGTGCGCAGATGGCAAGCACATCACCCTGGGCGCCATCGAGCCGCAGTTCTATGCCTTGCAGCTGCAGAAGCTGGGCCTGACCGATGTGGACCCCAGGCGCCAGTACCAGAGCGCGGACTGGCCCGAAGTCAAGGCCCGCGTGGCCGGGATTGTGCGCAGCAAGACCCAGGCACAGTGGTGCGCGGAACTCGAAGGCAGCGATGTCTGCTTTGCCCCCGTACTGAGTCTGGCCGAGGCACCCACTCATCCGCACAACGCCCAGCGCAATCTGTTCATCGATCTGGAAGTGGACGGCAGCACCCAGCGCCAGCCCTCACCGGCCCCACGCTTTTCACGCACTCCCGCGCGTCGGCCCACACCAGGAACCAGGATCGGGCAGGACACCGATGCCGTGCTCGCATCCTTGGGCTACACCCAGAGCGATATAGCGGCGCTGCGCGAGAGCAAGGCTTGTGCCTGAGCAGCCATCGGCCAAGCGGCGCAAAGGATTAATGCTATTTAAAATATAGCTACCATCGCTTTATACGAATAGGTTTCAGATATTTTTCATATTGAAATCCATATACATCAAGCGGTAGCAGCTATCACTATTAAAGCAACTTGCTTTGCCGGGGTAGACGCAGCCATGCAGGCCAAGCCCCGGCGTCACCAGAGCGCCTGCGGCGCTATGCCGCAGACGAGCTGGATAGAACGACCTTGTTGCGCCCGGTCATCTTGGCGCCATACAGCGCCTTGTCGGCCGACCGCAGCACCTCCTGCATATCCAGATCCTTGCCCGGCACCCAGGCCGCACAACCGATGCTGACCGTGATGCAGCCGAACTCGCTTCCGGTGTGCGCAATCGCAAGCTCGGAGACTGCCTCCCGGATGTTCTCGGCAATCAGCGCGCCTCCATCCAGGCTGGTGTCCGGCAGCACCACGATGAATTCCTCCCCCCCATAGCGGGCCGCACTGTCCTCGGGGCGCCGGATATTGCTGGCAATGCATCTGGCCACGGTAGCCAGAACCGCATCCCCGGCCTGATGCCCGTAGGTGTCGTTATAGGCCTTGAACCAGTCGATATCCACAAACAGCAGCGAGAAGGCGCTGTGACTTCTTTTGGCCCTGTGCCACTCGTGCTCGATGATCTCGTCGAGCTTGCGGCGGTTGTTCAGGCCGGTCAGGCCATCGGTACGCGCCAGCAGCGCCAGTTCGGACTCTGCGCGCATGCGCCGCTTGAGCTGCACTCCGAACGCAAAGGACAGGCCAATGAAAGCCATCGTGAGGGTCGCCATGACAGAGGTAATCAGCACAGCTCTCTGGCGCCAGACCTCGTAAATATCGGAATGCGCCTTGGCCACCATGATGATGAATGGCAAGCTGGGCAGATTCTTGAAGTAGTACGCGCGCTGCGCGCCATCCAGGTAGGAGGTATCCGAAAAGCTGCCTTCGGGTGCCGACATGAACTGCTGGAACGTGCTTGCATTGCGGATATTGCGCCCGATGACCTTTGCATCGAAGGGCTGCCGCATCATCATGGCGCCATCTTTTCTGATCAGGGCCAGCGATCCGTGTTTACCTAGCGAAAGCACAGAAAACAGTTTCTGAAAGTACTCCAGCTGAACATCAATGAGCACAATGCCGGCGAAAGAGCCGTCCGCATGGGAAATCCGACGGCTCAGAGGAATGCTCAGGGAGCCGCCATGCAGCGGGGATGAATAAGGGTCACCCACGTAGAGCCCGATGCTTGGACTCTCCTTATGCACTTTGAAAAAGTCATGATCCGAGTAATGCCCGTTCACCGAATTCTCGGCCCCTGCATTGAGGGCAATTTTTCCGTCTGCGTCAAGAACCAGGATGGATCCCAGATAGGTTGCGGTTGCGGCCTTGTCGAACAAGGCCGCATTACGCAAATGCGGCGAGGCGGCCATCACTTCGGAATCGTTGAGTCCATCGACCACGGCTTGCAACGACAGTGCATAGAGCTCGAAGTTCCTCACCACATCGTTTTCAGCAAGAAGGGCCACATTGCGCGATGTTTCTATCGCATGCTCCATTGCATCCAGTCGACTCTGGTAGAGGACGACGGTACAGATCGCAGTCATCGACAGCGCAATAATCCCTCCCACCAAGAGCATTGCATAGGGCGCACTAGAAATGAAGTGGAAGTGATCAAAAGCAGGCTTGCGAAATAGTTTCATGTCGTTGCTTTATTTGAGCGAGCCGGTCACATTTCTTCTGTTTAGCCATGCAAGTGCTTTCTTCCGTAGGAACACCGGATACTCACCCCCGCGCCCGTCATTCTGCCTTGGTTTCTCCAGTGAGGGGCGGGGGTTATCTTGCTCTGGCTGGCATGCGCGCCTCGACCGCCTGCCTGCTCTCAAACAATTGAACTTGCGTGATGGAATATGTGCAAAGCAAGCCAGGGAGACCACATGCCCCTCCTGCACGGACAAGCTGTGCGCAAGCAGAGTCCAGGGCCTGGAGATTGATTTCACCATGGAGTGCATGGAGAACATTCGCCAGGCCAGCCTGCAATCGGCAAGTCATTTCTGCATTTCTGCATCGGCGCCATTTCGGCCCGGCCTCGCCTTCAATGAGTCGCGGCCGCTCTATGCCCGATCACGAGCAGCCGGAATCCGCGCATCCCATCGACATGCTGCGCGAGGTATTTTGCACGGTCATGGTTGAAAGCAGACTGCCCGCTTCTGCTCCATATGCATAAAAAAGCGGGCCGAAGCCCGCTTTTTATTTCCACCAACCGTCTTCACTTGTTCCCCAGCCAGGCCACGCTGTTGAGAAAGATGCGCACCAGCTCGGTCTGGCGGCGCACCCCCGTCTTGGAGAAGATGGAGCGCAGATGCGCTCGGGCCGTATTGCGGCGGATGTTGAGCGCTTCGGCAGCCTCCTCCAGCGACAGGCCGTTGGCCAGCTGGATGGCCAGCGAGGTCTCGGCCGGCGTCAGCTGGAACAACTGCTGAGCCAGCTTCACGGGTGGGTCAGCCTTGCCGCCGGTGTCGCGTACAAAGACGGCGACGCTGGGGCGCTGCTTGCCTTCGGTCCACTCGTCGGGCGAGATGCTTTGCACCACCACGCCCCAGTTGAGCTGACCCGACTGGCGGCTGACCGACATGCCTTCGGTCATCGACAGACGCGAGACCTGGGTATGCATCAGCGCATCCTTGATCAGGCGCTGCAGCTTGCGGTTGTCGTTGGCGTAGTTGGCCTCCAGCATGCCGCCGGAGATCTTCAGGCCGTCCTGCATGTCCAGGATGCTGGCCGCAGCGGGATTGCACTCCAGCACATTGCCGTTCTGATCGAGGATGACCACCCCCACCATCAGCTGGGCCGTGGCCTTGCTGTAGAGAGAGATGACCTGACGATCCTGGTTCACCGACAGATGCAGGGTCAGCGCGCGCTTGATGTGCGGCAGCATCATGGAGCCGAAGGCACGCTCCTGCTTGTTGAAAGCCGGGGCACCTTCGGGCCGCGTGATGCGCAGACCGTAGACGCAGCTGTCCTTGGTGACGATGTCGGCAGCCATCACGTGAAACACCTGCAGTTGCTTGCACCAGTCGTTGTAGTAGCTTGAAGCGCGCCACTCGGACTCGGGCATCACGTCCCCCACGGTCACGATACGGTCGGTAGGCATGCCGCGAAACGGGCTCATGCTGATCTTGGGACAGTTCGGCATCAGATCGCGGCGGTCGCCTGCGGCCGAGACGATCAGCCCCACATCATCGGCAGAGCCGGGGCGCACGATGAGCGAAGCGTAATTGCCGCCCAGTTGCAGACGCAGAGTCTCCAGAAAAGGCTTCCAGCCTTCCGGATCCATGGCAGCTTCATAGAGCTGACTGATCAGCGCACTGAACTGCTCGGCGCTCACAAAGGGCGCATCGGCCGACGCACGCACTGGGGCCGGGGTGTCGAATATGGGCACATCCTTGATCACGCAAGCGATGGAGCTCGGCGTGTAGGTGGAAAAACCCATCTTGGCGAAAGCGCTGTCCATCATGTTCAACTCCTTGGTTGAAGGTTGGTTGCAGACAGATCGGATCAGTTCAGCTCAAACAGGCCGGCCGCGCCCATGCCGCCGCCAATACACATGCTCACCACCACAAAACGCACACCGCGGCGACGGCCTTCCAGCAGGGCGTGACCCACCAGACGGGCGCCCGACATGCCGAAGGGATGACCGATGGAGATTGCGCCGCCGTTGACGTTCAGGCGCTCATCGGGAATACCGAGCTTGTCGCGGCTGTAGATCACCTGGCAGGCAAATGCCTCGTTGATTTCCCACAGGCCGATGTCGCCAACCGTCAGCCCATGCTGCTTGAGCAGCTTGGGGATGGCATGGACGGGACCGATCCCCATTTCATCGGCACGGCAACCTGCCACGGCCACGCCGCGATAGATACCCAGAGGCGCGAGGCCGCGGCTGCGGGCTTCGTCGGCACTCATCACCACACAGGCGCTGGCGCCGTCGGACAGCTGGGATGCATTGCCGGCCGTGATGAACTGGCCTTGCTCCACCCACTGGCCGTTCTTCCATACAGGCTTGAGCTTGGCCAGACTCTCAAGCGTGGTGTCGGCACGGTTGCCCTCGTCGCGGGTCAGCGTAACTTCCTCACTGCCGGTGACATTGCCTTCCTTGTCAAACAACTGCTTGACCGTGGTCAGCGGCACAATTTCATCGTCGAACAGACCACGGGCCTGTGCAGCGGCCACGCGCTGCTGGCTGCGCAGCGAGTACTCGTCCTGGGCTTCACGACTGATGCCGTAACGCTGGCTGACCAGCTCGGCCGTCTCTATCATCTGGATGTAGGCTGTGGGCTCTGCGGCCAGCACCGCCTTCGACTGGGCGCGGTACGAGTTCTTGTACTTGTTCTGTACCAGGGAGATGGACTCCAGGCCTCCAGCCACAGCGATATTCATCTCGCCGGTCATGATGCCCTTGGCAGCCGTGGCAATGCTCATCAGGCCCGATGCGCACATGCGATCGATCACCATGCCGCCCACGGATTCCGGCAGGCCGGCGGTATAGCCGCACAGACGCCCCAGGTTGTAGCCCTGTGTACCCTGCTGCGCGGCAATGCCCAAAATGACATCATCCACATCCGCACCGGCCACATTCGCCTTGTTGAGCGCCGCGCGAATGACGTGTCCGCCCAGCACGGGGGCTTCGGTGTCGTTGAAGGCACCACGGTAAGCCTTGCCTATGGGGGTACGTGCCGTCGAAACGATGACTGCGTCTTTCATGTCTTTGTCTCCTAACTTTCTTTTCGTCGCGCCCTGGGCAGCTTTTGCTGCCGTATCGAGGTCGGCCACTCTGTCGGCAGCTCATCCCTCTTCACAAAAAATGCAACCGCCCACCGAAGCGGGCGCTTGCACACACTCAATTTTCCCGGATAAAGAACAGCCTGCTGATGGTTTCAACCACACAGCCGGGTTTATCCTGATTCCTGACCTGTACGGTAATGCGGATCGTGACCTGTACGCCGTCTTCCCCGATCGGCGTAGCCGCCACCACCTCGCCGCTGCCACGCACGAAGCTGTTCACCAGCACCGGAGCCGGAAAACGCACCTTCTCGCAACCATAGTTGACGCCCATCTTCAGCCCCTGATAGCTGACCAGCTGAGGCAAAAACAGATTGGCCAGAGACAGCGTCAGATATCCATGGGCTACGCAGGCGCCGAACGGGCCGTTCCTGGCCTGCTCGGGGTCCACATGAATCCATTGGTGATCGCCCGTGGCATCGGCAAACTGATTGATGCGCTCCTGCGTGATCTGCATCCATTCGGTCTCGCCCAGCTGACGCCCCACCGATGCCTGCACCGAGGCTGCCGAGTCAAACAGCATCTTGTCTGCGACTGCATTCATGCTCAGGCCCTCTGCGAGCTGACGGACACCACTTCACCCGTCATGTACGAGGAGTAGTCGCTGGCCAGGAAGATCATCACATTGGCCACTTCCCAGGGCTCTGCACCCCGACCAAAGGCTTCCTTCTCGGACAGCTTGGCCAGCAGTTCTTCAGAGGCGGACTTCTTGAGAAAGGCGTGGATGGCGATGGAAGGTGCCACGGCGTTGATGCGGATACCGAATTCGGCCGCCTCCAGCGCCGAACAGCGTGTAAGGGCCATCACGCCGGCCTTGGCGGCTGCGTAGTGAGCCTGCTCTGTCTGAGCGCGCCAGCCCAGCACCGAGGCGTTGTTGACGATCACGCCCTTGCCGCGCGGTTGCATCAGCTTGAGCGCTGCGCGCGTCATGCGGAAGGTGCCGGTCAACGTGATGTCGATGACCTTGCTCCACTCATCATCGCCCATGTCGACGACCTTGCAGCTGGTGCCCAGACCCGCGTTATTGATCAGCACATCGATACCGCCCATGGCGCTGTCGGCTTCGGAGATCAGTGCCTGAACCTGTTCTTCCTTGCTCACGTCGCAAAGCTTGCCAAAGACCTGGGTCATGCCCGTGTCCTTTTTGATCTGCTCCACGGCTTCGGCCAGCCGACGCTCATGCACGTCGGAGATGAACAAGGCCTTGCAGCCCTCCTCTGCTGCTCGTTTTGCAGCAGAGAAACCAATACCAGCGCCAGCTGCGGCGGTTACGAGAACTGTCTTGTCTTTGAGCAGACCGTGGGGGGCAACGTAGGAGGGAGCGCTAATCATTTGTCATTCAAAAGTAGTTGCCTCGATCTTCCGATCGTCGCTGCGCTGCAGCATCGTCACTTTGGACGATAGGTCATTCCCTAGTGTCGCTGGACGGACATTTCAAACGCAAAAGTGCCGTAAATCTTCAGGGTCAACCCTCGATTTACGGCAGCTTTACGTCAACCAATCAGAGTAATCACCTACACAAGGACAAGCACTCCAGGCTCCTGGAGTCAGCGCGGCATGCCCAGCGCACGCTCGGCCATGAGGTTCAGCTGAATCTCGTTGGTGCCGGCGTAAATGGTGTCGGCGCGGCTGACCAGCCACAGTTGCTGCAGCGCAGCAAGCGCAGGCTCCTTGAGCACCAGCTCGCCCTGCTCGCCCAGCACATCCATGGCCAGCTCGCCCAGATCACGGTGCCAGTTGGACCATGCGTATTTGGAGACGGAAGCCACACGCAAGGGCGTGCTCTCATCGCTGGAGCGCAGCGCATGGGCGCGCAGAGTCTGCAGGCCCATATCGGCCTTGGCCAGGCGCTGACGGATCAGCGGGTCGCGGGCCGCGCCATTGCGCTTGGCCAGGTCGATGATCAGGTCCAGCTCATAGCGGAAATGTGCCTGCTGGCCCAGAGTGGACGCACCGCGCTCGCAGCCCAGCAGGTACATGGCGACCTTCCAGCCGTCACCCACGGGGCCCAGATGCAGCGCGCCTTCGGTGCGTGCGCCGTCAAAGAAGACTTCGTTGAACTCCGAAGTACCGGTGATCTGGCGAATCGGACGCACCTCCACGCCGGCCTGCTTGATGGGCACCAGCAGCAGCACCATGCCCGCATGGCGGGGGCCGGCAGTGCTCGCACCAGTCTCGTCGGTGCGAGCCAGCACAAACACCCATTCGGACTCATGGGCCCAGGAGGTCCAGACCTTCTGACCGTTGATCACCCACTCGCCCGTGGCCGCATCGCGATGGGCTTTGGTGCGAATCCCCGCCAGGTCAGAGCCCGCGCCGGGCTCGGAGTAGCCCTGAGCCCAGTAGTCGGTACCAGCCAGAATGCCGGGCAGAAAACGCTGCTTCTGCTCGGGCGTGCCAAAAGCCATCAACGTGGGGGCCAGCAGGGTCTCGCCAATATGGCCGATGCGGCCTGGGCCGCCGCAGCGCACATACTCCTCGTGAAAAATGACTTGCTGCGCCAGCGGGGCGTTGCGGCCGCCGTACCGGGGCTCCCAGCCCAGGCCGGTCCAGCCGCCCTTGGCCAGCTCCTGCTCCCATTCCTTGGCCAGCTCCGCGTCATAGCCTTCGGCGCCCAGGCCGCTGGCATGTTTGAGCGGTGCAAACTTGCCCGTCAGATGCTGTGCCATCCATTCCCGCACCTCGGCGCGAAAGGCTTCATTGATTTCCGATTCCTGCATCTTCATGCCGCCTCCGCCATCTGATCTTCTGTCGCTTCGTCCAACAAGCGCACTGCCACCAGCTCTCGCCACTGCTCCACCGTACCCAGGCGCTGGCTGGATGCCTGCGCACGGCGGAAGAACAGATGCGGATCAAACTCCCAAGTGAATCCCACGCCGCCGTGCAACTGAATGCTTTCGCGCGTGGAAAACAGAGCTGCCTCCGTTGCATCTGTGCGAGCTTGAGCCGCGAAGTAGCTCAGATCGCTTATATCGCCAGCGGTATCCGCCATGAAAGCTGCTGCATAGACGGCAGAGCGCGCGGTCTCCACCTTCACCAGCATCTGCGCTGCCCGGTGCTTGACGCCCTGAAAGCTGCCCACGGCCTTGCCGAACTGCTGTCGCTCCTTGGTGTAGTCCACGGCCAGATTCAGCGCGCGCTCTGCCACGCCGACCTGCTCGGCCGCAAGGCCGATGGCGGCCAGGTTGCGGGTCTGAGCCCACAGGCTCCTGAGCGCCTCGCCATGCATCAGCACGGCAGCGCCAGTCAATCTCACATTAACGGCCATGACATCGGCACTGCTGCGTGTGGCATCCACCGTCGTCAGCGCCTGCACGCTCAAACCTTCTTCCCTGGCATGCACCTCCAGCAGGCCCAGTGATCCGCAAGGCAGGGTAGCGGGCAGCAGGAACACATCGGCATGTGCTCCTGATCCCACCTGACTCCACTGGCCATTGAGCACCAGCGCATCGCCCTCCACCTTCACAGTCGCCGCAGTGGGCAGCTCGCCACGCACAGTCATGCCAAGCACGCATATCCGGCCTGAGGCGGCCAGGCGCTCCACCACGCCCAGGCCCTGCTCGGTCTGGCTCAACGCTTGCCACAACGGTGTCACTGCGACAACAGCGTCAAAAAACGGCACGCAGGCCAGGTGATAGCCCATCTGCTCCTGAAGCAGCACCAGCTCGCGCCAGCCCAGACCCATGCCACCTGCGGCTTCGGGCAGGGCCACGCTGCACCAGCCCATGTCCAGCACTTCCCGCCACAGGGCACGGTCCAGCCCGCCCTCGGTTTCAGAAACCTTGCGTGCCTGCGCCGTGCTGCTTTTTTCCTGCAGAAACACTGCAGCGCTCTCGGCGATCATTTTTTGTTCTTCGTTCAGACTTAAATCCATGATGGCTCGCGTCCTGAGTTCTTCATCGAATGGGAAGGTCGGGCCCCCGACCCGGCTGCTTCTTCTGCTTAGGTCCCGTAGACCTTCTGAGGAGCCTTGCCCTCGGCGATCAGCTGATCGACCACACCAGACAGCTCGGAAGGCTCCCAACGCGCCTGCTTGTCATTGATCTTGCCGGTGAACCAGCCGTCGGCCACGGACAGCTCGCCACCCTTGGCTTCAAAGCAGCGGCCCGTCACATGCCTGGACTGACTGCTGCCCAGCCAGACGACGATGGAGGCCACGTTCATGGGGTCCCAGACGTCGAAGCCGGATTCGGGCTTCTTGACCATATCGGGCATGGCGCCTTCGGTCATGGAGGTGCGCGCAGCAGGTGCCAGACAGTTGGCAGTGATGCCGTAGCGCGCCAGCTCTGCGGCCTGCACCAGCGTCAGGCCGGCGATGCCGGCCTTGGCTGCCGCGTAATTGCTCTGACCGATGGAGCCTTGCAGGCCCGCGCCGGAGCTGGTGTTGATGATGCGGGCATCCACTTCCTTGCCTGCCTTCTTCTGGTCGCGCCAGTAGCCGCCAAACACCTTGGCCATACAGAAGTGACCGCGCAGATGCACGCGCATGACCATGTCCCAGTCTTCTTCGGACAGGCTCAGGAACATGCGGTCGCGCAGCACGCCGGCGTTGTTGACGATGACCTGTACATCGCCGAAAGCCGCCAGCGTGGCATCCAGAATCGATTGGACGCCGGCCACTGTGGTGATGTCGCCGGTGTTGGCAATGGCCTGACCGCCCGCGGCCTTGACTTCATCGGCAACGGCCTGGGCGGCTTCGGCGCGGATGTCGTTGATCACCACATTTGCACCTTCTTGGGCGAAGGCCAGCGCATAAGCGCGGCCCAGGCCACCGCCTGCACCGGTGATGACGACGGTTCTCTGGTTGCAAATACCCATTTCTTTCCCCTTTTTGCTTGCAATGCAGACAACCTCCAGGCCGTCTGCCTTCTTGAAATTACGCTTTGAAAACCGACAGATCAGGCTGACGATGCGCCCAGGGAACCGCTTGCTCCAGCTGTGCGGCCAGCGCCAGCAGGCGCCCTTCGCGGCCGAACGGGGCAGCGAAGTGCGCGCCCACAGGCAAGTTGTCCCTGGTCCAGTGCATGGGCACAGACATTGCGGGCTGGCCTGTCATATTGAAAAGCGCGGTATAGGGCGAAGCCTTGACGGCTTCGCGCGCGAATGAGTCATAAGGCTGGTCCAGCGTCAGCACACCCAACAGCGGTGGCGGCACGGCCATCACGGGGGTCAGAATCAGGTCGTACTTGAGAAAGAAGCGGTCCAGAATCTGGCTGGCCGTATCGAAGTTGGTACGCGCCATCAGCATCTGCTCGGCGGTATAGGACTTGGCCTTTTCCAGATACAGCCAGTCCATCTGCTCCACCTCATCCTGGCGCACTGCGCGACCCAGCAGCTTTTCACGGGCACGGATGCTGGCCATCATGCCCACGGATGTCACCACGCCCAGGCCCGAGAACACCTCAGCCACAGGCAACTCCGGCATGTCTTCCACGATTTCATGCCCCAGCGCCAGGCAGGCCTTGATGGCCTTGTCCACCGCCGCCTGACAGTCCGCATGTACGGGAATGCCAAAGTAGTTTCTGGACCAGACGGCGATCCTGAGCTTCTTGGGCGCCTGCTTGAGGGCGTCCAGATAGCTGCCTTCCACGTCGCGCGGCGGCACGGTGCGCGAGCCGGGCTCGCGCCCCTGCGTCAGATCGAGCAGGTGGGCGCTGTCGCGCACGCTGCGACTGATGACATGGTTCATGGACAAGCCCATCCAGCCTTCCATATTGGCCGGACCGGCAGGCAGACGGCCGCGGCTGGGCTTGAGGCCGAACAGGCCGCAGTGCGAAGCGGGAATGCGGATGGAGCCACCTCCGTCGCTGGCATGGGCCACGGGCACAATGCCAGCGGCAACCACCGATGCCGCACCACCCGAAGAGCCGCCTGTCGTGTGGGCAGCATTCCAGGGATTGGGCGACTTGCCATAGAGCAAGGACTCGGTCGTGGGTGTCTGGCCGAACTCGGGCGATGCCGTCTTGCCAAAGATATTGAGGCCGGCCGCCTTGTAGCGTGCCACCAGGGTGCTGTCGTACTCTGCCACGGCCCCCTTGAAAAAGCGGCAGCCGTTGGTAGTGACCGTTCCCTTCAGATACTGGTTCAGGTCCTTGAGCAGAAAGGGCACGCCCCACATGGGCGCCCTGGCCGTGGCTTCGGCACGCGCAGCGCTGCCCAGAGCCGACATCTGCCTGGCCTGATCACGTGCCAGATCGTAGTCCTTGATCACCACTGCATTGAGCTTGGGCAAGGCCTCGGTGCGTGCAATCGCCGCTTCCAGCGCTTCCAGCGGCGTGATATCGCCCCGGCGGATCTGCTCTGCCCAGGCGTAGCCATCCACCGCAGTCGCCTCATTTTTCTTCTGTGCAGCCATTGCAGGCATGGCTGACGCTGCGGCCACGGCACCGGCGCCCTGAATAAAGCCACGACGATCCACACCTTGATTCACTGATTCCATGCTCTCCTCCTTGTTGTTGCTGGACATTCAAGCCTTGAGTGCGGACAGGTCCGGCACGCGTTGTGCCCATGGCAGGGCTTGCTCCAGCTGCGCCGCCATGCGCAGCAAGCGGCCTTCACCACCAAACGGTGCGACAAAGTGAGCCCCCACAGGGAGGTTGTCTGCCGTCCAGTGCAGCGGCACGGACATGGCCGGATGACCGCTGATGTTGAACAGCGAGGTAAAGGCGGAGGAATTCATGGCCTCGGCGGCATAGCTTTCATAAGGCTGATCGAGTCGCAGCGCGCCCAGCTTCTGTGCAGGCACCACGGTGGTGGGCGTCAGGATCAGGTCGTACCTGGACAGGAATGCATCGATCAATTGCCCCGCCTTGTCGAAGCCTGCGCGGCCACGGTACAGATCCAGCGCCGAAGCCTTTTTCGCGGCCTGCAATGCGGCCCAGTTCAGCGGCTCCATCTCGTCTTCGCGCACAGCGCGGCCCAGCTGCATTTCACGGTATTCAATGGCGCTGAGCAGACCTGCCGACATGCCTGCACCCATGCCGCCAAAAATTTCGTTCACCGGCAGCTCTGGCATGGCCTCTTCAACAAAATGCCCCAGCGCCTCGCAGGCCTTGGCCGCCTTGTCCACAGCCTCCAGGCATTCGGCATGTACGGGAATCCCGAAGTAGTTCTTGCGCCAGACGGCAATACGCAGCTTGCGCTCGGGCTGGTGCATCGCTTCAAGGTAGCCCCGAGGGACATCGGAGGGAGGTCGCACTCGCGAGCCGAACTCGGGCCCAGCACTCAAGTCCAGCAGCAAGGCGGTATCGCGCACACTGCGGCTGATGACGTGGTTCACCGACAAACCTGTTGCGCCATCCAGCGCTCCTGGCCCTGCAGGCACACGTCCACGACTGGGCTTGAGTCCGAACAGGCCGCAATGTGCGGCCGGTATGCGGATGGAGCCGCCACCATCGCTGGCATGGCCCACGGGCAGAATGCCGGCCGCCACCACCGCTGCAGTCCCACCGGAAGAACCGCCCGCGGTATGCCCAGTGTTCCAGGGGTTGGGCGTGATGCCGTAAAGCTTTGACTCTGTGGTGGTCGTCATGCCGAACTCGGGAGATGCCGTCTTGCCAAAGATGTTGAGACCCGCAGCCTTGTAGCGCATCACCAGTGTGGAGTCCTGCGAAGCGACAGCATCCTTGAAGAAGCGGCAACCATTGCTGGTCACGGTTCCTGCCATGCTCAGGCCCAGGTCCTTGAGCACAAACGGCAGACCCCACAGCGGCGCTTTGTCAGTCGCCTGTTTGCGTGCATCGCGGCCGATGGCCGAGAGCTTCTTGGCATGCTCGCGGGCCAGTTCGTAGTCTTTGATGACCACGGCATTGAGCTTGGGCAAGGCTTCAACGCGCGCAATGGCGGCATCGAGGGCCTCCAGCGGCGTGACATCGCCTTTGCGCATCTGCGCAGCCATGGTGATGGCATCGGCCTGCGCAACGGCCCTGGTGCCGACTTGCGCTTGCGCTGCCGGCAGACCCAGCACGGCCGCCGTGGCAGTTGCCCCGGCCAGGAATGCTCTGCGATCTGAATCCGTCGCTTTGTCTTGCATGTCTTTGTCTCCGTTGATATTTTTGTGGATGACTTGCTAAGCCGCTAGCACCGGAGCTCCAACGCAATACAGGCACCCAGGGGTGCCTGCATGTCTGTCGTCAGAGTCTCTCAATGATGGTCACATTGGCCTGTCCTCCACCTTCGCACATGGTCTGCAAGCCGTAGCGACCGCCGGTCCGCTCCAGCTCGTGCAGCAGCGTGGTCATGAGCTTGGCGCCTGACGCTCCCAGTGGATGACCGAGCGCAATCGCGCCGCCGTTGACGTTGGTCCTGCCATGGTCGTAGCCGGTCTCCTTGAGCCAGGCCATGACCACGGAAGCGAAGGCCTCGTTGATCTCGACCAGGTCGATGTCGGACATGGTCATGCCCGCCTTCTTGAGCGCATATTCCGTGGCGGGAATCGGCGCGGTCAGGTGCCAGATGGGGTCATCGGCGCGCACGCTCATATGGTGAATGCGGGCGCGGGGCTTGAGGTTGTAGCGTTTAAGCGCGGCCTCCGACACCACCAGCACGGCCGCTGCGGCATCGCAGGTGGAGCTGGACACGGCAGCGGTGATCGAGGGATAGGTCGGATCCACCGGCTCCAGCGTGGCCATCTTCTCCAGCGTGCTCAGACGGGCGGTTTCGTCCATCTTGAAGTCGCCAAACGGCACGATTTCCCGATCAAAGCGACCTTCAGCGATGGCCTTCAAAGCGCGGTCGTGGCTTTCCTTGGCAAACACCTCCATATCGGCACGACTCACACCCCAGTGGTCGGCAATACGCTGGGCGGCATAGAACTGGTTCACGGGCGCGTTGCGGAAACGGGCCTGCCAGCCCTTGCTCTCGGCAAACGGCGTGGTAAAGCCCAGGGGCTGGCCGGCCAGCATGGCTGACGAGATTGGAATCGCGCTCATGGTCTGCACGCCTCCGGCCAGCACCACGTCCTGCGTGCCGCTCATCACGGCCTGGGCTGCAAAATGAATGGCTTGCTGGGACGAGCCGCACTGGCGGTCGATCGTGGTGCCGGGAACGTTCAAGGGCATACCGGCTGCCAGCCAGGAAGTGCGAGCAATATCGCCGGCCAGAGAGCCGATGGTATCCACGCAGCCAAAGATCACGTCGTCGTAATCGGCTGCGGGAATGTCGTTGCGCTCGACCAGCGCCTTGATCACATGGGCGCCGAGGTCGGCACCGTGCACCGTGGCAAGAGAGCCCTTGCGCTTTCCGGTAGGAGAGCGCAGCGCATCAACGATATAGGCCTGGGCGCTCATGCAGCCACCTCTTCAGCAATGTTCTTCACAGCATCTTGCGCAGAGCAGGAGGCACATGAATCGATTTCTCGATCAAAAGTCGATCCGGGGCCCACAGGGGCATTGGGACTGCGCAGCAGGCCCTGGGTCAGGCGGGCTGCATGGTATGCCTTGTCGCCCCAGGCAGCGTCCAGTACCCAGGCGCGCTTCATGAACATCTGCAGATTGACCTCCCAGGTGTAACCCATGGCGCCATGCACCTGCAGACTGTTGCGCGCCGCAAACCAGCTCGCTTCGCTGCACTGGAGCTTGGCGTGCGATATACGCACAGCCAGATCAGGTTCGCCGTGCTGCAGCGCATAGAAGGCACGGTAGAGCACGGGTTTGGCAAACTCGATCTTGGTGACGATGTCCGACAGGTGGTGCTGCACGGCCTGAAAGCTGCCTATGACCTTGTCGAACTGCTTGCGCTGCGCCACATAGTCCACCGAAAGGTCCAGCATGCGCTGAGCCAGGCCCAGCATCTGGGCAGCTGCGGCGAGTGCACCGCGCTCGCCGGCTGTGTCCCAGACCTTCTGACCCTGAGTTCCATCGAGCAAACGGGTGGCATCGGATGCCGTCCAGCGTACCCGTGACAGGCGGCGCGAGGAGTCGATGCTGCTCAGCGCCGTGATCTCGCACTGTGCGGGCCTGAGCAGGTGCAGTTCCAGGCCGGTGGCCGTGGCATGGGGCAGCAACAGCACATCGGCCAGTGCGGCGTCCGCCACATTGGGGTTGACGGGATGGCCCACGGCCACGCGGCAGCTGCCTTCGGCGATCCTGGACAGCCAGACACGGCTCTCATGTCCTTGCGGCAATGCACTCAGCATGCCCACGGCCACATAGGCGGTGTCGGTCAAGGAATCGGGCAGAGCGTAATAACCCACTTCCTGCAGCAGCAGTGCCCAGTCCACATCGGCCATGCCCATACCGCCATCGGCTTCGGGGGCGGACAGGCCCATCAGGCCTTGTTCTGCAATCCTGGCCCACAGCTCGGGGCTGCGACCGGTCGGGGTTTCCCAGATGTCGCGCAGCAGCTCGGGGGCTGCTTCGGTCATCAGAAAGCGGCTGATCGAGTCACGGAATGCGATTTGATCTTCGGTAAAGGTGAAGTCCATGGTTGTCTCCCTGCCGATCAGGATTTGGGCAGGCCCAGCATGCGCTGAGCGATGATGTTGCGCTGGATCTCGTTGCTGCCCGCGTAGATGGGACCGGCCTGCGAGAACAGAAAACCTTCCAGCCATTCGTTGGCCTCGGCGTCATCGATGAGCTCGGCACGCGCACCCAGAATGCGCATCGCGGTTTCATGAATCATGATGTCCAGCTCGGACCAGACAATCTTGTTGGTGCTGGCTTCCGCGCCAATCTGTGCGCCCTTGTTCAGGCGGCCTACCGTGTGATAGGAAGACAGCGTGTATGCCTCCGCCCCCTGCCAGGCACGCAGCACGGCATCGCGAATGGAGTGGTCGCGGTCGGCATCGACCTGATTGCGCAGATACAGGTCCACCAGCTTCTGCGCACTGCGCTGATAGCGGGCGGGAGAGCGCAGCAGCAGCCCGCGCTCGAAGCCGGCCGTCGCCATCGCCACATGCCAGCCCTTGCCTTCTGCACCCAGCAGGTTCTCCACAGGTACTTCGACATCGTCGAAGAAGATTTCGGCGAAGTGCTCGCGGCCATTGATGGCACGAATGGGACGCACGGTGATGCCGGGCGTGTTCAGGGGCACGAGGATGTAGCTCAGACCATGGTGGCGGCTCGACGTCGGGTCGCTGCGAAACAGGCCGAACACCCAGTCGGCAAAGATTGCACGGGTAGACCAGATTTTCTGACCGTTCAGAATGAATTTGTCACCCATGCGAATGGCACGGCTGCTGATGGCCGCCATGTCCGAGCCAGCGTTGGGCTCGGACCAACCCTGGGCCCACATATCGTCGCAGCGCGCCATACGGGGCAGAAAGCGGGCCTTCTGCTCGGGCGTACCGAATTCCATCAGCGTGGAGCCCAGCAGCAGAATGCCGTTCTGGTTCACGCGGGCTGGCGCATCGACTGCCCAGTACTCTTCCTCGAAGATCAGCCATTCGGTCAGGTCGCAGCCGCTGCCTCCCAGATCCTTGGGCCAGGTCACGGCGCTGTAGCCGGCGTCGGCCAGCTTGGCTTCCCACTGGCGGTGCTGCTCGAACCCCTCTCGGGTGTCATAGCTCTGCAGCCGTTCCGCAGGCACATTGTTCTTGAGCCATTCACGTACCTGGGCACGGAACGCTTTTTGCGCTGGGGTATAGGTCAAATCCATGGTTGTCTCCTCTTCGCGCTAGTGATGCTCAGAATTTGGCGTCGCGCTTTTCCACGAAGGCGCTGCGTGTCTCGGCGGAATCGGGGCTCATATAGGCTTGCAGGGTGAAGCCCTGCTCCCAGCGGTATTTGTCTTCCAGATTGCCGTCTTCGATGCCGGTCAACGCTTCCTTGGCGATGCGGATCATGGCGGGGCTCTTGGCGGCGATCTTGTTGGCGATCTCCATGGCGACGTCGCGCAGCTGCTCACGGGGAACTACACGCTCGATGGCTCCCAGGCGCAAGGCTTCTGCCGCACCAATCATCTCGCCCGTAAAGAACAGGTAGCGGGTCTTTTGCACGCCGAACATGCGCTGCAGATGGGCCGCACCGCCCATGGCGCCGCGGTCCACTTCGGGCAGGCCGAAGGTGGCGTCTTCTGCGGCGATCACAATGTCCGATGCACCGCAGATGCCGATTCCGCCGCCCAGCACAAAGCCGTGCACGGCGGTGATGACGGGTACCTTGTTCAGGTGCACAGCCTTGAACGTGGCGTAGTTGCCTGCGTTCACGTCGATGATGAGCTTGTCGTTGGTCGCCAGCTCCTTGATGTCCACACCCGCGCAGAAGCCACGGTTTTCGGCGCGAATGACGATAACGCGCACGTCAGGGCGTTGACCCAGCGCTTCGATTTCCTTGGCCAGGCCATTCCAGCCAGCGGCATTCAGGGCATTGACGGGAGCACGGTCAATCACCAGCTCTGCCACACCGTTGTCGTGAATATTGGAGTGAAATTGTTGAATGGACATATCCAGCCTCATTGGCTTGTTGTTATGCGGGAGTCAATGCGTTCAATGCGTTGCGACGTTCCATGGCCTGGCGGACGATGCCGCCGATCACCTCTTCGCAGCTGTCGAGCTTGCCGATCAGCGCGGCCACCTGGCCGGCGGACATCACACCTTCTGCAGGGTTGCCATCCACCATGGAGCGTTGCAGCAACATGGGGGCGTTGGCTGCCATCACGGTCTGGGCGACGGAAGAAGAGTCTTCGCGCATGGCCTTCATGAAGATGCTCATGGCCTGGCCCGTGGTCATGCCGGTCTCGGCCTTCCACTGCAGTGCCAGGCCCAAGGCGATGCGCAGGCGTTTCATGGGGCTGGCTTTTTCCAGCATGGCCAGGTATTCGTTGGGAATCATGCGCTGGGGCATGCCATCAACCAGATGCGAGATGGCGATCTTTTCCGCATCTCTTGCAGCCAGATAGCGCTGCAGTGTCTGCGCAGGAACCTTGGAGTCGCTGGTCATCAAAAAGCGTGTACCCATGGCAATGCCCGATGCACCGTAGGCCAGCGCAGCCAGCAGGCCGCGGCCGTCGTAGAAGCCACCTGCGGCGATCACGGGCACATCGACCGCGTCCACCACCTGGGGCAGCAGCACCGTGGTGGGCACGCTGCCGGTATGGCCACCTCCCTCACCTCCTTGCACGGTGATGACGTTGGCCCCCATCTCGATCGCTTTTTGAGCGTGCTTCAGAGCCCCCACGGTGGGCATGCAGACGATGCCGGCATCCCGCAGACGACCGATCACCTTCTTGTCCGGGCCACGGCCATAGCTCACGGCGCGCAGACGGTACTTCACCGCCAGGTCCAGCAACTGCTGAGCGTTGGGCTGGAACATATGAAAGTTCAGCCCGAAAGGCTGATCGTCGGTCTCGCGCTTAACACGCAGAATTTCGGCTTCGATCTTGTCCGCAGGAATCGTGGCACCGGCCAGAAAACCAAAGCCGCCAGCATTGGTCGTACCTATCACCAGATCAGCCCCCGCCACATAGCCCATGGCAGTCTGGATGACGGGATAGCGGCACCCCAGCAAGTCACAGATAGGAGTGCGCAGACTGCCCATGTCGTTCATATTGCTCATGCCTTTGACTCTTCTTTATTGGCCTTGACCATGGACTTGGCGTCCTGGCCGCCCAGTTGCCCCATACCCATGGCCTGGCTATGTGCGTGCGCAAAGTGGTGGTAGCCAAAAGCCATGTCCATGGTGGAGCGCAGGCCTTGCAGCTCCTCCGCCTTGTTGACGACCATCTTGGTCAGTGCCAGACCCAGACGAGGCTGGGCTGCCATGCGCTGAGCCATGGCGTAGACCTGGTCCTGCAGCTCGGCGCGCGGTACCACACGGTTGACCATGCCCATCTGGTAGGCCCGGTCTGCCGGCATGCGCTCACCCAGCAGCAGAAATTCCTTGGCAATGCGCGGGTGCAGTTCGTGAGCGTGGGCGAAATACTCCACACCGGGGATGCCCATGCGCACCACGGGATCCTGAAAGAAGGCGTCATCGCTGGCCACGATCAGGTCGCAGACCCAGGCCAGCATCAGGCCACCGGCCACGCAGGCGCCCTGCACCATGGCAATCATGGGCTTGGGGATGTCGCGCCAGCGGCGGCACATCCCCAGGTACACCTCTTGCTCGCGGGCAAACAATTGCTCGCCACCTGGCTTGTTGGTGTGATCCCACCACAGGTGTGCACGGTCAAAGGACTTGTTGATGTCTCGGCCGGGCGTGCCGATGTCGTGACCCGCACTGAAGTGCCTGCCTTCGCCGCGCAGCACGATGACCTTGACGCTATCGTCATCGGTCGCCTTGCGCAAGGCTGCATCCAGCGCATAGGTCATCTGCGAGTTCTGCACGTTGTTGAACGTGGGCCGATTCATGGTGACCGTGGCAATGCCGTTGTCCACGCTATAGAGCACGGGCTGGTCGGTTTCGTAGACGGCCTTGTCTTCGCGTGTCACAAATTCGCTGGCTGCATCATCCATATCAGGCTCCCATGGCCGTAGCGCGCAGATTGTGCGGATCAAGCTGGGCCAGCAAAGCCAGCTGCTCGGGCGTTGGATCAGGTGTCACACCCACGTTCTCGGGGACATGGATCGGAAAACCCGTGGACTCCTTGACCTGCACCGCCGTCACGCCGGGATGCAGCGACACCAGGCGCACTTGATGACTGGGTCCGCCAAAGTCCATCACACACAGATTGGTGAAGATGAAGCGAATGTCGGTGGTCTCCTCCAGCGTCCAGCCCTTGGCCAGGCGTGCGCTGTTGTAGCCCACACTGCCCACGGCATCGACCTCGCCCGACACAAAAACCTTGGTGCTGTGGTTGGGAACAAAGAAGGAGTTGGCGTGATTGATTGAATTACCGGGGAAACCGCGCACGCCCAGCATCATTGACTTGGGACGGGCGTAGTCGCTGCCCACCATGGAGATATTGCCCTGACCGAAGCGATCCACCTGCACGGGACCCACCATGGCGTGGCGCTTGCCTCCCCAGACGTTGTCGAAGATGCGCGAGAAACCCATCCAGCTTTCACGCTTGATCTGGTAGTCACCGCGAGGGCCTACGGGCACGGGCTCGTTGACCACCCAGGCTTCGGAGTCCGTCATGATCAGATCGGTGTTGATGGACCGCATGCACAGCGAGGCCGCCAGTCGCGGCACCAGGCCGATGCCAGTGGCCAACACCTCACCGTCGTTTTCCCAGGCACGTGCCGCGGCGCAGATGACGCGATCTACCAATGCAATTTCACTCATCTCTGTGCCTCCTCAGAACACGGGCAATGGCAGGCGCTTGATTGCCTCCATGCCACCCACTTTTTCCAGATATTCCTGCTCCGTGCACTGCACGTATTTCTGCTGGTAGCTGCTCCAGCCGCCCTCTTCCTTGCTGCTGGCCGCGTATTCCTTGAAGTGCTTGACATCAAAGCCATACAGAGGTGCGCAGGACGATGGGTGAGCACCGCCAGGCAGATGCACGACGCCCGTGGTTTCAGAACGCTCCCAGAACACCAGGCGCGCGGCTTGCTCCGACTCGAAACTGCTGGACTCGACCAGTTCGTCGCAGCTCACAAACGTATTGGTTGCGGCTCGGGCAAACAGGTCGTCCATATAGATATCGGGACCGGCAATCTGGCAGACACCGCGAGAGTCCGCGCGATCCACGTGCAACAGGGCCACATCCAGATTGATGGCGGGCATCGCCACCCACTCCTTGCCGTCGTAGGGCGATTCGATCAGGCGGATGGAGCTGTTGTGCTTGAGCACATCCGTGCCCAGGCCGACGCGGGTGGGAATATAGGGAATACGCATGCCTGCAGCCTTCAGGCCCAGCACCATATGACCTTCGTCAATTTCCATGACCTCGATCTCACCACTCTGGCGGGCCTTGCGAAAGTAGGGCTCAAGCGGAATGAAGTCCAGCGACACGAAGGCGAAGATCAACTTCTTGACCTTGCCTGCTGCACACAGCATGCCCACATCGGCACCGCCATAGGCCACCACGGTCAGGTCCTTGACGGGGCTGCGCAGCAGCTCGCGCACCAGGGCCATGGGCTTGCGCCGGGGCCCCCAGCCACCAATTCCGATCGTCATGCCGTCCTTGATGGATGCCACAACGTCCTTCGCTGTCATCAGTTTATTGGCCATGTCTCCAAGCCTCCTATCAGTTGTTTTCAGGGCGGCCCACGCTGAAGTCGTGCCCCCAGAGGCTTACGGTCGTGAACTCGTGCGTGATGTGGTGCTCCCAGTCGATGACGGCGCCGCCATAGCCGAACTCCAGATCGAAGTTGGAGGGCGTCTTCATGTAGAACGAGATCATCTTGTCGTTGGTGTGCTGACCCAGGGTGGCAGAGAGCTTGACCTGGCTCTTTTGCATGCGGTCCATGGCACGGCCCACTTCGGGCATGTTGTCCACCTCCACCATCACGTGCACGCAACCCGATGCGGAAGGGAACTCGGCCAGCGCCAGGCTGTGGTGACGCCCGTTGGCGCAGTGGAAGAAGTGGATTCGGACCGTGGGGCCGGCATCGCCTGCGGGCTTGAAGTTGTAAATATCCGAGAGACCAAAGCCCAGCACATTGCGCACAAAGGCCACGGTCTTGTCAAAGTCGGGAGCGGGCAGCACGGTGTGGCCCAGACCATAGTCGCCGGTGATAAAGCGCGACACCCCTTGGGGCGACGCAAAATGGCGGAAGTCGGACTTGAAGCCCCAGACGATCTCGTGACGATTTCCGGACGGATCCATCACGATGGCCAGCTCCTGCACATGGCGCTTGGCACACAGTTCGGAACTGCCCATTTCGTAGTGCACATCAGCTGCCTGCAACACCTTGAGCGCCTGCTCAAAGGCTTGCTTGTTGGCCACTTCCCAACCGGATGCGGAATATCTGTCATTGCTTCCAGGCTGAACCTGGAAGCGGAACTGACGCTCATCCATCTTGATCAGCAGATCGCCATCTGCAGTGGTGCTTGGCATCATGCCAAGCACATCACGTGCATAGCTGACCCAGCGATCCAAATCAGAGCTCTCGGCAACAACGTACGCTAGTCCACGTATTTCCATCATGATGTCGGGGCCTCCAACCCAAATCCTTTAGTGATGCTGAGGATTCTGAAGAGGAGAGCCTTTGCAAACATCGTCCATTGAGACTAACGATTTAGCGCTTCATCACCCAAATTTAATAGCATTCATACAAGAATCAGCATGCAGTTCAGCGGAATAGACTAGATTGCTTTCAGCCCTTTGAAGCAAGCCGCTCCGACACCCTTGCGACAGCCGTGAAAACCCGCAGTACAAAAAAAAAGGCCGCACCCCCAGGCGGGAATGCGGCCAACACGATGAACTCAGTTTCTTGATTGATCAGACGGTCTGCACTTCTTCTGCAGACGCATAGTCGTTGTAGCCCCTGGCACCGGGGGTGTAGAGCGTGTTGCGGTCAAATCTGGCCAGAGGCAGGCCCTGACGCATGCGCTGCACCAGATCGGGGTTGGCGATGAAATGCCGCGCAAAAGATACCGCCTTGCCCTCGCCTGCCTGCAACGCGGCTTCGGCGCTTTGCGCATCAAAGCCGTCGTTGAGAATCAGGTTCTCGCCAAAGTTCTCACGTGCCAGCATGAAGGCGTCGATTGAAGGGTCGAACACCGCACGCATCACATGTAGATAGGCAATGCCCAGCCTGGCAGCCTGACGCATCAGCTCGGCATGGGTGGCTGCAGAGTTTTCGTCCGCAGTGTCATTGAAGGTGTTGCCGGGATTCAGGCGCAGACCCACGCGATCAATGCCGATTGCATTGCCCATGGCGCTCAGGCATTCCGCAGCGAAACGCGAACGCCGGCTGGCGTCACCACCATATTCGTCACTACGCCGATTGGTGCTGGAGTGCAGGAACTGCAGACTCAGATAACCGCTGGTGCCATGCAGCTCGACGCCATCAAACCCTGCATCCATGGCGCGCTGTGCGGCCGCAGCATGCTCGGCAATGGCCTTGCGCACTTCTTCCGTCGTCAATGCCTGGGGCACATCGAAGTCCTGCATGCCTGCAGCGTCGGTCCAGATCTTGCCCTGGGCCTGAATGGCGGAGGCCGATACGGAACGCACACCAGCGGGTTTGATATGGCTGCTGCCGATACGACCCGAGTGCATGATCTGCAGCACGATGGATCCACCACGCGCATGCACGGCGTCCGTCACACGGCGCCAGCCGCGCACATGCTCGGCAGTTTGGATGCCGGGCTGACGACAATAGGCTTGACCCGTGACCTCGGGCCAGGCCCCTTCAGCCACGATCAGACCGGCATCGCCGCGCTGACCGTAGTGCTCGGCCATGATGTCGGTTGGCGTGCCATCGGCATCGGCGCGATTACGCGTCATGGGGGCCATGACCACGCGGTTCTGCAAAGCAATCTTGCCCAGCTGGATGGGCGTGAAAAGCGTTTGACTCATGCCGGCTCCTTAGCGCACACGCATGCGCGGCGCGGGGGTACCACGGCGCATGGTCTTGAGGAACTGCTCCAGCGGCGCGGGCGCGGCCACTTGTGGCAACTCATCCTTGTCAGGGCGGCTGGCCCAGAACTCCTTCCAGCTCGGGAACAGATCATGGAAAGCGCCATGATAGGGTTCACGACCGGGCCAGCGCATCTTCATGTCGCCAATCGGCGGCTTGTTCAGGTCGGTGGCATACCAGTAACAGGGCAGGCGGCGACGGAAATACCACTGGCCATCAATGCGCTCGTAGTCGTCCCAGTACAGCATCTGCATGATGACCCACTCGGCACCGCATTCATGCTCGTTCTTGGAGTAGACCACGCCGGTGGCGTGATCCTTGTCCACGAACTCAATGATGTGCTGCCCCAGATGGTGCGAGGTGCCCGTGAACTGATCACGCAGCGTGCTGTCCTGCCAGGCCATGAAGTGCGCACGCCCGACCCTGTCCTTGCCCACCTTGATATCAGGTGCAAACAGGTTCACATGGGCGTCCATGTCACGCATGTCCAGGGACAGGGAATACTTGCCAGCCAGCTGACGAATCGCATCCAGCGACTCCAGCCTGTCGGTGCGCTCATCCAGCGTTTGCGGCCACTGATTCACGGGTTCACTCATCTCTAAAGCTTTCTGTTACAGCGCAGTCACCAGAACGGCGGAACGACCACCGTCCACGGGCAGTGCAGCACCTGTCACATAGCTGGCTTCATCGCTGGCCAGGAACAGCACGGCATTGGCCAGCTCATTGGACTGACCGACACGGCCCATGGGGATGAGCTTTTCGGTGTTCTTGCGCGATGCCTCATCAGCCAGCATTCCTGCTGTCGCAGGGGTCTCCACCACGGCAGGAATCACCACGTTCACGCGCACGCCAGCAGGCGCACCTTCGGCGGCTGCGGCACGCGAGAAGTTGAGAATGGCCGCCTTGGCTGCCGAGTAGCCCGACATATAGGGCGTGCCCAGCGTGCCGCAGATGGAGCCGATATTGACGATAGAGCCGCCCTTGCCGGCCATCAGCTTCAGCGCTGTGCGCGTCCCCCAGAAGGTGCCATCCACCGAAGTGCTGAAGTTGGCATGCCAGTCGGCCGTGGTCATGCTGTCGATGCCGCCCCAGGTGTAGGCCATGGCGTTGTTGACCAGAATGTCCAGGCTGCCATGCTTTTTGGCAGTCTGCTCCAGCGCACCAACGAACTGGGCTTCGTTGCCCACATCGGCCACGATGGCCTCGGCACTGCCGCCTGCCGCCTTGATCTTGGCCACGACTTCGTCGAGAGCCTGCTTGCGGCGGCCACAGATCACAACGGTTGCCCCCTCCTGTGCGAAACGCTCAGCCGTTGCGGCACCGATACCGGAGCCGCCACCCGACACAAATGCAATCTTTCCCTCCAGACGCTTGCTCATGCTGGTCTCTCCTTAGAGGAAGGCGCTGCCGCCGTTGACTGCCACGTTCTGCCCCGTCACAAAGCCGCTGTCGTCGCTGGCCAGGAACACTGCCACCTTGGCGATGTCTTCTGGCTCAGCCATGCGCCCCATGGGCACGCCGGCGATGATGGCATCGGCCCATTCCTGAGGAATGCCCTGCATCATGGGCGTGTTGGTGGGGCCGGGAACCAGCGTGTTTACACGGATCTTCTTGGATGCCAGCTCCTTGGCCATGCCGCGGGTCAAACCCATCAGGGCGGCCTTGGAAGCGCAGTAGTGCGCCGGACCGTCACCACTGACAGCCGAGGTACTGGAGATATTGACGATGGCACCGCCCTTGCCTTCCTGCATCTGCTTGACGGCGGCACGGGCGCAGTAGAAAGCGCCGTTCAGGTTCACTCCAATCACGCGCTCCCAGGTCGCGTCGGGAATATCGGCAAACTGGTCCACCGAACCTACGCCGGCGTTGTTCACCAGCACGTCGACGGCGCCCAGCTTTTCGCGGATTTCGACAAACAGCGCATCGACCGCAGCGCTGTCGGCTACGTTGGAGGAACGAGCCAGATGTTTGCCAGGCTTTCCTTGCAGGGTCTGCTTGGCAGCTTCTTCATTCAAGTCCACGGCCACCACAGTGGCTCCCTCATCGGCAAAACGCTGTGCAATCGCTCGCCCCATGCCCTGGCCCGCCCCTGTGACCACGGCAACTTTTCCTGCTAGACGCATTCTTGTCTCCTTGTTGATGTGCAATCAAAACTTGAAGACAGCGTAAAAAGAAATCGCCTTCAGCCCATCGTCCAAGAAGACTAAGCGAATTTGCGCAATAAGCTATTAAAAAATAGCAACCAATCCAATACAGAATTTCGTTCCACTGCAATTTCACATCTGGCAATCAGCTGGTGACAGCAATCCCGTGTCAGATGCCTCATCTCCAACTTCACCGCACATGGCAGCAGCAACTAACCGCCATAGGGGACAAAGCCGCTCTCGTTCTCATTGACTCTGAGCGGTTTGGCCACGTACGGGAAGGCACGTTGCGGGCAAGCGCTGCGCTCGCATACCTTGCAGCCCATGCCGATAGGAGTCGCAGCTCCTATATTGCGCAAATCCATGCCTTGGGAATACACCAGCCGCGCGGCGTGCTGCAAGTCGCAGCCCAGGCCGATGGAGAAAGTCTTGCCTGGTGCCCCCCAGCCCTGGCCAGCATGGCTGATGGTGCGAGCAATCCACAGGTAGACACGCCCGTCCGGCATGCTGGCGAGCTGGGGCACGATGCGACCCGGCTGGGTAAAAGCCTCGTACACCACCCACAACGGGCAGGTGCCGCCTGTCTTGGAGAAATGAAAATGCGTGGCCGACTGGCGCTTGCTGATATTGCCAGCCCGGTCCACTCGGATAAAGAAAAACGGCACACCCGGCGCGTCGCTTCGCTGCAAGGTGGAGAGACGATGGCAGACGGTCTCAAAGCCCACACCGAAGTGCCTTGCCAGCAAGTCTATGTCGTAGCGAAGGCCTTCGGCCTCACGCAAAAACACTCCATATGGCAGCACGAATGCCCCGGCTACATAGTTGGCCAGCCCCATGCGTGCCAGCCGGCGCGTGGCCTCGTCCTGCCAGGACACGCTTTGCAGCTCCCTTTCAATCAGTGAATCAAACTCCAGCAGTGCCAGTTGCGTAGCCAGCTGAAATGCCTGCTGCATGGGGCTCAGCTGCGGTGCCACATACAAGGTACGCGTGAGAGCATCGTAGCGCCTATGGCTGCCCGCTTTCTCAGCGGTCCCAACATGAGCACGCAGAACCAATACCCCATGTCGTGCCTGCAACCGGTACTGCAGCCAATCATGCAGATGACCACCTTGCTCTGCAGCCTGCCGAGCCAGCGCTTCGGCAGCACGATCAAGCGCATCAAGGTAATTGCGGTGGGAAAAGAAGAAATCACGTACCGCCTCGAACGGCATCTGGCGCAAGGGCTCAGCCAGCAGGTCTGCCATCGCGCCATTCCCAGCGACATCTCTGTGAACCGAGGAGTCGGTATCAGGCCCTGCGCGGCCATCACCCAGATGGGCGGTCAAGGCCTCCAGCCTCTCGGCGTCCGCCAGGTGACGCTGGTGCATGGCCAGCAACATCTGTGCCAGCTGCGGCAGCTTGGCTGCGACCTCGCGCAGCTCGGGCAGCGGCACTGCACCTTCTGGCTGAGGCATGGCGGCGACTGCATCGCGCAACTGCGCCAGCAAGCGGGCCTCCTCATCCTCGGAGAACTGCTGGATATCGACGCCCAGCACCCTGTGAATCTTGAGCAGCACGGCCACAGTGAGCGGACGCTGATCCTGCTCGATCTGGTTCAGATAGCTGGGTGACAACTCCAGCGCTTGGGCCAGCGCAGCCTGCGTAAGACCACGCTCGGCACGCAGGCTGCGCAATCGCACGCCCATGAATGTCTTGGCCAATTACCCGCTCCCTATTTCTGACTTCAAAGATTCGCAAAATTTGCAAATACATGCAATCACCTTCGCAAGCATTCACCAATTCAGTTCTGTACGCATAAAAAGCAAATGCGTAGATTGCGAAGTATCGCAGACCAGCAAGGGCCTGCACTGCACACCCAAAGGAGACACCCATGAGCACTCTGACCGCCGCCGCATCCCCAACCGCCCCCCCCCATGCCGTCGCAAGTTTCAAGCCCAAAAAGTCCGTCGCCCTCTCCGGTGTGACCGCAGGCAACACGGCGCTGTGCACCGTGGGAAAGACCGGCAACGACCTGCACTACCGCGGCTACGACATTCTCGACATTGCCGAGGTCTGCGAGTTTGAAGAGATCGCCCATCTGCTGGTACATGGCAAGCTGCCCACACAGGCCGAACTCAAGGCCTACAAAGCCAAGCTCAAGGCTTTGCGCGGCCTGCCCGGCAGCGTAAAGACGGCGCTGGAACAGTTGCCCGCCGCCAGCCATCCCATGGACGTGATGCGCACCGGTGTCTCCGCCCTGGGCTGCGCGCTTCCGGAGAAAGACGACCACAACCTTCCAGGTGCGCGCGATATCGCCGACCGCCTGATGGCCAGCCTGGGCAGCATGTTGCTTTACTGGTACCACTTCAGCAACTCGGGCCGCCGCATCGAGGTCGAAACCGGGGACGATTCCATCGGCGGTCACTTTCTGCATCTGCTGCATGGCGTCAGGCCTTGCGAGAGCTGGGTGCGCGCCATGCATACCTCGCTCAATCTGTATGCCGAGCATGAGTTCAATGCCTCGACCTTTACCGCCCGCGTGGTGGCCGGAACAGGCAGCGATATGTACTCGGCCGTTACAGGCGCGATCGGCGCGCTGCGCGGACCCAAGCATGGAGGTGCCAACGAAGTGGCGTTCGAGATCCAGAAGCGCTATGACAACCCTGCCGAAGCCGAGGCCGACATTCGCCGCCGCGTGGATGCCAAGGAGGTCGTGATCGGCTTTGGCCACCCGGTCTATACCGTGAGCGACCCCCGCAATGTGGTCATCAAGGACGTCGCCAAGAAGCTGTCGGATGAAGCCGGCAGCACCAAGATGTACGACATTGCCGCGCGGCTTGAGTCAGTGATGTGGGAAGTCAAGAACATGTTCCCCAATCTCGACTGGTTCAGCGCCGTCAGCTACCACATGATGGGCGTGCCCACTGCCATGTTCACGCCGCTGTTCGTGATTGCGCGCACCAGCGGCTGGGCGGCGCACATCATCGAGCAACGCCAGGACAACAAGATCATCCGTCCCAGCGCCAACTACACAGGCCCGGATGATTTGAAGTTCGTTCCTATCGACGAACGCAAGTAAATCTCTTCCGAGCGCCATGACCGCCAAGCCCATGCAATCCCATTCACTGTGCATTGCCATCGCCGACAAACTGCGCGAGCGCATTCTGAGCCACTGCTTGCCGCCCGGCTCCGACATCAACGACGGCGCTTTGGCGCAGGAGTTTGGCGTGAGCCGCACCCCTGTGCGTGAAGCCATGAAGCTGCTATGCCATGAAGGATTGCTGACAGCCCAGCCCAGGCGTGGTATGGCGGTGACCCGGCTCACCGCAGCCCAGGTGGCAGAAGCCCACCACCTATGCAGCTTGCTTGCGCATCACCTTGCGCAGCTGCAAGGCCAGCGCCCCCCAGGCTGCATGGAGCTGACTGCACGTTTGTATGCCATCGCACAGGCGAGGCTGCAACTGGCCCTGGGCCCTGCCCCGCGCACAGCCATGATGTGCTCCGCCACACCGACCGCGCAGCAGCGCACAGCTACTGCGCTCTGAAATCCGCGAACAGACTGAAAAAAATGAGCAAGCACCAATCCCCGCTCTACCGCAAGCCCCTGCCTGGCAGCGCGCTTCACTACTTCGATGCGCAGGCCGCGGTGGAGGATATTTCGCCCGGATCCTGGGCCACACTGCCCTATACCAGCCGCGTCCATGCCGAGAACCTGGTACGGCGCAGCGATCCGGCACACCTGACCGAGTACCTTACGCAAATCATTGAACGCAAGCGCGAACGCGACTTTCCCTGGTTCCCGGCCCGCGTGGTCTGTCATGACATCCTGGGACAGACTGCGTTGGTCGACCTGGCCGGCCTGCGCGATGCGATTGCCGAGCAAGGCGGCGACCCGGCTGCGGTCAACCCCGTCGTGCCCGTACAACTGATCGTGGACCATTCGCTGGCCGTGGAGTGCGGCGGCTACGATCCTCAGGCTTTTGAGAAAAACCGCGCCATCGAAGACCGGCGCAATGAAGACCGCTTCCATTTCATAGACTGGTGCAAGCGGGCCTTCAAGAATGTGGAAGTGATTCCGCCGGGCAACGGGATCATGCACCAGATCAATCTGGAGCGCATGAGCCCTGTGATCCACGCTATCGATGGTGAAGCATATCCCGACACCCTGGTGGGCACGGACAGCCACACGCCGCATGTCGATGCACTGGGCGTGATCGCCGTGGGTGTGGGCGGGCTGGAAGCCGAGAACGTGATGCTGGGCCGCGCCTCGTGGATGCGCCTGCCCGAGATTGTTGGAGTGCAGCTCACTGGCAGGCGGCAGCCCGGCATCACTGCCACAGACATCGTGCTGGCCCTGACCCAATTCCTGCGTCAGCAGAAAGTGGTGGGCAGCTATCTGGAGTTCCATGGTGAAGGCGCGCGCAGCCTCTCCATCGGCGACCGCGCCACCATCTCGAACATGGCGCCCGAATATGGGGCTACGGCCGCCATGTTTGCGATCGACGAACAGACGATCGACTATCTGCGCCTGACGGGGCGCGAGCCTGCCCAGGTGCAACTGGTCGAGAACTACGCCAGAGAGGCAGGTCTGTGGGCAGACTGCCTGGAAGATGCCGAATACGAACGTACTCTGAGCTTTGACCTGTCCAGCGTGGTGCGCAATATGGCCGG
This sequence comes from Comamonas testosteroni ATCC 11996, assembly GCF_000241525.1. Taxonomy (GTDB): domain Bacteria; phylum Pseudomonadota; class Gammaproteobacteria; order Burkholderiales; family Burkholderiaceae_C; genus Comamonas; species Comamonas testosteroni. The sequence continues at coordinate 163,469 of NZ_AHIL01000038.1, forward strand.
CCCTTCCAATCCGCATGCCCGCCTGGCAACTAGCGAACTTGCGGCGAGAGGTATTGCCGGTGAGTGGACGCAAACCGATGGCCGGATGCCCGACGGGGCAGTCATCATTGCAGCCATTACCAGTTGCACCAACACCAGCAACCCGCGCAATGTGATCGCGGCCGGCCTGCTGGCACGCAATGCGCGCAATCTGGGACTGACGCGCAAGCCGTGGGTCAAGACCTCGCTGGCCCCCGGCTCCAGGACCGTGCCGCTGTATCTGCAGCAAGCTGGTCTGCTGCAAGACCTGGAAGCGCTGGGCTTTGGCGTAGTGGCCTTTGCCTGCACCACCTGCAACGGCATGAGCGGCGCGCTGGACCCCGTGATTCAACAGGAGATCATCGACCGCGACATCTACACCACGGCCGTGCTCTCGGGCAATCGCAACTTCGATGGCCGCATCCACCCCTATGCCAAACAGGCCTTTCTCGCCTCGCCGCCGCTGGTCGTGGCCTATGCGATTGCGGGCACCATCCGCTTCGATATCGAGAACGATGTGCTGGGCGTCTTCCAGGGCCGCGAAATCCGCTTGAAGGACATCTGGCCCAGCGACGAGGAGATCGACGCCGTGGCCAAGGCGGCCGTCCAACCCGAGCAGTTCCGTGCAGTCTATGAACCCATGTTTGCCATCCGTGCAGACCAGGGCGAGAAGGTCGAGGCACTGTATGACTGGCGCCCGCAAAGCACATATATCCGCCGACCGCCGTACTGGGAGGGAGCCCTCGCGGGCGAGCGCACTTTGCGCGGCATGCGCCCTCTGGCCATATTGCCCGACAACATCACCACTGACCACCTCTCGCCCTCCAACGCCATCCTGATGGACTCGGCCGCAGGCGAGTATCTGCACAAAATGGGTCTGCCCGAGGAGGACTTCAATTCCTATGCCACACACCGCGGCGACCACCTGACCGCACAGCGTGCCACCTTTGCCAACCCCAAGCTCTTCAACGAAATGGTGGTGGACGACCTGGGCCAGGTGCGCCAGGGCTCTCTCGCCCGCGTTGAGCCCGAGGGCCGGACACTGCGCATGTGGGAGGCCATAGAGACCTATATGCAGCGCAAGCAGCCGCTGATCGTCATCGCCGGAGCCGACTATGGCCAGGGATCGAGCCGCGACTGGGCCGCCAAGGGCGTGCGCCTGGCCGGTGTGGAGGCCATCGTGGCCGAGGGCTTTGAGCGCATCCACCGCACCAATCTGATCGGCATGGGGGTGTTGCCGCTGGAGTTCCTGCCCGGCACAAGTCGCCACACACTGGGGTTGAATGGCACTGAGAGCTTTGATGTCATCGGCCGGCGCAGCCCTCAGGCCACGCTTACACTTCATATCCACCGGACGACAGGTGCCCGCACCGAAGTGTCGGTACTGTGCCGCCTCGATACCGAGGAAGAGGTCTCGATTTACGAGGCTGGTGGCGTGCTGCAGCGCTTTGCCCAGGACTTCCTGGCGGACAATGCCCCAGCCGATTCCGCATTGACGGCTGAACTTGTGAGCTAAGGAGCTGCTATGAGCCAGGCACGCATACTGATTGTCACCCAGCCCCGAAGCCCGGTACGTCATCGCCTGCGTGCCCGGATCAGCGCTTTGGGCCTTGATAAGGAACTGGGCGGGCGCCTGTTCTCTCCAGATAACTGGCACCAAACCTGGTGTGGCCCGTTTGACTCCGGGCAAGAGACTCGGCTGGCCTTGCTGGCCGCAGGCAATGCCGTGCAAGCGGCGCAGTTGAAGGCCTTCGAGCTCAGCTTCAACCGCGTTCGCGGTGAGGAGGGCGAACGCATTCACTGGTCTTTGTGCACCCGCGGACGTCCAGAGCCTTTCAACCAACTGCTGACAACGCTGCAGACCGAGTTGAAATCCCACGGTTTCAAGGATGGCGGCCATAGACCACATATCACCATCAGCTACGGGGCTCTACATGCCCTGCCCACTCGGCATATCGACCCCGTTGACTGGCTGATCGATGAGATTCAGCTGGTCGAGCGAACCGGCACAGGCAAGCAGTTACGCTACCAGGTACTGCATCGCTGGCCATTGGCTTCCGGCTCTCCGCCTCGTCCCCAACAGCTACGCCTGTTTCACTGATTCAAGGCTCAAGCCTGGCTTGAGCGTTGAAGACCCTGTTTGTTTGCCATTCCATGTCCCTCACTTCGCAAATCCGCATTCCCGCCACCTATATGCGCGGAGGCACCAGCAAAGGTGTGTTCTTCAAGCTGCAGGATCTGCCCGAAGCGGCCCGGCAGCCCGGCCCTGTTCGCGACGCCATCTTGCTGCGCACCCTGGGCAGCCCCGACCCCTATGGAAAGCAGATTGACGGCATGGGCAATGCCTCATCCTCCACCAGCAAAGGCGTGATCCTCAGCCGGAGTGCAAGCGCCGATCACGATGTGGACTATCTGTTTGGCCAGGTTTCCATCGATCAGCCTTTTGTGGACTGGAGTGGCAACTGCGGCAACCTGAGCGCTGCCGTCGGTCCCTGCGCCATTCACATGGGTCTGATTCCGGCCGAGCACATTCCGCTCAACGGCGTGGCCACCATTCGCATCTGGCAAGCCAATATCGGCAAGACCATCATCAACCATGTGCAGATCCGCGATGGTCAGGTGCAGGAAATCGGGGACTTCGAACTTGACGGCGTGACCTTTGCCGCTGCCGAAGTGGCCCTGGAGTTCCTGGATCCCGCCGATGAAGGCGAGGACGGCACGGCCATGTTTCCCACCGGCAATGTCTGCGACGAGCTGGACGTTCCCGGCGTCGGCCGCTTTTGCGCGACCCTCATCAATGCCGGCATTCCGACCATCTTTCTCGATGCCGGCGAGCTGGGCTATACCGGCTGCGAACTGCAGGATGCCATCAACAGCGATGGCCCCGCCCTGGCCAGGTTTGAAGCCATCCGCGCTCATGGCGCACTCAGGATGGGCCTGATCAAGGATCTGAGTGAAGCTGCCACACGCCAGCACACGCCCAAGATAGGCTTTGTGGCTCCTGCGCAAAGCTATATCGCCTCAAGCGGCAAAGTGATTGCTGCCGAGGACATCGATCTCGTGGTGCGGGCGCTGTCCATGGGCCGGCTGCACCACGCCATGATGGGCACGGCTGCCGTAGCCATCGGCACGGCTGCCGCCATTCCCGGCACGCTGGTCAATGTGGCGGCGGGCGGCGGCGAGCGCCAGTCCGTACGCTTTGGCCATCCCAGCGGCACTCTGCGTGTGGGGGCCGAAGCCAGGAGCGACCAGGGGCAATGGCAGGTCACCAAGGCCTTGATGAGCCGAAGCGCCCGCATTCTGATGGAAGGCTGGGTACGGGTGCCGGGCGAAGTGCTGCAGGCCTGACACCAGGTATTGCCCTGCCGGGCGCCTGCCGCACGCAGGCCTGGGCAGGGTTCAAGCGTTCAAGATGACGCTTTCAATCCGGTGGCGGCCTTTGTTCTTGGCCGCATAGAGCTGCCGGTCCACGGCTTCGATAAAGCTGGCAGGTCGATCATGCTCTGCCGGCTGCACCGTCCCCGCACCAATGCTCATGGTGACCCGCCTGCCATGGGGCGACAGTGCATGCACGATGGACTGCTTCTGGATCAGGCGCTGGCAGCGCTCGGCCACTTTTTGCGCAGTTTCGGCATCGGCTTCGGGTAGCAGCACTACAAACTCCTCGCCACCGTAACGCGCCACCAGGTCACGCTGTCCGTCCAGCGCCAGGCTCAGGGTCTGGGCAATATCCACCAGACATTTGTCGCCCTGGATATGACCGTACAAATCGTTGTATTGCTTGAAGAAGTCGACATCGAACAGCAGCATGGAAAGGGGCTTGCCATCACTGCGCGTGCGCTCCCACTCCTGCTCGAAGCTGGTATCGAAGCAGCGTCGGTTGGCAATGCTGGTCAGACCATCCTTGAAGGAAAGCACCTCCAGCTCCTTTTGCAGACTCAGCAGCCTTTCCTCGGTCTTTTTGCGCTCGCTGATGTCGAACATGAAGCCGATCAGCGCTTCGGCCTCGCCTTGCGCATTGCGCACCACATGGACCACATCGCGAATCCAGACATAGCCGTTGTCCTTGGTCAGAGCGCGATAGTCAGCCTCATGGTCCACGCCGGCCTGGGACTGACTCACACAGAAATTCACCACATATTCGCGGTCGTCGGGGTGCATGCGCATGGCCCAGTCTTCGACGCTGACCCAGCTTTCACGGCTCCAGCCAAGCAGACTCTCGATCTGAGGGCCGATATAGGCGAACTTCATGGTCGCCCAATCGATCTTCCAGGGAATGGCCTTGGTGGACTCCAGCAAGGTTCTATAGACCGCACTCTCGCTCTCAAGCTCGCTCACGTCGGACATAACCCGTCTCTCTCCCGATCTCAATCGATAAAACATCAGGCCCGGCTGTGGTTCCGGCCTCGACCCGGCTCACCAGACAGCGGAGCCTGCAGTCTTTGACTCCCAGAAAGCCCGAGGCACAGCCCAATCTCCGCTTGCTGGTGATTGTTGCGCCGGTTTCCGCAATTCACGCCATGCACTCGCGATATTGGCCGAAATCATACGTATGGCGGACCCCGCGCTGCAACGCCGCTAAGCCTTCATGCGCCGCCATAAAGTGGCCCGGCTGATGCCGAGAATTTCACAGGCCTGACGCTGATCACCCCCGACCGACTCCAGCACCTCGCGCAATCGCTTCTGTTCGGCAAGGCGACCCGCGTCTCTGAGCTGTGCCTGCCGGGCCGCGGCAGGCTGGGCCAGAGTCAGGCCATCGGCACACTCAGGGAAGACTTCAAGCAAGCGCGCCATATCCAGAAGGCCGCCCCGACCTGAGCCCAGATAGTCGCTGCAGGCCAGCAGACGCTCCACCCAGTTGTCCAGTTCACGGACATTGCCGGGCCAGTCATGCGCCGCAGCCCTGGCCAGCAGTGCATCGAGCTGCTGCTCCACTCTGTCATGCAGTGCGCGGGGCAACCCGTTTGCAGCGCTCAGGCGCTGAGCCAGCATGGCGCGGCCCAGTTCCGCAACATCGGCGGCACCACGCATTTGCAGCGAAGGCGTGCTCAGGCGCAGCACCGCCAGCCGGTAATAGAGATCGCGCCGGAACCGGCCACGCTCCACCTGATCGGCCAGATCCGCATGGGTGGCGGCAATCACGCGCACATCCACGGGAATCGGCGCGGTGGAACCTACGCGCAATACCTCACGCTCCTGCAGCACGCGCAGCAGCCGCGATTGCAGCGCCAGCGGCATGTCGCCAATTTCATCGAGAAACAGGGTCCCGGTATGCGCGGCCTCGATCAGGCCGGTCTTGCCGCCGCGCCTGGCTCCGGTAAAAGCGCCTTCCTCGTAACCGAAAAGCTCGCTCTCCAGCAGGCTTTCGCTGAGCGCCGCGCAGTTGACCGCCAGAAATGGCTGCTCTGCACGCCGCCCCGCGCTGTGAATGCCTTGCGCCACCAGCTCCTTGCCGGTCCCGCTTTCGCCCAGAATGAGCACCGTCGCATCGCTGCTCGCATACTGGCTGGCCAGCAGTCGCACGCGCTGGGCAGCGGGGCTGCTGCCCAGATAGTCCTCAATGCGCCAGCGCACACCGGCAGCTCTTTGCCGCTGACTGGCGCGCAGGCTGCGATCGGCCCGCTGGATCACGGCAGGATCGCGGCAGACCAGCAAAGCGCCGGTCACCAGCCCGTTCTCCACAATTGGCGCGCGTCGCACCACCAGGGTACGCAGGGCCAGTTGCACCACCTCTTCTCCCCCCTCCTCACCGGCAAGTGCCCGGGCCGTGCCCAGGGCCGGAGCCACCTCGTCCAGCATGCGGCCGTGCAAGGCCTCGACCGGGACCCCGAGCAAGGCGGCCATGCGTGGGTTCAGCGCGCAAATGCGGCCACGCTCGTCCACAGCAGCCACACCGTCCTGCAGCTGGTGCAGCACGGTTTCCAGGCGTTGATGCCGGTCACGCTCGGCATGTCGATGACGGGCCAGCAGCATGGCATCGCTGAGCGCCTGGCGCACCGAAATATCGGAATACAGCAACACGCTGGCCATGCCAGCCTGCTCTGCCAGGTCGGCCACCAGGCCCGGCGCCACCACGGCGCCAACGCCCGACGCCCTGAGTTTCTGCACGCAGGCCGGCGCGTCATGCGGACCTTGATAGGCGATCTGGACCAGACCCAGGCCGAACAGGCTGTCGAACTGGGCCACCACGGGAGACGGCACCTCGAAGTTGACCAGACCCACGCGCGGAGCTTCCTCGGTGGTCTGCAACTTGGCCTGGCGCAACGCCTGCAGCAAATCCAGGCCACGCACTTCGACCATAGCCATTGGAATGTCCACGCGTTCTCGAATCCAGGCACCGCTGGCTCCCGCCCCCACCAGAGCATCGATGGGCTGGCGCAGATTGAGTGCCTGCACCTGGGCCACCGCATCGTCGAACGATGCCGAGATATGCGAGAACCTGGCCTCGCCCGACCAGGGCTGTGCCAGCCGCTCCAGCACCCGTCCCACACGGTAGCGGCCTACGGTGACGATGTGGGACAAATGCAGCTGGCCAGCTGCCGGCAGACGTTTGACGCCATCGTTCGATATCGCATTTGTTTCATTCATGAAAATGATTATTTCATTATCGATATAGATCCCATACACCGCCGCAGGCAGCCAGTCCAGAAACTCAAGAAAAACCTAATGATTTCAAACACTTGATTCGCAAAGGGTTTTCCCTAGATTTGTCTGGCACAGTGCTTGCACTACCAGGCCATACCAATAGGGATTTGGATCCAGGAGATATCCATGTTTTTGAACCGTCGCAATCTTGTTGTCCAGGCCTTGACTCTTTCCGTGCTGGGCGCAGCTGGCCTGGCCCAGGCAGCCGACTGGCCCACGCGCCCGATTCGCCTTGTGGTGCCGTTTTCCGCAGGCGGCGCCAATGACTTGATGGCCCGCTCGGCGGCCGAAGGCGCTTCCAAGATCCTCGGCCAACCCGTGGTGATCGACAACCGCCCCGGCGCAGGCGGCACAGTGGGTGCCGATATCGTGGCCAAGGCCCAGCCCGATGGCTACACGCTGCTGGTCAGTGCGGCAGGCGTCATCTCCAACAGCATGATCAAGAAGACCATGCCTTTCAAGGATGATGCACTGCAGCCCGTGGTGATGATTGGCCTCGCACCTTCGGTGATCGTGGTGCCCAAGAACGCGCCCTATAACAATCTGCGCGACTTCGTCGAAGCTTCGAAGAAGGGCGCCGGCTTCAACTTTGCCACCGCCGGTACGGGCAGCACGCCGCACTTCGTGGCCGAGATGCTGAATGTGAAATACGGTGCCAAGCTGCAGCCCGTGCCCTACAAGAGCGGTTCGGAGAGCACCACGGCCGTGCTGGGCGGCCAGGTCGAAGGCACGTCCGAAGCCAGCATCATCGCGCTGCCGCACATCATTCACGAGGGCAAGTTCAAACCTCTGGCCACGACCTGGACCCAGCGCATCTCTGCCTACCCCCAGCTCTCCACTGCCGTCGAGCAAGGCTTTGCGGATCTGCAGATCGCGCACTGGGCCGGCATTCATGCCCCCAAGGGCACGCCGCCCGCCATTCTGGACAAGCTGGCAGCTGCCGTGGACAAGGCCATGAAGGAGCCCGCCACCGTCGAGAAGCTCAAGGGACTGGGCATCGAGCCGGTCGGCGGCACACGTGCGGAATTCGTGAAGTTTGCCGATGCCGAGCGCAAGCGCCTGGGCGAGATCGTCAAGGCAGCTCAAATGCAGGAAAAGTGAGATTCACAAAAAGCATAGCATCCAGCGTATACCCCATATACGCTGAAGCCTGAAAATAGTACTGAGAGCTGATTCATGATTTCCCGTAGAAACGCCTTGCTGCGCGCCACTGCCTGCGCTGCCGCCGCCACCGCCTTGCTGGGCGGCCCCTCTGCCGCTCTGGCCCAGGGCTCTGAAGCCTGGCCCACCCGCACCGTCAAGCTCATCGTGCCCTATGCGGCAGGCGGCTATGCCGACACTCGCGCACGCCTGATTGCCGACTCGCTGGGCAAGGTGCTGGGCCAGCCCGTGATCATCGACAACCGCGGCGGTGCCGGTGGCGTAACGGGCACGGACGCTATCGCCAAGGCCAACGACGGCCACACCTTCGGCTTCGGCTCGCCAGGCCCCCTGGTCACCAACCCCATGCTGATGAAGAAGATGCCTTATGACGCCAAGACGGCGTTCAAGCCCATCATCCTCATCGAGCAAGCACCCCTGTTTCTGACCACCGCTCCCAACCAGCCCTTCAAGAGCGTGCAGCAGCTGCTGGCCCATGCCAAGGCCAAGCCTGGCGATCTGACCTATGGCTCCTCGGGCGTGGGCGGGGCCCATCATCTGTCGGGCGAGCTGCTGGCCTACCAGACCCAGACCCAGCTGACCCATGTGCCCTACAAGGGCGGCTCGCTGGCAGCCACCGACCTCATGGGCGGCCATCTGGCCATGATGTTCGAGATGGGCTACTCAGCCCTGCCTTCCATCAAGGCCAAAAAGATCAATGCCCTGGCCGTCTCCAGCAAGACCCGTCTGGCCGTGCTGCCCGAGGTGCCCACGCTGGATGAAGCCGGGGTCAAGGGCTTTGAGTCGTACAACTGGCTGGGCATGATTGCGCCGGCCGGCACGCCCGACGCCGTGGTGGCCAAGCTCAACCAGGCCGTCAACGAAGCGCTCAAGACCGACAAGTCTCTGCGCCAGATGATCGAAAGCAGTGGCGGCCAGATCATGGGCGGCACGGCCCAGGCCTATGGCAAATACCTGGAAGCCGAGCGCGCCAAGTGGGGGCCGGTGATCAAGAACGCGAATATTTCGCTGGACTAACCCTCTGGGGAGCTGCGCGGCAGCTCTGCCTGGCGGCACCCGTCAGAAGTGCATGCAGCCATCAAACCTGATATCTGTATGCACCCATCAGATAAGCCTCAAAGCCCTTTTCAACACGAATCTCATGAACCCGAAACAACAACTCAAGGCCCTGGCCGATGCCCGCCGCGGTGTCATTGTTCCCGGAGCTTTCAACGCCATGTCGGCGCGGCTGATCGCCGATCTGGGCTTTGAAGCCATCTATGTAACCGGTGCCGGCGTGACCAATATGTGGTTCGGCATGCCCGACCAGGGCTTTATGGGTCTCAGCGATATCGCCGACCATACGGCCCGCATCCGCGACGCCGTGGAGGTGCCGCTGCTGGTCGATGCCGATACCGGCTTCGGCAACGCCGTCAACACCTACCATGCCGTGCGCACGCTGGAGCGTTCCGGTGCCGACTGCATTCAGCTCGAAGACCAGGTCAGCCCCAAGCGCTGCGGCCACTTCAATGGCAAGGCCGTGATCGAAACCAGCGAAATGCTGGGCAAGATCAGGGCCGCCGTCGATGCGCGCCGCGACAGCGGCACCCTCATCATGGCCCGCACCGATGCCGCCGCCGTCCACGGCTTCGAAGCCGCCATCGAGCGTGCCCAGCAGTTTCAGGAAGCCGGCGCCGACATCCTGTTTGTCGAAGCCGTTACCCAGGCCGAAGAAGTGCGCGCCCTGCCGCAGCGCCTGCAAGCTCCCCAGCTCATGAATATGGTCATCGGCGGCAAGACCCCCATCTTCAACGCCGACGAACTGGGTGAGTTGGGCTATGGCTTTGTGCTCTACGCCAATGCCGCACTGCAAGGCGCTGTGGCCGGCATGCAAAAGTGCCTGACGCTGCTGCGTGACGATCACAAGGTCGATGAAGACCCCGCCATCGTCGCTCCGTTTCTTGAGCGCCAGCGCTTGGTGAACAAGGACTTCTGGGATGGGCTGGAGCAAAAGTACCAGTAATCCGGTCTCCGGACCCAGCGCCTAAATCGCATGCAGCGCTGATACATCAAGCGCTGCATGCCATGTTTTCATGGCCGGTGTGACCATGGCCGGCATCATTCACTCCCCTGGCTACGGATCTGAAACCGGATACGCAGAGAGTTCTTGGCGTCATCCTCTATAGCAGCGTGGCTCCATCCAGCGCCAGCCTGACCGGCATCAAGGCATGCCGAAGTTTTTCGAGCGGCACCGACCCCAAGGCCAGCCGCAGAGCTTGCGGCACTTGCACGCCAGTGGCGAAGGGTTCGGCCGTAGACACGGAAATTCCTGCCGTCTGCAGTGCCATAGCGACCTGATCGGCTCTCAGGTCTTCAGGCATGGGGAGCCAGACAAAATACGAACTGGGGTGGCGCATACAGGGCAGCCCTTTGAAGACCTGCGTCACCTGTTTCTGACGCATCCTGGCATCCTCTCGCTTCTGAGCTTCCAGCCTGGCAACAGTCCCGTCTCTCAGCCAGCTCACAACCATGGCGGTCATGACTCCGGGGGTGTTCCAGGTCGTTGCACGGATAGCTCGTTCTATCCGAGATATCCAGGCTGCCGGCGCGGCCACAAAGCCCACCCGCAAACCCGTGGCGACATTCTTGGAAAAACCTGAGACATATACCGTGGACTCTGGCAGCAGTGCAGCCATGGGCGGTGGAGCATCCGGAGCAAGAAACGCATACGCGGCATCTTCAATCAGCAACAAGCCATGGCGACGGATCAACGCTGCAAATGCATGACGTCGGTTGATGCTCATCACCCATCCAAGCGGATTATGGAGAGTCGGCATTGCATAGACCGCGCGCACCTTGCGGCGTTGGCACAGCAACTCCAGCGCATCGAGGTCAGGCCCCGAACCAGCTGCCGGAATGGCAATCAGCTCAAGCCTCAACTGTTGCGCCAGCACCTTGAAGCCCGGGTAGCTCAAAGCGTCAACAGCCACTACATCGCCAGCTTGCAGCAATGCCATGGCCGTGCTTGCGAGTCCATGCTGTGCCCCATCCACGATAAGCACCTGTTCGGCAGGAACCGTCAGCCTACGGTTTTCAAGGTATAGGGCGATAGCAGCTCGTTCATGGGCCCGGCCTCCATGCGGCTGATAGCGCAGCAGCGCCTCCAAATCTCCACTGACGGCAAGTTGACGCAATGCGGAGCGCAACAACTCGGCTTGACCAGGAAGAGCAGGAGCGTTGAAGTTCAGGTCTAGCATGCCTATCGCAGTGGCATGCTGGTCGATACCGAGGCCAGGTGGCAGCGCTGTTTCACGCACAAAGGTTCCTCGTCCCGTCTCGCCGCTGACCAGGCCCATGGCCTGCAGTTCGGCATAGACACGAGTCGCCGTGACCAGGGCCAGTCCTTCCCGGGATGCCAGTTGCCGGTGGGTGGGCAGGCGTGTGCCCGGTGCCAGCCGGCCTTCGCGAATTTCCGAGGCGAGCTGGTCCACCAGCTGCTTGTATCGGGCAATCGGCATATAGAGCCTGTATCCATGACAATTATTTGAGTGTATTGGACCTCATCTCTAGCATGACCATTGATACAAGTTCACATCCGGAACATCCCAATGCATATCGCAATCCTGACTTTCGAAGGCTTTAACGAGCTCGATTCACTCATTTCTCTAGGCATACTCAACCGCATCAAGCGAACCGGTTGGCGGGTGTCGATTGCCTGCCCGAGTGCACGGGTCAAGTCAATGAACGGAGTGGTCATCGAAGCCCAGGCTACTCTGGAGGACGCGAGTGCTGCAGATGCGGTCATCGTGGGCAGTGGAATGCAAACGCGAGAGATCGCGCGCAATGCCGACCTCATGTCAAGGCTCAGGCTGGACCCTTCACGGCAACTGATTGCTGCACAGTGTTCCGGCACGCTGGTACTGGCCAAGCTCGGCTTGCTGGATGGCGTGATGGCCTGTACCGACCTGACAACCAGGCCCTGGGTTGAAGAGGCTGGCATACGCGTGCTGGAGCAGCCCTTCTTCGCAAACGGCAACGTGGCTACCGCTGGAGGCTGCCTGGCAGCGCAATACCTTGCCGCATGGCTTATTGCCCGTGTCGAGGGGATTGAGGCCGCCAGGAGTGCATTGCATTACGTGGCCCCGGTGGGTGAGAAAGATGTCTATGTGGCCCGGGCCATCGCCAATATCTCGCCTTACCTGCCTGACTGACCTGCTGCATCAGCTTGATCGCCGCCGGCAGCGACCGCTTTGAAGCGCCCTGAAGACCTCAGGCGACTCGAATGCGGCCGGTCGTCGATTTCGGTAAGGCCTCTGAGCCCGGGCTCTTTGCAAATTCCGGATTGTTCGCTTGCACAAAAATCGCTGATGCCCTCAACTCGAGAACACCCAGGCGGTCAAAACGATCCTCATTGTTGCTACTGCGGGTAAAGCACAGCAGGCACGGCTCAGGCAATGGCTCACGCCGCCTTCCAGCCTTGCAGCATCAAATCCAGCGCCTGCAAGGCCTCGTTCAGGCGCTCGGGTGGAGCGCCCTCCTCGGCAATCCAGAAAGCCGCTTCGATCAGGCAGCCGTTGAGCAACCTTGCCAGCGCAGCTGCACTGGCATTCACGATGATGCCCTCGTCGATGAGCTGCTGCAAAAAACCGGCGATAAAAGCAATGCATTGCTGATGCTGCTGCCCCTGGTCAGTACCGGTGAGCACAGAGCGCGCATCCTGCAGCACGATGCGGCGAATCTCAGCCTCCTGCGCCATGGCCAGATAGGCACGGCAATAGGCTAGAAAGCCTTCCCATGGATCGGCATGGCCTCGCAACACAAGCTCCAGCCGCTGGTCCATTTCCTCATCCATCTGCGCCACCACGGCAGCCAGCAGACCGGACTTGCCGCCAAAGTGGTGGTAGAGCGCGCCGCGCGTCAAACCGGCCTGCGCGGTCAGCTCTTCCATGGCTGCCTGGGCGTAGCCATGCCTGGCAAAAGCGCTGCGCGCCGCGGTGATCAGCTTGGCCCGCGTGGCTTCGATCATGCTGGCACGACTCTGGCGAACTTGGGTCAAAGCGAACTCCCGGCGATATTCACATACAAAGCGTATGCCAATCATACGCGCTACATCCCAAGCTCCTAGAATGTCACTCGCATACACAATGTATGCAAATGAATCTATGCAAGGGTTTCCATGTTGAATGCTTACCGCAAGCTGTTTACCGCGCCGGGCAGCACGGGCTTTGTGCTGGCGGGACTGCTGGCGCGACTGCCGCTGTCGATGACGGGGATTGGCTTGATCACCATGCTGTCGCAACAGCGCGGCGCCTACACGCTGGCAGGCATGGTGTCGGCCTGTTTCGCGCTGTCGATTGCCGTTCTGGCACCGCGCATCTCGGCGCTGGTTGACCGTTACGGTCAGTTCAGGGTGCTGCCGTTTGCGGCCACCAGCAGTGCGCTGTCCATGCTGGCCCTGCTTGCCTGCGCCCACTGGCAGGGGCCGGACTGGCTGCTGCTGGTACTGGCCGCTGCCGTAGGCAGCCTGCCCAGCATGCCGGCTATGGTTCGCGCCCGCTGGACCGCAATCTACAGTGGAACGCCTCAGCTGCAGACCGCGTTTGCACTGGAAGGCGTGCTTGACGATCTGGCCTTTATCGTCGGCCCGCCTCTGTCGGTGGGCCTCAGCATGCTGCTGTTCCCTGAGGCAGGCCCGCTGGCGGCAGCTTTGTTCCTCATCATCGGCGTAGGTCTGTTTGTGGTGCAACGCCGCACCGAACCACCTGTCAGCCCGCATGCCGGCTCGGAACAAGGCAGGACTTCGTCTATGCTGCGCCAGCCTGTGGTGCGAACGCTGGCGCTGTTCATGCTGGCGCAAGGCGTCATCGTGGGCGTGATCGATGTGGCCAGCGTGGCCTTCGCCACGGCTCAGGGCCAGCCCGGCATGGCCAGCGTGGTGCTGTCCTTCTATGCGCTGGGCTCCTGTGCCATGGGCTTGCTGTTTGGCACGCTGCGCCTGCAGATGCCGCTTAGCCACCAGATCGTCTGGGTCGGGGCATCGGTCGCCATCTCCGCCCTGCCCCTGCTGCTGGCCAGCAATCTGACCGCGCTGACGCTGGCCGTGCTGCTGGCAGGCATCACCTTTGGCCCGACAATTACCGTGGCCATGAGCCTGGTGGAGCAGCAAGTACAGGCCAACCGACTGACCGAGGGCATGACCTGGCTGCTGACCGGCCTGGCCAGCGGCGTGGCCCTGGGTGCAGCCGCTGCCGGCTGGCTGATCGACCACTGGGGCGCTCAGCAATCGTTTGTGCTGACACTGCTGGCGGGTGGCGCCATGTGGCTGTGGGGCGTGCAGGCCGGACGGCAAGCCGACCGTGCGTCGGCACCGGGAATGACCGCCATCAACATGTGAGTCAGCCGCTATCGCTTATTGCGCAATCGATTACAGCTATCTTTTCAAGAGACTTTCTGTGTGAGTACGGCCGCCGGCAGAGCCAGGCCAGGTGCTCGTGCCAGCGCTATAAAGGCCTGTAGATAGTCGGTATGCAACTCTGCCTCGCGCGCGCCGAGGTAGATTTGCTTGGCGATCCCCTTGCTGCCCAGCTTCACGGGTACGACGGCCATCTTTTCGGCATATTCCAGAGCCAGCCAGCGCGGCAGGGCCGCGACGCCCCGGCCGCTGGCGACCATCTGCATCATGATGTCGGTGGTTTCTATGGTTTTGTGGCGCCTGGGCGCAATGCCTTTGGGCAGAAGGAACTGGGTATAGATGTCGAGCCGGTCCACGGCCACGGGGTAGGTAATCAGCACCTCGCGAGCCAGATCACCTGGCTTGACATGGCCAGCCTGGGCCAGGGCGTGATCCGCCGCCACAACCAGCACCTGCTCATAGTCAAAGACGGGCTCAAAGTGCAGGCCGGGCTTGAACAGCGGATCGGGCGTGACCAGCATGTCGATCTCATAGCCGAATAGCGCACCGATGCCGCCAAACTGAAACTTCTGCTTCACGTCCACATCCACATCGGGCCAGGCGGCCAGATAGGGTGAAACGATTTTCAGCAGCCACTGGTAGCAAGGATGGCATTCCATGCCGATGCGCAAGCTGCCGCGCTCTCCCTGTGCAAATTGCTGCAAACGCGACTCGGCCAGATCCAGCTGAGGCAGCACGCGATTGGCTACCGCCAGCAGGTATTGACCCGCCTGCGTCAGGCGCAGGCTGCGCCCTTCCCGCAACCAGACATCGGTGCCAAGCTGGGCCTCCAGCTTTCTCATGCTGTGACTCAGAGCGGACTGGGTGACGCACAACACATCGGCTGCCGCAGTCAAAGAGCCTTGTTTTTCAACCTCTTGCACGATGGCGAGATGGATACGCTCAATCATCTGTGAACACAATTCATGGATATATGAGAAACAACCATTTTACTTCATACATCGATTCAAAGAATATCCAGTCCGCTGACCCGAGCCACTCTGGCCATGGGCCAAAGATCAAAAGACTGGATTTCTGCATGACGACTATTCACAACTTGGGCTTTCCTCGCATTGGCGCAAAGCGCGAACTGAAGTTCGCGCTGGAGTCCTACTGGAGAGGTGAGACCTCACGCGATGCACTCAAGGCGCTGGGCGCCGAGCTGCGACAACGCCACTGGACCGCGCAGCAAGAGCTGGACTGGGTTCCCGTAGGTGACTTCGCGTTCTACGACCAGGTACTGGACATGAGCTTTACGCTGGGCAATCTGCCCGAGCGGGTGCAAGGCTTCAACGGCGATGCACTGGACAATTACTTCCGCGTGGCCCGCGGCCGCTCGGCGATCAGGACCGAATCCCACAGTACCGCTCACACCCACTGCTGTGCTGGTGTCGCCGCGGGCGAGATGACCAAGTGGTTTGACACCAACTACCACTACATCGTGCCCGAGTTCAGCTCGACCACCGAATTCAAGCTCGATGCATCGCGCCTGCTGGAACAACTGGCCGAAGCCAGGACACAAGGCATACAGGCCAAGCCCGTCCTCATCGGTCCCGTCACCTATCTGGCACTGGGCAAAGCCAAGGACGGCACCAGCAAGCTGGAATTGCTGCAGCGCCTGCTGCCCATCTATGCGCAGCTATTGGATGTGCTGGCGACCCAGGGCGTTGAATGGGTGCAGATGGACGAACCCATTCTGGTCACAGAACTCGATGCCGACTGGCAACATGCCTTCAACACTGCATACCACCACCTCAAAAGCAGCAAGATCAAGCTGCTGCTGGCAACGTATTTCGGCCAGCTCGCCGAGAACAAATATCTGGCAGCGAACCTGCCCGTAGCCGGCCTGCACATCGATGCCATCAACGGTCAGGACGACGTGCAGCAACTGCTGGGTCTGTTGCCCGCACACAAGGTGCTGTCGCTGGGCGTGATCAACGGCCGCAATATCTGGAAAACCGATCTGACTGCCGTGCTGGACTGGGTAGAGCCGCTAGCCGAGCGCCTTGGCGAGCGTCTCTGGATTGCGCCATCGTGCTCCTTGTTGCATGTACCCGTGGATCTGAACAGCGAACAAAAGCTCGATGCCGACATCAAATCATGGCTGGCTTACGCGCAGCAAAAACTGGATGAACTGCGCGTGCTGGGCAAGGCTTTGCGCCATGGCCGAGATTGCGTCAAGGCCGAACTGGCCGACAACGCTGCAGCTCTGGCTGCACGCCGAGCATCGCCTTGCGTCCACAACCCTGCCGTGCAAGCTGCGGTCAAGCAGATAAGCGCCGGGCTGGGCCGGCGCCAGAGCAGCTATGAAGCACGTGCCCCCAAGCAAGCCCGCCGGCTCAAGCTGCCAGCCTTCCCAACCACCACCATCGGCTCTTTCCCACAGACTGCAGAGATCCGCCAGGCGCGCAGCGAGCTCAAGGCCGGTCTCCTGGATTTCGCCTGCTACCAAGGCGCCATGCGCGCCGAGATCGAACGCTGCGTGCAAGAGCAGGAAGCTCTTGGGCTGGACGTACTGGTGCATGGCGAGGCCGAACGCAACGACATGGTGGAATATTTCGGCGAACAGCTCGACGGCTACGCCTTCAGCCAGTTCGGCTGGGTGCAGTCCTATGGCTCACGCTGCGTCAAGCCACCCATTCTGTTCGGCGACATCAGCCGCCCCAAGGCGATGACGACGGAATGGATCCAGTACGCCCAGTCCTTGACCCCCAAACCCATGAAAGGCATGTTGACAGGCCCGGTGACCATCCTGAACTGGTCATTCGTGCGCGATGACCAGCCACGCTCCACATCCTGCTATCAGCTGGCTCTGGCGATTCGCGCAGAAGTGTTGGATCTGGAAAAAGCCGGCGTGCGCGTGATCCAGATCGACGAGGCCGCTTTGCGCGAGGGCTTGCCATTGCGCAAAGCCCAATGGAAGGAATATCTGCACTGGGCCGTGGAGTCCTTCCGCATCAGCGCCAATGGCGTTGCCGATGAGACCCAGATTCACACCCATATGTGCTATTCGGAGTTCAACGACATCATTGCGTCCATTGCGGCCATGGATGCAGATGTGATCACCATAGAGACCTCGCGCTCGGATATGGAGCTGCTGGATGCCTTCGAACACTTCGACTATCCCAATGAGATCGGCCCGGGGGTCTACGACATCCACTCGCCCAATATTCCCACCAAGGCAGACATCCTGCAGCTCATGCAGAAAGCAACAGAACGCATTCCCGCGGAACGCCTTTGGATCAACCCCGACTGCGGCCTCAAGACACGCCAGTGGGCTGAAGTGATTCCTGCACTGCAGCACATGGTGGAGGCAGCCAAGACATTGCGCCAAAGCATGAAGCTGGCCGAGCCCGTCTGAACGCAGGCATCACTCCCGTCTTCTCTGACTCGCCCAGGGCATTGCCCTGGGCTTTTCCATAGCGAAAGGACATGGCCTGCAGCAGACCTGAGTTGCATAGGGCGATGAGATGCGGCGCCCGCCTTCAGGACTTGCGACGTATTCAGATACCAACCGTACAAAGCAAAAAGCCCTGCAGACATTTATCTGCAGGGCTTTTACCACTAGTTTCGAGGCGGGAACCAGAGATCTAACTGATCTAACCGGGTTTGCAATCCATTTATTTCGTTTGCAATCAACAACCTACATCAGAACCACACCAAACCACCCAAGACTGCCGCAACTCTGAAGCTTGCTCTTGCCTATTTAACGCGCTCATTATTCGCAATACCTATCGGCGAGACCATGCATTCCAAACGCGAGACTGCCTACCAAAGGCTTAGGCTCTTGAACTCACTACTTGCTGTAAACAGTTTCCAGCTTGTGGAAGGCTGACTGAGAATTAGGCTCTGCCTCCAAGAGCAACTCTCGCAGGATCCCAGATCGGATCATCGCGATCAGGAAGCCGATTGCAAGGCCCAGGAACAAGCCAATTGCCAGGTAAAGGCTTTTGTTGGGAGATCGCGGCTTCAACGGCACATTTACTTCGCCGTCAATGTGGAAAATTTTGAAGTTGGTTGCAGCTGGATCCAGCTCTTTTAGAAGATTCAGCTGAGCCTGGGTTTGCCGCAATCCATCGATAAAGGGCGTGTCATCGTTGCGCTGCCTAAGCACCTCAAGCTCCGCCTGAAGCGACTTTGAACCTCGCGCATACAATCGAGAGCCGTCAAGGAATGATGCAGCCGTATCCTGCCTTGGCGGCTGCGCCGTAGTCATCTGAGGGTCTTTGATACCTACTGCTTGCGCTACTTTCAGTGCTTCAGTGAGTTGGGCCTGGCGGTCTTTTCTGAGCAGCTCTGCTGTATATGTTTTCTCTTCCAATGCACGCTCTGTATTGCGCACATGTAGCTGAATGGATTGCTCAATATCTTTGATTAAAGCATTTCTTGCATCTTCGGATACTTGTGCCAAAAAAGTCTGAAGCCATTCAGCGGCTAGCTCACCGGTGCGTGATTCGACATCCACACTGTAAAGACTTCTCCCGCCTCTGGCCTTTTCGGGCGGAGGGGTGACTTTCAGGACAATCTTTTGCATACGTCCATACAACGCCTGCTTTTCCTCTTCAGATGCGGGAGGAGAGTCAAGCGATGGCAGATAAGTGTCGCGGAAGAAGCGCTGCTTGGCTTCGTCCGTGATCAGTCGACGCACAAAATACGCATAGACCTGATCCGGAGAGTATTGCTCGAGTCCCGTCGCACTACTGCGGCCGATATTGAGTTCGGTTAGTTCATTGAAGTACGGCTTGTCCACGAAAGCCCTGACTTCGTAGCGTGGCTTTGCTGTGAAGGCTGCCACCGTTGCGATGAGCACCCCAACGACTGCCGCAGCAAAAATAACGGGCAATTGCGGCCGCAGGCGGCTCAACACCGATTGCAACGATACGGCCGTTTTTTCTATAGTTACATTGAGTCGGGAATTCATACACTTCGCAGAAATTGCACGAAAGAACAAGCATGCCGCGGCACATGCAATTAGTTAGCACAAGATACGTTAAAGATGCAATTATGCTTGATATGTAAATAGGTGCAACCACTCAACCCGCCTGCTTGGATGCACCATCACGGTCTGGACTGCCCCTATGCAGGTAGACATCCCCGGTCTATCTTTTGAGCATAGGAGGCAGTTCATGAGCGCACAGCGGTTTACACCCGAATTCAAGGAAGAAGCCGTCAAACAAGTGATCGAGCGCGGCTATTCGGCGGCAGAGGTAGCAGCCCGCCTAGGGGTCTCAACACACAGCCTCTACAAATGGGTCAAGGCTGCGTCGCCTGACCGCAATGAGCAGAAGTCCCAGGAATTGCACAAAGCCAAGAGCGAGATCTTGCGCTTACGGAGTCAGATGCGGCGGATCGAAGAAGAACGGGACATCTTAAAAAAGCCTTGCGGAACTTGGCCAGGGAGCCCGAGTGAAGTACCGCTTTATCAACGAGCACCGTACTCAGCACGCCATCAGCCTGATGTGCAGATTGCTGAGGGTTGCTCGCGCAGGGTGCTATGCATGGCTGCATGATCCGATCTCAACTCACGAACAAGAAGACAGACGCTTGCTCGAGCTGATCTACTACTCATACACGGCCAGCCATGGGGTCTATGGCGCTCGCCGTGTGTTTGCGGATCTGCGAGAGGCGGGTGAATATGGCGGCAAGCATCGCGTTGCACGCTTCATGCGCAAGCACAAGATCAAGGCTGTGCGGGGCTACAAAGCGCCATGGCACATTGCAAGCCGGCCTTCAATCATTGCCCCCAACCACTTGCAGCGGCAATTCACTGTGGACGCGCCAGACAAGGCCTGGATCACTGTAATCACTTACATTCGCACTTGACAAGGCTGGCTGTACCTAGCTGCAGTGGTGGACCTGTACTCACGCAAAGTCGTTGGATGGTCCATGAAGGCAACGCTCAACCGAGAGTTCGTGCTCGATGCATTGCTGGCGACTGTTTGGCGGCGCAGGCCGGCAACCGAGGTGTTTGTACAGTCCGATCAGGGCAGCCAATACAGCAGCGATGACTTCAAGCGCTTCAGCCAAGCTCACGGCCTGGTGCCCAGCATGAGTCGCAGAGGAAACTGCTGGGACAATGCCGTCATGGAATCGTTCTTCAGCAGTCTGAAGAAGGAGCGCATTCGCAAGCTCATCTACAAGACCCGGAACATGGCTCGGGCCGATGTGTTTGACTACATTGAGGTGTTCTACAACCGGTCACGTCGCCAAAGTCATCTGGGTGGCATCAGCCCCGAGGCGGTTGAGCGCGCCCGGGCTTGAGGCTGGGAAGTGCCTACTGGAGTGGGGCAGTCCAAGCGTAGTTTGACCACGAATGACACACGGTCAGCATCGATTTTTGAAGTGCTTTACGCGCAGAAATAAAAAGGCCACCCGTACGGGTGGCCTTTTTATTGATTTCCTTAGAGAAATCTGGAGGCGCGAACCAGAGTCGAACTGGTCTAACCGGATTTGCAATCCGGGGCATAACCGCTTTGCTATCGCGCCGCTATCACAAAACCTGGAGCGGGAAAACGGGTTCGAACCGTCGACCTATACCTTGGCAAGGTATCGCTCTACCAACTGAGCTATTCCCGCATTCAAAAAGCTTTCGCTTTCTGATGCGAACCTGTATTGCTACAGGTCTGAAAACCTGGAGCGGGAAAACGGGTTCGAACCGTCGACCTATACCTTGGCAAGGTATCGCTCTACCAACTGAGCTATTCCCGCATATCTACCGAAGCCCAACATTGTACAACGTTGTTTGCTGCGATGGATGAATTGTAGCGCAGTTCTGAGCCCTCCCAGAAAAAACGCCACAATTTTCACAAAACAAGCATCAATG
The DNA here is from genome assembly GCF_000241525.1 of Comamonas testosteroni ATCC 11996. Taxonomy (GTDB): domain Bacteria; phylum Pseudomonadota; class Gammaproteobacteria; order Burkholderiales; family Burkholderiaceae_C; genus Comamonas; species Comamonas testosteroni. Next base: position 184,546 of record NZ_AHIL01000038.1, read on the forward strand.
CTTGATGGCTGCCTCTGCCGGCTTGACGTCGGTGGACGCCACGGCGGCTACAGCTTCCTCAGTCAAAGGATCCGGCACGCGCTCCAGGGCCACCTTGAGAACCTGATCGATCCACTTCACAGGAACGATTTCCAGACCGCTCTTCACATTATCGGGAATGTCCTGCAAATCCTTGACATTCTCTTCAGGAATGAGCACGGTCTTGATGCCACCACGCAGAGCAGCCAGCAGCTTTTCCTTGAGGCCGCCGATCGCCGTCACTTCACCGCGCAAGGTGATTTCACCGGTCATGGCCACATCAGCTCGCACGGGAATGCCAGTGAGAGCCGAGACAAAAGCTGTCGTCATCGCTGCACCCGCGCTGGGGCCATCCTTGGGCGTAGCGCCGTCAGGCACGTGCACATGAATGTCCTTTTTCTCGAAGGCTTCATCCTTGATGCCAAGCAAACGAGCGCGGCTACGCACCACGGTGCGAGCAGCTTCGACCGACTCCTTCATCACATCGCCCAGAGAACCTGTGCGCGTAATGACGCCCTTGCCTGGCATGGTGGCGGCTTCGATGGTCAGCAGATCGCCGCCGACTTCGGTCCAGGCCAGACCCACAACCTGCCCCACCTGATTGGCATGCTCGGCACGGCCATAGCTGAACTTGCGCACGCCCAGATACTCATTGAGGTTATCGGCATTCACCTCCACCTTGGGCTGTAGCTTGCCAAGTTGCAAGCCCTTGACCACCTTGCGGCAAATCTTGGATAGCTCGCGCTCAAGCGAACGCACGCCCGCTTCGCGGGTGTAGTAGCGCACGATGTCACGAATCGCGGCTTCGGTCACTTCCAGCTCGCCGTCCTTCACGCCGTTGTTGGTGATCTGCTTGGGCAGCAGATAGCGGATGGCAATATTGGTCTTTTCGTCTTCGGTATAGCCCGACAGGCGAATCACCTCCATGCGATCCAGCAAGGCCGAAGGAATATTCATGGAGTTGGAAGTCGCCACAAACATCACATCGGACAGGTCAAAGTCGACCTCCACGTAGTGGTCACCAAACTTGTTGTTCTGTTCGGGATCCAGCACTTCCAGCAGCGCGCTCGAAGGATCGCCCCGGAAGTCCATGCCCAGCTTGTCGATTTCGTCCAGCAGGAACAGAGGATTGCGCGTACCGACCTTCTCCAGGCTCTGCAGCACCTTGCCGGGCATGGCACCGATATAGGTACGGCGGTGACCGCGAATTTCCGCCTCATCTCGCATGCCGCCCAGCGCCATACGCACATACTTGCGACCTGTGGCCTTGGCAATGGACTGCCCCAGCGAGGTCTTACCCACACCGGGAGGACCCACCAGGCACAGAATGGGCGCCTTGACCTTGTCCACACGCTGCTGCACGGCAAGATACTCAAGAATGCGGTCCTTGACCTTTTCCAGGCCGAAGTGATCTTCGTTCAGCACTTCCTCGGCATTCGCCAGGTTGTGCTTGATCTTGGTCTTCTTGCTCCAAGGCAGGCCGGTCAGCACTTCGATGTAGTTACGCACCACCGAAGCTTCAGCCGACATGGGCGACATCAGCTTGAGCTTCTTGAGCTCGGCCTCAGCCTTTTTGCGAGCATCGGCAGGCATCTTGGCGAGCTTGATCTTTTTCTCGATCTCCTCGATGTCGGCACCGTCCTCACCTTCACCCAGCTCCTTCTGAATAGCCTTGACCTGCTCATTCAGATAGAAGTCGCGCTGATTCTTCTCCATCTGGCGCTTGACGCGGCCACGGATGCGCTTGTCGACGTTAAGAATGTCGACCTCGCGCTCGAGTTGCTCGAACAGGTTTTCCAGACGCTCCTTGATGTCCACCAGATCCAGCACTGCCTGCTTGCTCTCGAGCTTGAGAGGCAGGTGCGCCGCAATGGTGTCCGTCAGACGACCGGCATCGTCAATGCTGGCGATCGAGGTCAGAATTTCCTGAGGAATTTTCTTGTTGAGTTTGACGTACTGGTCAAACTGCTGGGTCACGGCGCGGCGCAACGCTTCGATTTCGCTTTGCTCATGAGCATCGCCTTCGGGCTCCACGGGCGTCACAGACGCTGTGAAGTGAGACTCTTCGTCGGCGACCTGCTTGACCAGCGCGCGCTGCTGGCCCTCCACCAGCACCTTCACGGTGCCGTCGGGCAGCTTGAGCATCTGCAAGATGGTGGAGACACATCCCACATCAAACATGTCTTCCGCTGCAGGCTCGTCCTTAGAGGCCGTCTTCTGCGCCACCAGCATGATGCGGCGGTCGCCTTCCATGGCCAGCTCCAGAGCCTTGATGCTCTTGGCACGCCCCACGAACAGCGGAATCACCATATGTGGAAACACCACCACATCGCGCAGCGGCAGCAGTGGCAGGTCCAGCTCGGTAGAAGGCAAAGGGGTTTGTCCAGACATAGGTATCCTCGGTTTCTCAGCGGAAGATGGTCCGCTTACCGGTGTATTTCAACCCCTGGGGGCAAATTGTTTTTGCCGCCGCAGGGGCATTGCCTTTCAGCCACAGGCGACAAAGCGAGCCCACTGGAGGGCCCGCCTTGCACGCAAGCACAGTATCAGGCCTTTTTGGCCGCTTCGCGGTAAACCAGCAGCGGCTCCTTGCCGTCTTCAATGGTGGCTTCTTCCACCACTACCTTTTCCACATTCTCGGCGGTCGGCAACTCGAACATGGTGCTGATCAGTGCCTGCTCGACGATGGAGCGCAGGCCACGGGCACCGGTCTTGCGAGCCAGGGCCTTGCGGGCGATCGCCTTCAGGGCCGCAGGGCGGATCTCCAACTCCACACCCTCCATGGCCAGCAGCTTGCTGTACTGCTTGACCAGCGCATTCTTGGGCTCGGTCAGGATCTGCACCAATGCCTCTTCGCTGAGTTCGGCAAGCGCCGTCACCACCGGCATACGACCCACCAGTTCGGGGATGATGCCGAACTTGATCAAATCTTCGGGCTCGATCTCGAGGAACATTTCCGAGATGGAGCGCTGCTTCTTGCTCTTGACGGTAGCGCCAAAGCCTATGCCTGAAGCCTCGGTGCGGTTCTCAATGACTTTTTCCAATCCCGCGAACGCGCCGCTGCAGATGAACAGGATATTGGTGGTGTCGATCTGCAGAAAGTCCTGGTTCGGATGCTTGCGTCCACCCTGGGGAGGAATGCTGGCCATCGTGCCTTCGATCAGCTTGAGCAGAGCCTGCTGCACGCCCTCACCCGAGACGTCACGCGTTATGCTGGGGTTGTCCGACTTGCGGGAGATCTTGTCGATTTCGTCAATGTAGACAATACCGCGCTGAGCACGCTCAACATCGTACTCGCAGCTTTGCAGCAGCTTCTGAATGATGTTCTCGACGTCCTCGCCCACATAGCCGGCCTCGGTCAGCGTGGTGGCATCGGCCATCACGAATGGCACATTGAGCTGACGCGCCAGCGTTTGAGCCAGCAAGGTCTTGCCCGAACCTGTGGGACCGATCAGCAAGATATTGCTCTTGCTGAGTTCCACATCGTCCTTGCCTGCCTTGTCCTTGTGGTTCAGGCGCTTGTAGTGGTTGTAGACCGCCACGGCCAGCGTGCGCTTGGCCTGCTCCTGACCAATCACATAATTGTCGAGGTTGGCCTTGATTTCAGCGGGCGTCGGCAGATCGCCGCGACCCTCCTTGGCGTCGGCGGCAGGCTGTTCGTCGCGAATGATCTCATTGCACAAGTCGATGCACTCGTCGCAGATGAACACGGACGGGCCGGCGATCAGCTTCTTGACCTCGTGCTGGCTTTTGCCGCAGAAGGTGCAATACAAATTCTTTTCGGTGGAAGAGCCTTTTTTATCGGCCATGGGGGCTGTGCCTCGTTACGAAAAAACGAAAATTAATGATAACCAAAGACAAGGCGGCGTAGGCCATCAGGGACAAACGCCGCCGAGCAAGTCCCGGGAGCCAGTCAGCAGCTCCCAGGTTTTTCAATGCCAGCACCCGCAAGCCCAATCAGACATGGGACTCGGTGCTATGCATTTCAGGAACGCTTGCTGATCACCTGATCAACCAGGCCGTATTCCTTAGCCTCATCGGCGGAAAGGAAATAGTCCCGCTCGGTGTCGTTCTGAATCTTTTCCAGGGGCTGGCCTGTACGCTCGGCGAGGATCTTGTTCAGGCGCTCGCGGGTCTTGATGATTTCGCGAGCATGAATTTCGATTTCGGTCGCCTGACCACGTGCACCACCCAGAGGCTGGTGAATCATGACCTGGGCATTGGGCAGTGCATAGCGCTTGCCCTTGGCTCCGGCCGACAGTAGGAAAGCGCCCATGCTCGCCGCCATTCCGGTGCACAGCGTCGAGACATCAGGCTTGATAAAGTTCATGGTGTCAAAAATCGCCATGCCTGCCGTCACGCTGCCGCCGGGGGAGTTGATATAGAAGGAAATGTCCTTGTCAGGATTTTCGCTTTCCAGGAACAACAACTGGGCTACCACCAGGTTGGCGGTCTGATCGTTAACCTCGCCCACCAGGAAAATCACGCGCTCCTTGAGCAGACGCGAATAAATGTCATAGGAGCGCTCACCGCGACCCGACTGTTCAATGACCATGGGTACCATACCCAAACCCAATGTATCCAATGCGCTCATGTTTTCTCCAGTGCTATGCGCCTACTGTAGCCGCATTCTGAAAAGAAAATGGGGCTTGCGCGCAAAAGCACAAGCCCCGCAATTCAAGTTATCGGAACTCGCCTAGGGCAAGCACCGATAAAAGATCCAGCCCTTAGGCTTGACCCATCAGCTCGTCGAAGGAAACGGCCTTGTCGGTCACCTTGGCCTTGCCCAGAACGAACTCGGTGACGTTGTTTTCGATCACAACGGCTTCCACTTCGGCCAGACGGTTGCGGTCGCCGAAGTACCAGCGCACCACGTCTTCGGGCTTCTCGTAGCTGGATGCCAGCTCTTCGACATGAGCCTTGATCTGCTCGGCAGTAGCTTGCAGATTGTTGCTCTTGACCAGCTCGGCCACCACCAGGCCCAGACGCACGCGACGCTCGGCCTGGGGCAAGAAGATGTCTTCGGGGATTTCAGCCTTGGCAGCATCCTTGATGCCGCGCTGTTCCAGCTCGGCGCGCGCGCCTTCCAGCAGACGGCCGACTTCGGCCTGCACGGAAGCCTTGGGCAGATCCAGCTCGGACACGGACACCAGAGCGTCCATCACGGCTTGCTTGTTGCGGCCTTGAACGCGGAACTTCACTTCGCGCTCCAGGTTCTTCTTGATGTCGTCGCGCAGGGCTTCAACGGAGCCGCCTTCCACACCCAGAGTCTTCACGAACTCTTCGTTCACTTCGGGCAGGTTGGGAGCTTCCACCTTCTTGACGGTCACCAGGAAGTCGGCAGTCTTGCCGGCCACATCGGCACCGTGGTAGTCAGCGGGGAAAGCCAGAGGGAAAGTCTTGGACTCGCCAGCCTTCATGCCACGGGTTGCGTCTTCGAATTCCTTGAGCATCTGGCCTTCGCCGACCAAGAACTGGAAGTCTTCAGCCTTGCCGCCGGAGAAAGTCTCGCCGTCGATCTTGCCTTCGAAGTCCACGGTCACGCGATCGCCGTCCACAGCGGCTTCACCGGCAGCGCGCTCGGTGAAGGTGCGACGCTGCTTGCGCAGAATGTCCACGGTCTTGTCGATGGCTGCGTCGTCCACGCTGGTGGTCAGCTTTTCCACTTCGGCAGTGGTCAGGTCACCGATCTTGACTTCGGGCATGACTTCGAACACGGCTTCGAATTGCGCTTCGCCTTCGGCAGCGCCTTCCTTTTCGGTGATCTTGGGCTGACCGGCAACGCGCAGATCGGCTTCGTTCACGGCAGCGGCAAAAGCCTCGCCCACCTTGTCGTTCAGCACTTCGTATTGCACGGAGTAGCCATAACGCTGAGCCACGACGCTCATGGGCACCTTGCCGGGACGGAAACCGTCCATCTTCACCGTGCGCGCCACCTTCTTCAGGCGGGCATCCACTTCGGACTGGATTGCCGACAGGGGCACGCTCAGCGTGATCTTGCGCTCGAGCTTTTCAAGAGTTTCAACGTTAACGGCCATGATTTTTCCTAAGAGGGATGAGGACCGTGCAGATTGACTAACAACCCGCACCGTGTTGCGCAAAGTCACAGTGCGCGCACGCCCGGGGATCCCCAGGAACATGCGGCACCACAAATTTCCAGAGCCTGCCCCGGTCATTTGCCCCAGCGTCTGGCGCCAGGCATTTGTTCAAATCAGGAACAGGCGAAGCCGACCATTATAACGAGGCGCCGCGCAGGCTCCGCCATCGCCTTACAGGGGTTTGCCTTAAAAGCTGACACCGCAGCTGCACAGCAGGGGGAGGAAAAAGAAAAAGCCCGTAACGGCTTGGGGTTACGGGCTTGGGCAGCAGAGAGTGCCTTTATCTGGTGCGCGGAGCCGGACTCGAACCGGCACGGTGTTGCCACCGTCAGGACCTAAACCTGGTGCGTCTACCAATTTCGCCACCCGCGCGGTCAGCAATGCGCAAATCTACGCCTACTGAGGTCAAGACGCAGATTCTAGCCGCAAAATCGGCAGTCTTTCGCACAATCCAGCCTCAGGTAGTGTCCTTTCTGATGCGGAACGCCGCCGCATACATGGCGGGCAAGGCCAGCAGAGTCAGCACGGTCGCCACGATCAGGCCTCCCATGATGGCCACGGCCATAGGCCCCCAGAACACGCTGCGCGACAGCGGAATCATGGCCAGCACGGCTGCTGCCGCCGTCAACACGATGGGACGCAGCCTATGCACGGCCGCCTCCACAATCGCATCCCAAGCCGGTACGCCACGGGCACGCCCGCTTTCGATCTGGTCGATCAGAATCACCGAATTGCGCTGAATCATGCCCATCAAGGCCACGACACCCAGCAGCGCCACAAAGCCGAAAGGGCGATTCAGCAGCAACAAGGCTGCCGCCACACCGGGTATGCCCAAGGGGCCGGTGATAAACACCAGCAGCGATCGGCTGACGCTGCGCAGTTGCAGCATGAGCAATGTGAAGGTCAGAAACAGCAGCACCGGGATACCCGCCACGATGGCGCCGGAGCCCTTGGAGCTTTCTTCCACGGCACCGGCCACCTCGATGCGATAGCCTGTGTCACCAGCTGCATGCCAGCCGGCTTCCATCTTGCGCAGTTGCGGCAACAGCTCGTTGGTCAGCGTGGCGCCCTGCAGGCCCTCACGCACATCGCCTTGAACGGTAATCGCGAAGTTGCGCTTCTCGCGCCACATCACGCCCGGCTCCCAGACCATGGCGGGCTTGGCAATCTGCGTGAGCGGGATCGACTGGCCGTTTGCCGTGGTGACATAGACAGTCGCGATATCGGTAATGGCATCGCGGTCCTGCTTGGGCGGGCGCATCACGATATCGATCAGCTTGTCGCCTTCACGAAACTGCCCCACAGTGGTACCGCTGAAATTCATGCCCGTAGCTTCGGCGATCGACTGGCTGGTCACACCCAGGGCACGCGCCTTGTCCTGGTCAACCTGCAGCCGTATGACCTTGACGGACTCGTTCCAGTTGTCATTCACGCCACGCATATCGGCATTGGCCTGCATGAGCGCCTTGACTTCATCGGCGTAGGTGCGCAGCTTGGCAGGGTCCGAGCCCATCACACGGAACTGCACCGGATATTGCACGGGCGGCCCATTGGGCAACAGCTTGGAACGCGCCCGCACCTCGGGGAATTCCTCGGCCATCAGCGCCGGCAGCTGCTTGCGGATTTCCTCGCGCGCCTTCAGGTCCTTGGTCACCAGAATGAACTGGGAGACGTTGTTCTGCGGAAAAACCTGATCCAGCGGCAGATAGAAGCGCGGCGCTCCGGAGCCTATCCACTCGCTGACGGACTCCACACCATCAAGCTGCAAGAAGCGCTCTTCCACACGCAGCGTCACTTCCTTGTTGGCCTGCAGGGAAGTGCCCTCGGGGAACCATATATCGACCAGCACTTCGGGGCGGCTGGAATCAGGGAAGAACTGCTGCTGCACCTTGCCCATGCCGGCCAGGCCCAGCACGAACACCAGCACCGTCGCGCCAATCGTCAGCCAGCGGTGCTGCACGCACCAGTTCACCGTGCGGCGGAAGCGGTTGTAGAACGGCGTGTCGAACAGCTCATGCTCGCCCACATCGGTGTTGATTCCAGCCTCTTCGGCCGACACCTCTCCGGACGCTACCTCGGGCGGCAGCTTGGCCGCATGCGGCGGCTTCTTGAGCAGCAGCAGGCCCAGATAGGGCACGAAGTACACGGAGGCGAACCAGCTGAGCACCAGGGCAATCACCGTCACCGCGAAGATGGCGAAGGTGTATTCGCCCGTCATGGATTTGGCCATGCCGATGGGCAGAAAGCCGGCAGCCGTGATCAGTGTGCCGGTCAGCATGGGCTTGGAGGTGATCTCATAGGCAAAGGTGGCGGCACGGTACTTGTCGTAGCCTTCCTCCATCTTGCGCACCATCATCTCCACGGCAATGATGGCGTCGTCCACCAGCAGGCCCAGCGCAATGATGAGCGAGCCCAGCGACACCTTGTGCAGACCGATATTCCAGTACCACATGGCCAGGAAGGTCGCGGCGAGCACCAGCGGAATGGTGATGCCCACCACCAGTCCGGGACGCGGGTCGATATACCAGCGCTTCCACAGCGGATGCTGCCCCGGGCGCTTGTGCAGGCCCAGGCTCAGAAAACTCACGGCCAGCACCACGACCACGGCTTCGACCAGCACCTGGAGAAACTCGCTGACCGAATCCGCCACCGCCTTGGGCTGGTTCTGCATATTGCTCAGCGTCACGCCCACGGGCAGGCTTCTGGCGATGCGCTCCGTGGCCTGCGTCAGCGCCTTGCCCAGGGCAATGATGTCTCCGCCCTTGACCATGGACACTCCCAGGGCCACCGTAGGCTCGCCCTGAAAACGCACCATGACATTGGCCGGGTCGGCATAGCCGCGATGCACTTCGGCGATATCGCCCAACCTGAACTGCGCCCCGCCCTGGCCGATGATGGGCATGGCTCGCAATTGCTCCAGGTCGTTGAACTGGCCCTGCACACGCAACACAATGGTTTCGGCTGGCGTCTGCAGGGTACCGGCTGATGCCACGGCATTTTGCTGGTTGAGCTGATCGAGTACCTGCTTGAGGTTCAGCCCCATCTGCGTGGCTTTGTGCGATAGCTCCACATAGACCTTTTCGTCCTGCACGCCGAACTGCTCGACCTTGGCCACATCGGGCACCTGCAGCAGTTGCTGGCGCACATCGTCGGCCAGGGTCTTGAGTTCCGCGTAGCTGAAGCCCTTGGCCTGCAACGCATAGATCACGCCATAGACATCGCCAAAGTCGTCATTAAAAAACGGCCCCTGCACGCCCTGCGGCAGGGTGTAGCGCATATCCCCCACTTTCTTGCGCACCGTATACCAGAGCTGCGGCACCTCCTTGGGGGGAGAGTAGTCCTTGACCTGGAAGATGACTTGCGACTCGCCGGGCTTGGAATAGCTGCTGATCTTGTCGGCATAAGGCACCTCCTGCAGCGTGCGCTCGATCTTGTCCGTCACCTGCTGAGCCACCTGCTCGGCCGTCGCGCCAGGCCAGTAGGTACGAATGACCATGGCCCGGAATGTGAACGGCGGATCCTCGTCCTGCCCCAGCTGGAAAAAGGCCGCAAAGCCCAGCAGCATCAGCACGACGATGAAATAGCGTGTCAGCGCTACATGATCGAGCGCCCAGCGGGAAAGATTGAAATGCGCACCACCGGTCTTTTTGTGTCCAGTGCCGCTCATTTGCCAGCCTCCGCAGCGACTGCAGGCAGAGACGCTCCTGATTCAGGAGCATTCTGCGATTTATCCACCTGCGTTTGGGGCTTATTTGATACAGAGTTTTGTGGCGGCTTGGCGTATTTATCGCGATATACCGTCACCTTCTGGCCCGGGGTCAGCACATGGGCGCCTGTGGCCACCACTTGCATGCCGGGTTGCAGACCCGAGGCAATCACCGCCTCGTTGCCGTCAGCGCTGGCAATCTGCACCGGCTGCAGCTTGACCGAGCTGCTGGCCGCGTCATAGAGCCAGACGGCCGTACTCTGACCGTTACCGCCCTCCTGGCGCAAGGCCGTGGTTGGCAACTTGATGACCTGGCTGCCTATGGCTTCGCGGCTCACGCCCATGCCCTCGGGCATGACATGCACGGTCGCACCCAATGCGGGCAGGTCCGTTCCCTGCAGCGCAGCTTTGACCACATAGGTGCGTGTGGCCGGGTCGGCGCTGGCCGCCACCTCACGCACCTGGGCATTGATCACGCGCGACTCGTCCGACCAGGGGCGCACCTTCACACCCTGGCCCGGCTTGATGGCACTGCGCCGGTCCTCGGGCACGCTGAACACCGCATCGCGCGCGCCATCCTGGGCAATCCGCACCACGGGCGTTCCGGCCGCAACCACCTGACCGGGCTCGGCCTCCACGGCGGTGACAACGCCATCGGCATCGGCCAGCAACTGGGTGTAGTTCTCCTGATTGGACTGACTGGAGAGCTGAGCCCGCGCCTGGTCGAGCGAGGCCTGTGCCGCCTTCAGATTGGCCTCGTAGCGTTCCATCTCAGCGGCGCTGATGAAGTTCTGGGCTCGCAGCGTGCGAAAACGCTTGGCATTGGCCTCGGCCAGATCGCGCTGCGTGGTGGCCGAGGCCAACTGGGCGCGCGCGGCATCGGCACTGAGCTGATAGTCACGAGCATCCAGGCGCGCCAGCACCTGTCCGGCCTTCACATGCTGGCCCAGTTCCACCTCGCGCTTCGTTATCTTGCCCGCCACGCGAAAGCCGAGGCGAGACTCCACACGGGCTCGCACATCGCCCGAATATTCCTGAGCAGATTCGATCTGCCCCTCACCCACGGTCACCAGCTTGACGGCACGCACCGGCTCGGGCGCAGCCTCCTTTTTGGAACAGGCCGACAACATGACAGCAGCCGCCACTATGGACAGCGCAGCCAGGGGCAGGGCAGGCCGGCGCGGCAAAGACAACATTGCAAAACGACGAGAAGACGAAACAGCCATGGTGTTCTGGGCTTGTAAAAATAGGAAAAGCGCAGCCGCCGGGCAGGCCGCTGCACCAAAGTCAGCGCTGATTGTGCACGCACGTGCGCTTTTGCGCCGTCTTTTTATGGGCTGGCGCAAGCCGGCAAGCCCGCCCGGTCCACAATACGGGCGTGAACCATATGCCCCCAGCAAGCCCCGCCGCCAATGCGCCGGCCAGCATCACCCATTACGAAAATTTTCCCGTCGCCTCCTGGCTGTGCCCGCCACGACTGCGTGGCCCCATCGCCGCCATCTATCACTTTGCGCGCACCGCCGACGACCTGGCCGACGAGGGCCAGCACGGCGCCGAGCAGCGCCTCGCACAGCTGCAGCAATATGGCGCCGATCTGCAGCAGCTAGGTAGCGCCGGCGAAGCTGCCATGCTGATGCGAACTTCCTGGCCCCATATCTTTGGCCCGCTGGCAGTCCAGGTCCAGGCCCATGGCCTGCCCAAGCCATTGCTGGCCGACCTGCTCAGCGCCTTCGAGCAGGATGTGCGCATGACGGCCGCCCAGACCCGCTATACCGACATGGCCCAGTTGCTGGATTACTGCCGCCGCTCGGCCAACCCTGTCGGCCGCCTGCTGCTGCACCTGTATGGAGTGGTCAACACCAAGTCACTGATTCAGAGTGACGCCATCTGCACCGCCCTGCAGCTCATTAACTTCTGGCAGGACCTGAGCCAGGACTTGCCGCGCCAGCGCCATTACCTACCGGATGCCGATCTGGCCCGCCACGGCATTGCACGAAGCGCGATCCGGCCGGACGCGGCGGCATTGACGCCCGAACTGCAGTCCCTGCTCGACGAGCTCAACCGCCAGGCCCGCAGCCTGATGAACCATGGTGCGCCGCTGGTGCATCAGCTACCCGGCCGCACGGGCTGGGAACTGCGCCTGGTCGTGCAAGGCGGTCTGCGCATTCTGGACAGACTGGACGCCATGCAGGGGCGCAACCTCTATCAGCGCATCAAACTGGGCAAGCTCGACATGGTCGCCATGCTCTGGCAAGCCGTGCGCATGTGAGCGAATAGATAGCCTCCATCCCCTGATGGACCTACGCAAGGCGCTATGGAATTTGAAGTCTGACCAAGCGCATGCCGCGCATTTCACTGTTGTGTCGGCCAACGGCCCGCGTCATGGGACAATGCTCCCCCTATGAATCCGGATCAGTACGTCCAAGACAAAGCCGCCTCTTCGGGCAGCAGCTTCTATTACGCCTTTCTCTTCTTGCCCAAGGAGCGCCGCGCCGCCATCACGGCTTTCTATGCCTTCTGCCGCGAAGTGGATGACGTGGTCGACGAGGTCACGGACCCCGGCGTGGCAGCCACCAAGCTGGCATGGTGGAAGACCGAGGTGCACAGGGCTTTCACCAGCCAGTCCGCTCATCCCGTGATGCAGGCACTGATGCCCCACGCCAAGACCTATGGCATCGAAGAGCGCCATCTGCAGGCCGTCATTGAAGGCTGCCAGATGGATCTGGATCAGACCCGCTATCTGGACTTTGCCGGTCTGCAGCGCTACTGCCATCTGGTTGCCGGCGTGGTCGGCGAAGTCGCTGCCCGCATCTTCGGCCAGACCGAGGAGCGCACCACAGAATACGCTCACACCCTGGGCCAGGCCCTGCAGTTGACCAACATCATCCGCGACGTGGGCGAAGACGCCATGCGCGGCCGTATCTACCTGCCCATCAGCGAGCTGCAGCAGTTCGACGTCAAGGCCCACGAGATCAACAAGCGTGAGTACTCGGAACGCTTCACGGCCCTGATGCGCTTTCAGGCCGAGCGTGCCCACAACCTGTATGACAAGGCACTGGACCTGCTGCCCGATGCCGATCGCCACGCACAAAAGCCCGGTCTGATGATGGCGAGCATCTATCGCACCCTGCTGCGCGAGATCGAGTCCGAGAACTTCCAGGTGCTGCACCAGCGCATCAGCCTCACGCCGCTGCGCAAGTTCTGGTTGGTCTGGAAGATGCAGGCACTGGGCCGCATGTAAGCGCGCCATGCAAGTTGCCATCATCGGTGGCGGCTGGGCCGGCATGGCTGCCGCAGTACAGCTTTCGCTAGTCGGCCATCAGCCCACGGTTTTCGAGGCCGGCCGCCAGCTCGGTGGCCGGGCTCGCAATCTGGATCTGCCGGGCGGCACCTTGGCCGACAACGGCCAGCATATTCTGATCGGCGCCTATGCCGAATGCCTGCGGCTCATGCACATCGTGGGCGTAGCGCCGGAACAAGCCCTGCTGCGCAGGCCCCTGGCCATGCGCCATGCCGATGGCAGCGGCCTGAGCTTTCCCGAGCTGCCCGCGCCTCTCGACGCCCTGGTCGGAATTGCCAGCGCCAGCGGCTGGTCGCTGCGCGAACGTGCCGCCCTGTTGGGCCGTGCCCTGCGCTGGCGTGTCCAGGGCTTTCGATGCGCAGATGCTGCAACCGTTGCCGATATCTGCAGCGGTCTACCAAATCTCCTGCTCGACGAATTCATCGAGCCGCTTTGCGTGTCGGCCCTCAATCTGCCGGCCGCACAGGCCAGCGGCAGAATCTTCTTGCGCGTGCTGCATGACGCACTGTTCGCAGGCACGGGCGGCTCCCATTTTCTGCTGCCGCGCTGCGGACTCGGCGATCTGTTTCCGAATCCGGCCGCGCAATGGCTGCAAGACCGGGGGCATGCCGTGCATACGGCGAGCCGGATTCAGGAGCTGATCCCCCAAGGCCAGCAATGGCTGCTGCGCAGCTCCCAAGCGGCACTCGAGCCGGCACTGGAACAAGCGCGTTTTGATGCCGTGCTGCTGGCTTGCCCACCTCAGGAGGCAACCCGCCTTGCGCTGCTGGCTGCCGAAGACCTGCGCCTGCCCGCCCGCGACGGCGTGCATTACCAGCACTGGGCACAGAGCGCACAGGCCCTGGAGCACACAGCCATTGCCACGGTCTATGCGCGCAGCAGCCATCGCCTCGCGCCCGCGCTGCCCTGGCTTGCATTGCGACCCGACGCCCAGGCTCCGGCTCAGTTCGTGTTCGACCGCGGTCATCTGCAGCCCTCCGATGGCGCCCAGCAAGGTCTGATGGCGTTTGTCATCAGCGACTGCCGCACAGACCGCGAGACCCTGGAGCGGCTTGTGCTGGAACAAGCCCGGCAACAACTGGGCTGGCGGGACATTCAAGCTGTGCTGACCGTGGTTGAAAAGCGCGCCACATTTGCCTGCAGGCCCAACGTGAAGCGCCCAGGCACGGAGCTAGGCCATGGCCTCTGGGCTTGCGGCGACTATGTGAGCGGGCCCTACCCGGCGACGCTGGAAGGTGCGGTGCGTTGCGGGATTACGGCAGCCGACGAGCTGGTCCGCAAGGACTAGAACTAAGCTGCTCTAGAGCAAACCCTATCAGCACAATCCTGATGCCCGGATCGCGCTGCCGCAGGCGGTTTGACAGCGATTTGACAGCCACAGTTGCAACCATGGCCTGAGAGGCAATCTCTCAGCCACATAAAGCCAAAAGCAACGGAGACAACATGGCATCCACATTCGACAAGTCCACTCGCGAAATTCTGAGCATCTCGCGCCGCCATCTGCTGACCGGCGCCGGAGCCCTGGCCTGCAGCAGCCTGCTGCCCGGCATGGCCCGCGCTGCCGATGACAGCTGGCCCAACCGCCCGATTCGCTTCGTCGTGCCGTTTGCGCCCGGTGGCAGCTCTGAAATCGTGGCCCGCTCCACCGCCGCAGAGCTGTCCAGGACCATCGGCCAGAACGTATTCGTGGACAACAAGCCCGGCGCCGCGGGCAATATCGCCATGCAGGAAGTGGCTCGAGCCGATGACCAGAGCACCGTCATCCTTGGCCATATCGGCACGCTGGCCGTCAACCCCTATATTTTTGACAAGCTGCCCTGGGATCCGAAAAAGGACTTTGTTCCCGTGAGCCTGCTGGCCAAGGTGCCCAGCCTCTATGTGGTGCACCCCGATCTGCCCGTCAAGAACATTGCCGATCTGGTGGTCTATGCCAAGAAGAATCCGGGCAAGCTCAGCTACGGCTCGGCCGGCAACGGCAGCGCAGGACATCTGGCATTCGAATATCTGAAGATGACGGCCGACATCTTCATGCTCCACGTGCCTTATCGCGGCACCGGCCCCATGATGACCGACCTGCTATCGGGTCGTCTTGATGCGGCCTCTGTCGGAGCCGCCGCGCTGCTGCCCTTCATCAAGGCCGGCAAGGTGCGCTGCATCGCAACCGGCTCGACCAAGCGCCTGCCACAACTGCCTGATGTGCCTACGGTGGCCGAGCAGGGCTTTCCAGGCTTCGAGATGACTCAGTGGTACGGAATGCTGGCCCCTTCCAGTCTGCCCCGCGCCCATGTGGACAAGCTGGCCGCAGAATGCGCCAAGGCCGTCAAGGCACCCGATGCGCTCAAGCGCCTGCAGGGCGACGCCGCCGAACCCATTGGCAGTACGCCAGAGCAGTTTGCCCAATTCATCAGCATCGAGCAGAACCGCTGGCAAAAAGTGCTCAAGCGCGCGCAGGTGAAACCGGGTTGAGCGCCCGAGGCGCCAAAGGCCTTCCCTCTTTCTCGTCGCAGGAGGGAAGATCTGCTCGGGCCTTTGGGCCTGGCTGCGGGGCAGGGTTCAGTGGCTCTCTATCCACCACTGGATGATGATTTTGGCGATATAGCCAACAAAGCCCACGCCCAAACCCAGGCAAATCACAAAGGTGCCGAACTTGCCTGCCTTGGACTGACGCGCCAACTGCAGGATGATGAACACCATGAACAAGATGAAGGCGCCCACGCCCCAGGTCAGGAAAAAGTGGGCAATCTGCTCTTCCGTATAACCGAATATCACGACAACCAGGTCCTTACAGCCCTTGCCAGGCCCTGGTCGCGCAGCGCTCAGACGGCAGGCACCATCGCGTCATCCCTGGCGGGGAATGCAGAAGCATCCACCAGGTCCCGATAGGCATGCCAGCTGGCATGGCCCAGCAGGGGCATCACAACCACCAGCCCCAGCAAATAGCTACCAAGGCCCAGCAAGGTCAACATCACAATCAGCGCCGCCCACAAGGCCATAGGGCCCGGGTTGGCCAGCACCACGGACCAACTGGTCAACACGGCCTGGCGCACGGTCACTCGCCTGTCCAGCATCAGCGGCATGGCCACCACGCTGGACGCAAAAATCGGAGCAGCCAGAAAGCTGCCCAAAGCCATCCATTGCACAAACAGCTGACCATCCCTGGCCAGCACCACATGCGCAATGAAATCCTGCAGGGTCTGCACGCGCACGGGCGACATCACGGTGATCAGCGATGCTGAAATCAGCACCCAGCCCGTGGCGGCCAGCGCCAGCAAGGCGCCAAACCGAACCATGCACCAGTACCCTCCCCGGCCCGTGGCATGGCAGCTCTGCCACTGCGTCCAGGTGCGGCGGATCAGACCCCAGTCTGCCACCTCACCGCGCTCGATGGCCCGGCTGATGGCATACAGGCTGGTGGCAACCAGCGGCCCCACCACCAGAAAGCCCGACAAGGCTCCTGCCATCAACCAGAAGCGATTGTGCCCCAGGGTCAGGATTGCCGCACCGATCAGGATCAAGGCCAGACCATGCGCCAGACTGATTAACGGAGCGTTAGAAATGTCCTGCAAGGCTCTGGACAGCCACACCAGAGGCCGGCTCCAGGCAATGGTTCGCACAGGTGCCAGCGGTGGCGGCGTGAGAAGGCAGGCAGGCAGACAGGTAGGCATAGGCGGTCCTTCTTCGCTGACCCGCAAAGCTCCCGCTCGTTCCGGTCAACGATCTGCCAGCCCCTGACACAACTGCCAAAGGCTGGCGACTGTGACGTGGGGTTCAGGACCCACGCAAGGCCATGCTACCTGTCCGCGGTTGAGCCAGACTGCGTGCATACCCGCATCCATGGCGCCCCGGGCATCCAGCTCCGCATCGTCGCCGATGTGCAGCACATGCTCGGGGGCGACGCCGGCCGCATCCGCTGCGGCCTGAAAAAAACGCGTCTCGGGCTTGGCCATGCCCGCTCCGCTGGCAGACAGCGAGGCGCGAAAATGCTTGCCTATACCCACCACATGCACATTCGCATTGCCATTGGACAGGGCCACCACCGGCCAGCGCTGCGACAGAAACTGCAGCGCCGGCAAGGCATCGTCAAACAGCTCGACCCGCTGGCGAGCGGCAAAAAACTCGTCAAAGGCCGGTTCGGCCAGGGCAGGATCATCGCCGGCCCGGGTCAGCGCCAGCCGGATGGACTCCCGGCGCAGGCCGCTGAGGTCTGCTTTCAGATCCGGGCGCAGTGCCACGATTTCGTGGCGCAAGGCGCGCACCTTGTCCGTATCGCCCAGGTGCTCGGCCGTACCGGGAGCATGCTGCGCAAGCCACTGCAGCAAAACGGCCTCTGCCTTCGCAATCGTGGGCCAGATGGGCCAGAGCGTGTCGTCCAGATCCAGACTGATGGCGCGAATCTGGCCGCTATGGCGCAAGCGCTGAAGGGTTTCAATGGCGGGGGCTGTAGTGTCTTGGGATTGCATGCCCCGAAGAATAGCGGCCCGGCTAATGCCGCAGAGCGGCTGCGCCTATCCGATTAGCTGACACAATTGCGCCATGCCATCACGCTTTGCGCCCGAACCCCGCTTCCGTCACGATCAATCCGCACGCACCGGCATCCTGCTGTGCAATCTGGGCACGCCGGCCGCCCCCACGGCTGCGGCAGTGCGCCCTTATCTGGCGGAGTTTCTCGGTGACGATCGTGTGGTCGAGATTCCCAAGCTCGCCTGGTGGCCGATTCTGCACGGCATCATCCTGCGCACCCGTCCGGCCAAGTCGGCCGCCAAGTACGCCACCGTCTGGCATGAAAAGGATGGCTCCCCGCTGCTGCACTGGACCACGCGCCAAGCCACCTTGCTGCGCGGCTGGCTGGGCGAGCGCGGCCACAATGTGCTGGTGCTGCCGGCCATGCGCTATGGCACGCCGTCCATTGCGGCCCAGCTGGATGCACTCAAGAAAGACGGCGCGACGCGCATCCTGATTCTGCCGCTGTACCCCCAGTACTCAGGCACGACCACGGCCAGCGTGTTCGACGCCGTCTACGACTGGGCCAGAACCCAGCGCCATATTCCCGAGCTGCGTTTTGTCAACCGCTACCACGACGATGCCGGCTACATCGAAGCACTGGCGCAGCGCATAGAAGCCCACTGGCGCGGCCACGGCCGCGGGGAAAAGCTGGTCATGAGCTTTCATGGAGTGCCAGAACGCACCCTGCATCTGGGCGACCCCTATCACTGCGAATCGCACAAGACGGCACGCCTGCTGGCCGAGCGGCTCAAGCTCGCCAGCGACCAGTATCTGGTGTCCTTTCAGTCGCGCTTTGGCAAGGCCAAATGGCTGGAGCCCTATACCGAGCCCTCGCTGATTGCCATGGCCCAGGCCGGCACCCGGCGCGTCGACGTGGTCTGCCCCGGCTTTACCAGCGATTGCCTGGAGACGCTGGAGGAAATCAAGCAGGAGGCACGCGAAGCCTTTATGCATGCAGGCGGCCAGCAGTTCGAGTACATAGACTGCCTCAACGACAGCGCACCCTGGATCACCGCGCTCAGCGATATTGCCCAGCAGCATATGCAAGGCTGGCCCACCGGGCGCGAGGAGGATGCCGAGCTCAAGGCCCGTGCCCAGCGTGCCAAGGCGGCGGGCGCGCCCCAGTAAGCGGTCGCGGCCACCCAGCGAACTGGCACGGCATATGCTGCCTCCGGCAGCATGCATATTCACGCCCGCTCCATTCGCTATTTCGACATGATTCGCCGTTGCGGCTCCATACGCGAGGCCGCACGACATCTGCATGTAGCTTCGTCGGCAGTCAACCGCCAGTTGCTGCAGCTTGAGGACGAAATCGGCAGCCCGCTGTTCGAGCGCCTGAGCTCGGGCCTGCGGCTCACGGCCGCTGGCGAAGTGTTTTCGCGCCATGTGATCACGGTGCTGCAGGACGAGCACCGCCTCAGCACCGAACTGGAGCTGCTGCGCGGCGTGCGTCGCGGCTCGGTCAGCGTGGCCGCCGTGGAAGGTCTGAACGCCGACCTGATGCCGGCCGTGCTCACGCAGATGCACAGGCGCTATCCCACGATTCAGATTCATGTGCGCACCTGCGGCTCCCAGCAGGCAGCACAGGCCGTGATTCAGGGCGATGCGGACGTGGGCATAGGCTTCTCGGTCAAGCGCCACGACAATCTGCGCCAATGCACCATGGGCCGCTTTGCGCTGGGGGCCATCGTGCCGCCCAAGCACCCGATTGCCCAGCTGGAGCGCGTGGACTTTGCGCAATGCGCAACCTTTCCTCTGATTCTGCCCACGCCCGAACTCTCCATGCACGACTTGCTGCAACCCTTGCTGGCGCACCACAAGCGTGCATTGCAGGTATTGCTGGAAACCTCGTCCATCGAACTGGCCAAGAGTCTTGCCGAACGCGGCGTGGGCATTTTCTTCCAGAGCCGCCTGGGGCTGGAGCGCGAGCTGCGCGAAGGCCGGCTGGTCCATGTACCGCTGGATACCCCCACCACGCTGTACTCCGAACTCGGCGTCTATGTGCGTGCAGGACGCACGCTGCCATCGGCACTCGACGCCTTCAACCGCATCGCGGCCGATGCCATAGAAAGCCGCGAGGACGAGGAAAGTGCCGCCCTGCGTGAATGGGTGGCGCGCACGCAGACCGCCGCTGCGACGGCTTCCGCCAGGAGCTGAGCTCGCCCTTGCCTATGCCTGCACCGGCATTGTGCGCATCGCTTCTCGAGAATGCACCAATGCCGTGCAGCGCTTTACCCATAAGCGATTGGCGCTCACATTTTTAGATCACCCCGCAGCAAAAGCTGCGCTATCCAGCACGGACTGCGCTTTCTAAACTGACTCCAGTTCTTCAGTTTCTGGACGCCATTTGTGAGCACCTCTGCCCTCCCCCTCATCGACATCAGCGGCCTGCGCAGCCATGACCCTGTGGATCAGCACCTGGTGGCCGAGCAGCTGCGCCAGGCTTGCGAGCAGCGCGGCTTCTTCTATATCACCGGCCATGGCATAGACCCGGCGCTGATCAGCAGCCTGTTTGCCGCCAGCCAGCGCTTCTTTGACCTGCCCATGACCGAAAAGCTGGCCGTGGACAAAAAGCTCTCCCGCTGCAATCGCGGCTATGAGCCGCTGCGCGCCCAGACGCTGGAGAGCGGCGCACCGCCTGATCTCAAGGAAAGCTTTTACGCCGGTGCCGAGGTCGCGGCCAACGATGCGCGCGTGCTGGCCGGCCGCTTCAATACCGGCCCCAACCAATGGCCCGAAACCCTGCCCGACTTCCGCGCCGTGATGCAGAACTATTACCAGGCCGCCTACAGCCTGGGCGCGACCATTGTGCGCGGCCTGGCCTTGTCCCTGGGCGTGCCGGTCAGCCACTTCGACGGCTATCTCAAGGAGGCCGCCGCGACCCTGCGCCTGCTGCATTACCCACCCCAGCCCGCCAACCCTGAACCCGGCGAGAAAGGCTGCGGCGAGCACACGGACTTCGGCGGCGTGACCTTGCTGCTGCAGGACGAGGCAGGCGGCCTGCAGGTCTGGGACAAGGATCTCGGCAGCTGGATCGACGCGCCCCCCGTGCCCGGCGCCTTCGTCGTCAACATCGGCGATCTGTTCGCGCGCTGGACCAATGACCGCTATGTCTCCACCTTGCACCGGGTCATCAATGTCTCGGGTCGCGAACGCTATTCCGTGCCCTTTTTCTTCACGGGCAACCCGCTGCACAAGGTGGAATGCATTCCCACCTGCCTGGACGAGGGCGAGCAGCCCAGATACCCGGCCGTCACGGTGGAGCAGCACCAGATCGAATGCTATCGCCGCACCTACGGTTGACGGAGGCCACGATGACAAGCTCGCGCAATATGGTGCTGATCCACGGGGCCTGGCAAGGCAGCTGGTCTTTTGCGGCCTGGACGCCGCTGCTGCAGGCCCGAGGCTGGAAGGTGCTTGCCGTCAATCTGCCGGGCAACGATGCCGCCGCCGAAGACGACAGCTGCGCCAATCTCGACGGCTACACCGCCCATGTGCTGCGCGTGCTGGAGTCGCTGGACGGCCCTGCCGTGGTGGTCGGTCACAGCGGTGGCGGCATGACGGCGTCTCAGGTCGCCCAGGCCGCCCCCGAGCGGGTCAGCGCCCTGGTCTATCTGGCCGGAATGATGCTGCCCAGCGGCATGAGCTATGGCGATGTGATTGCGCAATGCCGCGCTGCCGATCCGGGCTTTGACTACCAGGGCATAGGCCCGCATCTGGCCTGGAACGAGCAGCGCAATGCCAGCAGCGTGCCGCTGGAAGCCGCCATGGCCTTGTTCCTGCATGACTGCCCTCCGACCGCAGCACTCAAGGCGGCCAGCCGTCTCTGCGTCCAGCCCGAATCGGGCCGGGCCATGGTGAACCGGCTCAGCGCCGAGTGTTTTGGCCGGGTGCCACGTATCTATGTGGAATGTCGTCAGGACCGCTCCGTGACGCTGCCGCTGCAGCAGCGCATGCAGCAGCTCACGCCGGGCGCCAGACGCATCAGCCTCGATTGCGGCCATGTGCCCCAACTGGCCTGCCCCGAGGCCCTGAGCGATGCCTTGCTGCCAGTTCTAGATGAAATTCAATCGAAGCCGTTTATGAGCTTGCGCATGCCGCTCATCAATGTATAGCAAGTAATTACCCAAAAACTCGCATTCTTCAGGAGTTATTCATGACGCGCCCCACGACCTACTTCAAACGCTCCGCCCTTTTCGCCATGCTCGTCGCCTGTGGCGCAGTGGCCCAGGCAGCCGACAAGCTCACGGTACAGCTCGACTGGCTGCCCGGCGGCGACAAGTCCTTTGTCTATGCCGGCGTGCAGCAGGGCTTTTTCAAGGACGAAGGCCTGGACGTGAAGATCGTTCCCGGCCGGGGCTCGGCCGATGCCGTGACCAAGGTGGCCTCTGGCTCCGCCGATGTGGGTTTTGGCGGCATCTCGGCGCTGATGATGGCCGCAGCCGAAGGCAGGATTCCCGTCAAGGCCGTGATGTCGCTGTATTCCAAACAGCCCGATGCACTGTTCACGCGCGCCGACAGCAAGATCAGGAACCTGAAGGACATGGAAGGCAAGACGGTGGCCATGCCCACCTTCTCCTCATCGAATGCCCTGTGGCCCATCGTGCTGCAGAAGAACGGCGTGGACGCCAGCAAGATCAAGGTCATCAAGTCGGACCCGGCCACGCTGGCTCCCATGCTGGCCCAGGGCCGCGTGGACGCGACCATCAACTGGGTGACCGTGGCTCCAGCCTTCGGCGCCGTGCTCAAACAGGCCAGCTGGGAACTATCGGTCCTGCCCTGGACGCAGTTCGGTCTGGACGGCTATGGCTGGTCCGTCATGGCCAGCGACAAGACCATCAAAGAACGTCCCGAAGTGCTCAAGCGCTACGTGCGGGCACTGGGCAAGTCGCTGGAGTTCTCCATCCAGAACCCGCAAAAGGCGGCCGAGTCGCTGAAGGCCCTGGTGCCCGAAGCCGACACTGCCGTGGTCAAGGCCGAATTTGAAGCCTCCATCCCGCTGCTCAGGAACGAGATCAGCCAGCGCGACGGCCTTGGCAAATTCGAGCCCCGGCTGCTGGCTGCCACCTGGGGCTGGGTGGCCCAGTCCATGAGTTACGACCTCAAGAAGGTCGACCCGGAAACGCTGGTGGATCGCCGCTTTCTGAGCCAGTAAACCCCATGCGAGGGCGGCGCAGCGCCGCCCTCACGCCCTTGTTCTTTCCTTGATCGCCTGCCATGCAATACGTAATCGATCTGAACGCGGTCACCCAGACCTTTGTCTCCAGCGATGGCAGCCCTGTCACGGCCCTGCAAGGCGTGGACCTGCATCTGCGCCGCCACGAATTCGTCTCCCTGATCGGCCCATCGGGCTGCGGCAAGTCCACCATATTGCGCCTGATTGCGGGCCTGATCCGCCCCAGCAGCGGCGAGGTACGCATCTTCGATCTGCCCGTGACCGAACCACGCGACGAGATCGGCATGGTGTTCCAAAAGCCGACGCTGCTGCCCTGGCTCTCGGTGCTGGACAACATCACCTTCCCCATGCGCCACAAATACGGCCATGTGGAAATGAAGGAGGAGGCCCGCGCCCAGCAGCTGCTGGAGATGATCGGTCTCAGGGACTTCGGCCACAAGCGGCCCCACGAACTCTCGGGCGGCATGCAGCAGCGCGTCGCGATTGCACGCTCCTTGCTGCATGACCCGGACATCCTGCTGATGGACGAGCCCTTTTCGGCGCTGGATGCACTCACACGCGACGAAATGAGCCTGGAGCTGCTGCGCATCTGGAACGAGCGCCCCAAGACCGTGGTCTTTGTGACCCACTCCATCCAGGAGGCCTTGCTGCTGTCCGACCGCATCGTGGTCATGAGCGCCCGCCCGGGCCGTGTGGCCGACATCATCGATGTGCCGCTGGCACGCCCGCGCAGCATGGCCACCCTGGCCGATCCCGTGTTCACCGAAATGGCCAACGAGATTCGTCTCCAGGTCTTCAGCAAACACCCCGCACACGCCTGAAGATCTTCCCGCAGCCCCAAGAGCCCCCTATGTCTGCCCTCCTACAACGCCATGCTTCGCTGCTGGTATTCCTCGCCGTCCTGCTGTTCTGGGAGTGCGCCTGCCGCCTGGCGCATATCCCGGAGTACATTTTTCCCGCTCCCAGCCTGATCTGGCGCTCTGCTGCCGAGATGGGGCTGCAGCGCTGGCTGGAGCATGTCACGGCCACCCTGCAGGTCGCGCTCATAGGCTATGCGCTGGCGATCGCACTGGCCATTCCTCTGGCCATCGCCATCACGCGATCGCAGCTGCTCTCGAAAATCATCATGCCCTGGCTGGTGGTGATCCAGTCCACCCCCATCGTGGCCGTCGCACCCATCATCGTCGTCACTCTGGGTGCAGGCCTGCTGCCCCGCGTGGTCATCACCACGCTGATTGCCTTTTTCCCGCTGGTGGTTTCCACGGCCCTGGGCCTGGCCTCGGTGCCCGCAGAGCTGGTGGAGCTGTCGCGCTCGCTGCGCGCCACCACCAGCCGCCAGTACTGGCAGATTCGCATGCCGTTTGCCGTGCCCTATGTGTTTTCGGCCCTCAAGGTCTCCATCACGCTGGCCATTGTGGGCGCCGTGGTCGCCGAGTTCGTGGCTGCGGAAAAAGGCCTGGGCTATCTGATTCTGTTTGCCACCTCCTCCTTCAAGGTACCCGTGGCCTTTGCCGCACTGGCACTGCTGGTGCTGTGCAGCCTGCTGCTCTATGGTGGCGTGCAGCAGTTGCACAAGCGCCTCTTTCCCTGGAGCCAGAGCACTCCAGCCTGATCAACACAAGGACCGCCACCATGACAGACCAAAACTTCCCCCCTCAGGGCCTGACGCCCTCTGCGGAACAAATCCAGCGCAATCTGCGTCGCGCGCAGACCGTGGCCCAGCGCGCCACGCAAATGGGCCACCACCCCTTCGGCGCCGTGCTGGTGGGCCCCGACCAGGAGACCGTGCTCATGGAGCAGTGCAATATCGACACCGTCAACCACGCGGAATCGACCCTGGCGCGCATGGCGGCCACCAATTACACGGCCGAGTTTCTGTGGGGCTGCACGCTCTACACCAATGTAGAGCCCTGCTGCATGTGCGCCGGTACGGCCTACTGGGCCAATATCGGTCGCATCGTGTTCGGCATGACCGAGCACCGCCTGCTGAAATGCACTGGCAGCCATGGCGAGAACCCGACCATGAGCGTCTCGTCGCGCTATGTCTTCGACCATTGCCAGAAGGCCGTGGAGCTGATCGGCCCCGTGCCCGAGATGGAGGCCGAGATCGCCGCCCAGCAGCAAGCCTTCTGGGCGCAGCGCTGAGAACCACGCCAGCAGGAGGCTGCCATGCTGCTCACCCATCCCTCGTCACCCCAGGCCGCGCAGGCCCTGGCCCGCAAGCTCGGCAATGCCGCCTGCTTCATCGCCGGGGGCACGCTGCTGCAGCAGTCATGGGCAGAGCCTCGTCTGGCGCCATCGGCCACGCATTTCATCAATGTGATGCACTGGCCCGAGATGCAGCAGATCAGCCTCGGCCCGCAATATCTGCACATCGGTGCAGGCATGCGGCTGGAGGCCGTCCGCCGTCACCCCTGGGTGCAGCAGCACGCGCCCGTGCTCGTCCAGGCCCTGGCTCAGCTAGGGGCCATGGGAATACGCCGCCTGGGAACCCTGGGCGGCAATATAGGCTGGGGCGAAGGCGACTGCTGCCCGGTATTGCTGGCCATGGATGCGCAGGTCGAGTTGACGGACGGCAACCTGCAGTCGCTGGCGCAGACGCTCAAGCTCATGGACCGGCCGCTGATGCTGTCGTTCCTGCTGCCGCGCAGCGATGTGACGGAGCCCCGGCCACTGGTGTTCGAGAAGGTCGGCTATCGCGCGGCATTCTCCCCCGCACGCCTGCGCATGGCCTTGCGCTGGAGCGATGCACAAAAGCGCCTGAACCTGGACCGCATTGCAGCGGCGGCCCCGGGCATAGGCGTGCACCGCCTGCAAGCCACGGAAAAGCTGCTGAGCTATGCGCAGGAGCTGCAGATCCGCCCCTCCCTCGACGATATACGTACCACCTGCGAGCAAAGCCTGCCTCCCGATCTGGCCCGGATTGCCAGCCGCCTGATTGCCGGACATTGCGGGCTGCTGGCCTGAACGCCATGGAATTTCTCACTCCTCATCACATCCGCGAGCTGGGCCAGGAGGCTTTGCCGGTCCGGCCCGATGCCTGGGCCAAGCTCGGCGGCAACCCGGGCTTTCTGAGTGACCGCATTCAGCCGGGTCAGCTGCGCGGCGCGATTCTCGGCAGCCCTCATCCCCATGCACGCATTCTGCACATCGATACCAGTGCCGCCCAGGACCTGCCAGGCGTCCATGCCGTGGTCACCCATGCCGACATCCCCGGCATCAAGCACTATGGCTTGCGCAATGTGGACCGTCCCGTGCTCTGCATCGACAAGGTGCGCCATGTGGGCGACCCGGTCGCCGCCGTTGCGGCCGTGGACATGGAGACGGCGCGGCAGGCTCTGGCGCTGATCCGCGTCGAATACGAACCCCTGCCCCCGGTCTGCGACCCGGTCGCCGCCCTTGACGGAACGGCAGCCTCCGACCAGCCGGTCCACCAGGGCGGCAATCTGCTGCATGCCGCCAGCCACCGCCAGGGCGATATGTCTGCGGCCCGGGCAAGCACAGTGCACCGGGTGCAGGACAGCTATGTCACGCCACGCCAGATGCATGCCTTTCTAGAGACCGAAGGCGGTGTGGCCGAGCCCGATGGCGCGGGCGGCCTGCGCCTGTTTTTCGGCGGCCACAACCCCGCGCGGGAAAAGCAGGTCATCTCCGACATGCTGGGCCTGCCGCACGACAAGGTTCATGCCGTAGGGACGCCCGTGGGCGGCTCCTACGGCGGCAAGGACGAGCTGACCATTCAACCCATCGCGGCCCTGCTGGCCTGGAGGGCGCAACGCCCCGTGCGCTTGCACCTGACACGTCCGCAGTCCGTGGATCTGGGTGTCAAGCGACATCCCATGCAGATCGACATGCAGACCGGCTGCGATGCACAGGGGCGGCTTACCTACCACCAGGTGCAGATAGTGGCAGACACCGGGGCCTATGCCACGCATGGCCCCGAGGTGCTGGATGCCGCGCTCGAGCATGCCCCCGGCCCCTACCGGTATCAGGCACTGGACCTCAGCGCCAGGCTTGCCTATACGAACAACGGCATCGCCGGTGCGTTTCGCGGCTTCGGCGCCGTGCAGGTGCAATTTGCACTTGAGCAGCAGATGGACAGACTGGCTGCGCTGGTCGGCATGACAGCTGACGCGTTTCGCGCCCTCAATCTCGCCGCTCCCGAAGCACCCGGCCCGCTCGGCCAGCATGTCGTGCCGTTTGACGGCCCCCAGCGCGCACTCGATGTCGCCCGCCAGCAAGCGCTGTGGCGTGGGCCGCATCGCTGGGCCAGCGCGGACGGCCGCCATCTGCACGGCGTGGGCTTCACGCTGATCCATCGCAGCGACGGCTTTGGCAAGGGTGGCCCCAGTGACTGCCGTATGGAGCTGGCCCTGTCCGCCGATGGTGCGATCGAGCTGCGCTGCGGCTTTACCGAGCTGGGACAGAACCTGGTCGGAACCATACAGAGCCTGGGCTCGCGGCATCTGGGCTGCGCCGCCGACGCGATCCGGCCGGTGCTGGGCGATACCCGGCTGACGCCCGACTCGGGCCCGGTGGCCGCCTCGCGCGCCACCACGCTGGTATGGCGCGCCTTGCACGAGGCGGCCCGGCCCTGGCAGCAAGCCTTGCTCCTGGCAGCTGCAAGACTGCTGCCCGATATCCCTCTGCGCTGCGGCGCATGGGGCCTGGAAAGCGCTGCGGGCCTGCGCCTGAGCTACGCCGATCTGGCAAGGGCATTGGGCGAACAAGCGCCCTGTATCTCCATAGACCTGCGTGCCGAGGACCCGGAGGGTAACGCGCATGACACCCACTTCGTCTTCGGAGCCTGCGCCGCCATTGCCCAGGTACGCGTCGACACCTGGAGCGGCATGGTCCAGGTGCAGCGACTGGTGATGTGCACGGCGCTGGGCCCCGTGGCATCGGCCCAGGGCTATCTGGGCCAGATGGAAGGCGGCGCCCTCATGGGCCTGGCCATGGGCACGCAGGAGGAGCTGACTTGCCTGGACGGTCACTACCAGGCACGCAATCTCGACGGCTATCTGATCCCTACGCTGGCCGATGCCCCTGAAATGCAGGTGCTGACGATCGAGAACCTTCCCGAGGGCGATCCCATAGGCCCGCGCGGAGCCGGCGAGATCAGCGTCAACCTGGCCCTGCCCGCAGTGGCCAATGCCCTGGCTGCCGCACTGCAGCACCCCATCACGCAACTGCCCATGACCCCGGAGCGCGTGATCGCGCTGCTGGAAGCGGGCGCGGAGTCCTCCACACCATGACAACGACCCACATCCCGGAGCCCGGCGGCAAGCCAGCCGCAGCCAGTGCAAAGGAGGCCTCTATTTTTGTGCTGCAGCTGAATCTGAACGGCCAGCCGGTCAGCGCCAGCTGCAGCCCCGATACCCGGCTGCTGACCTTGCTGCGCGAGCACTGGCACCTCACCGGGGCCAAACCCGGCTGCGAAGTGGGACGCTGCGGCGCCTGCATGGTCTGGCTCAATGCGGAGCCCGTGAACGCATGCCTGCTGATGGCCTATCAGATCCAGGGCCAGACCGTGCGTACCATCGAGTCCGTGGCACAGGACAGCGCCAGCGAACCTGTGCGCGACGCGCTGGCGCGCTGCGGCGGCGTGCAATGCGGCTATTGCACCTCCGGCATGGTCATGAGCATGAGCTGGCTGCACCAGCAGCAGCCCCGCCCCACGGCCGCCGAGGCCGAGGCCCAGATGTGCGGAAACCTTTGCCGCTGTACGGGCTATGGCGGTATCCGGCGGGCAGTGCAGGAGCTGTTTCCGTCCGGGCAAAGCGCATGATTTTTCAATATTGATAGCTGCAATCGCTTACTCACAAACCGACTCAGCCACTTTCACTACATCTATCAGAAACCGCTCTGTTTGTTCGCAGGCTCATGACCCCAGGCAATAAGCAGACAAGTTTTTCTTGGTTGGCCCTGTCGCGGCAAGGCCGGACAATAGAGGCCCTGGGCATAGCCATGCCCCTGACGAATCGGCTTTGCCGACTCCTGCCATGAAACACTCTCTGACAAGCTATGCACTGGGTCTGGGCTTGAGCCTGGGCGCCACCAGTTGGGCGCTCGCGGCCCAGCCCCTGCTCAACCCCGAACAGCTGCAGCCACTGCTGCAGCAGGCCGATGTCCGCCTCATCGATATCCGCGACCCCAAAGCCTTCGAGGCCGGCCATATCGCACAGGCTGCCAATGCCCCCTACGGCAAATGGCGCGGCCCGGCCACCAATCCTGGCGAGCTGCCCGACCAGGCCAAGCTGGTGGCGCTGGTCCAGTCCCTGGGCCTGACGCCAGCCACGCATGCCATCGTGATCTCCAGCGGTGCCGATGCCACGGACTTCGGTGCCGCAGCGCGTGTGTACTGGACGCTCAAAAGCCTGGGCCTCAAGGAGCTGTCCATCGTCAACGGCGGCATGAAGGCCTGGGAAAGCGCAGGCAAGCCCCTGGGCAAGACCCAGGTGCAGATTGCGCCCAGCAGCTACACCCCGACTTTTGACGTCAACTGGCTGGCCACCCAGCAGGACGTGGGCAAGCATATCGACCTCTCCAATGCGGCCCTGGTGGACTCGCGCCCCGACGCCTTCTATCTGGGCAAGACCCGCGCACCCGCCGCCAAGCTCTCGGGCACCTTGCCCGGCGCCCAGCAACTGGATTTCAACCAGTGGTTTGTGCCCGGTACGTCACGGTTCGTGGATGCAGCCAAGGCCAGGGAAATCGCTGCCAAGGTCCAGCGCCCGCAAGGCCAGGACATGGTGGCCTTCTGCAACACCGGTCACTGGGCGGCCACCGACTGGTTCGGCCTCTCCGAAATGGCAGGTCTGCCCAATGTGAAGCTGTATGCGGGCTCCATGGTGGACTGGACGCAGTCCAAGGACGCGCCGCGCATGGCCAACCAGCCGGGCCGCGCCCAGTCGTTGGCCTATGACGCCCAAAAATGGTGGGAAAAAACTTTTAAATGACTCCCCTGAGTCGCTTCGCGCCTTCCCCTAGCCGGGCGCCCCCAAGGGGACGACAACTTCGCTGCAGGGCGGCCTTTGCTCGTTGCCTCTGATCTGGGTGCATCCCCTTTGCGGAAAGTGCGTCGCAGTCCTTACCCATCAATTCCATAAAAACACATGAAACGACTTCCCATAACGGTCTTGCTGGCCGTTTTCTTTGGCTGGCTGCTGTGGTCGGTCTCTGTGCGTCAGGCGGCGCTGTTTGCCGTGGGCATAGGCCTGGGCGCTGTGCTGGCCGGCAAGCGCTTTGGCTTCACCACGGGCTGGCGCATGCTGGTCGAGGAAAAGGACGGCAGCGGCATCTTTGGCCAGTTGCTGCTGCTGGCGCTGGCGGCGGCACTGGCCATGCCTTTGCTGGGCCATTTCCCGGAGCTGACGGCAGCTCTCGGCCCACCCAGCATCAGCCTGCTGGTCGGTGCCTTTGTCTTCGGCCTGTGCATGCAGATCGCCGACGGCTGCGGCAGCGGCACCCTCTATAAGGCGGGCATGGGCATCCCCATGAACACCGCCATACTGCCCCTGTTTGCGATCGGCAGCTTTCTGGGCAGCCTGCACCTGGGCTGGTGGCTGGACTTGGGCAATACGGCACCCGTGGGCCTGGTCACGCAATGGGGCTGGGCTCCAGCGCTGATCGCCACGCTGGTCGCGCTGGCCGTGATCGCGGCAGGCGTGGCCCTGTATGTGAAAAAGGCCAATGCCGCCCTGAACCGCCCGGCCAAGCCGCTGCTGGTGCGTAAATGGCTGGTGGGGGCCGTGCTGCTGGCCATCCTGGCTACGCTCAACCTGATCATTGCGGGCCAGCCCTGGGGCGTGGTCTACGGCTTTGGTCTGTGGGCCGCCAAGATCGCCAATGCCACTGGCGCCGTCGATCTGGCCAGCAACTGGTTCTGGAGCCAGCCCGGCAATGCGGCGCGCCTGCATGAGACCGTGCTGCTGGACGTGACCAGCATCACCAATATCGGGATTCTGGGCGGTGCATTGTGGATTGCCGCCGGCAAACCCGCGGCAGCCAAGGCACTGACAGGCACACAATGGATCGTGGCCCTGGTGGCGGGACTGGTGCTCGGCTACAGCTCGCGCCTGGCTTTCGGCTGCAATGTGGGCGCCATGCTCTCGGGCATCTCCACCGGCTCCATCCACGGCTGGATCTGGGTCCCACTGGCATTTGCAGGCACCATCTTCGGCCTGCGCATCCGCCGCCATTTCGGCTTCTGAGCAAGGAACAACCATGACCTCACCAAGCACCTTGCGCACCGTATTCTGGGCTCTGCTGCTCATCTTTCTGGCCTGGGACTTTCATACATCGCCGGCCATCGACCTGCGCTTTGAAGCGCCGCTGATCGCCGCCGGCTCCGGCCAGGCCGCACAGGGCGGACATTGCTCCATGCCTGCCGGCAAATAAGCGCTTCGACCCCACCCGACGCCCTGCCCAAGGAATGGTCAGGGCGTTTTTCTTTGGGGCCTGCTCAGGCCTCGGGCTTTTCCAGCTCGAAGCCGGCCGCCTCCCAGGCCGTCAGGCCACCGGACAATGGCCGGACATTGTGAAATCCCGCACGCTGCAATTGCCTGGCCACGCGCGCGGCGGAGATCTCGTCGGGGCAGTCGCAATACACGACCAGGCCATGCTCATGCCGCTCACGCGGCAGCAAGTGCTCGTAGGCCGCCCGGCCCTTGCCCTGATGCGCCAGCCAGGAGCTGGCACCGGGAATATGACTCTGACCGAAGAGCAGGGGTTCACGCACATCGATCACCGTCGGCGTGATGCCCTGGGCGTTGAGCCCCGCCAGTTCCTCGACCGACATGCGCGGCATCTTCAGCGAACGCACCACGCGCTGCCTCTGCCACCACTTGCGCGCCACGAAAACTGAGAACGCGACACACAGCAGCAACAGCCCCCATTTGCCCAGGGCCGTCAGCACATCGAGCAGATCCTGTACCGTGGAGCTGAACAGCGAGCCCAGAAACACCGCCGAGCCCACCCAGATCAGGGCCCCCAGCGCATCGAACAGCACAAAGGTGCGCAGCGGCGTGCCCACCACGCCTGCAAGCGCGCTGGCGATGGAGGCAAAGCCCGGCACAAACTTGGCCACCAGCAAAGACCTGGCTCCCCAGCGACCATAGACGGACTCTGTCTGACGGATGCAGGCATCGGGCGAGAGCGAAATGCGGCAGATACGTCCCAGCACCCGGTGCCCATAGGCTCTGCCTGCGTGGTACCAGAGCACATCGGCTATCAGCGCTGCGGCCACCGCAATCACGGTCAGCCAGCCCAGGCGTGCCAGGCTGCCGCCCTCCAGCGCTCCGGTCACCACCAGCACCGGATAGGCCGGGATAGGGGCGCCCAGCTGCTCCACCAGCACATTGAGAAAGACAATGCCGAAGCCGTATTCCCGAATCAGATCGACGACAAAACCCATGACCCACGCTCCTTACCCCGACCGGGCTTAGCCACCGATGCTAGCGAGACGTGAACATCCCCGGGGCTGCGAGGTTGTTGCGCTTCAGGCCCGCTGCAGATGGGACAGAACGACCTCGAAATGTGCGCTCACATTGAGCGCCGGGGCATGGCCGCAGTCCGGCACTTCCAGCCAGGTCAGCAGGTCCCGGGCACCGGGGCCGCGCTGCTGCATTTGCTCGGCCACGGGCCTGAGCACCAGATCGGAGTCCTCGCCGCGCAGCAGCAGCACGGGCAGTTGCAGCGCGTCATAGTGATCCCAGAGAAGATAGTCGTTGTCATGCTCGGTGAACTGCTCGATCATGCGCGGGTCGTAATGCGGCGTGACGCGGCCGTCATCGCAACGACGCGTGCTGGTCTCGGTCAGCTTGCGCCACTCGAAATCGCTGAGCCAGCCATAGGGCTTGTAGGCTGCGCGGAAAAAGCCTTCCAGCTCGGCGACGGTGTCGAACACCGGCGGGCGGCCGGCGTAGCTCTTGATGCGGGCCAGCGCAGCCTCGGCCAGCTCGGGAGCATTGTCGTTGAGCGTGAGTGTGAGAATGCGGTGCCTGAGATCCGGCTCGAACAGGCCGGATGCGCAGACCGTGCCTATCGCACCGCCCATGCTGGTGCCCACCCAGTGCACCTGCTGCAGAGCCAGCGCATCCATGAGCTCGCGTGCCAGACGGGCATAGAAGCGCAGCCGATATTCCTCGCGCGGGTTGCGGCTCCACTGGCTCAGGCCGCGGCCCAGCGTATCCGGGCAGATGACGCGGTAGCCTTGCGTCGCAAGAAACTGCGCCAGTGCATCCATGTCGCGGCCCGTGCGTGCCAGACCATGCCAGGCGATCACCGTAGCCTTGGTCGGACCTTGCGGCAGCCAGTCAAGGTAGTGAATCTCGTAGCCAGCGCAGTTCGCATAGCGGGATGCCGGCACGATGGCCGCAGAAGCGCAGTTATTGGACATGTCAGGTTTCAGCATCAAAAAGGCCTCTAGCGCATATCTGATGAGCGCTATCAGCTATCAACTTCGATAGTAGGCCGGCAGCCGTAGCCCCCGGCCGGTCGTGTGTATCAGTCCGGCACGCGAATGGCTCCAGCGCTGACCTCAATCCTGTCTGCCGCTGCCGGAGTACCGGCAATCAGCGGCAGATTGGCTGGCTGTATGGCCGGTGCCTGACCCGGGTTGCCACCACGCGGCACGGTGCGCACCACCTGGCTGGGAGGCAGCGCCTTGCCGTTGGCAAGGTGGTCATACATGGCATCGAGCGCGCGGTTCAGATAGACATGCAGCGGGATGTAACGCGTGTCGTAACCCGGCAGCACGGCGGGCAGGCCGATGAAGCTGTCGAAGTGCTGGGCATTTGTGACCTCCACATAGCTGAGCTTGCTGGCAGCGCCTTCCACCCTCCGGTTGAGCGCCACATAGGGCCGCGTCGTGTGGTTCACGGGCAGCAGCGCATCCGCACGGCCATGGACGATGATGGCCGGCTTGCCCTGCAGATTGCCGTTGCGTCTTGTCTCGTCGATACCGGCCTGTAGCGCCCTGGCGGAGCCATCGTTGCCTGTGACGAGATTGCGCAGGCACAGCGCACCCGGCGTGTTCCAGTCGGCCACGCCCGAGTTCACCGAGACGGAGAGGAAATCGCGCGCGGCACCGAACTTGCCCTTGTTGTTGATGAGCTGCACGCCGCTCGATGGCGGCACGCCGTTGCCCGTGGAGAACATGCTGGCCAGCGCCCCGGGGGCCAGCGGCGTCACTGCGCCCGCAGCCGTCGCTCCGGCATAACTGTAGCCGCAGAGGTTGTCCCTCACGCTGGCGCGCGAGAGCGAGTTGGCAAAGGTGACCGACACGGCGGGCGCCACCTCAAAGGCGGCCAGCGAGGCATGCAGCTCGCTGGACTCCGGCTCCCACCCATAGTCGCGCAGCCTCTGCAAAGCTTCTTCGGCCTGGGCAGCCGTGGTCGTGGTGTTCAGCAAACCGGCAGTCCTGAGTGCCGCACAGCGGTTGGGGTAATCGGCAGAGCTGTGCTGGCAAAGCCTGCGGCAAACGCTGCCGCATAGGGCGAGCCGCTGACCGACGCCGCCAGCGAGGCGCAGGATTGATAGAGGTTGGCATAGCTCGTGAAGTCCACCAGCGTCTTGCCCACCACAGGCAGTGCCGTGCCACCGCGCTGCACGGTTACGCCGGGGTTGAGGGGCAATTCAACCGCTGGCTCGGACACGGCCACGCCGTTGATC
Source organism: Comamonas testosteroni ATCC 11996 (assembly GCF_000241525.1). Lineage (GTDB taxonomy): Bacteria > Pseudomonadota > Gammaproteobacteria > Burkholderiales > Burkholderiaceae_C > Comamonas > Comamonas testosteroni. Next base: position 219,021 of record NZ_AHIL01000038.1, read on the forward strand.
AGCCCCTGCGAGTCCTGCTCGGCGGCGGCAATCGCCGCGCCGCCGCCGTTGGAGATGCTTGATGCAATGACGATGGTGTTGCTCTGCTTGAGCGTACGCAGACGTTCGCCCAGAATGTTGCGGTCCCCATAGCGCTCGTTGAGCACGTAGTAGGCGAACTCCACGGCCTGCAGCGTGGTACGGCCCCAGTCCTTCTCTGGGTTCTGGCCCGAGTGCGCATGCTTGAAGGCAAAGCGGTTGGGCGTGGCAGTGTTGAAGGCGGCCAGTTCGCCAGCCGTGAGTCCCGCATTGAATGCAGCCTGCTTGCCCGCTGCGGCAGCCGTGCTGCGCGTGCCGTCGATCAGCGCCACGGTGTCGTTCATGAGGTCGTGCGGAGCGGCGCCCGTGCCCTTGTCGGAATAAGCCACTGCGCAGCCGCGCTTGAGCCCCCATTCGCCTGTGGTGATGGCGCCGTACACGCCGCGCGAGCCCGAAGCCGTGGCGGTGATGATGCAGGCCTTCCTTGGGTCAAAGCTGGCCGGCACCTGCACCATGAGCGTGACGTTCTTGCGGCCCGAGCCGTCGTCCGAAAACGCTATGTACTCGGTGCCGGCAATCCTGCCTTCGCCGGCCGTCACTCGGCCCTGCGCATCCACATTGGGGCCGTAGAGCGTGCCGTAGCCACCCGCGGCTGTCATGTCCAGCATGGCGCGGTAGTTGGTGTAAATGGCCAGGCGGCGCAGCTCAGCCGCCGTGGGCTGGAGCGCAATCGCGACGCCAGGCGCCGTGGCCGAGGCCAGGCCGCTCTTGCCCATGCCCGCGGTCAGCAAGTCATCGCTGCTGCCGTCATAGCTCTGTTGCCGCACCGCGCCCAGGTAGCCGGGTTTGGCATTGAGCTCGCCTCCATCGCCTCCCCCGCAGGCGGTCAGCACGGCAGCCGCCAGCACCACAAGGGCTGCTGGCGGCAAGGCAATCGCATAGGTCTTCTGCATGGGCTTTGTCTCCTGTCGTAGTGAAAGCAGTCAGAGAAGGGGTGCCAGTAAAAGATGTCAGGGTTTGCGCGCCGCAGCTGCGCGCAGCCGCCCCACCACGCCGGTAGGGAAGTAGTAGACCGACAGCACGAACAGCAGACCCAGCCACAGCAGCCAGCGGTCGGGCGACAGCAGCGCGGACAGCCATGACAGGCTGACGGAGGCTTCGCTGCCCAGCCGCAGCAAATCCTGCAGATAGCTTTGTGCGATCAGAAAGATGACGGAGCCGATCACCGCGCCATAAATCGTGCCCATGCCGCCGATGACGACGATGAGCAGGCAGTCCATCATGATCTCGAAGGACAGCGTGGTGTCCGGCCCGTTGTAGCGCAGCCAGACCGCCAGCATGGCACCGGCCACGCAGGCGAACAAGGCCGACAGCACGCTGGAGGTGGTGCGATAGACCACCACGCGGTAGCCAATGGCCTCGGCGCGGAATTCGTTCTCGCGAATCGCCTGCAGCACGCGGCCGAACGGCGAATTGACAATGCGCAGCAGCATCAGTACCAGAACCACGGCCACGGCAAACAGCAGGTAGTAGCTGATGATCCTGCCGTCGATGAGGATGCCGAAGATCTCGTTCTCGAACGGCTCGAAGCTGGGCGACAGCCATTCGGGCATCTTGAAGGTCAGGCCATCCTCGCCTCCCGTCCAGTCGGATAGCTGCGACGCCAGGGTCTGGAATGCAGCCGCCACCGCCAGCGTGATCATGGCAAAGAAGATGGCGCGCACACGCAGGGAGAACAGGCCGATGGCCAGGGACAGAACGAGCGACACCAGCAGCGCCGCACCCAGCCCCAGGGCCAGCGCCCCCCAGCCCGGGCCCAGCTTGCCAGAGGCAATGGCCACGCCATAGGCGCCTATGCCGAAGAACATGGTGTGGGCAAAGCTGACGATGCCGGTATAGCCCAGAAGCAGGTCAAAGCTGGCCACCAGCACCACAAAGATCAGCACCTTTGCTGCCACATTGAGCGCCTTGACACCGGGAAAGGCAAACGGCGCCACGGCAAGGCCGATGAGAATGGCCAGCAGCATCACGGCCAGCACGCGACTGCGCGGCAGATCGCCCGAGAGCAAACGGTTCAACATCCCATTAACCTTTCATCTCTTTGGCGGCGAATTGCTCGAACTGGGCATGCACCCGGCCAGCGGCCACCAAGCAAGGGCCTACCCACAGCGAGGGGGCAGGCGCGAAGCGACTCAGGGAGCATCTCATCGGTTCGCCACCGGATAGACACCCTGGGGCCGCCAGAGCAGGATCGCGACCATCAGAGCGATATTGGAAAACAGCGCCACCTTGGGCACGAGAAAGCCCGTGTAGTTGGCCATCAGCCCCACCAGCAGTGCTCCGATGAGAGCGCCGCCGGTACTGCCCAACCCGCCGATGATGATGACGATGAAGATCAGCACATTGACCTGGGCGCCCATCTGCGGAATCACGTTCTGCTGGTACAGCCCCCACATCACACCGCCCAGCCCGGCCAGGGCCGAGCCGGCCACAAACACGCCTATGAACAGGCTGCGCACCCGGTAGCCAAGCGCCTCGACCATCTCGCGATCCTGCACGCCGGCGCGAATCAGCAGGCCCAGCTTGGTGCGCGCGAGCGTCCAGGCCAGCCCCGCGAACACCAGCGCGCCCACCAGCACGGCAAACACGCGGTACTTCTCCACGGCCGCATCGCCCAGCAGCCAGGCGCCCTTCATGGCGTCGGGCAGTGGCAGCGGTATCTGCTGCGGGCCCCAGATGACCTTGATCAGCTCCTCGCCGATGATCATGCCGCCCATGGTGATGAGAATCTGCTTGAGGTGCTGGCCATAGACCGGGCGCACGATGAAGCGCTCGAACGCCAGACCCACGGCGCCGGCCACCAGCATCGCCACCAGCATGGCCGCAAAGACGGCCGCCAGATTGCGCCAGAGCTGGTCCGAGCCGGTCCAGTCACCCATGACGCCGAGCACGCTGGTGGCCACAAAGGCGCCGAGCGCGATAAACACGCCGTGCCCGAAGTTCAGCACATCCATCAGGCCGAACACCAGCGTCAGGCCCGAAGCGATGATGAAGACGATCATGCCCATGGCCAGTCCTGCCACCGTCAGCGTCAGCCAGGTGCTGGGCGAGCCCACCAGCGGCAGCGTCACCAGCGCCAGCAGCGGCACCAGCAACAGCGGCTTGTAATCCATATCCTTGAAGCTCATGCAGGCTCCTTCCGATTGCCCGCCAACACGGCCAGATCCATGGCGGCTTGCGATTGAGACATAAAGACGGATGGCATGTCCGATGCGACTCCCTTCATAAGGACAGCCCCAGCAGCGACTGCTGCAGCTGCGCGTCGGCCGCCAGATCGGCCATGCGGCCCGCGTGGATGACTCGGCCGTTGTCCATCACGGCCACGCCGTCGCCCAGGCGTTTGGCGAAGTCGATGTTCTGCTCCACCAGCAAGATGCTCACGCCGCTGGCCTTGAGCTGGGCGAAGGCCTCGATCATGTTGTTGATGATGGCGGGAGCCAGGCCCTTGCTGGGCTCGTCGACGATCAGCAGATCGCGCGGCTCGACAATGGCGCGCGCCACGGCCACCATCTGCTTCTGCCCGCCGCTGAGCTTGCCAGCGGGCGCATTCCAGAACTTCTGCACGGCCGGGAACAGCTGGTAAATCCAGTCCAGCCGGGCAGCATCCATCTGGCCCGCATGGGCGGCGGCGCGTGCTGCCAGCAGCAGGTTTTCCTTGACCGTGAGATCGGCAAAGATGCCCATGTTCTCGGGCACATAGGCAATATTCAGGCGTGCAATGGCCGGCGTGGACAGCTGGGCAATGTCCTTTTGCGCAAACCGGATGCGGCCCTGGCTGGCCTGCCACAGGCCCATGATGGTGCGCAGCGTGGTGGTCTTGCCGGCGCCGTTGCGGCCCAGCAGCATGGTGACCTCGCCCTGCGGCACGATCAGGTCCACGCCATGCAGTATGTGATAGGCGCCTATATGGGTATGGACGCCGGACAATTGCAGCAAGGGGGCGGATGCCTGGTTCATGCGTCCTCCTTCACGGCATTGCCGAGATAGGCCTGCTGCACCACGGGCGATGCAATGACCTCGGCCGGCTTGCCGTCGGCGACCAACTGTCCATTGGTCAGCACGATGATGCGGTCGGCGAGTTCGCGCACCACATCCATCTTGTGCTCCACCAGCAGGATGATCTTGCTGCGATCCTTCTTGAGTTCGCGTATCAGGTCCAGAATCACTGGTGCCTCGTCATGGCTCATGCCCGCCGTGGGCTCGTCAAACATATAGACCTGAGGCTCCAGCGCCATCAGCAGCGCCACCTCCAGCTTGCGCTGGTCGCCATGCGGCAGGCTGGCGACCAGGGTGTCGGCTCGCTCGGACATGGAGACCCGCTCCAGGATCTGCCGGGCGCGCTGCGTGACCGCCCGGTGATCGCTCCAGATGCTCCAGAGGTTCAAGCCGCGCCGATGCGCCCCGCTCATACTGGCCTGCACTGCCAGGCGCACGTTCTCCTGCACGCTGAGATTCGGAAAGAGATTCGTGAGCTGAAAGGCCCGGCCCAGCCCGGCGCGCGTGCGCGCCGATGCGGGCAGGCCGCTCAGATCACGCCCCCCCAGCGTGACCGTGCCGGAACTGGCTTTGAGCTGGCCCGAGATCAGATTGAAATAAGTGGTCTTCCCGGCCCCATTGGGGCCCACGATGGCCGTGAGCGTGCCCGGCTCGAACGAGCAGGTGACAGCGTTCACGGCCACATGGCCGCCAAAGCGGATGGTGAGCTTGTCTGTGGTCAGCATGGATGAAAAGGAGAGATTCCGGGCATGGCGGCAGGCAGTCGCAAGAATTTCAGGCCAAAGCAGGCTCCAGCGCTTGGTGGACAAGCGCCATCAGCTATCAAAATTGGAATTGGCACCCGCTGCATTGCGGGCCCCTCAGTCATCGCCCGTTGCGCACGGGAACGTTCATTTCCTCAGGCTTGATCTCGCGCACCAGCTCGGGCACGCCCCAGGCCATGGCCGGATCGTTCTTGATCCTGAAGTGGTACATGCTCTGCATGGCCTGGTGATCTTCCTTGCGGAAGGTCATGACGCCCTTGGGTGTATCGAAGCTCATGCCTTCCAGGGCCTTGATCAAGGTGTTGGTCTTGGTGTCGCCGCCAGTTTTCTTGAGTGCCGTGACAACGGCCATGGCGGCTGAGAAACCGCCCGCCGTGAAGAAGTCGGGCGGAGCCTTGAACTGCTTGTAGCTCATGGAGACCAGGGCTTCGTTCACCGGATTCTTGGGAATGCCGAAGTAGTAGTAGGTGGCGCCTTCCATGCCCGGCAGATTCTTGTAGGCAGCCATGGCCGGCAGGATGTTGCCGCCCGTGGCAATCTCGATGCCGTAGCGCTTGAGGTCCATGTCGGCGATCTTGAAGGGATTGCCGGCACCGGCCCAGACAATCCAGATCACCTTCTTGCCCGGAACATCCTTGAGCCTGTCAATCAGGCGCTGGGCCCCGGCCGTGAAATCGGTGGTGGCTGCAGGCAGATACTCCTCGTGCACCAGCTTGCCCTTCTTGACCGCCTCCTTGAAGGCCTTGACGCCGTCGCGGCCGAAGGCATTGTCCTGGGCCAGTGTCGCAATGGTCACGCCAGCCCTGTCGATGGCCACGGCATTACTGATCGCGTCCTGGCTGGAGTTGCGGCCGGTACGGAAGATGTACTTGTTCCACTTGTCGCCGGTAATGGAGTCGGCCACGGCGGGCTCGACGATCAGGATCTTCTTGTACTCCTCGGCCACGGGCAGCATGGCCAGCGCCACGCCCGACGCGCTGGGGCCGACAGCCAGATCGGCCTTGTCGTCCGAATAGGCAGCGGCCAGCAGGCTCTTGCCCAGGTCGGGCTTGCCCTGGTCGTCTTTCTCGATCACCACCAGCTTCTTGCCTGCCACCGTCATGCTGCCGCCTGTGGCGTATTCAAGCCCCATCAGCAGCCCGGCCTGCGTCTGCTTGCCATAGGCCTCCAACGGCCCAGTCTTGCTGTAGACATGAGCAATGCGGATTTCAGATTGCGCCAGGGCGCCGGGAACATGAGCCACCATGGCCGCCAGAACGGCCGCCTGCAGCAGGCTGCGCTTGTGCATGTGTTGTCTCCTTGAGGATGGATGCGGTGTGTCCGCTTGTCTTTGTATGGTGTGCAGTTAGCAGTCTTCGTGCCAGTCTGGTTTCCCTCTGAGTCCTGTTATGGTCCGCGCCCCTATTGCCTCAAAATCAGACAAAAAAATGTCTTAAAAAAAGACATTGCATGTTTTCCATACACTACTTCTGGCTTAGCCTCGGCCGGGGTTCCAGCGCCATGAAAAAGGATCACCGCGGTGATCCTTGTGTTCTTTACGCTGCTTCGCGCTTTTTGTCGAGTTCCAGCAGCCGCACGGCGTTGTCCTTGAGAATGCCGGGCATGACCTCGGGCTTGAAGCCGGCGACCTCGAAGTCCTTCATCCAGCGCTCTGGCGTAATCAGCGGGAAGTCGCTGCCAAACAGCACACGGTCCTTGAGCAAGGTGTTGGCGTACTGCACCAGTTGCTTGGGGAAATACTTGGGACTCCAGCCCGAAAGATCGATCCAGACATTGGGCTTGTGCAGCGCCACCGAGATTGCCTCGTCCTGCCAGGGAAAGCTCGGGTGGGCCATGACGATCTGCATATCGCCGAAGTCCACGGCCACATCGTCCAGCAGCATGGGGTTGCTATAGGCCAGACGCAGGCCGCCGCCGCACTTCATGCCGCTGCCGATGCCGCTGTGGCCGGTGTGGAAGATGGCGGGCAGCTTGTAGTGGTTGATGACCTCGTAGATGGGCCAGGCCATGCGGTCGTAGGGATGGAAGCCCTGCACCGTGGGATGGAACTTGAAGCCCTTGACGCCGCATTCGGTGATCAGGCGCTCGGCCTCGCGCGCGCCCATCTTGCCCTTGTGCGGGTCGATGCTGGCGAACGCCACCATCATGTCGCTGTTCTCGCGCGCGGCATCGGCAATCTCTTCGTTGGGGATGCGGCGGCGACCCAGCTGCGCCTCGCTGTCCACCGTGAACATCACCAGACCGATCTTGCGCTCGCGGTAGTAGGCAATGGTTTCGGCGATGGTCGGCCGCAGCGAGCTGCCGAAGTATTTGTCGGCCGCGCGGTCGTACTCCTCACCATAGCTGTCAAAGGGATTGCGGCAGCTGACTTCCGCATGGGTGTGGAAGTCGATGGCGATCAGATCTTGATGGTTCATGGGTGGGTCTGCTTTGGGTATTGAGTGAAATCAGCCTCAAGCGCTTGTCACGCCTGCGGCACCTGCTCTCGAAAATGAATGAAGAAATCAATGCTCGATGGATTGGCCATGGCATCGGGGCTGGCCACCTTGGCGGCGTCCGCTCCCAGCAGCAGCTTGCGCACCGGCACCTCCATCTTCTTGCCGGTGAGGGTGCGCGGAATCTCGGCCACTTGTACCACCACATTGGGCACATGGCGTGCCGAGGCCTTGGTCTTGATGGCGTTCTTGATCTGGGCGGTCAGCTCGCCCGTCAATGCCTGGCCTTCGGCCAGGGTCACGAACAGCGGCATGAAGGAAGGTCGGCCCAGGTATTCGAGGTCAACCACCAGGCTGTCCTTGACGGCGTCGAGCTCCTCGACGACACGGTAGATCTCCGCCGTGCCCATGCGTATGCCGAAGCGGTTGATGGTGCTGTCCGAGCGTCCGTAGATCACGGCCGTGCCGCGCTCGCTGAACTCGATCCAGTCGCCATGGCGCCAGTAGCCGGCAAACACATCGAAATAGCTGTCGTGGTAGCGCGCCCCGCTCTCGTCGTTCCAGAAGAACACGGGCATGGAGGGCATGGGCTCCGTAATCACCAGCTCGCCGACTTCGGCAACCACCTTCTGGCCCTGTTCGTTGAAGGCATGGGCGGCTACGCCGAGTTCGCGGCACTGAATCTCGCCCGCATTGACGGGCAGTATGGGAGCACAGGCTACGAAGCCCGAGGCGATATCCGTGCCGCCGCTGATCGAAGCCAGCCACAGATCACTTTTGACGTTCTCATAGACCCAGGCGTAGGCATCGAGAGGCAGCGGTGAGCCCGTGGAGTTGACGGCACGCAGTTTCTCGAACTGGCGTCCCTTCTTCGGCGCGAAGCCATCCTTCATGCTCTTGGTGAGAAAGGCCGCACCGCAACCAAAGATACTGACCTGGTATTGGTCGATGAAGTCCCAGAGCGCATCATCATTGGGCGCCGTCGGGTTGCCGTCGGACAGGACCACGGTCGCGCCGACCAGCAGGCTGCCTATCATCAGATTCCAGACAATCCAGCCCGTGCTGCCCAGGAACATGAAGCGGTCGCCGGGCAATACATCGTGCTGCAGGCGATTGGTCTTGAGGTGGGTGAGCACGATGCCGCCATGGCTGTGCACCATGGCCTTGGGCAGGCCGGTGGTTCCCGAGGAGTACACCACCCACAGCGGATGGGCGAACGGCAGGCGCTCGAACTGCAGCGGCGCTGCATGGCGCGTTGCCTCATCCCAGCTCATGCAGTCGCGCCAGGGCACGGCCGCATGCTCTGCATCGCTGCCGAACAGGGGCCCAGGCACATGAATCACCTGGGCGATATCGGGCAGACCCTGAAGCACTTCGTCCAGCACTTCACGGCGATCGAACTGCCTGCCGGCATAGGTGTAGCTGTCGGTCGCGAAAATCAGCTTGGGCGCAATCTGCTGGAAGCGGTCCAGCACCACGGAAACACCCATCTCCGGCGCGCAGCTGGACCAGATGGCGCCAATGCTGGCGCAGGCCAGGAACGCCACCACGGTCTGCGGCACATTGGGCAGATAGGCCACCACGCGATCGCCACGCCCTATGCCCAGACCGCGCAGGCTTGCCGCCAGGGCGCCCACATCGCGCTGCAACTGCTGCCAGGAGACTTCGGCCGGAGCCTGGCCCTCGCAGCGCGCAATGATGGCCGGACGCTGATCGCTGGCCTGGCGGAAGATGTGCTCTGCGTAGTTGAGCCGGGTGTCTGGGAACCACTCGGCACCGGGCATCTTGCGGCTGGCCAGCACCTGCGTGGGGTCACCATCGGCCTGAATGTCGAAGTAGTCCCAGATGGAGCGCCAGAAGCCTTCGATATCGGTTGCCGACCATTGCCACAGCGCCTCATAGTCGGAGAAGTCACCGCCACGGCTGTCGCGCAGCCAGTTCATGTAATGCCGCAGGCCGCTTTGCTCCTGCTGCTGCTGCGTGGGCCTCCACAATTCCTGCCCTTGTACCAATGCCATGCTGTCTCCGGACTCAAATTAGATATTTTTTATAACTATAAAAACAAACCAAGTCCTACTCACCAAGGGCAATCCCTAGCATGACTCAGAAATTCAGCTTCTCGAGCCGGTCGTATAGCTTGGCGCGCGATATGCCGAGCGTCCTTGCCACCGCCAGCTTGTTGCCACCATGGGCCTGCATCGCGGCCCGTATGGCGCGGGTTTCGAGATCAGCCATTTGCTCGGCCAGCGGCTTGAGCAGATCACCCGTCGCCAGCCTCGCCGCCACAGTCTCCTGAGTCAGGGGCTGCCGATGCGGCGCCTGAGGCTCGACCCCGGACGAGCGCAGCACCTGTGCCAGCAGGCCGGCATCGATGTGCGAGTCATCGCAGCGCATGGCGGCCTGCTCCAGCACATTGCGCAGCTCGCGAATATTGCCGCGCCAGGCCTGTGCGACCAGCAGCTCCAGTGCGCCCTTGCCAAGCTCCGGTGGCACCATGTCGTTGCGCAGCGCCAGGTCCTCGCAGAGCATTTCCACCAGGGCCGGGATATCGCTGCTGCGCTCGCGCAGCGGCGGCACGCGCACGGGCAGCACATGCAGCCGGTAGAACAGGTCTTCGCGGAAGCGCCCGTCGCGCACCATCTGCAGCAGATCGCGAGAAGTGGCGGCCACTACGCGCACATCGAAATGCACGATCTGGTTGGAGCCCAGCGGCTCGATCTCGCCCTCCTGCAAGGCCCGCAGCAGCTTGGCCTGCAGGCTGGCGGGCATGTCGCCGATTTCATCAAGAAACAAGGTGCCGCCATCGGCGAGCTTGAACTTGCCGTCGCGTGTCTTGCGGTCGGCTCCGGTAAATGCGCCCGGTGCCACACCAAAGAACTCGGCCTCCAGCAGCGTCTCGGGAATGGCCGCGATGTTGACGCTCACAAAAGGACCGGCCGACCGCGCCGATGCGGCATGGATGGCATGGGCCAGCACCTCCTTGCCGGTACCGGTCTCCCCCAGCAGCAGCACCGGGCTCATGGACTGGGCTGCCCGCCGCGCCTGGCGCTTGACCTCGACCGCAGCCGGGCTGCTGCCCACAAAGCTGGCAAAGCTGTATTTGCTGCGGCGCGACCCTTGTGCGGACGCCTGCAAGCTGCGGCTGCGCTGGGCAGCCAGCTCGCGCCGCGCTTCATCGAGATCGCGCTGCAGCATCGCGAACTTGCTGATCAGCGGCTGCAGGGTCGTCTCGGGCTGGTCGAACAGCACAATGCCGATGGCACCGATCACGCCTCCTTCATCGTCATGCAGCGGCAGGCGGCTGACGACAAAGGTTCCGGCGCTATTGGTCAGCAGATCGATCAGGACCGGCTTGCCGGTCTCCAGCACGCTGCGCATCTGCGTGTTGGGGATGACCTCCTCCACCATATGCCCGAGAAAATCGCCCACACCGGCTACTCCCAGGCGCGGCAAAAAACGCTCGTAGCCTTTGTTGACCCAGACAATGCGCCCGCTTCTGTCGACCAGAAACATGCCCTGGCTCATTGACGAGAACAGCTGAAACATGGACCGTGCCGCCAGGGCATAGATGCCGTCGGCATCATCGGGCAGCTCGCAAGCGAAATCGTGGGGTAGCAGTTGGCTCATTTCCATCGCGTCATGGTAGGGCGACATTGAAACCCAACCATCAGCACAGACCTGTAGCCGTGCTCCTTGCGCCACCCATGCTTGAACGGACAACGAATCCACGCTTATGAACCGAGCCGGCCTCCATAAAAAAAATCCCCTGTCCAGCTCACCGAACAGGGGATATGAATGCAACGGGCTCCATGCGTGAAGCACCCGCAGCAGGCTAGGAAACCGGACTCAGGCGGCGCTTGCCTCCCTGGCGTGCTTGGCCTGCGACAGGCGCTTGAGCACGCGAGGAATGATCAGCACGGCCAGCACGATGATGATCAGCGTCAGCGACATGGGACGCTGCAGGAAGATCCACCAGCTGCCCTCGCCGATCGACACTGCGTTGCGCATCTGCGCTTCGGCCAGGGGGCCGAGGATCATGCCAACCACCACGGGAGCGGTGGGGAAGTCGAAGCGGCGCATGATCACGCCCAGCAAGCCAATGCCGTAGAGCAGGAACAGATCGAACGCGCTCTGGCGCATGCCGTAGGCACCGACCGTTGCGAAGATCAGAATGCCGGCATACAACTGGGGACGCGGAATCTTCAGCAGCTTGACCCACAGGCCCACCATGGGCAGGTTGAGCACCAGCAGCATCACGTTGCCGATGTACAGCGAGGCGATCAGCGCCCAGACCAGGGTCGCAGAGCTGGTAAACAGCTGGGGGCCGGGGTTGATGCCGTAGTTCTGGAAAGCGCCCAGCAGCACGGCCGTGGTGTTGCTGGTGGGAATGCCCAGAGTCAGCAGCGGAATCAGGGCTGCGGTCACGGTCGCATTGTTGGCAGCTTCCGGACCGGCCACGCCTTCGATGGCGCCCTTGCCGCCGAACTCGGCCTTGTCTTCGCCCTTGGCCAGCTTCTTTTCGGTCGCATAGCTCAGGAAGGTCGGGATCTCGGTGCCACCGGCAGGAATGCAGCCGAACGGTGTGCCCAGCAGCGTGCCGCGCATCCAGGCGGGCCAGGAACGCTTCCAGTCGCGCTTGGTCATGTGCACACGCGTCAGCTTGTTCTGGGATTCCTCGACCTTGCCTTCATACATGGCGGCATATAGCACTTCGGCCACGGCAAACAGGCCCACGGCCACCAGCACGATATCGATGCCGTCCAGCAGCTCCATCTTGCCGCCGGTATAGCGCGCCGCACCGGAGATCTGGTCCATGCCGATGCAACCCGCAGCCAGGCCAACAAACAGCGCCGTCATGCCGCGCAGCGTGCTCTGTCCCAGAACGGCACTCACGGTGGTGAAGGCCAGCACCATGAGCATGAAGTACTCGGGCGGGCCCAGCTTCACGGCGAAGTCGGCCACATAGGGAGCGAACAGGGTCACCACCACGGTGGCAAAGGTACCCGCGAAAAACGAGCCGATCGCAGCGGTTGCCAACGCCGCCCCGGCTCGGCCGCTCTTGGCCATCTTGTTGCCTTCCATGGCCGTGACCATGGATGCCGTCTCGCCGGGCGTGTTCAGCAAAATCGATGTGGTCGAGCCGCCATACATGGCACCGTAGTAGATGCCGGCAAAGAAAATCATGGATGCCGTCACATCCACCTTGGCGGTGATGGGCAGCAGCATGGCCACGGCCACGGCCGGGCCGATACCAGGCAGCACGCCCACAGCCGTACCCAGGGCACAACCCACCAGAGCCCACAGCAGATTGGCGGGCGTGATGGCGGTGGCAAAGCCAGCCATCAAAGCATTGAAGATATCCATTACAGCCACCCCGTTTCAGTCAGACCAGGCAGATTGATGGCCAGGAACTTGGTAAACATCCAGAACACCGGGGCTGCAATCAACAGCCCCGTGATCACATCCTTGACCCAGGTACCCGGTGCTGACGCCTGGGGCTGATGCGAAGCGCGGCGCAGGCCCTGCACGGCCAGCACATAGCAGATGGTGCAGCTGAAAATAAAGCCCAGGGTACTGATCAAGGCCGCATTCACCAGCAGACCGGCCGAGACCCAGGCAAAGGGCAGGATGTCGGCCTTGGGCTGACCACCCGGGTCGGCCGCATGGCGAAAACCACCGCTGCGAGCTTCCCAGATCAGCAAGGCACCGCAGATACCCAGCACCACTGCGCAGACCCAGGGCAGGAAATTGGGACCGACACCGCCGTAGCCGGAGTCCGAAGGAATTTGCAGTGCGCCAAAGGCCAGTCCCGCAGCGACCAGCAGCACGCCTGCACCGACAATGGTTTGCGCTCTCTTGGACGGTACGTTGGGGCTCTGCGGCTCGTCGGGGTCTGCATAGGCCGAAACCTGTGCGGCCTCCGCTGCCCGGGCCAGATCTTGGAATGAATCAGACATGATGAATGTGTTTGATTTCAATGGTTTTCGGAACCCGCCAGAGCCGCCTTGCGGCAGCTCCCACGGCATCATGGGGTTGCACAAACCCTGGCTTGCGCCGTCAGGAGCAGACCATCAATCAGTGCGGGGGAGAAACGGCAGGACACAACGCGATCAGGGCTGAAGTCGCCAGCCCTGTGCCATGTCCTGGAAAGGCCGCTGCAGGACGCAGCGGCCTGGTGATCATCAGATCATGCCGGACTTGGCCATGGTGGCGCGCAGGCTGGCGAACTCGTCGTCAACGAACTTGCCAAAGGCATCGCCGCCCAGCCAGGCGGGTGTCCAGTCGTTCTTCTGCAGCGCTTCGGCCCAGGCCTTGCTCTTGGTGGCTTTTTCGATCTGGGCGACCAGCTCGTCGCGCTGGGCCTTGGAAATGCCGGGAGCGCCATAGACACCGCGCCAGTTGCCGATTTCCACGTTGATGCCCTGCTCCTTGAGCGTGGGAACGCTGGACGCCGCACCCTTGAGGCGCTGGGCCGAGGTCACGCCGATGGGCTTCATCTTGCCGGTCGCGATGTATTCGGCAAATTCGCTGAAGCCGCTGCCGCCCACGGTGACGTTGCCACCCAGGATGGCGGAGATGGCCTCGCCGCCCCCACGGAAAGCCACGTAGTTGATCTTGGCGGGGTCCACGCCCACCTCACGGGCGATCATGGCCGCGGCAATGTGCTCGGTGGAGCCGCGCGAGCCACCGCCCCATTTGACGGAGCCGGGATCCTTCTTGAGCTGGGCCACCACTTCCGCCATGTTCTTGAACGGCGAGTTGGCGGGCAGCACAAACACGTTGTATTCGCTGGTCAGGCGCGCCAAAGGCGTGGCCTGGCTCAGATTGACGGGAGGCTTGCCGGTAATGATGCCGCCCAGCATCACGGCGCCCATGACCATCATGGCATTGGGATCGCCCTTGCTGCCGTTGACGAACTGGGCCAGACCGATGGCGCCGGCAGCGCCGCCCTTGTTGTCATAAGTGACGGAAGAAGCCACACCTGCGTCCTGCAAGGCCTTGCCAAGGGCACGACCTGTCGTGTCCCAGCCGCCACCCGGGTTGGCGGGCAGCATCATCTTGATGGCCGCCGCGGCCTGGGCCGACAGGGGCAAAGCACCGGCCGCCGCCAGGGCTGCCAGAGACTTCAGAAACGTATCACGACGCATGATGTACTCCTTATGTAGTTGGTGAATGCAATCATGGACAGCCTGCCTGTCAAACGGCTGTCCAATCACCTAGGGCTATCCCTTAAGCAAGTCCGGTAGTTTCACGAGTTGTCTTCGCATTCGCAGCGCAGTGCTATGTTCGGCAGCATGCAATTACTGCTTGTTGAAGATGACTCCGCCATGCGCACCACGCTTCAGCGCACTCTGATGCGCCGCGGCCTGAGTGTGGATGTGGCGGCCGACGGCCCCAGTGCCCTTGCTCATTGGCAGACCCGCGAACCTGATGCCGTGGTGCTGGACCTGAGTCTGCCCGGCCTCGACGGCCTGCAGGTGCTGGAGCGCGCCCGGGCCATGGGCCTGCGCACGCCGGTGCTGATCCTGACCGCGCGCGGCACCGTGGGCGACCGCGTCATGGGTCTGAATGCCGGTGCCGACGACTATCTGGCCAAGCCCTTTGACCTCGACGAACTCGAAGCGCGCCTGCGCGCCCTGCTGCGCCGCAGCCAGGATAGTTTCACACCCAGATCGGCTTCTGAAACTGTCACCCTGGGCGCATTGCGCTATGAAAAGGAAAGCGGTGCCATTTATCTTGACGGCAAGGTTCTGGAGCTGACCCCGCGCGAGCTGTCCATGATGCATGCGCTGCTGGCACGACCCGGCCATGCGGTCACCAAGGAGCGGCTGTTCAGCCTGGTCTTCCCCGGCGAGGTCGATGTGCAGTACGAGGCCGTGGAAGTCGTGGCCTACCGGCTGCGCAAAAAGCTGGGCGGCACCGGCGTGCAGCTCGTCACGCTGCGCGGTCTGGGCTATCTGGTCAAAGCCGAGGCGGCGGCATGACAGCCCGTCCGGCAAGGACGCGGCCCAGGACAGCCTGGTCGCTGCGGCGCCTGCTGCTCACCGGCATCTTGCTGCCTGTGCTGGCGCTGATTGCCCTGAATGCCTGGAGCCTCTATCAGCAAACCCTGGCATCGCTGCACACGGCTTATGACAGAACCCTGCTGGCCTCGGCCAAAAGCATCAGCGAGCAGATCGGCGTCACCGGATACGACGATCAGGCACAGTTGCGCGCCATCGTCCCCTATTCGGCACTGGAAATCTTCGAGGCCGACAACCAGAGCCGCATGTTCTACCGCGTCTCCACTCTGGACGGACAGTTGATCTCGGGCTTTGCGGAGCTGCCTGTCTGGAACGGCAAGATTCCGCAGCGCCCCCCCTATGCGGCGCTGGTGGATTTCTATGACGACGAGTTTCGCGGCCACCCCGTGCGCGTGGCCGTGCTGCTGCAGCCGGTTGCCAGTGCCGACGGACGCGGCATGGCCGTGATCCAGGTCGCCGAAACCCTGGAGCTGCGCGAATCCCTGGCCTTGCAGATTCTGCGTGACACCCTGATTCGTCAGGCCCTGCTGGTGCTGGTCGTCGCGCTGATCGTCATCATCGTGGTGCAGCGCGCCACCCAGCCCATACGCCAGCTCAGCCAGGACCTGCAGGGCCGTGCCCAGGGAGATCTGAGTCCGCTGGCAGCTCCCGAGATGCCGCGCGAAGTCCAGCCCCTGCTGGAAGCCACCAACCAGACCATGCAACGCCTGCAAGGCCTGCTGAGCAATCAGAAGCGCTTTGTGCGCGACGCCTCGCACCAGCTGCGCACGCCGCTGGCCGTGCTCAAGGTTCAGGTGCAGTCGGCCAAGCGCGGCGATATTCCACCGGCCCAGGCCTTTGCCGAGATCGACGACACGGTGGACCGCGCCACCCGCGTCGCCAACCAGATGCTGGCCCTGGCCAAGGTCGAGCAGCTGCGCCAGGAAGACAGCAACCAGAGCGGCGCCATGCTTGCCCAGCTCGACGATATCGTGCGCGACGTGGCGCTGGAGCTGTCACCGCTGATTGCCGATCACGACATGGACTTCGGCATCGAAACCCAGGCCTGCTGCGTGGCCGCCCATGAATGGATGCTGCGCGAGCTCACCCGCAACCTGCTGCACAACGCCATACGCCACACGCCCAGGCACGGTAGTCTGCAGGTCTATGTCCGCGCGCACGACGGCATGGCACAGCTGAGTATCGAAGACAGCGGCAGCGGCATCGACGATGAACTGGCCCAGCGGCTGTTCCAGCCTTTTTCGGCGGGCAACGCGCGCAGCGGCTCTGGCCTGGGCCTGGCCATCTGCCAGGAGATCGTGCAAACCCTGGGCGGCCAGATCGAGCTGCGCAATCTGCACGACGGACTCGGCCGCGTGCGTGGCCTGCAGGCGCTGATTCAGCTGCCCCTGCACAATGGCGATACCCAGGACATGGATACAGCTCTGACTTGAATCGCCATCCCTTCACGCCGCAAAATACCGATATGAGTGAAACTGAATCCATGCGTCTGGACAAATGGCTGTGGTGCGCGCGGTTCTACAAGACCCGCAGCTTGGCCGTGGAGGAAATCGGCAAAGGCCGGGTCACGGTCAACAACGCCAATGCCAAAGCCTCGCGTGAAATCCGCCCGGGCGACCACATCCACCTGCGCCAGGGCAATATTCCCAGAGAAGTCATAGTGCGCGGGCTGAGCGGCATGCGCGGCCCTGCGCCCGTGGCCCAGCAGCTGTATGAGGAAACGGCGCAAAGCATTGCCCAGCGAGAACAGCTGGCCGAGCAGCGCCGCCTGGCACCCGAGCCCGCCGAAGCACTGGCGGCACAGCACACAGGCCGCCCCACCAAGCGCGATCGCCGCGAAATCGACCGCGTACAGCGCAGCAGCGGCTGGGGCGACCGCTGGAGTGCCTCCATCGATGATTGAAAACCTTCGCCCATGAAGCGCAGGCTGCTGATCTCCACGCTTTCCACCCTCGCAGTTGCGGCGACCGGCGCCTTGAGCTGGCCGTGGCTGCGCCAGCGCCAGGGCAGTACCGAACGTCGATCCGTGATCCAGACCGTCTTCAGCCAGGCGCTGCCGCCACTGAGCGCCCAGCATCTGCTGCTGATACGCCTGCTGCGGGTGCAGTGGATGCCCATAGAGTCGGGAGCACCCGGCTTCGATCCCGTGCAGCCCTTTGGCGGCGATCTGTCCACCCTCGACACCGCCCAGCAAGTGCTGCGCAGTCACGATCCTGCTCTGGCCACTCGGCTCCTGGCCGAGGTCTGCCTTTGGCTGCCGCAGTTTGTAGCCACCGCCGCCTTGGCGCCCGGTCGCTATGCCTTGCCTCCCGACTTCCCAGGTCAGGCGCCAGACAGCAGCTTCGACTTTCGTCCCGAACACCTGACGCTGCTGCATGGCGCCCTGTGGCGTGAAGTCGGTACCGATGACCTGCCTTATGTTTTGGCTGAGGAAGAAGACGGTCAGGCGATCTGGCCCTTGCCCTATATCGACGGCAAGCGCCCGTACGGCGACCGCAGCTACTATCAGATCGATATGGCCGACATTCTGGGCAAGCCCTACGCCAGGAACGCGCAGGGCCAGTACATTTTGCCGCCCCAGAAAGATGAGGCGCTCAGGCAACTGCATCTGCAAACCCAAGCCGCACTGCAGATTCTGCTCATGCATGGAGCGCCCTCGGGGATTCGCAACTGGGCGAAGTAAGCCGGGGCTTGGCTATGGCAAAGCCCACCCTCATAAAATATGAGCACTTAGCGCTTTATTACAAAGCTTTTCAGGAACCTTTTAACTTTAAAAGCTTTCCAAGCTTGCGCAAGCAGCTCTTATTTGAGTAGCAATCAATCGTCCTCGATGACGGCCAGACTCGCTCTTGCGCCTGGGCTGCTGGCACTCTTTTCATCTCCCTCGGCCTTTTTCGCGCATGTCTTCCGCTTTTTCAGCACCGCTTTCCTCCTTCTCCTCACGAGTCCCGCTATGGCTGCGCCATGCCGGCATCGCAATGCTGGCCATCAGCAGCGTGGCCTGCTCCGCCAGGATGCCTGCACCCCCGGCAGCGGCCAGTCCCGCATCGCTCATCCAGGTCAGCAATCCCACGCGCAGCACCCAGGGCTTTGACCAATGCCCTCAGTTCTTTGCCGGCGGCAAGCCTCCCATACTCAGCGATCAGCCCAAGCTGCGTGCGCTGTGCTATGACGCGTTTGCCGTGCTGCACAGCGGCCAGAGCAAGACTCCCGTCTTCGTCGCTCAGCGTCTGAACAAGGCCCTTGTCGCCGATGCCGACGAAAAGCGCACCAACAAGTTCTACAGCGATGCCCGCCTGCCCCGTGATGAACGCGCCGAGCTGGACGACTACAAGCGCTCCGGCTACTCACGCGGCCACATGGCTCCCGCTGGTGACATGCCGACCGCACAGGCCATGGCCCAGAGCTTCTCGCTGGCCAATATGGTGCCCCAGTCCATCAAGCAGAACGGAGGCCCCTGGGCCCGCATCGAAAAAGACACACGCAGCTATGCGCAACGGGCCCAGGGCGATGTCTACATCATCACCGGCCCGGTCTTTGATGCCGGCGCCGCCTCCGTCGGCCACAACCAGGTGCGTGTGCCCAGCTTTCTCTACAAGCTGGCTTATGACGCTCAGAGCCAGCGTGCCTGGGCGCACTGGCAGGCCAATGATGATGCGGCCCGCGTCACCGAGCCCATCAGCTACGCGGAGCTGGTGCGCCGCACCGGCATCGAATTCCTGCCTGGCACGCCGCTGCAAGCCTCGGGCAAGCTCCAGCAGACATCCATGCTCCCTGCGCAGCGACACTGATTTCACGTGTCGCCAATCAAAAAGCCTGCTGGCGCAAGCCAGCAGGCTTTTTATTGTTGTCCGCCTTACTTGCCCGGCTTGAACAACTCCAGCTCATCCGCCGTCAGCCAGCGCCATTGGCCGGGCTCCAGCTCTGCGGGCAACTCCAGGCCGCCGATTCTTCTGCGATGCAGACCTTCGACCCGATTGCTCACGGCCGCAATCATGCGCTTGACCTGGTGGTACTTGCCCTCGGTCAGCGTCAGATCCAGCACATGGCTGTCCACCTGCTCGCAGGCCGCTGCCTTGACGGGCTTGGGATCATCGTCGAGCACAACACCATCCAGCAGCCGCTGTATCTGCTTGGCATCCACCGGATGCTTGCAAGTCACCCGGTAAACCTTGGAGACATGCTTTTTGGGCGACGACATGCGGTGAATGAACTGGCCATCGTCGCTGAGCAGCAGCATGCCCGTCGTATCCTGGTCCAGACGACCCACCGCCTGAACACCTTGCACCGCCCCTTTGTTGGGTCGCTGACGCAGCGGAGCCGGCAGCAAGGTATAGATACTGGGATGGGCCGATGGCTTTTGCGAGCATTCGGTGCCGGCTGGCTTGTTCAGCAGCACATAACCCAGCTCGTGATACTCCCACTCCACGCCTTGCACCCTGAAGCGCAAACCTTCGGGATCCACCTGCTGAGTGGAATCCAGGACCTTTTCCCAGTCGGAGGTCTGCGGGTTCAATAGCTCCACCCAGCCTTGCTGCACCAAGCCGGAGCACACGCGGCGAATGCCAAAGCCCTGTGAATACAACATGTCCTGCAGCTGCATGCTCATCCTTTCCATGTCCGCTACTGCGCAAGCAATATCAAGAATACCGATTGAT
>NZ_AHIL01000037.1 GCF_000241525.1 Comamonas testosteroni ATCC 11996
GTAGTGTATCACAACTTTTTCACCCCCGAGCAAGAACTTTTGAGTTTTTGCGAGGCAGTCGTTTGCTGCGATGGATTGAACTATAGCATAGGTGAAACCCTAGCCACGCCGCTTTTGACACAAAAGATTCATCTGCCAGCGTGGTCTTTGCCTGGGCTGCGTCGATAGACAGAGATAGAGACAGCGGCCTTACGGCCGCTGTCTCTATGGAGGCCAACGATAATGCAGGCACGATGGCACTGATTACTTTGTTAGACGCTCAATTGGCGTTCGGGCACGTGGCCCTGCTGGACCACGCAAATTTTTCCCTGGAGACCGGTGAGCGTGTCGGCCTGATCGGCCGTAACGGCGCCGGCAAGTCTTCGCTGCTCAAGATTCTGGGCGGCCTGGCAAAGGCCGATGACGGCCAGCTCCAGGTGCAGAACGGAGTCCGCATTACCTATGTGGCACAGGAGCCCGACCTGAACCCGGAGCACACCATCTTCGAGTCGGCGTCGGACGGCATTGCGGCTGTGATTGCGATTCGCGAGCGCTACCTGGCTGGCGGAGAGGGCGAGGATCTGGACGAGCTGCAGACACAGATCGAGGCTTATGACGCCTGGAACTGGGAGCAGCGCGTAGAGGAAACATTGCAGCGCCTGCATCTGGACCCGAATGCCCTGGTGGGCAGCCTGTCCGGCGGCACCCGCAAGCGCGTGGCGCTGGCCCAGGCTCTGGTGGCCCGCCCCGATGTCCTGCTGCTCGACGAGCCGACCAACCACCTGGACCTAGACTCCATCGAGTGGCTGGAAGAGCTGCTGATTGCCTTCAAGGGCAGCGTGATCACGATCACCCACGATCGCAGCTTTCTGGACCGCATCGCCACCCGCATCGTGGAGCTGGATCGGGGCGTTCTGCGCACCTACCCGGGCAATTTCTCCCAGTATGTGTTGCAAAAGGAAGAGCAGCTCAGCCAGGAAGCCGTCATCAACGCCAAGGCGGACAAGCTGCTGGCCCAGGAAGAGGTCTGGATCCGCAAGGGCGTGGAAGCCCGCCGCACCCGCAGCCAGAGCCGCATCAGCCGTCTGCAGGAATTGCGTGCCAGCCGTGCCCAGCGCCGTGATGTGCTCGGCAGCGTGAACATGGATATCGCATCCGGCAAGGGCGACGGCTATCAGGGCAAGATCGTGGCCGAGCTGACCGATGTCAGCAAGTCCTTTGGCGAAAAGAAGATCGTCGAGAAGTTCAGCGGCACCATTTTGCGTGGCGACAAGGTCGGCTTGCTGGGCCCCAACGGCGCAGGCAAGACAACGCTGCTGAAGATGATTCTGGGCGAGCTGGCTCCGGACAGCGGCCAGGTGCACCTGGGCGGCAATCTGCAAGTGGCCTACTTTGACCAGATGCGTCATCAGGTGAATCTGGATGCCACGCTGGAAGACTTCATCAGCCCCGGCAGCGAGTGGATCGAGATCGGCAACCAGAAAAAGCACGTCAAGAGCTATCTGGCGGACTTTCTGTTCTCTCCGGCGCGTGCGCATTCCCCGGTCCGATCGCTGTCAGGCGGCGAGCGCAACCGCCTGCTGCTGGCCCGTTTGTTTGCGCGACCGGCCAATGTTCTGGTGCTGGACGAGCCGACCAACGACCTGGACATCGAGACACTGGACATGCTGGAAGACCTGCTGCAAAGCTATGACGGCACGGTCTTTCTGGTCAGCCACGACCGCACTTTCCTCGACAACGTGGTCACCAGCACGATTGCCTGGGAAGGCCCCGGCCACTGGCGTGAATACGAAGGTGGCGTGACGGACTGGATGGAGCAATCGCGCCGCAGCAAGGCCATGGCCGAAGCCGCACAGGCCAAGTCCGCCCTCAGGGAGGAGCCCAAGCCCGTCGCAAGCCGCACCGACGCTGCGGCCAGCCCCAAGAAGAAGCTCAGCTACAAGGATCAGCGCGAGCTGGAAGCCCTGCCGGCCACGATTGCCGCACTGGAGACCGAGCAAAAGCAGATTCAGCAGGCGCTGGCCGACGGCAGCCTATTTGCCAGCGACAACGCCAAGGCCGTCGCCATGCACCAGCGCGACGCGGAGATCGATGAAGCACTGATGGAGGCGCTGGAGCGCTGGACCTTGCTGTCTGAATAATCAGGCAATCAAATAAGAGAGCGCCTTTCGCCTGTCAGGCATTGATTTCAAAGCTATAGAAGCCTGAAATCATTATCTGACAAGCGTAAGGCGCTCTCTTTTTATGCGATCTCAGATACGGTGATGAACCTGGTCCGAGCCGCCACGTAGCTTGGTCAGCAGGGCATGAGCGATCTGCGGCAGAGGCAGCACCTCATCGGCCGCACCGTGGGCAATGGCTTCGCGGGGCATGCCGAAGACGATGCAGGTGCTCTCGTCCTGCACCAGGTTGTAGCTGCCGGCATCGCGCATCTCGCGCATGGCGGTGGCGCCATCGGCCCCCATGCCGGTGAGCATGATGCCGTAGGCATTGCGCCCGGCGCTGGCGGCCACTGACTTGAACAGCACTTCCACCGAGGGCTTATGACGGTTGACGGGCGGCGCATCATCGACCACGGCCACATAGTTGGCACCGCTGCGTGTGATGGAGAAATGCTTGCCGCCAGGAGCGATATAGGCATGGCCGGGCAGCAAACGCTCGCCGTGCGTGGCCTCCTTGACCGTCATCTGGCACAGACTGTTGAGCCGCGCCGCAAAACTGGTGGTGAAGCCCGGCGGCATATGCTGGGTGATGACGATGGCCGGGCAGTCGGCCGGCAGATGCGTGAGCACCTCACGAATCGCTTCCGTCCCCCCGGTGGAGGCTCCGATGGCGATGATTTTTTCGGTCGAGATGCGCCCCAGCAGGCTGGGTGCCGCCGGCGCACGGGGCGCAGCAGGCTTGGCGCCCGCACTCGCTGCCGCTGCCACACCGTGGGGCACCACCGGCAGGCGATGCACCTGGGCCACGGCTGCCACGCGAATCTTGTCCACGATCTGGCTGGCCAGCTCCTGCAGGCCGTTGGCCACACCGACGCGGGGCTTGGCCACAAAGTCGATGGCCCCCAGCTCCAGGGCGCGCATGGTGACTTCGGCACCGCGCTCGGTCAGCGTGGAGATCATCACCACGGGCATGGGACGCAGGCGCATGAGCCGCCCGAGGAAATCGATGCCGTCCATACGGGGCATTTCCACATCCAGCGTAATGACGTCGGGGTTCTGATCGCGGATCATTTCACGCGCGATCAAGGGATCATTGGCCGAGCCGATGCACTCCATGTCATGCTGGCGATTGATGATCTCGGCCAGAAGACTGCGCACCAGCGCAGAGTCGTCCACCACGATCACCCGGATTTTTGGCTTTAACAACGCTCAACCTTCCTCAAAACAGATCCACAGAGCCGCCCGCCGTATTGCGCGCAACCGCAGCCGCGTTGCCGCGAGTGATTTCCTGCTGCACCAATGCCTCGGGATGGGCGTGTGCCAGGCGCTTGACCATGGCCTTGCCCGTGGATGGAAAAAACACCACCTTGCGCGGATAGATATCCAGCACGTCTTCGGAGACGATGGGAATGCGCTCGGTTTGCAGATACTCAGTCACAAAACTGGTGTTGCGCTCACCCACATTCATGGTCGTGAAATTGGCCATGACCTGGGCGCCGCCAAAAATCTTGGCCTGCATGGATTCGCGCCGTGCGCCCAGCTTGAGCATCTCGTTGATCAGCAGCTCCATGGCATAGGAGCCATAGCGCCCCGAGACATCGCTGCTGTCGCCATCGGGCAGCATGAAGTGGTTCATGCCGCCGATGCGCATGAAACGATCCCACAGGCAGGCGGCGATGCAGGAGCCCAGCACGGTGACGATGGCCATCTCGTCGCGCGAGACAAAGTACTCGCCCGGCAGCACCTTGGCCGAATTGAGCTGGAAGTGTGGGTCGTAGTAGAAGAACGAGGCCTCGCCGGGCTGGCGCGGCTGGCGCTTGAGCTGCTCCAGCGATGAGACCGGCGCCGGCATGGCCGCATCAGGATAGCCCTGGGGCACGAAGCTGTTGCCGCGCAGGGGCCTGGCAGCGCCAGCACCTGGCAGATCCAGCGGAGAGCTCAGATTCCTCATGACTTGCAGCCCTGCCCTTCAGCTTCATTGGCGCTCATAGACGGTCTTGCCCTTGAGCGCGAACAGGTCGCGCGAATCGCTGAAGTTCTCGGCATGACCAACGAACAGCAGCCCACCCGGACGCATCACCTGATGAATGCGCTCCAGCACGCGACGCTGGGTCGATGCGTCGAAATAAATCATCACGTTGCGGCAGAAGACGATGTCGAAGGTCTCCCGGAACGGCCAATCGCCGGCAATCAGGTTGACGTTGAGAAAGTCCACCATGCGGCGCAGCTCCGGCTTGACCCGCACCATGCCGGAGTTGGCCGAGCGCCCACGCAGGAAAAAGCGGTGCAGCCGCTCGGTGCTCACACCCTTGAGGTTCTCTGCCTGGTAGACGCCGCGCGAGGCGGTCTCCAGCACGCGCGAGTCGATGTCGCTGGCCATGAGCTGAAAGCTGGCCGAGGCGCCGAGACTCTCCACCGCCGTCATCAGGATGGAGTAAGGCTCCTCTCCCGTGGAGGCCGCACTGCACCACACCTTCCAGCCATTGCCGCCGGGTTTATGGCTGCGCAGATGCTGAGCCAGGATGTCGAAGTGATGCTGCTCACGGAAAAACGAGGTCAGATTCGTGGTGAGAGCATTGACGAACTCCTGCCATTCGGGTCCGTCGTTGATGCTCTCCAGCCAATCCAGATAGCTGACAAAGCTCTCATGCCCGGTCTCGCGCAGGCGGCGCGACAAACGGCTGTAGACCATGGCGTGCTTGCCATCATGCAAGCTGATGCCGGCACGCTTGTAGATCAGCGCCTGCACACGGGCAAAGTCGCGGTTGGACCAGACGAACTCGCGCCCTTGCGCCAGCGGGCCGGACATGCTGCCCGGCAGCACCTCATCATCCTGCTCAAGCCTGGCAGGAGAGGCTGCGAATGAAGCATTACGTCCCAGGTTCAGCACACAGACCTCTGGCGCGCTCAGGCTTCGGAGGCCACCAGGCCCATGTCGACATTGCCCATGAGCTTCTCGATGTCCAGCAGGATCAGCATGCGCTCGCCCACCGAACCCAGACCCAGGATGCAGCCGCTGTCGATGGCGCTTTCGATATCGGGTGCAGGACGCACGGCGTCGGCGGGCAGCTCCATCACATCGCTGACCGAGTCCACCACAATGCCGACCACGCGGTTGCGCAGGTTCAGGATGATGACCACGGTGAAGGCGTTGTACTCCACCTCAGAGCAATTGAAGCGCAGGCGCATGTCCACGATGGGCACGATGGTGCCGCGCAGATTGACCACGCCCTTGATGAACTCGGGCGCGTTGGCAATGCGCGTGGGCTGCTCGTAGCCACGGATTTCCTGCACCTTGAGGATGTCGATGCCGTATTCCTCCTCGCCCAGGCGGAAGGTCAGGTATTCGCGGGCCCCGGTGGCCACGCCTTCGGCAGTCTTGTTGATGATGTTCATGTCGGCTCTCTCTGCGTTGTTCGGGTCGGCTGCCTCAGTGGCGGGTACGGCGCACCAGAGCGCCCGTATCCAGAATCAGTGCCACGGATCCATCGCCCAAAATGGTGGCACCCGATACATTGGGCACCTTGCGGTAATTGCTTTCCAGGTTCTTGACCACCACCTGGTGCTGGCCCAACAGCTCGTCGACCAGCAGCGCCACGCGGCTGCCTTCGGCCTCGACCACCACCATGATGTTGCTCGTCTGGCTTTCGTCGGCGCGCGGCACCTGGAAAGTGCGCTCCAGCGCGATCACCGGCATGTATTCGTCACGCACCTTGACCAGCTGCGTGCCGTTGGCCACGGTATTGACATCGTCGGCCTTGACCTGGAAGGACTCGACCACCGAAGACAGCGGCAGGATATAGACCTCTTCGCCCACACCGACGGACATGCCGTCCATGATGGCCAGCGTCAGCGGCAGACGCACCGCCACCTTCATGCCCACACCGGCAACGGACTCGATCTCCACCGTGCCGCCCAACGATGTGATGTTTCGCTTGACCACGTCCATGCCCACGCCGCGGCCCGAGACATCGGTGACCACGTCAGCCGTCGAGAAGCCG
The DNA here is from genome assembly GCF_000241525.1 of Comamonas testosteroni ATCC 11996. GTDB lineage: Bacteria > Pseudomonadota > Gammaproteobacteria > Burkholderiales > Burkholderiaceae_C > Comamonas > Comamonas testosteroni. Next base: position 6,143 of record NZ_AHIL01000037.1, read on the forward strand.
GGCGCGAAGATCAGCTGCCAGACATCGCTGTCGGGCATGCTGTCGGAGACATCCATGCCGCGCTCGCGGGCCTTGTTCAGAATCCTCTCGCGATTCATGCCCTTGCCGTCGTCGCGCACCTCGATGACGATGGAGCCGCCCTGATGGGATGCCGCCAGCGTCAGCGTGCCATGTTCGGACTTGCCTGCAGCGATGCGGTCCTCGGGCATCTCGATGCCGTGGTCCACGCTGTTGCGCACCAGATGGGTCAGCGGATCGGTGATCTTTTCGACCAGGCCCTTGTCCAGTTCGGTGGCTTCGCCCAGCGTGACCAGATCGATCTTCTTGCCCAGCTTGCCCGCCAGGTCGCGCAGCATGCGCGGGAAGCGGCTGAACACGGTGGACATGGGAATCATGCGGATCGACATCACGGACTCTTGCAGGTCGCGCGTGTTGCGGTCCAGATCGGCCAGACCGGCCAGCAGCTGCTGATAGGTCGTCGGATCCAGCCCCTGACTGTTTTGCGCCAGCATGGCCTGGGTGATGACCAGCTCGCCCACCAGATTGATGAGCTGGTCCACCTTCTTCACATCCACGCGGATGCTGGTGGACTCCATGTGGGCGGCAGCGGCCTTGGGTGCGGCCTTTTGCGCAGCACCTGCAGCGCCGGCAAGCGCGGCATGCTCCTGATTTTGCTGAGCCTCGGGGCTGCCCGGAGCGCCCGCAAAAAAGCCGTAGGCTTCTTCGGCCGGCAGATTGTGGGGCGGCATGGCAGCCTCTTCATCAACCAGAGCTTCAGGCTCGACCACAGGCTCGGCTGCGGACTGCGGCTGGGCCGTATCGCTGATCTGCACCTGCTCCTTGGAGACATGGAATACAAACAGATCGCGCAGCTCGTCATCGGTGGACACCGTCCTGACCTTGAACAGGCGGTGATCGGCCTTGGTGCCGACCTGGTCCTGAATCGTGCCCAGCCCCGGAATATCGCGGAACAGCTCCTTGATGGCGTCGCCCAGCTCCAGCCGGGACAGCGGGCCGATCTCGATCGTCAGCTCGCGCGCGCCCTCGGGAGGCTCGGTACCAATCACAGGGCCTGGCTCTGCCGCCTGGGCTACGGGGGCCGGCGCTTGAGCGGGTGTATCCGCCACCACTGCGGCAACAGCGGCAGCTGGCTGTACAGGCTCGGCAGCCGCGGCACTGCGGTTGACCTGGGGGATTTCGGTCAGGCCCTGGGCCAGGGCCTCGATACGCACCACCAGTTCCGCAGTGGAAACCGGCTCGCCCTCGTCACCGGACTGGTGACGTGCCAACAGGCTGCGGCTGGCGTCCGCCGACTCCAGCAGCACATCGACCATCTCGGGGATGGGCGTGATTTCATGCCGACGCAGGCGGTCCAGCAGGGATTCCATGCGGTGCGTGAGCTCGGTCACATCCGAGAAGCCGAAGGTCGCCGCACCGCCCTTGATGGAGTGGGCGCAGCGGAAAATACCGTTGAGCTCTTCATCGTTGGCGGCCGAAAGGTCCAGGCTGAGCAGCATCTGCTCCATCTGGTCGAGGTTCTCGCTCGCTTCCTCGAAAAAGATTTGATAGAACTGGCTAAGGTCGAAGTCTGCGCCCGAACCTGCGCCATCCTGGTGTGTATCCGCCATGGTGTTTCCTGCTGTGATTCGTTGTTATCGGCTTAACGCAGCACTTTTTGAATAACTTCGATCAATCTATTGGGATCGAAGGGCTTGACCAGCCAGCCCGTGGCACCTGCGGCCCGGCCCGCCTGCTTCATCAGGTCGCTGGATTCCGTGGTCAGTATCAGGATGGGCGTGCCCTTGAACTTCGGGTTTTCACGCAGTTTGCGCGTGAGACCGATGCCGTCCAGGCGCGGCATGTTCTGGTCGGCCAGCACCAGATCGATGTTCTGCGCCTGCGCTTTTTCCAGCGCATCCACACCGTCGACGGCTTCCACCACCTTAAAACCAGCACTGCTCAATGTGAAAGACACCATCTTTCGCATCGAGGGGGAATCATCAACAGCCAGAATCGATCGCATGTACAGCTCCAACAGACGGGCAACGGAAAACAGGGTAGAAGTTCAAAACAGCTCCACAGAGCCGGCATCCATCTCGCTTTGCGTGACGGGATTGGGCTTTTCGGGCAGGTTTGGCAGACTGATGGCGGACTCCGCCTCGTCCTCGTCCCTGCCCATGGCGGCAGCCCCGAGCCTGAAAGCGCAGGCTTGCAAGGTATGTGCCATATGGGCAATCAGCTGAGACGACATATCGTGAAACTGGAGCTCGGTCACCGCCAGCCGCAGCGACTCACGTGCTGTAGCCAGTGCTGCAGAATCGGGTAAGGCCGGCTGCGACAATTGCCCGTTGACTTGCTCAAAGCGCTCCAGCAGATTGTGCGTGGCATGGTCCAGCAGCCCTTCAAGACGCTGCAGATCACGCAGCGTGACCAGCAAGGCATCCTGCAGCTCCGCAGCCACCATCACCGGCACGGCAACTGCAGGCACACCCGAAGGGTTTTGCATCGTCTGCATTGTTACTCCAACTGCGTAAAACCATCATGACGGCCCTGCCGCCATGCTCCACGAAATGAACCGATCAGCAGTCCGTCCCCCGTGACACACTGCCACGACCTGACGACAACAGCCCTCGATGTTCCAAAATGTATCCAATGATAGCGTCCTTGGCGATATGCAATTCCGGAATCAGACCTTGAAAATCCTTCATATTGAAGACTCTGTCGCAGATCAGGCTCTGGCACGCCTGAGTCTCAAGCGCGGGCAGCTGCCCTGCACGCTCACGACCGTGGACAGTCTGCAGGAGGTACAGGGCGCCCTGGAGACACAGGATTTCGACCTGATTCTGGCGGACTACCATCTGCCCGGCTTCACGGCTCTCGACGTCTGGGACCTGGTGTGCGACCGTGCCGATGCCCCCCCTTTTGTGCTGCTGTCGGGTGCGATCGGCGAATCCGCCGCCGTGGACATCATGCGGCTGGGCATCAGCGACTATCTTCTCAAGGACCAGATCAACGGCCTGCCCCATGTCATCAAGCGCGCCGTGGAGGTCCATGAGGCGAGGCGAGCCCGCCGCCGCGCCGCACTGCAGCTGGCCGAGTCCGAAAAGCGCCTGGCCGAGCTGACCGAACACCTGCACACCAGCATCGAGCAGGAGCGTGCCAATATCTCGCGTGAGATTCACGATGACATCGGCGGCTCGCTCACTGCCGTCAAGTTCGATCTGGCCTGGCTGATCCGCAACAGCCCCGAGGGAAAGCAGCGCGAGCATGCCAGATCGGCACTGGAGATGCTGGAGCACGCACTGGGTGCCAGCCAGCGCATCATGCAGGACCTGCGCCCGCCCGTTCTGGACCAGGGACTGGTGGCCGCCGTGCAATGGCTGGCCCAGGACTTCGAGCGCCGCACAGGCATACCCGCCCAGTTGCACACCAGCCGTGAGCATATGGAGATCGCACCCGCGCGGCAGGTGGTGGTCTACCGTACGGCACAGGAATCCTTGACCAATATCAGCAAATACGCACAAGCCAGCCAGGTGAAGCTGGATTTGTCCGACCACGAGGGTTTTTTGACACTGGAAGTAACAGATAACGGGGTAGGCTTGAGCCAGGATGATCGCAACAAGCCGCAGTCTTTCGGACTCAGAGGACTAAGTGAGCGCGCACGAACAATTCAAGGCTGGCTGGATGTAAGCAGCCACCCCGGCCTAGGAACCTCTATCATTCTCACCATTCCTCTGGCAGAGATCCAGGCATGAGCCGCCCAACCAGGCGCTTGCCCGGTCCGCCATCTGACTTCCTGGGAGAGCAACCTTGATTCACGTGGTGCTTTGCGACGACCATGCCATTTTGCGCCGGGGCATACGCGACACCCTGGCGGAGGCGACGGACATCAGCGTCACGGCGGAAGCGGGCAGCTATGCCGAACTGCGTGAGCAACTGCGCGACGCAACTTGCGATGTGCTGCTGCTGGACATCAACATGCCGGGCCGCAGCGGCCTGGAAGTGCTGGCCAGCGTGCGCGAAACGCATCCGCAGATCCGCGTCATCATGGTCTCCATGTACCCCGAAGACCAGTACGCCTTGCGCAGCATCAAGGCCGGCGCGGCCGGCTATGCCAACAAGGCGGGGGATCCGGTGCTGCTGATCGATGCCGTGCGCACCGTCCACAGCGGACGCAAATACCTGACTGCCGAAGTGGCCCAGATGCTGGCCGACAGCCTGGCCCAGCCTGCCGCCCCCGTGCCGCATGAAACCTTGTCCGAGCGCGAGATGCAGACGCTGCTGAAAATTGCCAGCGGTCAGCGACAGACCGATATTGCGCAGGAGTTGATGCTCAGCCCCAAGACGGTGAGCGTGTACCGTGCACGGGTGCTGGAAAAGCTGGGCATGGGCAGCAACGCGGAGCTGACCGCCTATGCCATCAAGAACGGACTGATCGATACGCCCTGAAACGGGCGGCAGGCCATGCACGGCTGCCGATTTCTGGCTTGCGCGCCGACATAGAGGCAGCGCTTTGTTTCAAGACCCAAAACGGACTGATTCATTTGCTGCAAAGCGCATTAAGCTATTAAATATATAGCATTCACGCTAAGCACCGAAGACTGCCATGCCTTTTTGCAGCAAGGCCACCAGGGGCTGCTCCAGCAGGGGCAGAGTCGCCGTCAGGCCCAGCAGACCCACAGTCAAGGTGACAGGAAAGCCCACGGCATAGATATTCATCTGCGGCGCGACACGGGAGATGATGCCCAGCACCAGGTTGACGAACAGCAGCATGGCAATCATTGGCAGGGCAATCCAGAAAGCGCTGGCAAAGACGGCGCTGCCCATTTCGTGGATCCGCATCTGGGAGATGGCCTGCAGAAAGTTGCCATCGACGGGGAAGGCTTCAAAGCTCTTGAGAACAGCCATCAGCACCAGCAGATGGCCGTTGATGACAATGAACAGCAAGGTGGCAATCTGCACCATGAAGCGTGCCACGGCACTGAGCTGGGCATTGCTGGTCGGATCGAAGAAAGACGCGAAGTTCAGGCCCATCTGCAGGCCAATCACTTCACCGGCGACTTCGATGGCCGCCATCACCAGGCGCACGGCAAAGCCCACGGACAGGCCGATCACCACCTGCTGCACCAGAGTGCCCAGCGCCTGGGCCGAGGCAATGCTGACCACCGTCTGCTCGCCCAGCACGGGCTGCGCGCAAAGCGCTACCAGAAAAGCCAGCCCCACCTTGAGCCGCATGGGGATGGCTTTCTGAGAAAACACAGGCGCTGTGGTGAACAGCGCCAGCACGCGCACAAACGGCCAGATCAGCGGCGAGAGCCAGGCGGCGATCTGGGCTTCGCTAAAGGAAATCATCCCACCGAACCTGGAATGCTCTCTATGGTGCGACGAATGAAATCCACCAGCGTGGACAGCATCCACGGCCCCGCCACGGCAAACACCAGCACGGCAGCGATGAGCTTGGGCACAAAGGCCAGCGTGGCCTCATGCACCTGAGTCACGGCCTGAAAGACGCTCACCAGCAGACCCACGCCCATGACCACGCCCAGCACAGGCATGGAGATCATGAGCAGCAGGGTCAGCGCCTCGCGGCCAAAGGTCAGAACAAATTGAGAAGTCATTGTTTTTCTCCCCACATTAGCGACAGGATTAAACGCACTTGAAACTGGCGCAGCCTAAGTGAGAGGCATCAAGCAAGAGCCGCCTCGCAGCAAGGATGCCGTCCCCCTTGGGGGAAGGCGCGGGCCGCCTAGGCAAGCACCTCAGGGGTATCTCATGTAGCAAAGCTCGCCGCCAGAGAGCCGATGATCAGGTTCCAGCCATCGGCCAGTACAAACAGCATGAGCTTGAAAGGCAGGGCCACCAGCACGGGCGAGAGCATCATCATGCCCAGCGACATGAGGATGGAAGACACCACCATGTCGATGACCAGAAACGGAATGAAGATCATGAAGCCGATCTGAAAAGCCGTTTTCAGCTCGCTGGTCACAAAGGCCGGCACCAGCACACGCAGAGGTGCCGTTTCTGCTGTGACATTCGCATCCAGCTTGGCCAGGCGCTTGAAAAGCGCAAAGTCCGACTGGCGCGTCTGCTTAAGCATGAAGCCACGCATGGGGGCTTCGGCCTTTTCCATGGCTTGCTCGAAGCTGATGCTGTTTTGCGTGTAGGGCAGATAGGCGTCCTGATAGACCTTGTCCAGCGTAGGCCCCATCACAAACATGGTGAGAAACAGCGACAGACCGATCACCACCTGATTGGGCGGCGCGGACTGCGTGCCCAGAGCCTGGCGCAGCAGGCTCAGCACGATGACGATGCGGGTAAAGCCCGTCATCAACAGCAAGATGGCGGGCAGGAACGACAGCGCCGTGAAGAACAGCAATGTCTGGATGGGCACCGAATAGCTGGTGCCGCCCGCGCCCTGTCCCACCAGCAGCGGCAGACTGGCGGGTGCGCCCTGGGCTGCGGCCATCAGGGGCATGGCCAGCAGGACAGCGGCAGCAGCACGAGAGACGAATTTAGACATTTCCAGAATTCCGGGCCGCTTCGTCGGCCTGCGCGCGCATCAGCGAGTCGGTGAACGATGAGACAGCAGGTGAATGGGCTGCACGGTCGGATTGCAAAGTCGCGGACGAGTCTTGCAGCACATGCAGGCATTGAATCTGCTGCGCCGTCACGCCCAGCACCAGGCGCACGGCCTGCTCCCCTTCACCCAGCTGCACGGTCACCACCCGCTGCTGAGGGCCAATGGCCAGCGTGCCCAACACCTGCGCCGGAACTGAGGCGGCACCACGGGCCATCCCCATGCCGCGGGGCAGGAGGTTTTTTTGCTGCAGACGACGCACCAGCCAGGGCAACGCCGCCATGACCGCCACAAACAGGATGACCAGCAGCAGCGTGGGCCACATGGAAGGGGTCGCTGCCGCAGAGTTGGCCGCGCTCTCAACCACGGCTGACCCGGCGCAGACGCTCGGACGGTGTCACCACGTCCGTCAGGCGGATACCGAACTTGTCGTTGACCACCACCACCTCGCCCTGGGCGATCAGGTAGCCGTTGACCAGCACATCCATGGGTTCGCCGGCCAGAGCATCGAGCTCCACCACCGAGCCCTGAGCCAGCTGCAGAATGTATTTGATGGGCACCTTGGTGCGTCCCAGCTCCACGGACAGCTGAACCGGAATGTCCAACACCATGTTGATATCGTGCACCGGCACATCGCCATAGCTGCGAGCGGCGTCGCCCGCCAGCGGACCGCCCTGGTCGGACAGCTCGGGGCCTTCGACGGCCTGGTCATGCTGACGCTGCTCTTCCAGCGCCTCGGCCCAGCCGGAGAACGGATCGTCACCCGCGGGCTTGTTGTTATCGTCAATTGCCATGCTTCTCTCCCATCCAGCTGGTCTCGCCGCCGCGCAGGCTGCGTTCCACGCGGATTGCATATTTGTCGTTGTGCGTGCCGTACTGGCACTCGAAAACCGGCACTCCACCGATGGAGGCGCGAATCAGCGGCTCACGGTCGAGCTCGATAAAGTCACCGGGGCGCATGGCCAGCAGCTGCTCCACCGTGGCATCGGCGCGGGCCAGCTCGGCCACCAGCGTGACCTCGGCAGCCTGAATCTCCCGCGTCAGCACCTTGACCCAGCGGCGATCCACCTCGATGGCATCGCCCTGAGTGGAGGAATACAGCACATCGCGAATCGGCTCCAGCGTTGCATAGGGCATGCAGATGTGGATGGAACCCGAGATATCGCCGATTTCCAGCTGAAAAGCCGTGGAGACCACGATTTCGCTGGGCGTGGCGATGTTGGCGAACTGCGGCTGCATTTCCGAGCGCTGATAAACCAGCTCCAGCGGATAGATGCCATGCCAGGCTTTTTTGTATTCCTCGCAGATCACATTGACCATGCGGTTGATCACGCGCTGCTCGGTGGTCGAGAAGTCGCGCCCCTCGATACGAGTCTGTAGGCGACCCGTGCCGCCGTACAGCGTGTCGATCACGCCAAACACCAGCGAGGGATCGCAGACGATCAGACCATTGCCGCGCAGTGGGCGAATGGCCATGATGTTGAAATTGGTGGGAACGGCCAGCTCGCGCAGGAAAGCGCTGTAGCGCTGCACCGTCACCGTGCCGACGGAAACCTCGGGGCTGCGGCGGATGAAGTTGAACAGGCCGATGCGGAAGTTACGGGCAAAGCGCTCGTTGACAATTTCCATGGTGGGCATGCGCCCACGCACGATGCGTTCCTGGCTGGAGATGTCGTAGCTGCGGACCTGGCCGAGATCGACCTCCACCACCTCGGAACGCTGGCTTTCGCCAGTAACGCCTTCAAGAAGAGCATCAACCTCTTCCTGAGAGAGAAAAGAATCGCTCATGCACTCCCTCCCTGCTTACTGAATGATGAAGCTGGAGAACAGCACGCGACGCACAGGCCCCTTGCGATTGGCACGCGGGCCGTCTTCGTCGGCGTCCTCATCGTCGCGCGAGCGCTTCTTGGCACCTGAGCCGAAGCCCAGAGGCGCCGAGACCTCGGTGAGAATGTCGGCGGCCAGTTTTTCCTTGCCCTCGCGCGCCAGCAGCTCGTCGGCCGTGCGCTGGGACACCAGCATCAGAATGCCGTTGCGGATGCTGGGCAGATATTGCTTGACGGTGGAGGCGGTCTTTTCGTCGGCCAGCTCCAGCGTGATGCCCAGTTGCACAAAGCGGTCGCCGCCGGGGTCAGCCAGATTGGCCACCATATTGTCCAGTGGCAGGAAAGTGGGCACTGTGGCTTTGGCGCTGACCTCTTCTTCGCCATCGGCGCTGCTGTGCTGGCGTTGCATCATCAGCACATAGGCCGCGGCAGCCACGATGGCCAGCACGGCAACGATGGCCACGATGACGATCAGCTTCTTGCTTTTGGCAGGAGCAGGTGCAACAGGGGCGGCATTGGGATTGGCTGACACGGCGGGTATTCCTCAAGAGTGGGGGACTGCATCCACCTCGCAGCCATTGCCGCGACACGGAAGATCCACGCCTGAATTATTCGCCGCCCGCCCTGCAGACCATTGCCCGAATAAAAGCGCGAAACCCGGCTTCATTCCGGGTTTCGCGCCCTGTCCGGCTCACCGTTTCCGTGAGCCGGCTCTGATCATTTACACGAAAAGGTCCACACCGGACTGCACCGGCCGCGCGCCATTGCGCGCACCGGCCGCTCCCATGGGCAGCTCGGCAGCATTGACCGAAACCCGGGCCACCCTGGCCTGGCCGCGCCGTGCGTCCTCGCCCTGGCTGTCGTCCCCGGACCGGGCGCCTGCACCGCCCCCATCCACACTGACGCCGCTCAGATTCAGCCCCTGGGCCTGCAAAAGCTCGCGCAGCTGGGCCTGGCCGTCGGCCAGCAACTGGCGTGCCTGCTCATCGCCCGCGGCAAAGCGCACATGAGCCTCCTGGCCGTTCAGCTGCACCTGGACCTGGATAGCCTTGCCCTCATGCTGGATCGACAGCGCGGCATTCTGCGTTTTCTGATGCACCCAGAAGGCCACCTGCTCGGACACCTCCTGCTCACGCTCTGTAGGTGCGGCATCCTGCCCCGCCAGGCTCTGGCCGAAGTCGGAGCTGTTCTGGCCGCCGCCCTGCATGCCGGCGCTCGCCGCCCCCATGGCTGCCCCGACGGCAGCCGCTGCAGCCTGCAGGTCGGCCCCGCCCTGCACTGCCGCCGTCTTGCCCTGTGGCGCAGCTTCATCCTGCTGGGGCGAGCGGGCCGCACGCAGCAAATCCTTGAGACCTTCCAGGGCCTGCGGCTGCACGGCAGTCATGCCCTGCAGGCTGATGCCTTGCTGCGGCAAGGCCTGCGCCTTGTGCACAGCTGGCTCGACGCGCGCAGCAGGTGCCTCTTCAGTCACCGAAGCCAGTGCGCTGTGCCCGCTGTCCTGCCCCTGCGCGGCTGCATCCTGCTGCTGCGGCAAGGCAGCTCCATCAGAATTAATAGCTGCTTGCACCTGTGTTGTGTACGTTTGAGCCTGATTTGATTGCAAATCCTTGCCCATGAATGCAGCATGCGCCTGCTCGGACCCGGGCTGCAAAGCCTGGCGATGGGCCAGCTGCGCGGCATGGCCTCTGCCTGAAAGAAAGTCGGTGGCTACGCCCTGGCGCAGATCTGCGTCCCCCTGTCCATCCAGTTGGGCGGTCTGCCCGACCAGGCTCATCCACGGCGCATGGCCTTGAGCGATCAGCAGCGCATCCTGCTCGCCTGGTGCCAGCTTCGCGTCCGACACCTCGGCGGTCTGCAGCGCCGTCTGAGGCAGGCCTGCAGTCACGAATCCGTCCAGCGATGCCAGCAGCGATGAAAATCCCTGGCCGGACTCGCCTGCCGCCGCAGCACTTTTGGCCGAACTCATGGACTGCGCCATGGCCTTGCCGGTGCGCGCTTCGCCGCCGCGCGGGCCGTCAATTCTGGTTTCCGCCATGCTCAGGCCTCCTGGAACTGCAGACCGAAGCTGCGTCGAAAAAATGCCATGGTGGCGCGCTCGTCGGTATCTTTTTGCTCGCGCCGCATCTGGGCCAGTGCCACATCACGGCGGCGGGCCTGCACCACTTTCTGCAGGCTGGTCACGCGCAGCTCGGCCGCCAGCAGGGCCTGACGCGAGGTCTCCAGGCGAATGTCCTGATCGGCCACGACCCGGGTCTGCAAGCCGATGGCGTGCTGCAGGCGCTCCATGAACTGATACTGGTGATGCATGACTTCGGGCTGCACGGCCAGCCCTTCCTGGGCTCCCCAGCGCGCCTGCATCTCAAGGACATAGCCCTGCAGCTGATCCATCTGGGCCTGCGCCGCCTGCTGGGCGCGCTGGCGCTCCTGCATGGCGGTGCGGGCCGCGTCACGCTTGCGTTCTGCAGCTTCAATGGCGACGTTCAAGGCATTCAAGGACGACATCTGCGACTCTCCCTCTGGCTAACCCGTTGATGCTCAGCCCTGCTGCATGGCTTGCGCCATGCCGGCAAGGCTTTGCTCCATGCTGGAGCTTTCAAACATGCTTTGCTGCAGAAACCCGGTCATGGCGGGCTGCAGCGCAATCGCCTCGTCCAGTTGCGGATCGGATCCCGGCACATAGGCACCGACCTGCACCAGATCACGCCCCTTCTGGTAGCGCGAATAGACGGCGCGAAAGCGACGTGCCAACTCGAAATGCTCGCGCGAAACAACGTTGTGCATGACGCGCGAAGCCGACTGTTCGATATCGATGGCCGGGTAATGCCCGGTCTCGGCCAGGGCCCGCGAGAGCACGACGTGACCGTCGAGAATGGCGCGGGCCGCATCGGCAATCGGATCCTGCTGATCGTCACCTTCGGACAGCACGGTATAGAAGGCCGTGATCGAGCCCACGCCATGCAGACCGTTGCCGCTGCGCTCCACCAGCGCGGGCAGCTTGGCAAAGCAAGAGGGCGGATAGCCCTTGGTGGCCGGCGGCTCGCCGATGGCCAGGGCGATTTCGCGCTGAGCCATGGCATAGCGGGTCAGCGAATCCATGAGCAGCAGCACATGCTTGCCCTTGTCGCGGAAATGTTCGGCAATCGCCGTGGCGTAGCTGGCGCCCTGCATGCGCAGCAGCGGCGGCGCATCAGCGGGGGCGGCCACCACCACCGCACGGCTGCGGTCCTGGGCACCCAGGATGTCCTCGACGAACTCCTTGACCTCGCGGCCACGCTCGCCGATCAGGCCCACCACGATCACATCGGCCTGGGTGTAGCGCGCCATCATGCCCAGCAACACGGACTTGCCAACACCCGAGCCGGCAAACAGACCCAGACGCTGGCCACGCCCCACGGTCAGCAGCGCGTTCAGCGCCTTGACACCGGTATCCAGCGACTCGCGCACGGGGTCCCGATCCATGGCGTTGATGGGGTTGCGATCCAGCACCTCGGGCACCACGCTGCCCAGCTCGCCCGCATGGTCCAGCGGAATGCCTTGCGAATCCACCACCCGCCCCAGCAAGCCATCCCCCATGGGCAGACGCAGCACACCCACGGTCTGGCTGACTTTCTCGGTCTCCACCACGCCCAGCTGGGGCACGGGAACAAAGGGGGCTGCCGGCGTCACCATGGCACCGCTGGACAAACCCTGAATATCGCCCGCAGGCATCAGAAAGGCGCGCTCGCCGGCAAATCCGACCACCTCGGCCAGCACAGGCTCCTGCCCGTGCTGATGAATATGGCATTGCGCCCCCACTGGCACACGCAGCCCCGAAGCCTCCAGCACCATGCCGGTCAGCCGGGTCAGACGGCCCTGGCATTCCAGCGGCACAGGCTCGGCATAGCGTGCGCGCGCCTGGCTCATGAACTGCTGCCAGGGGTTCATGCCTTGTCTCCGTCATACCAGGTGGAGACCAGGCCCAGAGCCGCCACGGCACGACGCCAGCGCTTGCCCAGGCCGCCGTCGATCTCGGCACCACCCGACTCCACCTTGACATCGCCAGGGGCAATCGAGGCATCGCCCAGCCACTGGATACGGCTGTGCGCACCATGCTCGGCGCGCAGGGCTTCGTCGAGCAGTTCAAAGTCGGCTGGATTCAGACGCACGGTTACCGGGCGACTCTCGTCGACCAGCATGTCCAGCGCTTCGCGAATTACGGGCAGCAAGGCCTGGGGCTGGCTGCGCAGCTCCTGGCGCACCACCTGACGTGCGATGTCGCAGGCCAGATTCAGCAGCTCCTGGGCCATGCCCGACTGCAGCTGCTTGAAGTTGTCTTCCAGGCCCCGCAACACACCGTCGACACGTTGAGCACTCTCGCGGCCCGCGCCGTTGATATGGTCGTCAAGGTGCTGCTGCCATTGCTGCTGCGTCTGGGTGCGGCCTTCGGCCAGGCCCTGTGCATGGCCCTCGGCGCGTGCCTGCTCCAGCATCTGCTGCAGCTGCTCTTCGTCGAAAGCCGGCTCGGCTGGCTCCACCGGCTCCACCGCCTGCACTTCTGGCTGCGCCTGCGGCTGATGAGCAATAGAGGGGGAAAAACCGTTGAAATGCTCTACCCCCGCCGGTATGAAGGCCGCTTGCTGTGCGGGCGCGAAGACGCCGCGATCCTGCGCGTCCACCGCACCGAAGCGCCATTGCACCACGGTGCTGTCGTCGATCTCTTCCTGCGGGATAAAGCGCGAGTGCGAGCGCGGAGGCTGGCCCTTAGACATAGCTGTCCTCCGGGCCAGAGCCGATGGTTACCTGGCCTTCCTCGACCAGACGACGCACGACCTTGAGGATTTCCTTCTGCTGGGCTTCCACTTCGGACAGACGCATGGGGCCGCGGCCTTCCAGGTCCTCGCGCAGCGACTCGGCCGCACGCATGGACATATTGGCCAGAATCTTGTCGCGCACCTCCATGGAGCCGCCCTTGAGCGCCACGATCAGCGTCTCGGACACCACCTCGCGCAGCACCAGCTGCACAGAGCGGTCGTCGAGCTTGACCAGATCGTCGAAGACGAACATCTTGTCCATGATCTTCTGTGCCAGCTCAGGGTCGTAGTTGCGGATGGTATCGAGCACCGCCACATCGGCATTGCCGCCCATCTGATTGAGCATTTCGGCTGCGGTCTTGACGCCGCCCAGCGAGGTCTTGCGCACCTTGTCGCCCCCCGCCAGCACCTTGAACAGCACTTCGTTCAAGTCCTTGAGTGCCGTGGGCTGGATGCCTTCCAGCGTGGCCACGCGCAGCATGACCTCGCTGCGTGCGCGGTCGGGGAACTGCATCAGCACGGCAGCGGCCTGCTCATACTCCAGGTGCACCAGAATCGCGGCCACGATCTGCGGATGCTCGCCGCGCAGCAGCTCGGCCACCGACAGCGGATCCATCCACTTCAGGCTTTCGATGCCCGAGATATCGCCGCCCTGCATGATGCGGTCGATCAGCAGCGCCGCCTTGTCATCGCCCAGCGCACGCTTGAGCACCGAGCGCACATAGTCGCTGGCATCGTCGACCAGCAGACTCTGCGACGCAGCATCGCTGGTGAAGCGGTCGATCACGAAATCCACCTTTTCCCGCGTCACGCCACGCATGCGGGCAATCGTCTCGCCCAGCTTCTGCACTTCCTTGGGCGTGAGGTGCTTGAACACCTCGGCCGCCTCTTCCTCACCGAGGGAGACCAGCAAGATGGCAGCGTCGTTCAGACCTCTATCGTCCATATTCAAAACTCTCTACTAGTTATTCAACCGTCCCATGCCAGGGATGCCGAGCAAGGGCCGCCCCCGCAGCGAGGGCATCGTCCCCCTCCCAAAGAGAGAGGGGGAAGGCGCAACGCGCCTCAGGGGGCGACTTCGTCACCCCTCACCGTTAATCCATGTCTTCACGATGTTCGCCACCGCGATCGGGTTCTGCTTGGCCAGATGACGGGCCTGATCCAGTCGTTCCTGCTCCTTGGTCGGCGACAGCTCCTTCGCAGGTGCAGGCAGAGCAGGTCTATCCAGCGCCTCGGCTTCAATGGCATTGAGCTGAGCGCCGGGGCCGGTATTGCGTCCCTTGAGCAAGGGGCGCACCAGGCCCAGCAGAACCAGGGCACCAAACAGAGCCAGCGCAATCGGCACGCCCAGGCTCTTGGCCATGGCCTGAATTTCGGGGTCCTTCCACATCGGCAGCTCGGCCGGTGCCGCGCCGCTGTCCATGAAGGGAGCGCTGACCAGATTCACCGAGTCGCCTCGGTCGGCGCTATAGCCCACGGTTTCACGCACCAGCGTGAGCAGTTGCTCCTGCTGCTGCGCCGTCAGCGGACGCAGGCCAGAGCTGACAGCGGCTGCCGCAGCCGCTGTCGCGGCATCGGTACCTGCCGCAGCGGCCAGCGGTGCATTGACCACCACCGCAGCCGTCAGGCGCTTGACGGTGCCGGTGCTGCCGCGTGTGACCTTGACAGTCTTGTCCACTTCGTAATTGGTGATGGACTCGCGCTTGTTGCCCTGGCCGTTGCCCTGGCCTGCACCAGCGGCCTGCGGCGCAGGATTGGCGCCGTTGATGGGTGCGGTGGAGTTCTGCGGTGGCTGGTTGCTGGTCGCGCCAGGCACGCCGGTGGGTGGAGTGGCGGTCTTCTCGCCATTGGTTTCCATCACCTGCTGGCTGCGCACGGCCCCGCCGTCGGTGGACTGATTGGGACGATGCTGCTCGGAAGTCGATTCGGTCTGGCTGAAGTCCAGCTCGGCCGAAACCTGGGCCTTCACATTGTTCTTGCCGACCACGGGCTCCAGAATGTCCAGAATGCGGCGCACATATTGCTGCTCCACCTGCTGGGTATAGAGGAACTGCTGCATGTCCACGCCGCCTGCGTTGCCGTCAGGTGACTGCGACAGCAGCTTGCCGGTGTCGTCCACCACGCTGACGGCCGACGGCTCCATCTCGGGCACGCTGGAAGCCACCAGATGCACGATGCCCGCGATCTGCGCACGGTCCAGCATGCGACCCGGATGCAGGCTCAGCAGCACGGAAGCCGAAGGCTTTTGCTGCTCGCGAAAAAATCCATTCTGATTGGGCAGGGCCAGATGCACGCGAGCACTCTGCACGGCATTGAGCGCGAGGATGGAGCGGGTCAGCTCGCCTTCCAGGCCGCGTTGGAAATTGAGGCGTTCCTGAAACTGGGTGATGCCGAACTTGCTGTTCTCCATCAGCTCGAAGCCCGTCACCGAGCCCTTGGGCAGGCCTTGCGTGGCCAGCTTCAGGCGTACATCGTGCACACGGTCTGCGGGGATGAGAATGGCGCCGCCACCCTCGCTGTACTTGTAGGGCACGTTCATCTGCGTCAGCTGCGCCACGATGGCACCGCCATCCTTGTCGCTGACGTTGGAAAACAGAAGCTTGTAATCAGGCTGGCGATAGAACACCGCCGCCGCCACCAGGCCTACAGCGACCAGGGCCGCCAGCGCGCCCCAGCGAAGACGTTGGCCACGGTCGAGCGCATTCCAGCGCTGCGCAAGCGCAGGGCGGGGCGCATACGTGGCACCGGGCACGGCATTGGGGACAGGTACTTCAGCTACAGCAGACATCTTGATTCCATGGTGTCAGACCCCACACGAGGTCTAGCGTCCAGTGGATTATTCGGACTCGGGCCGGTGGCGTTCCCCCGATAAGCAAGCCGATTCACCCACTTATTGCCCGTCTGCGATCAAGCGAAAAACCTACGATCACCTCCAACTCACCAAGCCAGTTGGATAAATATATGGACCTGAAGATCCCAGCAATCAACCCCGCCCAGCTGGGCAACCAGCTCACCAAGGTCGGCAGCGCCGGCACTGCGCCCGTGGCCGGCGGCTTCGGTCAGGCTTTGCAAAATGCACTGCAATCGGTGAGCGCCGCTCAAAACCATTCCGGCCAGCTGCAGCGCGAAGTGCAGCTGGAAAACCCCGCCGTCAGCCTTGAGCAGACCATGGTGGCCATGCAAAAATCGCAGATCGGCTTTCAGGCCACGCTGCATGTGCGCAACCGCCTGGTGCAGGCCTACTCCGATGTAATGAATATGCAGGTGTGATCGGCGCAACGCCGCACACCGCTCAAAAGGCAGATTGCCCTCCAAGGCTTGCCCGCATGTTGTGATGACATGCGGGCTTTTTGCGCTCCGCCTTCCTGGCAGCGTCCAATAAAAAAGCCCGATCCATTCAAAGATCGGGCTTTTCGGGCTCAAACGCTTATCTGCAAAGCGCAATCAGCTATATTTTTTAAAAGCCAAGACTGGCCAGCAGATCATCAACCTGGGACTGCGAAGTCACCACGTCGGTGGTGTTTTCGGGATCCACCACCGGGCCGGCCAGCTTGGGTTGCGCAGCTTCCACGGGCGCCAGGGCCGGCATCTGGGCAGTATCCGGCGAAGTCTGGATCAGCAGCTGCAGCAGTTGCGACTCCAGATCGGCCGCCAGCGCCACCACACGCGCAATCACCTGACCGGTGAGGTCATGGAAGTCCTGCGCCATCATGATCTCGGTCAGATGGCTATTGGTCTGCTCCGTACCCTCTTCCACCTCCTGCAGATAGTTCATCACGCGCCCCTTGGCCACCGCAGCCACAGGATCCTTGATGAGTTCCGCACGCATGGCACGGGTACGCTCGGCCAGCGCATCCTGGCGGTTCTGCGTCACCTCAACCTGGCCCAGCACCTTGTTGGCCGCTTCGCCCGTCAAGCGGGCGATATAGGACAGACGGCTTTGCGCATCGGGAAGCTCCCCTGCACTGCCACGCAAACGATCCGCATAGCCCAGCTCATTGAGCGAGTTATGCAACTGGCGTGTGAGTACGCCAATCTTGTAGTGGACGTTGGCGGAAGCCTGGTCGCTGCTCATGGCTCAGAGATCGAGTTTCTTGATGATGAGATTGACCTTCTCTTCCAGCGTGGCCTTGGTGAAGGGCTTGACGATATAGCCGGCCGCGCCGCCCTGGGCGGCTGCCACGATATCTTCCTTGCGGGCTTCGGCAGTCACCATCAGCACGGGCAGATGCTTGAGCTTTTCATCCTGCTTGATCTCGGTGAGCAGCTGAAAGCCGTTCATGTTCGGCATGTTGATGTCGGTCACCACAAAGTCGAACTTGCTAGCACGCAGCTTGGTGATGGCAACCACACCATCTTCGGCTTCATCGGCATCGGCAAAGCCACTCTCCTTGAGCAGATTGCGCACGATGCGGCGCATGGTGGAGAAGTCGTCAACAATCAAAAATCGCAGGGCATTAGCCACGAGAGGCCCTTTCGGTCGGAATAGGTGCGTGGGAACAAGTTTTCAGCCGTGATGGTAACAATTTGTCAACCTCCCGGCATTGGACGTGCATTGTCAGGCTTTTCGACAGTCTCCGTGGCAACTTCAGGGTTTGTTACAACAAACTCTTCCTTGGCATCCAGAGACTGCTTGTCGGCAGCGCTGGGGACTGCGCGCCGGGCCTTGGGTTGATTGATCGTGCTGGCAGCCTCCTCGGCACTGGTCACCTGCTCCGTGCTGCGCTCCTTGTCATTGCCCAGCACACGGCGCTCGGCCTCCTTGGTCAGCACGGTAATCGTGATGCGGCGATTCTGCGCCGCGCGCGGCTCCTCGGGCAGCAGCAGGTCGCTGCTTGACATGCCCACTACACGCGCCAGCTTGTCCAGCGGCATGCCGGCAGCCACCAGCTCGCGGCGCGAAGCATTGGCGCGGTCGGCCGACAATTCCCAGTTGCTATAGCCGCGATCGGCATTGCCGTAGGGGGCGGCATCGGTGTGGCCTGAGAGGCTGATGCGATTTTCCGCATTGCCCATGGCCGCACCTATCTCGCGCAGGATGTCGCGCATATAGGGCTTGACTACGGCACTGCCGCTATCGAACATGGGGCGGTTCTGGTCGTCGACGATCTGAATCATCAGGCCGTCATGCGTGATCTCCGTGCGAATCTGCGAGCGATACTCGTTCAGGCGCGCATTATTGGCAATCATGCTGTCCACCTTGGCCTTGAGTGCATGCAGACGCTGTGCATCGCGTGCGGACTCTTCGGCCCGGCCCATGGCCTGGCTGGAGCGACGGTTGGCGTTGTCTTCGGACTCGGAGCGGCGCACCTGGCCGTGAACCTTGGACAAGTCGTTGCCGCCGCCCGGCACGATGCTGGAGCTGTTACCCGCACCGCTGCCGCCCGACATGGCCACCTTCAGCGGCGAATTGAAATACGCGGCAATCCCCTGCAGCTCGCCCTGAGCGGTCGAGCCCAGCAGCCACATCAGCAGGAAGAAGGCCATCATCGCCGTCACAAAGTCGGCATAGGCAATCTTCCAGGCACCACCATGGTGGGCATGGGCGGTCTTCTTGACGCGCTTGATGATGATGGGCTGCAGCTTTTTGTCAGCCATGGCAGCGCTCCATTACTACATCCTGGCGAGAGCGGGCACTCATCACTTCTTACCCTTGACGTGCGACTCCAGCTCCAGAAAGCCTGGGCGCTCGGTGGAAAACAGCACCTTGCGGCCGAACTCAATGGCCGTGCCCGGGTTGTAGCCCTGCATGCTGGCCAGCAGCGTCGCCTTGATGCACTCGAACTCCTTGGCCGCATCCTGGGCACGCTGCTCCAGCAACGCTGCCATGGGCTCCACCAGCGCATAGGCCAGCAAAATCCCGAGAAAGGTACCCACCAGCGCCGAGGCAATCATGCCGCCCAGCACCGCAGGGGGTTCGCCCCACGAAAGCCATGGTGTTCACCACACCCAGCACGGCCGCAATAATGCCGAAGGCCGGCAAGGCGCCCGCCAGACGATTCAGAGCCATCACCGGCGCGTGGGCCTCGGCATGATGGGCTTCGATTTCGCTGTCCATCAGCGCCTCGATCTCATGCGAATTGAGATTGCCCGAAACCATCATGCGCAGATAGTCGGTCAGGAACTCGACGACATGGTGGTCGGCCATCAGCTGCGGGTAGTTCTGAAACACCGTCGATGACTGCGGATCTTCCACATCGGACTCGATCGACATCAGGCCTTCCTTGCGCGCCTTCTGCAGCAGCTCGTACAGAAGCGCCATCACTTCCATATAACGAGCCTTGTTATAGCGCGAGGGCTTGAGCGCCGAAGGGATCGCCTTGGCCGTGGCCTTGAGCACCTTGGGCTGGTTGCTGACGATAAAAGCGCCCAGGGCGCCACCGCCAATGGTCACCATCTCGAACGGCAGCGCCTTGACAAGAACGCCCACGCTGCCGCCGTGCAGCACATACATGCCGAAGATGCAGCCGAAGGCGACGATATAACCGATGAGAACAAGCATGGTGCCGATTGTGAAGTTGCAGAAGCCCCGCCATAGGCGCAAAAAGCTGGGCGTTTGGAAGCTAGATCGGCAGCTAGCGGTCGTTATGTAGGGTAATTCCGAGCCAAGCAACAACTTGAAGGCTCAGGCAGCCTGCAAGCAATGCAGAGCTCCCGCATTTGTTACATCCCGAAAAATATTTGCAGAACTCTCTAAAGTTTTTACGGGATGGCTCCGATAACAGCTTCAACAGGGAAACAAAGCCCTGTCACCAGCGAGCCACAGCAGCAAATATCAAGGAACTGCAGGCTGGGGTGCTGGATTGGGCTGCCGCCGCCGCCCACCCTGAATATTTCAGGTCACTGTGGCGGCGACGTTTTGATCGCATCAAGGAGTTCGCATCATGGCAATGACCATCAACACCAATATCCAGTCGCTCAACGCACAGCGCAACCTGGGCACCTCGCAATCTTCGCTGTCGACCTCCATGCAGCGTCTGTCTTCGGGCCTGCGCATCAACAGCGCCAAGGACGATGCAGCCGGCCTGGCCATTGCCGAGCGTATGAGCGCCCAGGTTCGCGGCCTGAACCAGGCACAGCGCAATGCCAATGATGGCGTTTCGCTGGCCCAGACGGCTGAAGGCGCACTGAGCACCATCGGCGGCAACCTGCAGCGTATCCGTGAACTGGCTGTGCAATCGCGCAATGCCACCAACTCCACCGAAGACCGTGCAGCCCTGCAAAAGGAAGTGGACCAGCTCAAGAGCGAAATCGATCGCGTTGCCACCGACACTTCGTTCAACGGCACCAAGCTGCTGGATGGCTCCTTCACATCACAGGCTTTCCAGGTTGGCGCCAATCAAGGCCAGCGTATCAATATCGATAGCATCCAGAACTCCAAGATCGATCAACTGGGTACCTGGACAAGTGTTGACAAGCCTGCCTCGGTGTATAGCAGCGCGCTGGGAGGCACTGAAACCGCAGGTGCAGGTTCATTTGCCGTTGCAGCACCTGCAGACGCCGCTGCAGCTTCTGCCGCATTTGCAGATTTCAAAATTACTGTAGGCGGTACAGAGCTGAATGTTACTGGCCTCGGCGCATCCGCCCGCACCGTAGCTCAAGCACAAGATCAATTGACTGCGAACATCACGAAAGCGATCAACGATGCAGGCATCAAGGGCGTCACAGCCACTGCCGGCGCCACAGGAACTGGTACTGTTTCTATCAAAAACGAATCGCTGACCGCTCAACCTTTGGCAGTTGCTGGCGCCAGCTATGTCACAAAGACAGACGTCACTGCTGGATCAAATTACGCAGCAATTAATACCGGTACTCTGCAAATCAATGGCAAAGATATTGTGGTTGATGCCGCCTATTCGGATTCCGACCGTGTGGCGCAATTGACTACTGCTATCAATAGCCAATTTAAGGATGGATCTGTCGTTGCCTCCAGCGTTAATGGCACACTGGTCTTGAAGTCCGACAAGGATATTGCAGTCACCGGCACAACTACAGGCACAGGCTTGGCTGTAGCGACCACAAAGGTCGTTGCCGGCTCCGCCCAGACGGGCTTCAAGGATATCTCTGTGGCTACCGCCGAAGGTGCAGATGACACCATCCTGGCCATGGACGCCGCTCTCAAGGCCGTGAACTCCGCACGTGCCGACCTGGGTGCCATTCAGAACCGCTTTGAATCCGTGGTCTCCAACCTGAGCGTGAACAGCGAAAACCTGTCCGCCTCCAAGTCCCGCATCACCGATGCAGACTTTGCTGCAGAAACCGCCAATCTGAGCCGCTCGCAGATTCTGCAGCAAGCCGGTACCGCCATGGTGGCCCAGGCCAACCAGCTGCCCCAGGGCGTGCTGTCCCTGCTGCGTTAATTGCATCAAGCAGCTGCGCCAGCCATGCGCCGGTGCAGTCAACGCCTTGCCAGGCCTCCTTCGGGAGGCCTTTTTGCTGTCCTGCTGCATCCTATATGTAACCGCCAATTGTAAAAATGGCAGGACTTTAGGCCTCTTATCGGTCTTATGTCCTGCATGGCTTGCTCCAACAATCCTCGTACCCGGAATACCAGACTTCGTCCGCGTTTCCGGTCACGTGGGCCAGCGCCGTCGCTGGTCGTGAAAACGGCTAGTACGTCGCCGGTTTACTGGCTTGAAACAGGAGCACACGCCATGGCAGCCATCATCAATACCAATATCCAGTCGCTCAATGCGCAACGCAATCTGAGCTCGTCCCAAAGCCAGCTGGCTACCTCCATGCAGCGCCTGTCCTCGGGCTTGCGCATCAATAGTGCCAAGGATGATGCAGCCGGTCTGGCCATTTCCGAGCGCATGACCACCCAGGTGCGCGGCCTCACGGTTGCCATGCGCAATGCCAATGACGGCATTTCCCTGGCGCAGACCGCCGAAGGTGCCTTGGGCTCCTTGGGCAGCAATCTGCAACGCATTCGCGAACTGGCCGTTCAGGCGCGCAATGCCACCAACTCGGCGGAAGACCGTGCTGCCCTGGACGTGGAAGTGCAGCAGCTCAAAGCCGAAGTGACCCGAGTCGCCCAGCAAACCAGCTTCAACGGCACCAATCTGCTCGATGGCTCATTTACCAATATGGCCTTTCAAGTCGGCGCTAACCAAGGTCAGACCATCGATATTTCCTCGATTGTGAATGCCAATGTGGATGCATTGGGCACCTGGGACAGCGTGGCAGTTCCCTCGAAGCTGACCGGATCGAGCATCTCCGGCAGCACAACGGCAGTGACGGTTCCTTCAAAAACCAGCTGGAGCCTGAGCGAGCCCGCCACTGACGGCTCCTACGGCGCCTTCACGCTCACCATCAATGGCGGCACCGCTGTCAACGTGCCAGCCGTCGCCGCCGTCGGGGCGCCTCCAGCATCGGCAGCTGAAATAGCTACCGCCAAAGATACTTTGGCGACCAGCATTCAGACAGCACTGAACACAGCCGCTCCCAATGGTCTGGGCGCCAACGCGGTATCCGTGAGTGTGGTGAATGGCAAGATCGAGATCGTCAACAACACAACCACCAGTGCCGTGGTTGCGCCATCTGCCGGCTCTGCCCTGGGCAACGCAACATTGAGCGTCAATGCCGCAAAGAACGTGACTTCCGGCGGCATGCCTGCCGCAAGCGTGCAAATCAATGGCGTGACATTGAGCCTGCCCGCACAGGAAAGCGCAAGCAACCGCATCAACGACCTCGTGAGCCAGATCAATTCAGCCAGCACCACTCCCAAGGTGCAGGCATCGATCGTGAATGGCGCGCTGTCTCTGACCTCCTCCGCTGGTGACGTAGCGATTGGTCTTCCCAATCCCCAAACCACTCCTGCCACGGATGCCGCCGCCATCGCAGCAGCAACCGGCCTGTCGGTTGGCACCACCAACGAGTCCAGTCCTCAGCATATTGGCGGGACACGCGGATTCGCGGGCGCAGAGTCGGGAAAGAATGGCTTTTCCGACCTCAATGTGCTGGATGCGGAGTATGCCGATAACGCCATCCTGGCAATGGACGCAGCCTTGAAGGCGGTCAATGGCGCACGAGCCACGCTGGGCGCCGTGCAAAGCCGTTTTGAAACCACCGTCGAGAACCTGAGCGTCAACTCGGAAAATCTCTCTGCCTCTCGCAGCCGCATCATGGATGCCGACTTTGCCGCAGAAACCGCCAATCTGAGCCGGACACAGATTCTGCAGCAGGCCGGCACAGCCATGGTTGCACAGGCCAATCAGCTGCCACAGCAAGTGCTCAAGCTGCTGCAAGGCTGATACCGGCACTTGGCATTTCGTACTCAAGTTCTGTTTCGGCCTGCCGAAACACAATGCGTAGTACTGTCCATTAAGACGGCGCGAGAAGCGCCGTTTGTTCAATGACGCAGGCCAGGCGTGCCAAACGCCCTCCGTCCTGCGCAGAGGGAGTTTTGTATGGGTATCAGCTCAGTAGGTATTGGCAGCGGCCTGGAAGTCGAAACCATTGTTTCGAAATTGGTGGCACTGGAATCAAAGCCCATTGCGGCGCTGCAGACCAAGGCCACTGGCATCAATACCCAGATCTCGGCCTTTAGCCAGCTCAAGTCACAAATCTCCAATCTGCAGGATCAGCTGGACAAGCTGACCAAGCCCGCGACCTGGCTGGGAAATACGCTGACCTCTTCCAACTCTACACAAGTGACAGGCACGGCAACCTCCAGCGCCGTGCAAGCCACTTATGACGTGGAAGTGTCGCAGATGGCGGCAGGCCAGACCATTGGCTCCGGCCTGGTGGCAAGCGGCACCACTCTGGGGCCTGGCAAGCTGACCATTTCCATGGGGACCTATGGTGCCAATGGACTGACACCCAATACCAAGGACGGCAAGAATGTGAGCTTCAGCGTGGACATCACTGCAGAAGATGACTCTCTGGCCAAGATTGCAGCCAAGATCAATGCCGCCAAGGGCGATGTCAGCGCCACCGTGCTCAAGGATCACACAGGCGAGCGCCTGGTACTGCAATCCAAGACCACAGGCGTGAACTCCGCCTTCTCGGTGGAGGCCGAAGGCGCTGGGCTGCAGCAATTTGCCTACAACGGCACCGACGCAACCATGAAGCGTTCCGTTGAGGCGCAGGACACTCTGGCCAAGATCAACGGCATCGACATGGCCTCGCACACCAATGTGTTTGAAGAGGTGGCAGCGGGCGTGACGCTGACGGTAGCGCAAAAGTCAGCAAAAGATGCAGCCCCGGTGCGCATCACCATTGCCAATGACACGGCGACGGCCAAGGCGGCGCTGAAAAATCTGGTGGAGTCCTATAACGCACTCAGCAACGCCCTGAAGACCATGACTGCGTATGACAAGGACAGCAAGACGGCTGGCACCTTGCAAGGCGATTCAACCGCCATCAACCTCCAGTCTGCGATGCGTCGTGTGCTCTCAGGTCCCGGGGGAGAAGGTGGCGCGTTCACCAGCCTGTCGCAGATGGGAATTGCCTTTCAGACAGACGGCACCCTCAAGATTGACGACACCAAGCTGGACAAGGCTCTCAAGGACCCGGAGAGCATGTCCAAGTTCTTCACCGCTGATGTTGCCGATGCCAACCAGGACGGCCTAGCCGTGCGCATGAAGGACTTCACAAGCGGTCTACTGGCCACTGGCGGCACCTTCTCGACCAAGGACGAGACGCTCAAAAATGCCTTGAAGCGCAATACGGCCGATCAGGAGCGCCAGACCGCACGTGTGACAGCCTATGAAGCGCGCGTGCGCGCCCAGTATTCGCGCCTGGATACGCAGATGGCCAGCCTGAAAGCCTTGGATAACTATGTCGCCCAGCAAGTAGCCACATGGAACAAGTCCAGCAGCTAAGCCGTTGAAGCCTGCAGAAAGGACTTAATTGCCCCCTGAGTCGGCCGATAAGAAGAACAGTAATTTGAGAAACTGCAACAAAGGAGTTTTGTGATGTTTTCCCCAGCCAATGCGCGCGCAATGTCGGCTTACCGTCAGGTGGGTGTGCAATCCATGGTGGACAGCGCATCGCCTCAGCAGTTGATCAAGATGCTGTTTGATGGCCTGCTTGCCTCCATCAATGCGGCACGCGGTGCGATCGAGCGCGGCGATATCAGTGAGAAAGTGCGCCATATCGGCAAGGCGGTGCGCATTCTGCAGGAGGGCCTTCTGGGCGCGCTGGACCGCGAAAAAGGGGGCGAGCTGGCCGGCAACCTGGCCTCGCTCTATGAGTACTGCACCACCCAATTGACCTTGGCCAATGCCCGCAACGATGCAAGCATGGTCGATGAAGTCGCAGGCCTTGTGAGCACGGTGGCACAGGGCTGGAATGAAATAACCAATGCACCAGCACCCGCTGCTGCCTAAAAAATGGAGCACACATTGATCGACTTCTACCGCGCCATAGAGGAGAGCAGTGCCAAGATGCTGCAGGCCGCCCAGGCCAAGGACTGGGATGGTGTTGCGCGCTATGAGGGCACTTGTGCCGTGCTGATCGAGCAGCTGCGCTTTCGCTCGCGCGATGAAAAGCTGGCGCCCGAACTGCGCAAGGAAAAGGCGCGGATCATGCAGCGCATCTTGCGCAACGATGCCCAGATTCGCGTGCTGGCCGAGCCCTGGCTTGCAAGTTTCGAGCACATGTTCGACGGTCAGCCGCATGTGATGCACTGATTGCAAAACCACTCAACAAAAAGCCCTGCTGCAGCGATGCAACAGGGCTTTTTGCTTGCAACGACGACAGGTGATCGATCAGAACGTCCATGAACCCAATGCCGCAGAACGCCACAAGCTATCGATAGCGAAGCACCAGAACGCGGCCAGGCTGCGTCACAAAAGCAAAGCCGCCGCGTGGGCAGATGCAATCTGCCAGCGCGGCGGCGTCTGTTGTGGTGAACGGCCCGCGCCTGGCGAGCCGTTTCAGTGATCAATGCGAGCGCATCTTGGTGCGCAGGCGGGCGATGGCCTGGCTGTGCAGCTGGCAGACCCGCGATTCGGTCACGCCAAGCACGGCGGCGATTTCCTTGAGGTTCATATCGTGCTCGTAGTACATGCCCATCACATATTGCTCACGCTCCGGCAGGGCCTTGATGGCCTCTACCAACGCGGAGCGCATGCGATGGTCGCGCAGCAGGGCAAAGGGGTCGGCGCCCGAGTCGGCCACATGCCGCTCCAGATAGTCGTCGCCATCGTCGCCGTCAACGCCGCCGATGTCCTCGAGATAGACCAGCTGCGTGCCACGTACCTTGCCCAGCAGTGACTGATAGTCGTCCAGAGCCATGCCCAGTTCGGCCGCGATTTCCGACTCCAGCGGGGGCCGGCCCAGACGCTGCTCCAGGCGATTGAGTGCCTGCTCGATTTCCTTCTGGCTTTTGCGCGAGCTACGGCTCATCCAGTCGCCTTCGCGCAGTTCATCCAGCATGGCGCCACGGATGCGCTGGCTGGCGAAGGTGTCGAATTGCACGCCTTGCTCGCTCTCGAAGCGCGACAGCGCTTCGGCCAGACCGATCATGCCGACCTGGATCAAATCATCCAGCTCGACGTTTGGTGGCAGTTTGGCGATCATGTGCAAGGCAATCCGACGCACAAGCGGCACATGCTGACGAATCAGCGCGTCGCGGTCGAGTTGGCCTTTGGCGGTGTACATGGCAGTC
Source organism: Comamonas testosteroni ATCC 11996 (assembly GCF_000241525.1). Taxonomy (GTDB): domain Bacteria; phylum Pseudomonadota; class Gammaproteobacteria; order Burkholderiales; family Burkholderiaceae_C; genus Comamonas; species Comamonas testosteroni. The sequence continues at coordinate 32,951 of NZ_AHIL01000037.1, forward strand.
AATGGCTCCAGACAAGAGATTCAGGTGCGGCAGCCGCCGTGGGCTGGGCATGCATGGGCAGGATGCAGGCCGTCTTGAGCATGTGCAGCGTGAGCTGATGCAGATCGCCGGCCTGGCGCCAGCGCAGGCGCATGAGCACCGGGGCATCGCCCAGGTGGCGCTGCGAACACTGTAGCAGCGCATTCAGACGCTGCAGGCGTGTCTGAGCGTTTTGCTTGGCTGTCTGCGAGCTGCTCTGCTTGCGGCTCCAGTCGTATTTCTGTGGGCCGTCTGCTGTCAGCGGCGCTTCCAGCGCGGCAATCGTGCATTCCACACCGGCAAACACGGCCAGATGCTTGAGCTGACGGTAGCTTTCGAGCAGATGCTCGGAGTCGGGCGGCACTACCAGCAGCGGCTGCAGTCCCTGGCCTTGCAGCAGCGGCGTCAAGGTTTCGCTGCTCGCATAGATGATCACGGTGGTGTAGCCGCGCACATAGGCCTGCAGGGCCGTCAGCACGTCAAGCCCCATCTCGTCGGCCGAGGCCTTGAGCTGCTTGAGGCCCATCCGCGCCGGCAGGCTGGCCACCGACTGGGCATCACCGACGCTGGTGCGCAGTCCTGCCTGAGCCTGCCAGGCATGCTTCGCCAGCAGTTGGGCAAGACCCGGCGTGTGAAAGGATTCGGCCTGGCTGCCGTCGAGCACCAGCACCTTCTGGCCCAGGCGCTGCAGCTGGGCGCACAGCGGCCAGAGCACGGCCTGCTCGGCAGCCGCACCCGACGTGCTGTGCAGCACGGCCAGCACGCGCAAGCCGGCGGTGCTGGCATCGCTCATATGCAAAGCCATGCCCTGATGCAGGGGCGAGCGGCGCTCAAGCATGGGCAGCCTCTGCGCCGCTGGCGGACGAAGGGGTAAAGAAGAAGTCCAGATCCAGCGACTGAGGATCAAAGGCCGACTTGGCAGCCGAGCGCATGGAGGCCGAGACCAGCAGCTGCGCATTGGCGCGCTCGAAGTCTTCGGGCACGCGCTGGCCATTGGTCACGCCGCGCAGCTGGATCTGATGGCGAATCAGCGTATCCACCGAGGGGCCGACCTTCACGGCTTCATCGACCTTGGTGAGGATGGCATGTTGCGAGCCGCGCGCCTTGAAGGCCTGCATGACATCGTCCTGCGCATCGCCCTGCGCGGCCGCATTGACAGCCAGCAACTGCTGCACGCCGTCAATGGCCAGCACATCCATGATCTCGTCCTTGCGCGGATCGCGTGGGGCCACGCCGGTGGTGTCGATCAGCACCATCTTCTTGCTTTGCAGCAGGCCCAGCAGGTCCTGCAACGCCGCCTTGTCATGGGCCTGATGGGCCACCATTCCCAGCATGCGTGCATAGGTTCGCAGCTGGTCATGACCACCGATGCGGTAGGTATCCAGCGTGATCAGGCCCACGGAGGCGGGACCGTGCTTGGCCGCACACAGCGCAGCCAGCTTGGCCGTGGTCGTGGTCTTGCCCACGCCGGTCGCGCCGACCAGGGCAAACACCCCGCCTTGCTCGTAGATGGCGGGCTGGGCGGCATCGGTGCGCAGATTGCGCTCCAGCACCTGCATCAGCCAGCGCACGGCGTCGCCGGCGGAGAGCGTCTCGGGCAGCTTCTCGATCAGTGCACGCGCAAGTGCGGGCGAGTATCCGGCGCGGATGAGCTTGTGCATCAGGCTGGACTGGATCGGGTTCTGACGCGTCTGGCCCAGCCAAGTCAGCGTATTGAAGCGCTCCTCGATCAGATCCTTCATGGACTGCATCTCCTGCATGAAGTTCTGAGGCGCAGCCACGCTGGCGGGCCTGGCGCTTTCCTTGAGCTGAATCTTCTCGGGGCGCAGAGGATTGTGGCGAACCACCGCAGCGCTGGCCGCCTGAGACTTGGCTGCCATGGCGGGGCGCTCGTTATTGCGCTCCTGCACGCGCTGTGCAAAAGTGGGCAGCGCTTCGCTGCTGTCCACCGACGACTCATGGCGACGGCGCAGCATGCGTTCACGCACATAGTCCTGGAAAGTCAGCGTGCTCATGGACAGTTGCTCCACATCGTCCTGCACGGAATGCTGGGCCAGTTCATTGATGGCCTTGACCGGCTTGGCCTGAACCTGCATCTCGCGGGCCTGCTCTTCCTTGGCCGTCTGGCGCGCCTGCACATGCTCCAGCGTACTCATGGCTTCACCGCCCGGGCTGCGTCTGGCCGCTGCGGGGGCCAGAGGCGAGTGCCCCTTGCGCAGGCTCATGCCTTCGTCGCTTGCGCGGCGCTCCAGAGCCTTTTGCAGGGGCGAGCCGGTCTGCATGCCGGCATCCATGTCCTGAAGGGTCTCTTCGGCCGTGGCCATGACTTCCACTCCGTCCGGCGTCTGGCGGTTGGAGAGAATCAGGGTGCCGTCGCCAAAAACCATGCGCGCCTTGGCCAGGGCCTCACGGGCGGTCGGGGCGTAAAAGCGTTTGATATTCATGCGGTTGCACCTTTAAGAATCGGGCCGATGCGGATGGTGTGCGTCTCGGGAATCTCGCTGTGCGCGAGCACCTGCAGACGCGGCGCCACACGGCGCAGCAGCTTGGCAAGAGAGTTGCGGATCGCGTCCGGCACCAGCAGGCAGGCGGGCAGGCCCAGCTCTTCCTGTTGGTTGGCCACATCGACCGCTTTTTGTGTGAGGATTTCAGCCACGCCGGGGTCCAGCGATGGCGCATTGGGGTTCGACAGTGCCTGCACCAGCAGACGCTCCAGGCCGGGCTCGATGGCAATCACATTGAGCTCGCGGGTCGGACCGTAGATCTGCTGCACGATGGCAGGCGACAGCGCAATGCGCACGCGACGCGCCAGCTCCACCGGGTCGGTCGTCTGCGTGGCGTTTTCGGCCAGCGTCTCGATGATGGTGCGGATATCACGAATGTGCACAGAGTCCTCCAGCAGCAGCTGGAGCACTTTCTGGAACGTTGTGATGGGCACCATTTTCGGGATGACTTCTTCGATGAGTTTGGGGGCCAGCTTGGCCACATGGTCAACGAGCTGCTGCGTCTCGGTACGAGACAACAGCTTGGCCGCGTGCACTTGCATCAAGTGTGACAAATGCGTCGCCATCACGGTTTCCGAATCAACGACGGTAAAACCGGCCATTTGTGCCGCTTCCTTTTGCCGCTCGTCGATCCAGTGCGCGGGCAGACCAAAGGCCGGATCGGTCGTGGCCGTGCCGATCAGCGGCGTGGTGATGCCGCCGGGGTTGATGGCCAGGAACATGCCGGGGAAGGCTTCGCCCTCGCCCACCATGACGCCACGCAGCGTCATGCGATAGGCGCTGGGCTTGAGCTCCAGGTTGTCGCGCACATGCACGGCCGGCGGCAGAAAGCCGACCTCCTGCGCAAACTTGCGGCGCACGCCCTTGATGCGCGTCAGCAGATCGCCCTGGCGGCTCTTGTCCACCAGCGCGATCAGGCGGTAGCCCAGCTCCAGGCCCAGCAAGTCCACGGGCTGCAGATCGTCCCAGGTCGCTTCGCCATCACTTTGCGCAGCCTGCTGCTGAGGAGCAGGGGCACTGCTTTGGGCGGCCAGACGGGCCTTTTCCCTCTTGTCCAGCACCCAGGCACCCCAGCCCAGCAAGGCGCCCATGCTGATGAACACCAGATGCGGCATGCCGGGAATCAGACCCAGCAAGATCATCACGCCGGCAGTGATGCCCAGCACCTTGGGCGACATGAACAGCTGCTGCACAATCTGGCGGCCCATGTCGGAATCCTTGCCAACACGCGAGATCACCATGGCCGAGGCCACCGAGATCAGCAGACCAGGAATCTGAGCCACCAGCGCGTCACCCACGGCCAGCAGGATGTAGCTGTCGGCCGCCTGACCCGCGGACAGGCCGTGCTGGGCCATGCCGATGATCAGGCCGCCGATGACGTTGATCACCAGAATCAAAATGCCGGCAATCGCGTCGCCACGCACAAACTTGCTGGCACCGTCCATGGAGCCGAAGAAATTGGCTTCCTCGCCCACTTCGGCGCGGCGTCGCTTGGCTTCCTTCTCGTCGATCAGCCCGGCGTTCAGGTCGGCATCCACGGCCATCTGCTTGCCGGGCATCGCGTCCAGCGTGAAGCGGGCCGAGACTTCGGCAATGCGCTCGGCACCCTTGGTAATCACCACGAAGTTGATGACCACCAGAATGCTGAACACGATCAGACCCACGGCAAAGTTGCCGCCGATCAGGAAGTGGCCGAAGGCCTCGATCACCGCGCCCGCGGCGCCGGGGCCGGTGTGGCCCTCCATCAGCACCACACGCGTCGATGCCACGTTGAGCGACAGACGCATCAACGTGGTCAGCAGCAGCACCGAAGGGAAGGCCGCGAAATCCAGTGGCTTGATCATGTAGGCCGCCACCATCATCACCATCAGCGCCACGGCAATGTTGAGGGTGAAGAAGGTGTCCAGCAGCCAGGGCGGCACAGGCAACACCATCAGACCCAGAATGGCCACCACCAGAATGGGAGCAGTCATCCCTTGCAGGGCACCGGCATTGGAGCCAGACCACTTCTGGAACAGTTGCAGAGGATTCGACGACATCACAGATTACCTTCTTGCTGCGCAGCAGCATCGACCGCCGCAGGCTGGGTGCGGCCACGGTGCGGATCCAGCTCCACGGGCACGGGGGGCTCTCCCAGGGCATCGGGCATGGGCCCCTGGCCGCTCAGTGCAGCCTTGAGACGATAGACATAGGCCAGCACCTGGGCCACAGCGGTGTAGAGCGCGGCAGGAATGGCCTGATCCAGATCGGCATGCGCATAGAGCGCACGCGCCAGCATGGGCGACTCCAGCACCGGTATCTGGTGCGCGCCCGCGATTTCGCGAATCTTGAGCGCCACCAGATCCGTGCCCTTGGCAATGACCTGGGGAGCGGCCATGGAGGCGTCGTCATAGCGCAGCGCCACGGCATAGTGGGTGGGATTGGTGACTACAAAGTCGGCTTTCGGCACGGCCGAGACGCTGGCCCGGTCGGCAATCTCGCGCTGTTTCTGGCGGATCTTGCCCTTGAGCTGCGGATTGCCTTCGGACTCCTTGTGCTCCTGCTTGACTTCTTCATGACTCATCTTGAGCCGTGACTTGAAGAGAAAGTCCTGCAGCGGCACGTCGATCAGGGCCACCAGCAGCACCACGATCAGCAGCAAGGTGATGCCCGTGGTCAGCCAGGAACCGACCATGGCAAGCGCCATGGGCGATGGCTGGGCTGAAACCGACGCAATCTCGGCAATATTGGCGCTCATGTACTTCCAGGCCACAAAGCCCAGCACGATGGTCATGAACACCATCTTGACCACCGTAGTCAGCTGCTGCTTGGAAAATAGATTCTTGAGACCCGACAAGGGGTTGAGCTTGCCAAAGCGCGGCTGAATGGGCTTGAAGCTGAAGATCCAGCCACCGGCAGCCACGCCGGACAGCACCGAGGCCGTGGTGGTCACCAGGGCAAAGATCACGGCAATGCCCAGACCCAGCAACAGCATGGACTGAAAGCGCTCCAGCATCAGCGCCGGAGTCTTGGCCGCCGCCGCGTTGAACACGAGTTGCCGGGCCATGGCCTCGCGCAGATGATTGATCATGGGCTGCGTGCCCATCAGCATCAGCAATGCGCCCGTACCCAGAATGGCCAGATGCGACAGATCGCGCGAGCGCGCACCCTGGCCGTCTTCACGCGTCTTCTGCAGCTTGCGTTCGGTGGCGGGCAGGTTTTTGTCTTGGGATTCGGACATGGCGCACGGACGGATTGGATATCCCAATTGTCCGAATCCGGCGCCCTGGCAATGCGCGGATAAGCGGCAGCCAAGCCCTGCTTATGCACGACTCGGCCTCACGGCACATCCAGCAATTTGATAGCTGCCTGCGCTTTCCTGTCAGGCGATGGAGCCTTTTCTTAGCGAATTTTCACCGAGACACTCAGCTCTGAGCCTGCGGCATGCCCAGCTTGAGTTCGCTGAGCATGCGCAGCAGCATCCGGTTGAGGTCTTCGGCCTCCCAATCCTCCTGCTCGCGCAGTTGCCGGATAGGCGCCGGGTCACGACTCTCCAGAGCCTGGCTCATCTGCAGCACGGCCGCATAAGGACCGGAGCGCGTGACGATGGCATCGAAAATGCGCTCGTTCAGCGGCGTGCGTCGCAAGATGGTGGCCACCGGCTCATGCAGCAGCAAATCCAGCTGCGAGAACAGGCTGCACAAGTACATCTCGCGCTGCAGGTCCAGGCTCACCCCGGCCTCGATCAACTGCTCGGCCAGTCTGGCGCGCAGCACAACCTGCGTGCGCAGAGGCACCAGGTCCTGTTCGGTACAGGCGTGGGGCAGCTGGTCGGCCAGCCAGCGCTCCAGCGTACCCAGCCCCAGCATTACCAGCCCGCGGCGCAGCGAGTCCACGCCGCGACGCAGGCCCAGTGCGGCCGAGTTGGTATAGAGCAAAAAGCGATAGGCCAGCACCGGGTCCGAGCCCAGGATCTCTTCCATCACATCCAGGGACTGTTCCTTGTCGATGGCTTTCATGAGCCTGAAAAGCGCATCGCGCGAGGGCTGGGGCTGCTGCAGCCGAAAGGCCTGCATGGTGTCTGCAACGGGCCAGCCGGCCACGGCCGCCGCTTCATGCTCGTCGAGACAGGAGCGCGCCAGCTCCAGGCTCTGCAGGCTCTGGTACATCTGGCCGTCCAGCAGACTCAGGGGCTGAGTGGCAAAAAAGCCCGAGGCACTCTCCTTATCCGCATCTTTTGTCGGCTGGCCGGAGCGCACGGCATTGGGCAATCCAGCGGCACCTTCCGGCGGCAGGCTCAGCAGGCTGCTGGCAAAGCAGCGCGCAGCATCTGCATCTGGCACATCGGCCAGCGATCCTCCCCAGACCAGCATCAGCCCGCGTGCCTTGGCCTTCTGCACCAGTTCGTAGATACCTTCATCCTGCTGCAGCCAGTCGCCGCGCACCTCTATCCAGGGACTGCCCTGAGGTGCATGTTCAAGAAGATTGCACAGAACCTGGCGGGACTGCGGCGATATCAAGAGCGGCGGGGCCTGACGACTCCAGATCTCATCCACCGTGCGCAGAAAATGCGCCATGTCGGCACAGGAGCCCGAGTCCTCGTGGACATAAAGCTGAATCCCTGCCAGGCGTCGCGTACGTCCCCAAAGCGGCCGATAACCAAGAGTCAAGGAACTGAGGGCAGACTGCGTCATGGAGGATTTGGACAGGTAAACAACGAGATGTCAGGACAGGCAAGGCCCGCGTAAATCAGCCGATGTAGTTGAACAGCGAGAGCTTCTGCATCTGTGCATAGGACTGCAGGGCGGCCTGCAAGCCCACCTTCTGCGTCTCCACTTGCGACAGCGCCGTGATCATATCGATATCTTCGGCACGCGAACGCGCTCCTTCCTGTGTCAGTGCCTGATCCTTCATGTCGGACTCCAGGCCGTCTGCACGTTTGAGCTGGTCGCCAGCATAGCTGCGCATGGCCTGCACCCGATTCATGCCCGAATCCAGTTCGCTCAAGGCGCGCCCCAGACCCTGCTGCAATGCGGTCGATCCCCCCGTGCCGCCCTTGACAGTGGCAATGGCCTGATCCAGCACGCTGAAAATATCGGTGCGTGTGCTTGGAGACATGGTGAAGCTGTCGCCGTCGGCCGGAGCCCCCTTGATGCTGATCTGCTGACCGCCGACGGTAATCGCCTGCCCTTCCTTGTAGGGCGTGGACGGAACCACGGGATTGGTCGCCGTGGCCGAGCTGGAGTTGATCTCGTAGCTGACCTCACCGGTAGTCGGATCCTTGGTGAATACCAGGGTGTAGCTATCGCCTGTGACCTTGCTCGGGTCGGTGACCGATCCCGCATCCGCCCAGGCCTTGCCGGAATTGGAGGCAGCGCCGTTCACCACAAACACCCCATTGCCGGTAGGCACGTTCAGCCAGGCCGCATGGCCATCCAGGGAGATGGGCAGGCCGTTGTCACTGCCGGTGTTCTGCCCGGGGTTGAGCTGGCTGCTCGAGCCCGGAGGCGTGCTTAGCAGCGGTGTATCGGGACTGCCCAGCCCGCGAAAGATCGGCAAGCCGTTGGAGTCCTTGGCATTGGCATAACCGAGAACCTGGTCACGCAGGCTCTGCAGCTGCTGGACCAGGGCGTCGCGCGCAACCGAGTCATACGAACCGTTACCAGCACCCAGCAGCAGATCCCGAAAATCCTGCAACGCGCCATAGGCCTTGCCCAGCTCGGACTCCCCCTGAGCGATCACATCGCGCTGGGCACCGAGCACACGCTGGTCATTTTCGGAACGGGTGATGCGCGTGCGCGCACGCTCGGCCTGGGCCGCAGCCACGGGATCGTCGCTGGCGCGCAGCACGCGCTTGCCCGCCGTGGTCTTCTCCATCAGGTCCACCAGGCTGCTCTGACGCGAGCCCAGGTTGTTGATGGTGCTGTCATACATATTGGCCGTGCCAATGCGGTTGATGCTCATGCTTGTTCTCCGGCTGTAGGGGGTTAACGGCCAACGGCCTGGATCACGCTGTCAAAAATGCCCTGAGCCACCTGCAGCATCTTGGCCGAGGCCTGGTAGGACTGCTGGTACTGCAGCAGCTTGGCGGCTTCTTCATCCAGATTGACGCTGGACACTGCGGTGCGATCGCCCTCCAGATTCTTGGCAATCGAGTCGGACAGCTTGGCTGCGTAGGCCGCGCTTTGCGTGCGTGTGCCGATCTGCGCCATGGCGGTGGAAAAACCATCGCTGAGCGTGGTCGCGCCATCGAAGATCACGGCGTCGCGCAACGACAGGAAGGAGCTGGCATTGCCCGTATCCGAGCTGTAGAAGCTGTTGGGGCCGAAGCTCACGGTATCGCTGGTGGCACCATCCACTGCAGGCGTGCCGGTGAGCGTCACCTTGAGCCCCGGAGCCAGCTCAATGGCCTGCCCGGAGATATAGGCGCCTGTCGCAGCCACGCCGCTGGGGGCAGGAGTGATGGTGTAGGTCATGCCGCCCGCCCCATCAGGAGCGAAAGACAGGGTGGTTCCTGCAGGAAAGGCAGAGGCATCGAAGCCCTTTCCCACCTTCAGGCTGGACATGCGGACGGCCGCATCGCCCAGCGAGTTGATCTTGGCCGACACCGGATTGGCCACCGCCAGATCGTTGCCGGAATGCACCATGGTCTGAATATCGTGCGCCGCCGATGCCACAGGACTGAACAGCACGGACTGGCCAGCCTGGCCATCGTTCTTGAGATCGAACTGCAGACCGTCAATCGTCATGCTGCGCAAGTCCGTCAGATCGTTGAAGGCCGTGGTCTGGCCATCCGACAGGCGCACCACCTTGCCCTTGGGCGCATCGTTGCCGAAAACGATCTTGTAATCCGAAGCCTTGAGCGCGCTCGAGTCCTTGACCGTGACCGTGGGCGTATCGGGCTGTACCCATTGAGCCCCCGTGGTGGAGCCCGTGGTCGTCATCGGAATATTGAACAGCGCCCCGCCTTTCTGACCCGACAAGGTCAGGCCCAGCTGGTTCTGCGTATTGAGCGTATCGCCGATCGAGATCACCATGCGCCCCAGCAGGTTGCGCCCCTCGCTCAGGTCGTTGTTCTGGAACTGCAGCAGACCGGCAATCTCGCCGCCACCAGCCATGGCTGGAGTCAGCTCCACGGACTGCCCGCCCTGCTGCTGGAAATACAGGCTCATCTTGCCGCTGCCGGGGTACTGCGTGGACTCCTGCAGGCTGAGCTTGGCCGCACTCTGCCCCAGCACCAGCGGCTGGCTGCCACCCACGAACAGACTGATGGAGCCATCGCCGGCATCGACCTGCGAGGTCTGCACGTATTTGTTGATGTCACGAACCAGCTGGTCGCGCTGATCGAGCAGGTCATTGGGCGTGTGGCCCGTGGCGATGGCGCTGCTGATCTGACCATTGAGCGCAGCCACCTGTTGGGACAAGCTGTTGACCACATTCACGTCATTGCTCATCTGCTGGCGCGTGCTGTAGTCCATCTCGTCGAGCTGGGCAGAAGCCGAGCGGAAGCGCGCGGCCAGCTCGCTCATGCGCGTCAGCACCACCTGGCGTGCCGAAGAGTCGGTAGGCGCGCTGCTGACATCGGCAAACGCATTCATCATGTCGTTGATGGCCGCGCCCAGGCCGTTGGTTCCGCCGGAGAACACTTCCTGCAACTGGTTGAGCGAGTTCGAGCGCGCGGAGTCTGCGGCACTGGCGGCGGTGGCCGCCGTGGCCTGACGGTTAAGCAGCTCGCTGAAGTTGCGCAAGATGGTCGTCACATCGGCGCCATTGCCGATATAGCCATTGCCGATGTTCTGGCCCGCCGAGGTCTGAAAGGCCACGCTCTGGCGCGAATAGCCAGCGGTGTTGACGTTGGCGATGTTGTGCCCCGTGGTTTGCAGGGCGATCTGGTTGGCCATCAGGGCGCGCGCGCCCACGTTCAGAAGACTCATGACTGGTTCTCGGTGATCTTGTTGATCTGGGCTGCACGGGCGCTGGCGCCCAGACGGCTTGCGACATTGGCGCTGCTGTTGCTGGCGCTCGCGACTGTGACCTGGGCCACGCTCTGGATGGCGCGGCTGAGCTTTTGCGCATAGGCCGGATCGGTGGCGTAGCCGGCCTTTTGCAGCTCGCTGGCATAGGCCTGGGCAGAGCCGGTCTGGGCCATGGCTTTTTCGTAGCGCGGATTGCTGCCGATCAGGCGTGCGTAGTCGCGGAAGGACTCCTCGTAGGAGTCATAGGCGCGGAACTTGGCCGTCACCTTCTTGGGCGCGCCATTGATGTATTCGGTGGTCGTGACTTCGGCGACCTTGCCCGTCCAGCTGCCACCGGCCTTGATGCCGAACAGATTGAACGAGTTGCTGCCATCCTTGTTGCGGATCTCGCTCTTGCCCCAGCCCGTCTCATGCCCGGCCTGGCCGATCATGTAGTGGGCCGGGATGCCGCTCTCGCTGGCCACACGCTGCGCCGCGCCGGTGTGCGCCGTCACGAAGTTGTCGCGCCCCTTGGGAGCCGGTGCATAGGCATTGATCGATTGCGCAGCCTGGCTGCGGCTGCCGCTCCAGGCGCCGTTGCTGCCCACATTGCGCCAGGCATTGCGGCTCAGACTCAGCGTGGAAGGCACGGCAATTTCGGCGTCCTCGGCTGCGTCGACCCCCATGCTGCGCGCCAGCTGCTTGCTGATGGCATCGGTGAGGCCGCCCGGCTGGCCCGCCATGGCCACCGAGAGCTGCTGATCCAGCAGATCGGTGCTGAGATTGCCCTGCGCGCTGTCGAGCAGACCGGACTTCATGGTCGCCTCGCGCATGCTCTTGATCATCTCGCGCATGAACAGCGACTCGAGCTGCTTGGCCGTCTCGCGCGCGGCCTGGGGGCTGTTCTCGCCGGCAGCCGTCTTGAGCGCATTGAGCGAACGTGCATCGACGGCCAGGGCATTGCTGGCCGCCAGGGATGAAGAATGGGGCAGCGACGTGCTCATATCACCTCCAGCTCCGCGTCCATGGCACCTGCGGCCTTGATGGCCTGCAGGATGGCCAGCAGGTCCTGCGGCGTGGCGCCCAGTGAGTTCAGCGCCCGCACCACATCGGTGAGCTGGGGCGAATTGGGCATGTTGATGACCTTGCCGGGCTCCTGCTTGACCTGGATATCGGACTTCTGCGCCACCACGGTCTGCCCTTGCGAGAACGGTGCGGGCTGGCTGATGACCGGCGTGGTGCTGATGGTGATGGACAGGTTGCCGTGCGCAATGGCGCAGGGACCCAGGGTCACCGCCTGATTGAGCACGATGGAGCCGGTGCGGGCATTGATGACCACCTTGGCCGCCGGCTTGGAGGTTTCAATGGGCATCTCCTGGATCTCGGCGATCATGCGCACGCGCGAGCCCGGATCGATGGGGGCATTGACCTGCACCGTGCGGCCGTCCAATGCCATGGCCGTGCCCGCACCCATACGCTGGTTGATGGCGCGCACCATCTTGTCGGCGGTCTGGAAATCGGTCTGATTCAGGCCCAGCGTGATCGTGTTGCCCTGGTTGACGGGAGTGGGCACTGCACGCTCCACCTGCGCACCCTGCGGCACGCGGCCCGCGTTCAGGTGATTGACCTGCACCTTGGAGCCGCCGGCCGCAGCCCCGGCACCGCCGACCACCACATTGCCCTGGGCCAGTGCATAGATCTCGCCGTCCGCGCCGCGCAGCGGTGTCGCGACCAGCGTGCCGCCCTTGAGCGACTTGGCATTGCCCATGGAGGAGACATTGATGTCGATGGCCTGGCCCGGCTGCGCAAAGGCCGGCAGCTCGGCCGTGATGATCACCGCCGCCACATTCTTGAGCTGCAGCTGGGCCGCATTGCCCGTGGCCGGCAGGGCGATGCCCATCTGCTCCAGGTAATTGGCCAGCGCCTGCTTGGTGTAGGGCATCTGCGTGGTCTGGTCGCCCGTGCCGTCGAGGCCGACCACCAGACCGTAGCCTGTCAACTGGTTGCTGCGCACGCCCTGGATGGCGGCAACCTCCTTGATGCGTGTGGCATGCGCAGGCAGGGTGAGCCCGCTGGCGCCAAGGGCTGCGACCACCAGCAAGGCGGTGTGCGCAGGGCGCAGTGACAGGAGCGTGGACAGTACTTTCATACTGCCCATTCTCGGAAGAATCAGAACGGCATAACGTTCAAAAAGAACCGGGACAACCAGCCAATTGACTGGGCTTCACCGGCCTGGCCACGGCTGCGCGACTCGACGCGCAAATTGGCCACCTGGGTCGATGCCACGGTGCTGCCCGGACGCAGCGAGCGCGGGTCCACCGTGCCCGTGAAGCGCAGCACATCAACGTTATGGTTCACGCCGATCTGCTTCTCGCCGGCAATCACCAGATGACCGTTGGGCAGCACGTCGACCACGGTGGTGGCAATCGAGCCCGTGAAGGTGTTGTTGCTGCTGGTGGCACCCGAGCCCTTGAAGTCGTTCTTGCTCTCGGCCCCCAGGGTGAGCGCATCGGCAACCGTCTTCTCGGCACCACCCCTGAGCAGAGGCAGCGAGGTGATGCCCGTGCTCAGCTCGTTGGCACGCCCGACCTTGGAGTCCGTGCTCTGGCTGGCCGAGACGCGCTCGACGATCTGCACGGTCACCGAGTCGCCCACCATGCGGGCACGCTGATCCTCGAACATGGGGCGGTAACGGCTGGCGTTGAACAGGCTGCCGGTGGGATTCTGGGCCGTCTGCTCGCGCGGCTGCAGCACGGGGGGGGCCGTCGAGGGCATGTCCACGGGCGGCGGCGGATTGAGCGTGACGCAGCCCGACGTCAGCAGGGCCGCAGTGAGGGCACAGAGCGACGGGCAATGGGAAACAATGGCTTTGAACATGGCGGCAAGTCCTTGGCAGTCAGGCGCTTGGCCCCTTGTGCCCTTGCGTGCGCAATGCACGCTACTTAAATAGGAGCATATAGCGCTTTCTATTCATGGAAATCAGCATTTAATCTATCTGAAAACCATACACATAAGGCGCAGCACGCTCCTCAATACATAGTGATCAATCAGAGCTGTGCCAGCTTGGCCAGCATCTGGTCGGAGGTCTGGATCGCCTTGGAATTCATTTCGTAGGCACGCTGCGTCTGGATCATGGTCACCAGCTCCTGGACCACGTTCACATTCGAGGCTTCCAGATAACCCTGCTGAATCGTGCCCAGGCCGTTGGTGCCGGGTGTGCCCTGCTGGGGCTGGCCCGAGGAGGCAGTCTCGACATAGAGATTCTGGCCGCGGGGCTCCAGGCCGGCTGCATTGATGAACTGGCTCATCGCAATATTGCCCACCTGCTGCGGCGCGGCCTGGCCGGGCATGGTGACACTGACCACACCATCATGGCTGATCGACACCTTGGTCGCTCCCTGCGGGATGGTGATGCCGTTGGCCACGGGCAGGCCGCTGGACGTCACCAGCTGGCCCTGAGAATCGACCTCGAACGAGCCGTCGCGGGTATAGGCAATCGTGCCGTCGGGCATGTTGACTTCGAAGAAGCCGTTGCCGTTGATGGCCACATCCAGCGCATTGCTCGATTGCTGCAGGCTGCCCTGCAGAAAGTTGCGGCTGGTGGCCACCGTGCGCACGCCCAGGCCCAGGTGAAGGCCTGTGGGCAGCTGATTTTGCTCGGTGGTCTGGGAGCCGGACTGGCGCAGGTTCTGATAGATCAGATCCTCGAAGACCGCATTCGCGCGCTTGTAGCCGGTGGTGGAGACGTTGGCCAGATTGTGCGAAATCACGTCCAGCTGCGTCTGCTGGGCTTCCATGCCGGTCTTGGCAATGAACAGCGAATTGATCATGACGTATTCCTTTGGCTATCAGCCGTTCAAGCTCAGCAGCTGGCTGGCGGATTTATCGTTGGTTTCAGCGGTCTGCAGCAGCTTCATCTGCTGCTCGAACTGGCGCGAGGCCGCGATCATGCCGACCATGGTTTCGACGGAGTTCACATTCGATCCCTCGATCGAGCCCGACAGCAGGCGCGCTGTTTCATCGTTGGGCAGCGCATCGCCCTGGGCCGCGCGAAAAAAGCCGTCATCGCCGCGCACCAGAGGCTCGTCGACGGGCGGCGTGACCAGCTTGACGCGCCCCACGGCCACGGGCAGCTGATTGCCCATCTTGGCGGTCAGCGTTCCGTCCGAGCCCAGGGAAATCGTGGACTCTGGCGGGATGTCGATGGGAGCGCCGCCGTCGGAGAGCACGGCCTGGCCGTTGCTGTTGACCAGTTGCCCTTCGGGCGAGATCTCGAACACGCCGTTGCGCGTGTAGGCTTCCTGACCGTCAAGTCCCTGCACGGCAAACCAGGCACGGCCCATGGCCATGGCGTCCAGCGCCCGGCCGGTGCGCTGGGCAGGGCCGGGGGTGTCCTGATAGCCAGAGGTTGCCTCCAGCGCAAACACGCGCGTGCCGGCCCCCGAACCCTGCAGCGGCACCGAACGGAAGGTGGACATCTCGGCCCTGAAGCCGTTGGTGCCCGCATTGGCCAGGTTGTGAGCCAGCACGGCCTGACGCTGGGCTGCCGCATTGGCCCCAGTCATCGACGTATAAATAATTTTGTCCATGCTGACCCTCCTTCCGTCAAATCAATCGCTTTTGCAGCCCCGGCGCAAAGCGCCTCAGGGGCTTAGCTGTTATCGCAAGTTCACCAGTGTGGAGAACACCTGATCCTGCGTCTTGATGGTCTGGGCGTTGGCCTGATAGGAGCGTTGCGCCGTCATCATGTTGACCAGCTCGGCTGTCAGGTCCACGTTGGACTCTTCAAGCGCGCCCGACTGCAGCGAGCCGAAGGTGCCGGTCTGGGCCGAACCATTGAGCGCAGGGCCGGAGTCGGAGGTGGCAACCCATTTGTTGTTGCCGATGGAGCCCAGACCCTGGGTATTGGTAAAGGCCGCCAGAGCGATCTGGCCTTCGGTGCGCGTGACGCCGTTGGAGTAGGAGGCCACGATGGAGCCGTCGCGGCCCACATTGATGCCCGTCAGTGCGCCCGAGGTATAGCCGTCCT
This sequence comes from Comamonas testosteroni ATCC 11996, assembly GCF_000241525.1. Classification (GTDB taxonomy): domain Bacteria; phylum Pseudomonadota; class Gammaproteobacteria; order Burkholderiales; family Burkholderiaceae_C; genus Comamonas; species Comamonas testosteroni. Next base: position 48,436 of record NZ_AHIL01000037.1, read on the forward strand.
GCTTGAGGCTGCTGACGGCAAATTTGGTGCCGAACTGAGTCAGACCGCCGAAATCGAATGCGACATTGAAGGGCTGCAGGCCGTTGGGATTAGCCGTGCCGCCGCTGACGCTCAGATTCAGCGTAGTGCCCGAACCTGTGGTCGGTGCATTGGGGGTGACGCTGGTGAGCTTGCCGCTCGCGTCGAACACGGCCTTGCCGATGGGCGTGGCCGTGGCATCGAGCGAGTTGTAGACATTCCAGGTGTTGCCTGTGGCGTCTTTCTCGAAATACAGATTGACCGGGATCGCCGTGCCCTGGGTGTCATACACATTCAGCGAGGTGCCATAGGTGGCCCGCGGCGTGGCAGCAACAGGAGGCGTGGCTGTAGCGTCGCCGGCGGCCGCCGTGGCGCGCGCATCCAGATTCAGCTCCACATTCACCTTGGATGTCTGCTTGGCGGGAATCGGCTGCCCTGTGGGAAAGCTCATCGGCACAGGCGTGGCACCCGACTGGATCTTGCCGGTCGCAGGATCCACCACATAGCCCATGACATTGTCGTTGTCCACGGTCTTGAGGTTGCCCTCCTTGTCCAGGCCGAAGTTGCCGGCGCGCGTGTAGGCGATGCTGCCGTCGCTTTGTTTGACGACGAAAAATCCGTTGCCGTTGATGGCGATGTCCAGGTTGTTGCCCGTCGAAGTGATGGAGCCCTGCCTGAACTGCTGGGACACGGAGGCCACGTTAACGCCGATGCCGCTGCTCTGGCCGCTGGCCGAGCCGATGGCGCTGGCGATCATCTCGGCAAAGTCGGCGCGCGAAGCCTTGAAGCCCGTGGTGTTGGAGTTGGCGATGTTGTGGCCGATGACGTCCAGATTCTTGCTGGCGGCGTTCAAGCCCGAGAGACCTTGTTGAAAACCCATGATGTGCTCCTCAATCAGTAAACGGCCTTGATGCCGGAATAAGCCACGCTCTCGCCGTTATCGAGCTCCAGTGACAGCGCGCCGTTGGCCGAGCTGGCCGCGATCACGGCATGGGGCGCCAGCGGTGTGGATGCCACGGCGGTCGCTCCATTGGTGGCGACCACGCTGTAGCGCAGTTGCGAGGCATCGCCGCTGTATTTGTCCTTGCCTTCCCAGGTGAAGTAGTTGCGGCCTGCCGCGCCGGCACCCAGATCGATGGTGTCCACCAGCTCGCCGCTGGCCGTGGTGATCTGGATCTTGACGCTGGCTGCCTGGTTTTCCAGATCGAAGGCCGCGGTATGTGTGCCGTTGGCCGCCACGCCCAAGGTGTTGCCTTCGGTCAGCACCGTGCGGCCGATCATGGAAGTGCCTTGCAGCACCTGCATGGCGGAGAACTGGCTGGACATGGAGGCCATGGTCTGGTTCAGCTGCTGAATGCCAGTTACGGTATTGATCTGCGCCATCTGCGAGGTCATTTCCGCGTTGTCCATGGGATTCATGGGATCCTGGTTGTTGAGCTGGGCCACCAGCAACTTGAGGAAACGGTCCTGGGCCTCGTTGGGGTCCGTCACCGAGTTTTTGGTCTTGCTGGTGGTGTTGGTCGTGGTGCCGTCCACGCTGCTTGCGCCGTAGATCATGTGAGTGTTCCCGGGCTTACTGGCCCATTTGCAGAGTCTTGAGCAGCAGCGTCTTGGCCGTGTTCATGACTTCCACGTTGTTCTGATAGGAGCGCGAGGCCGAGATCATGTTGACCATCTCGTCCACGGCGCTCACGTTGGAGTGGGTGACATAGCCCTCGCCATCGGCCAGCGGATTGCTGGGGTCGTGGATGCGACGGCCGGGCGTGTTGTCCTCGCTGATGGCATTGACCTTGACGCCTGCGCTGCCGTCATTGCCCATGGGCACGGTCTGAAACACGACCTGACGCGCCTTGTAGACGCTGCCGTCGGGGCCGGCCACGGCATCGACGTTGGCCAGATTGGAGGCCACCACGTTCAGACGCTGGGACTGGGCGCTGACCGCACTGCCCGAGATATTGAAGATGGAAAACATGGACATGGTTTAGCTCCTGGGCTTACTGGCCTTGAATGGCGCTGAGCATGGTCTTGGCCTGGCCGTTGATGAAGCGCAGCGTGGCTTCATAGCGCACGGAGTTATCGACGAAATTGGCGCGCTCGCGATCCAGGTCCACGGTGTTGTTGTCCAGACTGGGCTGGGAATTGACCGAATAGCCGAGCTTGGCCTTGAGTGCCTCGTCCGACATCTGCGCCTGCAGCGGGATATGACCCGCCGTCGTGACACTGGCCTGGGTCAAGGGCTTGGGCCCGCTGGTCGCGGCCATCAAGGCTTCACGGAAGTTGAAGTCGCGCGCCACATAGCCAGGGGTGTCGGCGTTGGCAATATTGCTGGCAATGGCACGCTGGCGCTCGGCGCGCAAGAGCAGCGCCTCGCTTTGGAAGTCCAGTCGTTCGGTCATTTTGTTCAGCATTGCGGCCTCGCTTTCAGAATTCGGGGATGCCGGAGCCCACGGACTGCGGCATGCGAGGATTATGAAAATCGGCAGCGCAAACTAAAGCGCGAAGAAAGCGGTATTGCGCTGGCACTTCAAGCCATTGCGCAAGCCATGTCACGCCTATATTTGCCAGCATCGTCTGCAGCCTCGTGACTGCGGATACTTCAAAGGATTAATGCATGTCTGGCCGCTTTTCCCTGTTTCTGCGCCTTCGCCCCTCTCGGGGCCTGGCTACGGCATGGGGTCTGGGCGCGTTGCTGCTGACGGCCGGCGCACAAGCCCAGGATGGCGCGGCGCAGCTCAGCCAGATCGGACAGCGCTTTGTCGACGCCGCTTTGCACCAGCCATCGCCCGAGACCGTGCAGGCCGGCAACGGCATGGCTTTGCGCATGGAAGTTCAGATGGGTCAGCTGGACTCGCGCCTGCGTCTGGCGGCCTGCGCCAAGGTCGAACCCTATCTGCCTGCAGGCAGCCGCCTGTGGGGCCGCACCCGACTGGGTCTGCGCTGCGTGCAGGGTAGCGTGCCCTGGAACGTGTTCCTGCCCATCACCGTGCGTGCCTACGGCCCGGCCTGGGTGGCGCAAGGCAATATTCCCGCCGGCAAGACCCTGAGCGCTGAGGACGCAGTCCCCGCAGAAGTGGACTGGGCCGAGGACAGCGCTCCCGTCTTCGCCAATGCTCAGGATTTCATCGGCATGGTCGCGGCGCGTGCGCTGACATCGGGGCAGGCTCTGCGCCAGAACATGGTGCGCCCGCCAGCCTTGTTCACGGCGGGATCGCCCGTTCAGGTGATGGTCAACGGCGGCGGTTTCAGCGTTGCCGGCTCGGGCAAGGCGATGACTGCCGCCGGAGAAGGACAACAGGTACGGGTTCGCATGGATAATGGCCGCCTTGTCACAGGAACGGTCAATGCCAATGGCGTGGTTCTGGTTCAATAACAAGAGAGTGCACACTCACTTTAAAGACCATGCCAAATATTCCTCAAGTTTTACGCGCCGTTGTCGAAAGCAAGGCTACAGCGCCCTACGCCGATACAGGGCGATTGGAGAACCAGCATGAAGATAGGCAATAAACCGGACCTGCAGCAGACCGCTGCAGCCGCCAAGCAGGCCCCGAAATCCGCCACCACGGTTGCCACCGAGGAATCGACCAAAGGCTTGTCCGAGCGCGCCGCTGGCGTGCCCGTGTCCTTTTCGTCCTCGGCCCGCGCCCTGGATAGTCAAAGCCGCACCAACACCGACTTTGATGCTGATCGCGTCAAGGCCATGCGCGAAGCCATCGCCAATGGCAGCTTCCGCGTCAACGCCGAGGCCGTGGCAGACAAGCTGCTGGCCAATACCGAAGAATTCCTGGTTCACGCGCGCGGCTGAAGCGCCCGCGCCTGAACTCACGAACAAAGGCTGACCCGATGACCTTGCAGGAAATGCTCGATTCGCTGGATGCGGTGATTCAGACCGTTTCGACATCGCTGCAGTCACCGGACTCATCCGCGCTGGAGCAGTCCAGCACCCGCCTGCGTGACGCCATGGTGGCGTTCTCCCAGCTCGTCAAGCGCGTCTCGGCCGATGACTGGACGCCTGCACTGCGCGAGCGCGCACAGCACTTGGACCGCGAAATCTCCCTGGTCCGCGACCAGCTGGCGCGGCTTTCCGTGCTCAACCAGCGCCGCACCAAGGCCCTGGTGCCTGCTGCCGAAGACAGCACCTACGAAAGCAGCCTGCGCGGCGCATCGCAGACGGGGCGCGCACGCATTTATCACGCAGCTAGCTAGGCTCGATGCGGAAACTCCAAGCAACACGGGCAACCCGGCACGAGATGCTCTGGGCGCGCTCAACCGCGCCGGCCGCTAAGCGGTGGCCCGCCTCCTGACCGCAGCGCCTTCAGACATCCCCATGAATCATGGCTTTGCCTGCGTCTATGGCTTTGATGCCCCAGTACAGCCAGTTATGACAAACAGATGGCCAGTTGGTTAGTCCGCTGCGTGGTGCAGGGCGATGCCATCGGCAGGCAGCGCCCCGTGGAGTTCGACTATCTGATGTCCGACGCCTTTGGCGAGCTGCTGCTGCGCACCGACTGCCATATCCATCAGGGCTCCGTCCAGCTGGGCTAAAGCTTCTGTGCCTGGGCCCGCATCTGGGTCACCACGCGCTCGAAGACCCGCCAGAAGGCGGCGTCCTGCGTGGTCGCGAAATTGATGCGCATGCAGGTGCTGGAGCCCCGGCTGGCATGGAACATGGCACCAGGGGCAATCATGTAGCCCTGATCCAGCAGCAGCTGAGTCAGCACCTCGGTATCCACACCGGTATCCACCCAGCCGAACATGCCCGCAGGCTCGGCCACAAAACGGCAACCGGCTGCCTGGGCCAGCGCCACGCTGCGCGTGCGCGCCTGGGCCAGATGCTGACGCAGGCGCTCGGCATGGCGGCGCAGCTGGCCTTGCTCCATGCACAGGGCCAGGGCCTGCTCCATGGGGGTCGGCGTGGACAGGGTAGACAGCAGCTTGGTGTCCAGCAGTCTCTCGACCAGCTCGGGCGGCGCCGCCAGGTAGCCCAGACGCCAGTTAGGCACCAGCACCTTGGCAAAGCCGCTGATGTAGATGCTGCGCTGCAGCCGGTCCAGTACCGACACTCGCGGAGCGTGATCGGGCGCAATATGGCAGTAGCTATCGTCCTCCACCACATAGAAGCCATGGCGCTGCGCCATCTGCAGCACCTCATGGGCGCTGGCCGCGCTCAGGCTGTAGCCCGTGGGGTTGTGCAGCACGCTGACACTCACATAGAGCTTGGGGGCCATGGTCTCGCAATAGCGCTGCATCACCGCCATGTCCGGCCCCTCGGGACCACGCGGCACGGGCAGAACGCGCATGCCCATGGCGGCCAGGCGCGCATATTCCACGGCCCAGCCCGGCTCTTCCACCATCACCGGATCGCCGGGCTGCAGCAAGGCTCGGCTCACGATGTCCAGCGCCTGGGTCGCCCCCAGGGTGGTGATGATCTGGCCAGTCCCCACCGCAATGCCTATGCGCTGCAGGCGCCGCGCCAGCGCCTCGCGCAGCCGGCTGTCGCCCATGGGCTCGCCATAGCGCACCAGTGATTCGCGCAGCGCCTGCCCGCTTGTGACCTTGCGCATGGCGGCCACCAGAAAGCCGGCATCCAGCCATTCGGCGGGCAGCACACCGGCACCGGGCTGGGGTTTGCCGGCCACGCTCTCCACAAACATGCCGCGAATCAGCATGGTGGCGTTGATACGCGTGCCCGGCGGGATGCCTACCGGGGTATTGACTGCTCCTTCATTGATAGCTATATGCGCTTTACCTTCAGGCATTTGAAGCGGATTTTGCACAATATCGCGCACATAAAAACCGCGCTGCGGCCTGGCCTCGACCAGCCCCTGGGCCTGCAACAGGTCGTAGGCAGCCACCACCGTGTAGGGGCTCACGCCTTGCTGGCGCGCGCATTCACGCACCGAAGGCAGGCGCGCGCCTGCGGGCAGCAGCCTGGTGCGTATGCGTTCGGCCAGACGCTCGGCCAGTTGCTGGGTCAGGGTCAGGGCCGCCTGGCGGGACAGGGAGATGGACATGGTGATATGCAGCGAACTGTATTGAAGCGGACACCAATACAGAAGCCATAATTGTGAGACTGTCTGTATAGGTACTGTAATGGTCTCAAGCGTATATTGAGTCCATCAACCTCTCTTGGCCGCCCTCCACACAGGGCTATGGTCACGGTCTGCGGTCTCACCGACTTCAGACCACACCGTCGCAATTGCCCGCCAGCCCACACAGGCAAACCGGCCGCGACACAATAAGCCCACCTGCTGGTGCATGGTTGCAGCGCTTTGTGCGCCGCAGCGATTGCATCCCGAGCCCCAAGCTCAGGCCGGCACATGCCCGACAACGGCGTGAGAATGCACACCGGCCAGCCCTGCCCGGGCTGGCAATGTAGAGATCGAGTACTGTTTTATGACAACATGGACGCTGGCAGAACGTGCTGCCAAGATGAATTCCTCCGCCATCCGCGAGATCCTCAAGCTGACCGACCGCCCCGGCATCATCAGCATGGCTGGCGGCCTGCCTTCCCCCAAGGCCTTCCCTCTGGACGCATTCACCGAAGCCTGCCAGACCGTGATGCAGCGTGACGGTGCCGCAGCCCTGCAGTACTCGACCACCGAGGGCTTTGCCCCGCTGCGTCAGGCGATTGCCGACTTCCTGCCCTGGAGTGTCGATCCCGAGCAGATCCTGATCACCACCGGCAGCCAGCAGGCGCTGGACCTGATTGGCAAGGTGTTCCTGGACAAGGGCAGCCGTCTGCTGGTTGAAAAGCCCACCTACCTCGGCGCCTTGCAGGCCTTCACCCCCATGGAACCCGTGGCCGTGGGCGTGGACAGTGACGACGAAGGCATGCTGATCGAGGACTTTGCCAGGCAGATCGGCAGTGGCGCCGACAAGGCCCGCCTGGCCTATGTGCTGCCCAACTTCCAGAACCCCACCGGCCGCACTATGAGCGATGCGCGCCGCCAGGCTCTGGTGGAAAAGGCCAAAGAACTGGATATCCCTCTGATCGAGGACAACCCCTACGGTGACCTCTGGTACGAGCAGGAGCCGCCCCTGCCCCTGGCTGCACGCAACCCCGAGGGCGTGATCTACATGGGCTCGTTCTCCAAGGTGCTGGCCCCCGGCCTGCGCATCGGCTTCATCGTCGCGCCCAAGTCCGTGTACGGCAAGCTGACCCAGGCCAAGCAGGCTGCCGACCTGCACACCCCCAGTTTCAACCAGCGTGTGGTGGCTGAAGTCATCAAGGACGGCTTCCTGGACCGCCATGTGCCCACCATCCGGGCCATGTACAAGGCTCAGCGCGATGTGATGCTGATGGCCCTGGAGCGCGAGATGGCCGGCCTCGACGTGCAATGGACACGTCCCGTGGGCGGCATGTTCCTCTGGGTCAGGCTGCCTGCAGGCATGGACGCCCAGGCCTTGCTGGCCAAGGCCGTGGAGCGCAATATGGCTTTTGTGCCCGGCGCCCCCTTCTACGCCGGCGATGCGCAGAACAACACGCTGCGTCTGTCGTATGTGACGGTGTCTGCCGAGCAGATCAACATCGGCATCAAGTCCCTGGCCGAGGCCATCAAGGCCAGCCTCTGACCTGAAAGCTCCCCCTGAGGCGCTCCCCGCCTTCCCCCTCTCTCGCTTCGCGGGAGGGGGACGACACCATCGGTGCGCGGCAGCGCTTCCTCGGTGTCCCTGGCACCGTTTGGCATATGTTGCGCCTCATCAACCGGCCTGACACGAACCTCCGTGCAGCGCCGGTTTTTCTTTTTGCCGACAATCGCTGCCCATGTCTGCTCCAGCCCCCCATATCGCGCTATCCCGTCCCTATATGACCGTGGACGTGTTCACGCACACCGCGCTGCTCGGCAACCCCGTGGCCGTGGTGCTGGGTGCCGATGGCTTGAGCGAGGCCCAGATGCAGGCCTTCGCGCGCTGGACCAATCTATCGGAAACCACCTTTGTGCTGCAGCCCAGCGCCGCAGCGCTGGCCGCTGGAGCCGACTACCAACTGCGTATCTTCACGCCCGCGGGCGAGCTGGCTTTTGCCGGCCACCCCACGCTGGGCAGTTGCCATGCCTGGCTGGCCCAGGGCGGCCAGCCGCGCAACCCCGAGCAGGTGCTGCAGGAATGCAAAAAAGGCCTGGTAGCCATTGGCTGCGATGCGCAAGGCGCTCTTTTTTTCGAAGCACCTTCACTCGACTCTCAGGAAATTCCCGAAGAGGAACTGGCACCTGTGCTGCAGGCTCTGGGCCTGCAGCGTGAGCAGCTGCTGATGGCGCGCAGCCTCCATAACGGCTCGCCCTGGCTGGGCCTGCTGCTGGACCACCCCGATACGGTTCTGAGTGTGGAGCCAGACTTTGGAGCGCTCAAGAAGCTGGGGGCCAAAGCCGGTCTGGCAGCCATTTATGAGGTGCAAGAGGATGCCCCGCTGATCGGCCGCTCCAGCCGCGAAGCCCGCGCTTTTGCCAAGCAGGCTGAAGAAGCCGCTCAAGAAAAAGTGACTTCAGCCCAGCCGCGTCTGGAAGTACGCGCCCTGGTAGGCGAGACCGCGAGCGAAGACCCTGTCACAGGCAGCCTGAATGCTGCGCTGGCCCAATGGCTGACGGACGAAGGTCTGCTGCAGACTCCCTATATCGCCGCGCAAGGCGTATGCGTGGGCCGTGACGGACAGGTTCATGTGCAGACCGCTGCCAACGGCAAGCTTTGGGTGGGCGGCCACACCGTGACCGTCACCTCGGGCCGCGTCCTGCTTTAAACCTCAGGGCCGGCTCAGAGCTGAACCGGCGTCATCCTGCAGATCTGGTCGGCCATGGTTTCGGCCTCCTGCGCGTTGTGCGTGACCAGAATAGCCATCTGCCCGGCAGCCCGCAGAATGTCGCGCACCTCCAGCGTCAGGCGCTCGCGCGTGGCTGCGTCGAGATTGGAAAATGGCTCATCGAGCAGCAGCAGGGCCGGGGACGGCGCCAGGGCTCGCGCCAGCGCCACACGCTGCTGCTGTCCGCCGGACAGCTCGTGCGGGAATTTGCTACCTGAATTCGCCAGCCCCACCACGGCAAGCAGCTCCTGCACACGCTTGTCGCGCTCTGGCTTGCCCATGCGACGCAGGCCGAATCCCACGTTCTGCAATGCCGTCAAATGCGGGAACAGCCCATACTCCTGAAACATCATGCCCACATGGCGCTGCTCGGGAGGCAGGTGCGTGCCGGGGCCGGAGAGCAATACCTCGCCCAGATGAATGCTGCCCGCGCGCACCGGCTCGAAGCCCGCGATCGCACGCAGCACGGAGGTCTTGCCGCAACCCGAGGGCCCCAGCAGGCTGGCGATATGACCTGCAGGCACCTGCAGATCAAAGCCCTGCAGCACGGTGTGCAGACCCATAGGCGTTTCATAGCCCAGTTGCAGCTGCGCAATTTGTAGAGAGGCGGTCATGCAGTCACTTCGTCAAGACTTAGGCAAAACGGGTTCGGGCAGTACGACTGCCTCGGGAGGCCGGCCGTTGCTGCATTCTTGTTTGCACAAGTCCTGTTCATCCTATTCATTTTCAATGGCTGCTTGCGCAATATAAATAAGCGCCACAGCCGATTTTCATGCGTATTCATCGCAGCCCATCCGACAGCTGCGTGCGCGCCAGCAGCAGGACGGGAACCAGCCCCGCGACCACAATGCACAGCGCGGCGATCGCGCCCTCCTCATAGGTACCGCGCGCGGCTTCGGCATAGAGCCAGGTGGCCAGGGTGTCGAAATCGGCCGGGCGCAGCAGCAAGGTGGCAGGCAGCTCCTTCATGGCATCGACAAATACCAGCATGGCACTGGTGGCCATGGCAGGCCGCAGCAGCGGCAGGTGTACCCGGCGCAGCGTGCCCAGGCGGCTTTCGCCCAGCAGACGCGAGGCCTGCTCCAGCGTCGGCGGGATACGGGCCAGTCCGGCCTCGATGCCGCCCACGGGCATGACCAGAAAGCGAATTACGCAAGCCGCGACCAGCACCACGCCCAGACCCATCAGCGGCAAGCCCTTGGCACCAAACAGGCTGGCCAGCCCGGCATCCAGCGCCAACGCGGGAGTCAGCAAACCAATCGCCAGCACCGTGCCCGGCACGGCGTAACCCAGCGCCGCCAGCTGCGCTGGCCAGCGCGAAGGCGCTCGCGTGCTGATGCCGGTGCGCGTGGCCCAGGCCACGACAAGACCCGCAGCCACCGCAATCACGGTCACGCCCAGCGCCAGCCCCAGCGTGTTGAGCAGGCTGGAGACCAGGCCCTCGGACACGCCCGAGCCCTGCACCAGACGCTTGCCGCTTTCCCAGGCCAGATAGGCCGCTGGCGCAGCAAAGCCGATCAGCACCGGCAGGCTGCAGGCCAGCGTGGCCAGCCAGGCAGTGCCTGGGGGCAGGCGGTGCGGCGCTATGGCCCTCATGCGCTGGGCCGAGCCAAAGCGCTGGCGACTGCGGCCCTGACGCTCCAGCCAGACCAGGGCCACCACGGCCAGCAGCATGGAGCAGGCAATCTGCGCGGCACCGGCCAGATCGGAGCGCGTGACCCAGGTGGTGTAGATCGACACCGTGAGCGTGTGCACGCCCAGAAACTCGGACGCACCGATATCGTTGAGCGTCTCCAGCAACGCCAGGCTCAGGCCCACGACCAGTGCCGGCCGCGCCATGGGCAGGGCCACGCGCCAAAAAGCCCCCCAGCGGGTTTCACCCAGCGAGCGTGCAGCTTCCATCAGATGTGCCGGCTGGGTCATGAACATGGCCCGTGCCGTCATATACACATAGGGGTAGAGCGTGAACCCCAGCACAAAGATCGCGCCGCCCATGGAGCGTAGATCAGGCAGGCGCCACTGGCGCGGGCTTTCGTAACCCAGCAACCCGCGCAGCGCGCCCTGCACCGGGCCTATGGGGTGAAGCAGATCCAGATAGGCAAAGGCCACGATATAGGCCGGCATGGCCAGCGGCAGCAGCAGCGCCCAGTGCAGCCAGCGCCGCCCCGGAAAATCGCAGGCCGTCACCAGCCAGGCGCAGCCCGTGCCCACCACCAGAACCACCAGGCCCACCCCGCCCAGCAGCCAGGCCGTATTGGCGGCGGCATCGGGCAGCACATAGCGCAGCAGATCCTGCCAGTGCGCCCAGTCCGCCCCCAGCGCCAGCCAGGCCAGCGAGGCAATGGGCGCAAACACCCCCAGCGCAATCAACCAGCTTGCGCCCTGCCACACCGGCCCGACGGGCCGCAGCCCTGAACGAAGATAAGAAAACATCAAAAAACCAAAAAGGAAACGGCCCTTGGACAGGCATGCTCCATCAAAGGAACACCGAGCAAGAGCCGCCTCGCAGCGAAGGTGTTGTCCCCCTCCCGCGAAGCGAGAGAGGGGGAAGGCGCATCAGCGCCTCAGGGGGTGCTACTTATTTATCAAACCCAACCTTGTCGACCAGCACGCTGGCAGCCTTGCGATGCTTGGCGATCTCGGTCAGCGGCAGCGGATCGATCTTGATCTCGCCGATGCTCTGGGCCACCACGGGATCCAGCGCCACGCCCTTGCGCACAGGGTGCTCGTAGTTGGCCTGGGCGTACATATTCTGGGCCGGCTCGGAAACCAGGAACTCCAGCAGCTTCACGGCCTGATCGCGGTTGGGAGCGTGCTTGGCCACCGAGGCGCCGCTGATATTGATATGCGTGCCGCTCTTGGGATCGTTGAAAGTAGGCTTGACGACCTTGATGGCATCGCCCCACTTGCGTGCGTCCGTACCTTCCTTGGCCGCCTTCATATGGCCCACATAATAGGTGTTGGCCAGGCCCACATCGCAGATGCCGCCCAGAATGTCGCGCGCCACATCGCGGTCGCCGCCCGTGGCCTTGCGCGCCAGATTGGCCTTGACGCCCTTGAGCCACTGCTCGGTCTTGGCTTCGCCGTCATGGGCGATCATGGCGGCGATCAGCGCCGTGTTGTAGGGGTGCTGGCCGGCACGGCTGCAGACCTTGCCCTTGAACTGCGGCTTGGCCAGGTCTTCATAGCGGAAGGCGCCGATCTTCATGTCCTTTTCGGCATACAGCACGCGAGCCCGCATGGACAGCGCAAACCACTGGTTGTCTGCTGCGCGAAGCTGGGCCGGAATGGCCGCCTCCAGCACGCTGGACTTGACGGGCTGGGTCACGCCACCGTCCACCAGATCCAGCAGATTGCCAATATCCACCGTCATCAGCACGTCGGCAGGCGAGCGCTGGCCTTCGGCCTTGACGCGCTCCAGCAGGCCGTCCTTGACGAACACCGTCTTCACGCCGATCTTGGTCTGCGCCGTGAAGGCAGCCAGCAAGGGCTGGATCAGAGCCGGTTCACGGGTGGTATAGAGCGTGATGTCCTCGGCGTGGGCGGACAGCGCAGGGGCGCACAGGCTGGCAACGGCGGCCAGTGCAAACAGGGGTCGTCGAAACATGGAGGGCTCCAGAAGGTGAACAGGCATAAAAAAACACGCTCCGCTTTGAAACCGACAAGCCTCCTGCCAGCCAAGCGCAGGAGATCCGTGAACCAGTACCGAAAGCGGAGCGTGTTTTTATGTTTTTGAGAATAGCTCTCAACTATCTTAACCGAGCGCCAGGCCATGCCTGCACCTCAATCCCGATGCGGGATGCGGAAATGCGAACCAGTCCGCTGTCACCCAAGCGCCACCTGGTCGCAGGCATGACAGCGCGGCAAGCGGCCAAGGCCCAACATCCGCGCCATGGGAAACCTCTACCTTGTGCGCCATGGCCAGGCCTCGTTTGGCGCGGATGATTACGACCAGCTCAGCCCACGCGGCCAGGATCAGGCCGTGCGTCTGGGTGAGTACTGGCGTGAGCGAGGTCTGAAGTTCGACGCCGTCTACGCAGGCACGCTCAAGCGCCATCAGCAGACGCTGGCCGGCATCGTCCAGGGCCTGGGCAGCGCTTCCGGCCCCGAGACACAAAGCCGGCCCGGACTCAACGAGTACGACAGCGAAGCCCTGCTGCGCGCCATCCACCCGGCCCCGCTGCCCAGGCCCGATACGCCCGAGCTGTACCGCCATCATTTCCGCCTGCTGTGTGACGCGCTGGCGCAATGGATGGGAGGCACCATCAGCCCGCAGGGCATGCCCGACTGGAACGGCTTTGCGGACGGCGTGCACCAGGTGCTCGAGGAGATACGCCATCAGCACAGCGGCCGCAACGTGCTGCTGGTCAGCAGCGGCGGCCCCATCTCCACTGCCGTGGGCCAGGTGCTTGGCACCGCGCCCGAAGTGACCATCGCCCTCAATATGCGGCTGCGCAATATTGCCGTGACCGAATTCAGCATCAGCCCCAAGCGCCTGATGCTGCAAAGCTTCAACACGCTCAACCATCTCGATAGCGCCGAATACAGAAACTGGATCACCAGCGCCTGACTCCCCTTCAGGCCAGGAGCCGGCCAACGCAAAGTGCTACAAAGCCGCAATGGACTCCATCTTTCTCACCCTTGGCGATACGGCGCTGACGCTCGACATCGGCTCGCAGCAACATCGGCTACCCATAGGCATTGCCACCCTGGTCAAGGCCTTTGCCCAGCGCATGCCCGACGCACTGACGCTGGAAAACGCGATTGCCGATGTCGAGGACGCCGTCATGCCGGCCGGGCGCTGGCTGCCTGCAGGCGCCAGTCTGCTGCAAACGACAGACCCGCTGCTGCGGCAACTGATCCATGGCGCCACGGCCGACCCGCAGGCCACACAGGCGTCACGCGAGGCCATCGAGAACCTGTTCGAGCTGCTGGCGCGCCAGGCCCAGCAGCCCGGCCACGCCGACCCGCAACTGCCGCAGACCGCTGAACATGCGGCCGCCCTGCTGATATTGCGCGAAGCCATGCATCACTGGGGGCTGACTGCCCTGCAAGCAAGCGGTAACTAGCCATACCTGTGCGGCATAGCAGACAGAACGCTTTGCTGCTGCCTCTGGGCATTTTTCGGCGGCACACTCTCCGGATAAAAGTTTCAGACAGAAGGACAAGCATGAAACGCCGCAGTTTTACCCAATCCCTGATCAGTGCCGCAGCGGGGGCTGCCCTGCTGAGCGGATTTGCCGTCACCGCCCAGGCCGAAGGCCTGTCCAACCGCCCCATCCGCATCGTCGTGCCCTTCGGGGCCGGCGGCGTGGCCGATGTGACGGCCCGTGTGGTGGCCCAACAGCTGTCCACCCAGCTCGGCCAGCCCGTGGTCATCGACAACAAGCCCAGCGCGGGCGGTATTGTGGCGGCCGACACCGTGGCCAAGGCTGCGCCCGACGGACATACGCTGTTTCTCATGTCCAACGGCAGCGCCGTCACGGTGAATCTGTTCAACAATCTGCCCTTCGACATGGTCAAGGACCTGACGCCCATCTCCACGCTGGGCTACTTTGACATCGGCGTCATCACCGATGCCAAATCGCCCTTCAAGAATCTGGGCGAACTCGTGAGCTATGCCAAGGCCAATCCCGGCAAGCTGAACCTGGGCAGCATCAATGTGGGCAGCACCCAGCATCTGGCGGCCGAGCTGTTCAAGACCACGGCCGGCATCGATGCGCAGATCGTGCCCTTCAATGGCACGCCCGCCGTGGTGACCGCGCTGCGCGGCAAGCAGATCGATGCGGCCGTGGAAATTCTCACGCCCATCATGGGCCAGATCAATTCCAAGGCCGTGAACCTGCTCGCGGTGACAGGTGAGAAGCGCTCGCCGCTGCTGCCCAATGTGCCCACGGCCCAGGAATCCGGCGTCAAGGGCTTTGTGGCCTCTTCCTGGAATGCGCTGGCTGCACCCTCCAAGACACCCGCCCCCGTGATTGCGCATCTGAACAAGGAAATCAACGCCGCCGTCAACAACCCCGAGGTCGCCAAGAAGCTGCGCGAACTGAATGTGCAGGCCCAGGCCAGCACCCCCGAGCAGACCGCCAAGCTGCTGCAGTCGGAAATCAAGCGCTGGGGCGATGTCATCACCACGGCCAAGATTCCGAAGCAATAAGCTCCCCCTGTGGCGCTGGCGCGCCTTCCCCCTCTCTGGTGCTTCGCACCGGAAGGGGACGACAGCCTCGCTGCGCGGCGGCGCTTGCTCGCTGTCTCTTTGCGGACCGCGCCAGTTTTTCAGGGCGTTGACAGAGGCTGCGGCCGCTGCCCTACGGTGTCTGCGAGCAGATCCATGGCGCTGGCGCGCCTTCCCCCTCTCTGATGCTTCGCACCGGAAGGGGACGACAGCCTCGCGGCGCGGCAGCGGGAGCCGCCCAGGTCTTGCTCACTGTCACGCGCATGGAGCACGCCAGTTTTTGGCGGCTTGCGTTGAACGAGGCTCGCGATGAAACAGATTTTTGCAGTGGCCTTTCAGGGCTTTTCTGTTTTTTTGCTATCTTTTAAGTAGCTTTCATCGCTTTACAGCATTGATTTTCAATAAAAAATACATCGCAAATGCATACTGCTATTGCGCAATAAGCTCCTGAATTCAAAGCGGCTGCGGCTGGTTTCCCACCGTGCTCAGGGGCAGGTCATGAATTTCGCCCAGCAGCCTGACCAGGCCCTCGGCCGATGAACGCACCATGGCCGCACCGCGCTCGGCCGTCGCGGCGGCGGAGTTGCCCACGGCTCCTGCCGGGTTGTAGTCCTCGATGGCCCAGCCCAGCTTGGCGCTGCGGCCATTGCCGATGAAGTGGTATTTTCCGGCCCGCTGCTCCGAGCTGGAGGCAAAATTCTGCGCACGCTCCATGTGCACGGTCTCGGGCACCAGGTGCAGCATCATCGATGTCTCCACTTCGCCGCCGTGAATGCCGAAGCGGTGCTCATGCGCGCAGAACTGCTGGTTGGCCGCGTCGTCCACCAGCCCGAACCAGCTGGCGCTGTAGACCAGCAGGCCATGCCGGATGCGCAGCTCGCGCGCAACGATGTCCATCACGCTGACCTGGCCGCCATGACCGTTGAGCAGCAGCAGCTTCCTGATACCGGCGCGCGCCACGCAGGCGCCCAGCTCTGTCCACAGCGCAATCAGTGTGGCAGGCTGCAAGCTCAAGGTTCCTGCATAGTTCGTATGCTCGACCGAAAAACCAATGTTCTGCGGCGGCAGAAAAAGCACCGGCAGCTCGGCTGGCAACTGCGCCAGAGCGGCATCGATGACGCCCTCTATCAGGCTGGCATCCACCGACAGCGGCAGGTGCGGCCCATGCTGCTCCACCGCAGCCACGGGCAGCACGGCCACGGTGTCGGCGGCCAGGCCAGTGCTCTGGGCCAGGGCAAAGTCATGGGCCGAGGCCTGGGCCCAGAAGCGTGACGGCCAGCGGGGAAGCGCGCTTGCGGGAGTGGTCGGGGTATTGCTCATGGCCATCATCGTAGCTGCGCCAGCGCCTCGAAACCACCTCCTGTCCCGGATTCCGGGCCCACCGCCCGTCAACCGCAACCGGCCGACATGCTCCACAATGGCCCGATGCCTGAAGCCTCCGCAAGCGCCCCGCGCCAGAGTGCGCGCACCGCCAACTCCAAGCCCCAGACCCGCGACCTGACCCAGGGCCCGATTGCCAGCACCTTGCTGGTCTTTGCCCTGCCGATCCTGGCCGGCAATGTGCTGCAGTCGCTCAACGGCTCGGTCAATGCCATCTGGGTCGGCGGTCATCTGGGCGAGGCCGCGCTGACGGCCACCGCCAATGCCAACAATGTGATGTTTGCGCTGATCGGCGCGGTGTTCGGCATCAGCATGGCGACCAATATCCTGATTGCCCAGAGCATTGGCGCAAAAAACATCGCGCAAGCAAAGCGTGTACTTGGCACCAGCGCTACATTTTTTGGTGTTGTTTCACTGCTGATTGCCTTGCTGGGCTGGCCACTTTCGCGCCATCTCATGCAGTGGATGAGCACACCGGAGGCAGCGCTGCCACTGGCCGAGGCTTATCTCAAAGTCATCTTTCTGGCCATTCCACTGCTGTTCATGTTCAGCTTTGTGACGGCGGCCCTGCGCGGCGCGGGAGACACCCGAACGCCGTTCTGGTTTCTGCTCGTCGTCGTGGCGCTGGACATGGCCCTCAACCCGCTGCTGATCTTTGGCTGGGGGCCCGTGCCGCGCATGGGCATCCAGGGCTCGGCAGTGGCCACGCTGGTTGCCAATGCCGTGAGCTTCTTTGCCCTGCTGGGGTGGCTGCGTCTGCGCCGCCATCCCTTGTGGATAGGTCGCCGGCAGCTGGGGCTGTTCAAGCCCGATCTGACGATTGTGCGCACTCTGGTGGTCAAGGGCCTGCCCATGGGCGTGCAGATCGTGATGATCTCGCTGGCCATGATCGCCATGATCTCCATGGTCAACGAGCATGGCGTGCAGACCGCATCCGCCTATAGCGCTGCGCTACAGCTGTGGACCTATGTGCAGATGCCGGCCATGGCCATAGGCGCAGCCTGTTCGTCCATGGCGGCGCAGAACGTAGGCGCGGGCCTCTGGAAGCGCGTCAGCGCCACGGCCAATGCCGGCATGCTGGGCAACCTTGTGCTGACCGGCAGCCTGATCGCCCTCATCGTGCTGCTGGACCGTCATGTGCTGGGCTGGTTTCTGCCCGGCGGCAGCCCCTCGCTGGAGGTGGCACGCCATCTCAACCACATCGCCATAGGCTCCTTCCTCTTTTTTGGCGTGACCTTTGTGCTGGCCGGCGTGGTGCGTTCGACGGGCGCCGTCATGGCACCAGTGCTCATTCTGGCGATTGCCATGTGGGGCATACGCGTTCCCGTGGCACGCTGGCTGCAACCCGTGATGGGCGTGGATGCCATCTGGTGGAGCTTTCCCATCAGCTCCGTCTGCTCCATGCTGATGATGCTGACCTATTACCGCTGGGGCCACTGGCGCAAGGCCCATATGCTGCCCACCAGGCAAGTCGAGCCGGCAATCACGGCCCCCTCGGATACATCCGAGAACACATCCGTCGATGCCGCTGCACTGCTGAACAACGCCAGCAACTGCGAGCGCATTGTCATGCCGGCCGAAGTCGGTGGTCAGCCGCCCAGCCCCGTGGCCAATCAGGCCCAGGCTGTGGACAAGTCCTGAAGCCGCTTGACGGCAGAGGCACTCATACCGACTTAATCACTGCTGACCATACTGCTGCGGTTCAGGAACCAAAATACCGGCCCAGGCTCTTACCAACGTCATGCTCTTTGCCACTTCTTCACGCCGCCCTCGCCCATCGCTGCTTGCGCTCTGGCTGCTTGCCTTGCTTTTGATAGCTTCAAGCGCTTTATCCACAAGCGCCACAGCCGGAATTCAGCTCAAAACATCATCCAGCAACTCCACCGCCCTGGTGCAAACCCCGCGTGTGCGGGCCGAACTGGTAGCTCAGGCCCCCGAGGGAATTGCTGCCGGCCAGAGTTTCTGGCTGGGACTCAAGCTCGAGCATGAACCTGACTGGCATACCTACTGGAAGAACGCGGGCGACTCGGGCCTGCCGACCGAGCTGCAATGGCAGCTGCCGTCGGGCTTGAGCGCCGGCAGCATTGACTGGCCCACACCCCATGCGCTGCGGGTAGGACCGCTGGTCAATTACGGCTATGAAAACACCGTGCTGCTGCCCATACCGGTCAAGGTCGCCAGCGATTTCAAGGCTCCCGCCTCCGGCATGGTGGAGGTTCATCTTTCCGCCAACTGGCTGATCTGCCGCGTGGAGTGCATCCCAGAAAGCGGCGAGTTCACCCTGCAGATTCCCGTGGTCGGCAGCACCGCCGCCAACAGTGAAGATTTCCTCAAGGCCCGGGCGCAGCAACCCGTGGCCTTGAACGGCAATGGCCAGGCCAGCGTGCAGCCAGCCGCCGATACCAATGCCAAGATCGCTGACGACCGTATCCATCTGCGTGTCGCCGGCCTGCCGGCAGCGATCAAGGGCAAAACGCTGGAGCTCTACCCCGAAAATGCGGAAACCTTCAAGCATGCGGCCGAATCTGGCAAGGACTGGCAGCAACGCTGGGATGGCAACGACTGGGTCGCTGAAGGTCTGCCGCTGTCCGATATGCGCAGCGATACGCCGCCGCAACTGGCCATTGTTGTGGCTCTGGCGGACCAGGACCGCGCTGCGGCCCTGGACAGTGGTCAGCCTATCGCCTGGCGCAGCACGCTGGATGTGCAGGGGCAATGGACGCCAGCCACTCTGACCGGCGTTTCCCCCGCGCTCGCTGCCGCACTGGAAGCGAACAAGAATGCAACAGCTCCTGCCCAGACCTCGGGCAGCGTCAGCAGCACAGGTCTGCTGGCAGCGCTGCTGGGCGGTTTGATCGGTGGCCTGATCCTCAACCTCATGCCCTGCGTGTTTCCTGTGCTGGCCATCAAGGTACTGGGATTTTCGGGTCATGGCCAGAATCGCCATGCCCAGAAACTGAGCGGCCTGGCATATACCGCAGGCGTGGTGCTGTCCTTTGTGGCACTCGGCGCGCTGCTGCTGGGCCTGCGCGCGGCGGGCCAGCAACTGGGCTGGGGCTTCCAGCTGCAGTCGCCCGTGGTGGTGTCGCTGCTGGCGGCGCTGTTCACCGTGCTGGGGCTGAATCTGGCCGGCTGGTTCGAGTTCGGCAATCTGCTGCCCAGCAGCATTGCCAGCGCCCAGGCGCGCAACCCGATGCTCGACTCCTTTCTCTCAGGCGTGCTGGCCGTGGCCATCGCATCGCCCTGCACAGCGCCCTTCATGGGTGCCTCGCTGGGCTTTGCCATCGATATGCCAGCGGCGCAGGCGCTGACGGTGTTTGCGGCGCTTGGCATAGGCATGGCCCTGCCCTATCTGCTGGCCAGCTTCGTGCCCGCAGTCGTGAGCTGGCTGCCCCGCCCTGGCCCCTGGATGCAGACCTTCCGCCACGCAATGGCCTTCCCCATGTTTGCCACCGTGGTCTGGCTGGTCTGGGTGTTGGGTCATCAGGGCGGCATGGATGCCGCAGCAGCCCTGCTGGCGCTGCTGCTGGTGCTGGCCGCGCTGATCTGGGCCCTGGGCCTGCGCGGCAAGAGCCGCATGAGCCTCGGAGCCCTCGCCTTGCTGCTGGCTATTGGCGTGGCCTATTACGCCCTGCCGCTGATCAAGGCCGAGCCTGCGGGCCAGGCTCAGGCACAGGCCGGCGAACTCTGGCAACCCTGGTCGGCAGACAAGGTCCAGTCCGCCCAGACCTCGGGCCAACCTGTGTTTGTGGACTTCACGGCCGCCTGGTGCGTGACCTGCCAGGTCAACAAGCGCACCACACTGAGCAACGCCGAGGTGCTGGCCGCTTTTGAGCAGCACAAGGTGCAGTTGCTGCGCGCCGACTGGACACGCCAGGACCCGGCCATCACCCGGGCACTGCAATCGCTGGGGCGAAGCGGCGTCCCCGTCTACGTACTCTACCTGCCCGGCAAGCCGCCTGTGGTGATGAGCGAGCTGCTCTCCAAGAGCGAAGTACTGGACGCGCTCCAGCAGATCTAGGCCGCTCTCGCGCGCCGGGCGCCGCGCCCCCTCATGCCTGCTCCAGCTCCTCGTGCAGGCAGAGGTAGTTACCCTCCGTGTCCTTGAACCAGGCGGCCTTCTCGGACCCCAGCACGCAGACATGGTTGACGGTCTTGAAATCGGGGAAGTCGTAGTCCTCAAACACCACACCCCGGCTTTTCAGCTCCCGAATGCTTGCAGCAATGTCGGGCACCCTGAAGCTGATGGCAGTGTGCTCGGCCTTGGTACCGCCGGGCTTTGGAAACAGGGCCAGCGCACTGCCGCCAACCAGGTAGACAAACTTTCCATCGGGCCGCAGCTCTCCTGGCTGCAGACCCAGGCTTTCTTCATAGAAAGCACGAGCACGCGCCATATCCATCACCGGCAGCATCGTCGTCACAGCAGATTGGCTCAGCATAAGAACTCCTTCGCCCGGCGCTGCGGGGTCATGGCCCTGAGTCGAGCAGACCAAGCTTAGCCCCAGGGGTGCGCAGATGCCAGCCCCGGCAAGCTCAATGAACGTGGCGCAATCAACTTTACGACTGGGCACACCGGCCTTGCCCTGCTCAAACCGGCAATACCTGGCATGACTTCGGCCAGGCGTGGAGCGCGACTTCAAGCAGGCGCACAGTGCCTATGGCACAAACCAGGCAAAAGCTCTAGACTGGAACTGCCCACAAGCCAGGCGCAACCGCAGTTTCCAGCCTTTGCCAGCCTTGCACGCGTTGACCACTGCGGACTGCCTGAACTGCACAGGAGGTAAGCCATGCATGCCAACCTTATCCACCAGCCGTCTCACAAACGTCTTTGCCTGTTGCGTGCGCTGGCGCTGGCCAGTCTGGCAATAGCCGGTCTGGCCCTGCCCTTTGCCTGGGACGTCCTGGCCAGCATCAACAGCATGCCCAAGATGCACTGGTTGCAGCAGGCTCTGGCGCAGGCTCCTGCTTTCAGTTGGCTGATGATGTTTGTCTGGGGCGGAGCCATACCGCTGGTCTTGCTCAAGAACATGGACCAGACGCCATCACACAAGCTTCGCACCACGGTGGTGATGCTGATCCTGATGTGGATCGCCGTCACCTGGTATGTGCACATGCCGGCCAGCAATCAGTGCAGCGCGCTTTATGCTTCCTGGGATTGGGCCTGCTCGGTTCTGCAATGGGGCTACAGCATGAGTCTGGTGCTGTCCATTGCAGCCTATGCCTTCCTCATGCTGGGCCTGATGGTTACGGCACTGGGCCTTTTTGCCGAAGGCCTGGAAGATGAGCCCAGCCACGCCGCATGACCCATCCAGCCATCAAAAAAGCCTGTGGCATGGCCACAGGCTTTTTGCTTTTGCGCTCGCCTCAGGCCTTCATGCGCCCGAACAGTCGGCGGTAGCGAGAGGGTAGATCCTGCATTCGCATCATGATGGGCAGATCTGCCGTGTTGAAGTCGCTATCCCAGGCCGGCGCCCCCAGCACCTTGGCACCGGCACGCAGATAGCCCTGGATCAGCGCTGGCGGCTCGACCTTCAACGCATCTGCCGAGACATTGCTGATATGTGCAAGCTCCTCGGGCAGGGCTACGCGGGGGCGCACCTGCAACTCGGGCTCGGCCAGATGACTCTGGCGCAGTTGCTGCCAGATGCGTGCCGGGCCTTCGCCATGGGCCAGGCCCGGGTACTGCATGGGAATGCTGGCGCAGCCCACCATGGCCTCGAGCCGGTTGCGCTGCATGAATTCGGCCAGCGCTCCCCAGAGCGCCAGAATCACGCCGCCCTGGCGATGCTCCGCATGCACGCAGCTGCGCCCCAGCTCGACCATCTGCGCACGCCAGGCGTTGATGGGCGAGAGGTCGAACTCCTGATCGCTGTACAGACCGCCGGCACGCTGGGCCTGAGCGGGGGTCAACAGGCGGTAGGTACCGATCACCTTGTTCTGCTCTTCATCGCAGACCATCAGATGCTCGCAGAAATCGTCAAAGACATCGATATCGTGGCCCGCCACGGGCGTCTGCAGCACAGCACCCATTTCTTCGGCAAAGATCTGATAGCGCAGGCGCTGGGCCTGGCGAACCTCGTCCAGGTGACGGGCCCAGCGCACCTGCAGGCGCAAAGCGGGCGCTGCAGCGTGTGCGGGACTGGCGGGGCGATGGGAAAGCGAGGGGGCCGATGACGGTGTCGTCGCGATGCTCTGGCCATTCAGCGCATCAAGAATCTCGGGATGCCTCATGTCTGCTTTCCTCCGGTGTTGGACGCAGTTGGCGGCCTGCCTGTGCCACACGGTGTGTCTGCGTGGCGCCATTGTGGAAAACGCAGATGAAGCCCGAGCGACATTTGGATGACGGTTGCATGACAAACCATGGCAGCCGCCATCCCTGCACAGAGAGCTGAATTGCTGCTCGGGATTGTGGTGAATGGGAAAGCCGGAGTGGGCGACAATCAGCATATGAGTTTCGCCCCCCTGACCAATGACACCTTCCTGCGCGCATGCCGTCGCCAGGCTACTGACTACACGCCCCTGTGGCTGATGCGCCAGGCGGGACGCTACCTGCCCGAATACAAGGCCACCCGCGCCAAGGCCGGCAGCTTCATGGGCCTGGCCACCAATGTGGACTACGCCACCGAGGTGACCCTGCAGCCGCTGGATCGCTTCCCTCTGGACGCTGCCATTCTGTTCAGCGACATCCTGACCGTGCCCGACGCCATGGGCCTGGGCCTGTCGTTCGCCGAAGGCGAGGGGCCGCGCTTTGCCAAGGTCGTGCGCGACGAGGCCGCCGTGGCGGAGCTGGCCGTGCCCGACATGGACAAGCTGCGTTATGTGTTTGATGCCGTCACCAATATCCGCAAGGTGCTCAATGGCCGTGTGCCACTAATCGGCTTCTCGGGCAGCCCCTGGACTCTGGCCTGCTACATGACCGAGGGCAAGGGCAGCGATGACTACCGCACCGTCAAGTCGCTGATGTACTCGCGCCCCGACCTGATGCACCGCATCCTGGAGGTCAACGCCGACAGCGTGGCGGCCTACCTGAACGCCCAGATCGATGCCGGCGCCCAGGCCGTGATGATTTTTGACAGCTGGGGCGGCGTGCTGGCCGACGGCGCTTTCCAGGAATTCAGCCTGGCCTATACCAAGCGCGTGCTGGCTCAGCTCAAGCGCACCGGCGTGGACGGCAGCGATGTGCCCCGTATCGTCTTCACCAAGGGCGGAGGCATCTGGCTGCCCGACATGAAGGACATCGACTGCGAAGTGCTGGGTCTGGACTGGACGGCCAATCTGGGCAAGGCTCGCGCCATCGTGGGCGGCGAGGTCGGCGGCCCAGGCAAGGCGCTGCAGGGCAATATCGACCCCAATGTGCTGTTTGCCGCACCCGAGCAGGTCGCCGCCCAGGCGCGTGCCGTGCTGGACAGCTTTGGCAAGCCCCATACCGACAAAAACACCACCGGCCCCACCCACATCTTCAATCTGGGTCACGGCATCAGCCAGTTCACCCCGCCCGAACATGTGGCCGCGCTGGTCGAAGCTGTGCACAGCCACTCGCGCCTGCTGCGCACAAAGGGCTGACTCCACCTGCAACAAGTGCCTTCCCAGGCATTTGTTGCAGAACAATGGGCCCCAATCACCCGATAAAATCAAATGGTTATTGAACGACAATCGCCGGCCTGAGATGCAGCAAAGCGGCAGCAAATCATTGATTTCAAATCACTAAATCTCGGACTCTGAGAAATTCGGCGCCAGCAGTGCTTGGCGCTTTTTTATTTTTTCACCAACCTCGGTGTCGATTGACGGAAGTTATCCACACATGGATGCTCCGAGATAACTGCAGCCCTCATGGAGGCTTGCTCTAGTGCTATTTTTTGAGAAGTTAAGGACTTTGCACCGCGGTTTGAACGCATTTAGGTTTAGGGAGCTTCTCGGTTGACAGTGACTCGCCGCCTGATTTATGCACAGATATGGCGAGGCAGACTCCCTGCCAACACTTCGCCAAAGCAAGCTCCCCACCGCGCCATGAATACATATAAGTCTTTGTTTTAACTAAATTAATTATTCAACCGCTCAGCCATCCTGCCGGCTTACAAACGCGAACAGGACTTGCTCAGGCCTTTCGCGCATATTGTTTCTCACAAAGTTATCCACAGAACGCAAAGCCTTTGCAGGCCTCAAAATCTGCTATAGCTCTGAGGAACTACGGCCTCTGCAGCGCCTTCCCCCGATCCAACTCCATGCCCCATATCGTTTACGTTGCCGTCCAGACCCCTGCTCACAGCGCCGTAGGTGATCTGTTGAGCTACGTAAGCGACGCATGGCTGGAGCCCGGTACCTTGGCGCGCGTTCCTCTGGGAAAAAGAGAGTTGCTGGGTGTGGTCTGGGATACGCCCGCCGCCCCCGAAGCCATTCCAGACGGGGTGGAACTGCGTAGCATTGCCGGCCTGCTGCAAGGCATAGAGCCGCTGGACCAGGCCTGGCGACGGCTGGTGGCTTTTGCCGCGCACTATTACCAGCGCAGCTTGGGCGAGATTGCCGTCACCGCGTTGCCGCCTCAGTTGCGCGATATGTCGCCCGAACAACTGGCACGGCGGCTGGCTCCGCCCAAGACGACCAAGACACCGGCTGGCAAGCGCAAGAAGGCACAGGCACCAGCCGCCGAAGCGGCACAAGCGAGCACCGAGACGATGGCTCACACGCCTGACGCCAGCAACGCAACGCCTTTGCTCGCACTCAGCGCCGAGCAGTCCTCGGTTTTCGAGCAAATTGAGCAAAACCCCGGCCCGTTCCTGCTCTACGGCAGCACGGGCAGCGGCAAGACCGAGGTTTATCTGCGTGCAGTGCAAGCCATGCTGGATGCCAACCCAGAGGATCAGGCACTGGTGATGGTGCCGGAGATCAACCTCACGCCTCAGCTGGAAGAGCGGTTTGTCGCCCGCTTCGTGCCTCAGTACGGCAAGGACGCCGTAGTCAGCATGCACAGCGGCATGACCAACCCGCAGCGTCTCAAAAGCTGGCTGGCCGCCCACACTGGCCGCGCCCGCATTGTGCTGGGTACGCGCATGGCTATTTTTGCCAGCGTGCCGCAACTGGCGCTGATCGTGGTCGACGAGGAGCATGACGCCAGCTACAAGCAGCAAGAAGGCGCGCGCTATTCGGCGCGCGATCTGGCCATCTGGCGCGGGCGCGATACCGGCGCCAAGGTCATTCTGGGCAGCGCCACTCCGTCGCTGGAGAGCTGGCATGCCTCGGAACCCGAGGTCGGCCGCTATCTGCGCCTGCATATGCCCAGTCGCATCGGCGCAGCCGGATCAGGCACGGCCAGCCTTCCCAAGGTAAGAATGGTGGACATGGGCCAGCAGCCCAAACGCGCCGTCTTCTCGCCTCCGCTGATCGAAGCCATCACCGAGCGCGTCAAACGCGGCGAGCAAAGCCTGATTCTGCTCAACCGTCGCGGCTTTGCCCCTGTGCTGTTCTGCGCCGACTGCAACTGGAAGAGCGACTGCCCCCATTGCAGCGCTCACCAGGTCTTTCACAAGGGCGATCGCACGCTGCGCTGCCACCACTGTGGCTTTACCCAGCGTGTGCCGTTTGCCTGCCCCAGCTGCGGCAACCCCGACATCCTGCCTCTGGGCAAGGGCACGGAGCAGTTACAGGAAGAGCTGGAGCGGCTGCTGCGCAATGTGCAGCGTCCCGACGGCAATCCGGCCCGCGTGGCGCGCATCGACGCCGACACCACCAAGGCCAAGGGCAGCCTGGAGCAGCAACTGGCCCAGGTGCATGCCGGCGATGTGGATGTGCTGGTCGGCACCCAGATGGTGGCCAAGGGGCATGACTTCCGGCGCATCACGCTGGTGGCGGCGGTGCAACCCGACAGTGCGCTGTACTCCAGCGACTATCGCGCCCCGGAGCGGCTGTTCTGCTTGCTGATGCAGGCCGCCGGGCGTGCCGGGCGCGACGCGCAATATGTGAAGGCCCAGGGCAGCCATCCGGAGATGTGGATTCAAAGCCACGACCCGCAAAACGCCGTCTACACCGCACTGCGCAAGCATGACTACCCGGCGTTTGCCAGGCAACAGCTCAAGGAACGGCTGGATGCCGGCATGCCGCCCTATGCCTTCCAGGCCATAGTCCGCGCCGATGCACGCACCCAGGAAGCCGCCCAGGCCTTTCTGAATGCCGCCACCCAGGTCGCCAGAGAGGCCAAGCTACCTTATCTGGATGATGTGTTCATCTACCCGCCGATTCCCATGGCGGTGCAGCGCGTGGCCAATGTGGAGCGCGCCCAGATGCTGCTGGAAGCCGGCAACCGCAGTGCCCTGCTGCGCTTTCTCAATGCCTGGCAGCAGTATCTGCACTGGCTGCGCACTCTGCCCGAGCACAGGCCGCTGGTGCGCTGGCTGGTGGATGTGGATCCGCTCAGCATCTAAAGTCGTCTGAAATTTAAGGTTTTTAGCTCTTCAGCCCTTTACCCATAAGCGCTGACAGCTATCAATTTATAAAAACCGCAGGCGCTTGGCAAATCCATCGGGATTTGCGCGAATGGGCAAGCCGGCATGGCTATTGCATGGTGTGAGGCTCGGCTCCACAAGAGGCCGTTTCATTCAATCACGGAGCACTACTTCATGCAAAAACAAGTCTTCCGCCAGTCCTTGCTGGCTGCCACCATTGCCGTTCTGGGCGTTCTATCCGCCCCCGGCGCAGCCCTGGCCCAGGATGCATCGCCTGCGGCCGCGCAGGCGGCCAAGGCGCAGACAGCCAAGCCCAATGTGGTGGTGCTGGCCACGGGCGGCACGATTGCGGGTGCCGGTGCCTCGACCGTCAACAGCGCCACCTACACGGCCGCCAAGGTCCCTGTGGACAAGCTGCTGGCCGGCTTGCCCGAGCTGGCCCAGATCGCCAATGTGCGCGGCGAGCAGGTGTTCCAGATCGCTTCCGAGAGCTTCACCAACGACAATCTGCTGACCCTGGCCAAGCGCGTCTCGCAACTGGCCAAGCAGTCCGATGTGGACGGCATCGTCATCACCCACGGCACGGACACGCTGGCCGAGACGGCCTACTTCCTGAGCCTGACCGTGCACACCGACAAGCCCATTGCCGTGGTCGGCAGCATGCGCCCGGGCACGGCCCTGTCCGCCGATGGCGCACTGAACCTGGTCAATGCCGTCAGTGTGGCTGGCTCCAAGGACGCCAGGGGCAAGGGCGTCTTCGTCACCATGAATGACGAGATCAACACCGCCCGCGATGTGAACAAGGACATCAACATCCAGACCGGCGCCTTCAAGAGCCAGTGGGGCCCGCTGGGCATGGTGGTCGAGGGCAAGAACTACTGGTTCCGCGCCCCCGTCAAGCGCCACACCATGAACTCCGAGTTCAATATCGACAACATCGACAAGCTGCCTCAGGTGGACATCGTCTATGCCTACGGCAGCGTCCAGCCCACGGCCGTGAATGCACTGGTCGATGCCGGCGCCAAGGCCATCGTCCATGCCGGCACCGGCAATGGCTCGGTGGCCGACCGCATGGTCAAGCCGCTGCAGGATGCCCGCGGCAAGGGCGTGCTCGTCGTGCGCTCGTCACGCGTTCCCTACGGCTTTGTGCTGCGCAATGCCGAGCAGCCCGACGACAAGTATGACTGGGTGGTCGCCCACGACATGCGCCCCGAAAAGGCACGCCTGCTGACCATGCTGGCGCTGACCAAGGGCGCCAATACCAAGGAACTGCAGCGGATGTTCTGGGAGTATTGAGCCACGCCCCCCTGAGGCGCTGACGCGCCTTCCCCCTCTCTGGCGCTAAGCGCCGGAAGGGACGACAGCCTCGCTGCGGGGCGGCCCTTGCTCGCTGTCTCTTTCGAAAGGGATCTGAATAAGCAAGGGAGTTAAAAAGCATGAAAAGCGGTTTGCGCAAGCTGGTCTTGCGCAAGCCGCTCTTGTTTTTGATCAGGTCATCAGCGCCACGGCGGCGGAGAAGCTGAGGAAGGCCAGGCTGGTCGATACCAGGATGATGCGCGCCACGCGGCCGCTGTGGGCACCGTAGCGCTCGGTCAGCAGCGATACATTGCTGGCGGACGGCAGCGCCGCCAGCAGCACCAGCACCACCAGTGTTTCGTGCTGGAGCGGCAAGCCCATTGCGATCGCGGCCTGTCCGACGGCCCAGACCAGCAACGGGTGGACGACAAGCTTGGCCAGTGCGATCGGCACATAGTCGCGCACGGCGACGCGTTCGTGGCTGTTCATCTGCGAGCGGGCCAACACGGCGCCTATGGTGAACAAGGCTACAGGCGAAGCCGCTGCGGCCAGCATGGCCACGGTCTTGTCCACCGGGCCGGGCAACACCCAGCCCATGGCCGACGCCAGACCGCCCAGCACAATCGCCCAGGGCATGGGATTGGACGCCATGCCCTTGAGCGAATTGCTCACCGCCAGCCAGGCACCATTTCGACCCTGCCCACCAGCCAGGTCCAGCCGCGACAGCGCAATGCAGGCCGAGGTGGTGATGACCATGTCGATGGCCATGGTCACGATCACCGGCCCAGCGCTCTGCGCGCCCAGCAGCGCCGCCAGCATGGGAACGCCCATGAAGCCGGTGTTGGGAAACGCGGCCACCAAAGCGCCGAATGCGGCATCGTTCCAGCCCAGGCGTCTGCGTGTCAGCAGCACGGCCGCGCCCACCATCAGCGTTGCACAGAACAGATAGACCAGGGTGACGTTGATGTCGAGCAGCTGATGAATCGGCGTTTGCGCGCCAAAGCGGTACAGCATGCAGGGCAGCGCGAAGTACAGCACAAAGGCATTGAGGCCAGGAATGGCCGCCTGGGGCAGGATGCCCCGCCATGTGGCGGCAAAGCCGCAAGCCACCAGAGCAAAGAAGGGGAAGGTGATGAGGAGTACGGACAGCACGCACAAATTGTGACAGCGCCCGGCTCCAGCCCTTTCACGACCTTCGATGAAAATTTTTCAGTGCAGACCTACCCAAAAACAAAGCCTGCGCAAGGCAGGCTGCTGTGACAGGTACAAGGACAGTGGGTCAGAGCTTGAGTTCCTTTTCCACATCTGCAGTCTTGCGGCGCGCCAGAGCCAGGTTGGCGCGGGCCTTGTCCAGCACCAGATAGAAGAACACGCCGTCATTGGCGGCCACGGGACGGATGATGTGATATTGCTTGCCCAGAGTGATCAGTATGTCGTCTATCTGGTCGTTGAGATTGAGCATGCGCATGGTCTTGATCTTGGCACGCACGACCTCGGTGTTGCCGGCCGCAGCCAGCTCCATGTCCACGCCGCCGCCTACGCTGCCCATCAGCATGCCGCTGGCGCTGTCCACGAGGGCGCCGCAGACAGCACCGTCTGTGGTCATCAGAGCGTTCAGAGAATCCTGGATAGAGGCCATAAATCCACCTTTTGAAAAAAGCAAGACAAGGAACTCGTGCGCCAGATGCGCACCCCACTCAGACTCAGAACTCCAGTGAACCTGTGATCAAGAGGGCAGGTACCCTGTTGCAACCTCGCCAGCCGCCCAAAGCGCGCGCCCCAGCAAGGCGTTCTGATCCACCACCAGGCAGAGAACGGCCGGGAAGGATCCGTTCACCGCCTGGAAGACCACCGTGCCCGACTCCGTCTCGAAGGTCAGGCGCTTGCAATCCCTGTGTCCGATCTCATTGGCCACGGCCTTGGCCATGGCCATGAGCGAGCCTGCCATGGCCGACAGTCGTTCGGTCGGCAGTTCGCTGCGAATGCGCAGCGCTGAAATCTCGAAACCGTCAGGGGTACAGAGCAAGGCGATGTGGACGCCCGCCACCGGGGCGACCACGCGCGCCAGAATTTCCTGACCTGCCTCCACAGCATGTGGCGGAATCATGAGGGAGTTATGGGTCTTCATAGAGTCTGACTTTGCAAGGACAGCAGCGATGCCAGCACGCTCAGGGCATCCAGCATCTGCTGGCGATCACGTGGATCTGCCTCAACAAGCGGAATGAGGTCATGGCCTTTGGCAACCAGGCCGGAGCTGAATGCCTCCAGCCTTGCTCCGCTGGCGGGGCGGCAACTGAGAATGACCATCAAAGGTGCCGCATCCAACTCTGCAACCCCCGTCAGCATCTCGCAGGCATAGTCCACCGCGCCCGCATCGTTGACGTCCACCATCAGCAGCGCTCCCACCGATGCAGAAAGCACCCAGCGGCGCACGAAATCAAAACGATCCTGACCAGGGCTGCCTACCAGTTGCAGTCGCTCTCCAGAGCCCAGGTCAATCTCGCCAAACTCCGCTCCGACCGTGGTGAACTCCTTGTGGTGCGCCGCCTTGTCCAGGTTGCGCACATCGCTGCCTGCCATGAGCTCCCCACACAGGCTGCGCAGCGCCGTGGTCTTGCCTATGCCCATGGGCCCCAGCAGACTCACCCGAAGCAAGCCCTGGCCGGGCTGCATGGGCATGAAAGATGTCATGTACGTCCTCCACGGGTAATCCAGCCCGTCAGCTTGCTGATCCATTGCAGCGTCACGGCAGCGGCCGGCTGCCTGGCGGCGCTCGGCTTTGCAGCGGCGGCGGACTCCTCGCTACCAGGCTGGCTGCAGCTCAGCACGGACTGAAGCTGGGGCAGGGACAACAGGGCCCAGAGCTGCTGCATCTCGATGCCGGCATGTTCGGCCAGTGATCTGGCATCGATGGGCCCGCGCGACAGCAGCGCCAGCACGCGCATGTTCTGCGCGCTGTTGGCGCTGCCAGGCAAAGCAACCCAGGATTTGATCTGAAAGCAATGCGTACAGTCGACTCCCTGCAACTGAAGCTCTTGCAAGGCACGCTGCAGCGACAGGGGCGCACCGGCCCTGTGCCGGGCTTTCCAGTCCATGAGGAAGACCGCGGCCCGGTCGAGCATGTCGATCAGGTCGGACAACGTGAAGTCCACATCAAGATGCACTACCCAGCCCTGGGAAGAACGCCCCAGTGGCTGCATGGCTGGCTCGCCGCCGAGATAGACCACGCAAGGAGCTCTCGCCTCTGCCCTGGCCAGCAGGCTCTCCAGCCCTTCAATCACCAGCACTTCGGCTGCATGACGCGGAACCTGACGCCAGGCGGAAAGCGACTTGCGCGCTGCGACGGCGAACAGCGCTTCAAAGCGCTGCTGCACGGCAGGCGTCCAAAGTTCTGCGGCCAAGCTCACTTCACCGATGGTTCTCGCCATGCACAGCACCCTGACTGTTGAGAAAAAGACGATGAATCCCTCAACCACCGCCAATTCGCTGGCACTGTCGGGATCAAGGCCGGACACGATGCAATCTTCACGCTACACAACTAACACCTTATTACAACAATTATTCAAGTAACAGGAGAGTGCATGTGTAGGTGAAACGCTCGCTGAGTCCCTGATTTTTGTCAGTTGTGAGCACTGTCATCAGGGCTCTTCACAGCGAAGCGGTATGCTCCCAGTCCTTGTTTTTGATGATGGGTCACTCTGCTTCATGTCTGCTGGTCTCAACCTCGCTCAGCTCCAGGCCGTGCATTACACCGACGGTCCATGCCTTGTTCTGGCAGGCGCCGGCTCGGGCAAGACCCGTGTGATTACGCACAA
The DNA here is from genome assembly GCF_000241525.1 of Comamonas testosteroni ATCC 11996. GTDB lineage: Bacteria > Pseudomonadota > Gammaproteobacteria > Burkholderiales > Burkholderiaceae_C > Comamonas > Comamonas testosteroni. Next base: position 80,350 of record NZ_AHIL01000037.1, read on the forward strand.
GATAGGCCGTCTGATCGAAACCGGTCTGGCGCCACGCCGCATTGCCGCTATCACTTTTACCAACAAGGCCGCCGCCGAAATGCGCGAGCGCGCCGCAGGTCTGATAGGCCGCCAGGCCAAGGAGGTGCTGATCTGCACCTTCCACTCGCTGGGCGTGCGCATGGTGCGCGAGGACGGCCACATTCTCGGCCTCAAGCCCCAGTTCAGCATTCTGGACACCGACGACGTCACCGGCATCCTCAAGGACTGCGCGGGCGGCACCACCGATGTGGCGACGGCCCGCCAGTGGCAGTGGACCATCAGCGGCTGGAAGAACCAGGGCTGGGACAGCCGCAAGGCCCTGGCCATGGCCCAGGACGACAGCGAACGCAGCACCGCTCTCATCATGCAGCGCTATGAAGAGCGCCTGACCGCCTACCAGAGCGTGGACTTCGACGACCTGATCGGCATGCCCATGCGATTGCTGCGCGGCCACCCCGAGGTGCGTGAGAAATGGCAACGCCTGTTGGGCCATGTGCTGGTGGACGAGTACCAGGACACCAACGCCACGCAGTACGAGCTGCTGAAATTCCTGGTGGGCGAACGTGCCCACTTCACGGCCGTGGGAGACGACGACCAGTCGATCTACGGCTGGCGCGGCGCCACGCTGGACAACCTCAGGAAGCTGCCCGTGGACTTTCCGCAGCTCAAGGTCATCAAGCTGGAGCAGAACTACCGCTCCACCAGCGCCATCTTGCGCGCCGCCAACAATGTGATCGGCCCCAACCCCAAGCTGTTTCCCAAGACACTGTTTTCGGAACTCGGCGAGGGCGAACCCGTGCGCATCGTCGACTGCGACACCGAAGAGCACGAGGCCGAGCGTGCCGTGGCCCGCATCCAGAGCCTGCGCGCCAATATGAACCCGCAGCCCGCGTGGAAGGACTTCGCCATCCTCTATCGCGCCAACCACCAGGCCAAGCCCTTCGAGAAGGCGCTGCGCAAGGCCAACATTCCCTACAAGGTCTCGGGCGGTACCAGCTTTTTCGACCGCGCCGAGATCAAGGACCTGTGTGCATGGTTCCGTCTCTGGATCAACAACGACGACGACCCGGCGTTTCTGCGCTCCATAGGCACGCCCAAGCGCGGCATCGGTCACACCACGCTGGGCAAGCTCGGAGAATTCTCCGCTGCGCACAAGCTCAGCATGTTCGGCTCGCTGTTCAATGCGATGCTGGAAGAGGCACTGCCGCGCAAGGCCTTCGAAAGCCTGCTGGAATTCGGCCGCTATATCAATGATCTGGAATACCGTGCCCGCCACACCCTGGGCTTTGAAGCCTCGCGCAGCTTTCTGATCGACTGGCTCAAGGAAATTGGCTACGAACAGTATCTGTATGACAGCGAAGACAGCGAGTCTGTCGCCGCCGCGCGCTGGAGCAATGTGCTGGAGTTCTGCGACTGGATGGCCCAGCGTGCCGGCGGCCAGATCGAGGATGCCGCAGGCGCCGGTACCCAGACTGAGGTCAAGAGCCTGCTGGAGGTCTCGCAGAACATCGCCCTGCTGTCCACCATCAGCGAGCGCGAGAAGGAGCAGGACATGGTCGTGCTCTCCACCCTCCATGCATCCAAGGGTCTGGAATGGCCCCATGTCATGCAGGTCGGAGTGACCGAGGGCATGCTGCCGTTCAAGCTCGACGACGACGACGGCAAGCAGCAAAAGGTCAGCGATGAAACGGCAGCGCGGCTGCAGGAAGAGCGCCGCCTGATGTATGTGGGCATCACACGCGCCCAGCGTACGCTGGCCGTGAGCTGGACCAAGCGTCGCAAAAAGGGCCGCGAAATGGTGGCCTGCCAGCCCAGCCGCTTCATCAAGGAAATGGGCCTCGATGCGGCCACGGCAAAGGAAGACCCGCGCGAGAAGCTGCGCAAGCTGCGCGAAGAATTTGCCGCACGCAAGAACCAGACGGCGCCGGGCGCTGCCAACTGAAGACCCGAGATGACTCTGAGAACTCTGATTTTCATAGCTGCCAGCGCTTTTTCCATAAGCGCCTGTGCCCAGTTTGAATCCAAGTCTGCCAGCACTTGCCCGCAAGACTGGCAGATGAGCGACAAGCAGCTGCAAGGTGAATGGACAGGCTCCGTCGCCGGCAGCGAAGAAACCGTCCGCATGGTGCTGGGCCCGCATCCCGAATGGGAAGGAAATGTCAAAGGCAGCATCAGCCGCCCGGGCGGCAGCCACCCCATGGTGGGTGATGTAAACGAGGGCACGGTCACTCTCGAAGAAAGCGCTGACGGCTCACGCATTACCGGCACCTGGCTGGGCGAAGTGGTCGACGGCAGCTGCGGTACAGAAATTCACGGCAGTTACCAGGAGGGAGAAAATGTTCCACCCCGTGCGTTCATCATGCGCAAGGCCCAACCCTGAGCAGGGCTGGGTGTTGCCAACCGCAACCGGCCTGTGCATTGATTGATCCCATGAGTATTCGCTTTTTCACCCCGCATCCCCTGACCCTGAGCATCGGCTTGGCGCTGGTCGGCGGCTTGAACCCAGTTACCGCCAACAGCGCGGAACTGCCGCCCCCCGAAAGCTGGCAGCAATGTGCTGCCACCACCAGCAACAACGACCGCCTGGCATGTTTTGACGCCTGGGCAATCAAGCAAGGCCCGGCGGTTGCGCCCCAGGCCTCCGGTTGGAGTGCGCCTGCAGCCAGCGCACAAGCTGCGCCTGCTCTCACAGCCGCTACCGTCTCGGTGAACGATGCCGCGCCCGCCAGTGCGGCTGCGGCGACTGTCGCCAGCGCCGACAGCGGCCTGGGTCTCTCGCCCAACAACGGCGGCTGCCGCGATCCGCGCTACACCGAGGTGTCGCGCTACTTCGAGCTGGAGCCCGGCACGGACTGCGGCACCTTCAACTTCCGCGGCTACCGACCCATGTCGGTCTCCGTGGTCGTTGGCGACGAGGTCAACCAGCAACCCTATTCGCCCAGCCGCGGCCTGGCGACCGAGCAGCCCTATCAGAAGCACGAGATGCGCCTGCAGCTCTCGGCCCGCACCAAGATTGCCTCCGGCCTGCTGACCGGCCCCACCTCTAAGGGCAAGGATTCGCTGTGGTTCGGCTATACCCAGCAGTCCTACTGGCAGCTGTTCAACGGCGATATCTCGCGACCCTTCCGCACCACCGACCACGAGCCCGAGGTCTTCTACGTCTACCCGACGGATGCCCAGCTGCCGCTGGGCTGGCGCTGGCGCTACTCGGGCATAGGCATCGCGCACCAGTCGAACGGTCAGAGCAACCCGCTGTCGCGCAGCTGGAACCGCTGGTATCTGATGACCGGGGCCGAGCTGGGCAACCGCTGGCAGCTGCATCTGAAAGCCTGGCAGCGCATGAAGGAGAGCGCGCTTGAGGACGACAACCCCCATATCCAGGACTACATCGGACGCGGTGAAGTCAAGCTGGGCTGGAACGTCAACGAGCAGAACTACCTGGGCCTGACCGCACGTGGCTCGCTGGGCCAGGGCAAGGGGTCCGGGCGCATCGAGTGGCTGCGCACCCTGGGCGAAGGCTGGAACGGCGGCAAGAGCAATCTGCGCCTGCATGTTCAGCTGTTCAGCGGCTATGGCGACAGCCTGGTCGACTACAACAACAAGCGCACGGTACTCAGCGTGGGTCTGAGCCTGCTGGACTTCTGAAGCCCTCTTGGCCCGCTGCGGCGGGGCCGAGCCGTGGTTTACGCCAGAAAACCAGAAGCCCGGGCATGAGCCAGCAGCAGTTCGGTGAATCGCGCATAGCCTGCGGCATTGGCATGTACCTGATCGGCGCGCAAGGCGCTATTGCCCAGCACCTCGCTCCAGGCATCGGGCAGCAATGCCACCCGGTTGTCCTTGGCCAAGGTTTGGTAGATGGAGTGATCCTTCATGCGCCCCGTCAACGCTGCACTCAGGCTCAGCTCCGGCACGGCCACCAGCAGCACGGGGGTCACCCTGGCTTTGCACAGCTGCAGCATGCGCGTGATCTCGCCTTGCACAACTTGCTCGCTCCTGCGCTGCAGCCAGTCGTTACCACCGGCGCACAGAATCGCCAACGATGGCCTGTGCTCATCGAGCAGCCCCGGCAAACGGTCCGCAATCTGTTTGCTGGTCTCACCCGAAACACCGGCATTCACCACCTTCCAGCCCGTGCGCTCGGCCAGTAGGCTGGGGTAGCTGGCATCTGCGTTGGCTCCAACACCTTGCGTCAAGGAGTCTCCAAGCGCCAACACGGTAGCTCCGGCAGGAACGGCAGCGGCCTTGGGTGTCTTCTTGCCACAGGCACTTAGCAGCATTGCGCCCCCCGTCAGCAATGCTGCGGCACGCATGCCTTGAAGAACATGGCGTCGGTACGGGTCAAATATCGGCTTCATGGCATCTCACAAAACAGCGGGTTTGCAACGGCTGGAGGGCAGCCCCTTGGGCGCGAGGATAGCTCAGCCTCCGCCGCCCCAATGCAAACCGCGCAGCACAACGGTAAAACTGCAAAGCAGCAGCCGTAAAAAAACCGCTGCGCCCAAGGCCCAGCGGCTGTGCGTGCGCAGATTGCCAATCAGTCTGGCACGACTGCCGTCACCTCGATCTCCACCTTGGCCCGGTCCTCGATCAAGGCCGCCACCTGCACGGCCGTCATGGCCACGTTGAATGAACCAATCAGCTCTCGATAGGCCTTGCCGATCTCGGCCTGCTTCGCCAGATATTCCTTCTTGTCGGTGATATACCAGGTCATGCGCACGATATGTTCAGGCTTGGCTCCACCGGCCTGCAGCACCTCGACGATATTGTGCAGAGCCTGCCTGGCCTGCGCCGCGAGGTCGTCGGTATGAAACCGGCCCTCCGCGTCCCAGCCAATCATGCCGGCCACATAGATCTGGCGGCCGCTGACGGCCACGCCATTCGCATATCCCTTGGGCCGGGGCCAGCCCGGCGGCAGCAGTACTTGCATGCTCAACTCCTGTTTTCTGTTGGATTGGATGAACTCAGCCAGCGTTCGATGGCGCGGCGAATTGCTTGTGGCGTGGTAATCGCCTGATGAGTTTGAAGACTGGTGAAGACCAGCACTTTCTGCGCCGTCACGCGCAGCTGGCCGTCAGGGCCTGTGCAATCCACATCGAGCGTCAGCGAACGATTGCCCAGCTTGGCAACCGACAGTCCCAGACTCACGGTCTCACCCATGCGGGTGATGGCGCGAAAGTCGCATTCCAGGTGCACGATGGGCAGACCCACCCGGTCCTTGTGCAGCATGTCCGCATAGCTCAGGCCCAGTGCATTGTTGAACCAGTCTTCGACCAGCCCGTTGAACAGCACCAGATATTGGGGAAAGAAGATGATGCCTGCCGGATCGCAGTGCGCAAAACGAATCGGCACCTGCGTCACAAAGCGTTTTGAAGCCATTGCCACTGCATTCATACCCAAACAATTCCTTCAGCAAAATCTGCCTGCAGCGCTTTTCAAGCAGGCGCATGCAGCTTTAAAAACATGGCAATCAGGTTTGATGCAGGCGAAAGCGCTGCAGCTTGCCCGTGGCCGTGCGCGGCAGTTGATCGACGAACTGTACGGCCCGTGGATATTTGTAGGGCGCGACCTGGCTCTTCACAAAATCCTGCAGCTCCATGACCATGGCATCGCTGGCCACATGGCCGGCACGCAGCACCACAAAAGCCTTGACGATCTGGCCTCGCTCGCTGTCGGCCACGCCAATCACCGCGCATTCAGCCACAGAACCGTGCTGCATCAGGGCCTCCTCGACTTCAGGCGCCGCGATGTTGTATCCGGCCGAGATGATCATGTCGTCGGTGCGTGCCTGATAAACGAAATAGCCATCGACATCCATCAGATAGGCATCACCCGTCAGATTCCAGCCCCGGCTCACATACTTGGCCTGACGGCTGTCGTTGAGATAGCGGCATCCCGTGGGGCCCTGCACGGCCAGTCTGCCCACGGTGCCGGGCGGCACCTCAAGCCCCGCATCATCCACAACCTTGGCACGATAGCCGGGCACGGCCTTGCCTGTGGCACCGGGACGAGCCTCCTCTTCGCGGTGCGAGATGAAGATGTGCAGCATCTCGGTAGAACCGATACCGTCAATGATTTCAATACCGGTCGCGTCCTTCCACAGCGCTCGTGTGGAGGCGGTCAAGGCCTCGCCTGCCGACACACATTTGCGCAACCGGGTGCGGCGGATGCGTTCGCCCTGCTGGGCCATCACACGGTAGGACGTGGGCGCCGTGAACACCACACTGGCACCAAATCGCTCAATGCCATCAACCAGTTGCACGGGGCCGGCTTTCTCCAGCAAGGCCATGCTGGCTCCGATGGACATAGGGAACAGCACCTGCCCTCCCAGCCCGAAAGTGAATGCCAGCGGCGGGCTGCCTATGAACACATCGTCGGCATTGGCACGCAGCGTATGCACGGGCCAGCAGGCGCAGACCGCCATCACATCACGATGAAAATGCATGGTGGCCTTGGGCACGCCCGTGGTGCCCGAGGTGAAGCCCAGCAAACAGGTATCGGTGGCTGCGGTTGCCACGGCCTGGAAGTCATCACCCGCATGCTCCATCATGCGCTCCAGTGCATCGGCTTCCACACTGTTGAAATAGCGCACGGCCTTGAGCGTGCTGGTTTTTTCCTGTGCACCCTGTACCTCGGTGCGCAACGCAGCATCGCACAGCGCATGGCTGATTTGCGCTATGTCGATGATGGTGGACAGCTCCTTGGCCCGCAGCAGCGGCATGGCGGCCACGGCAATGCCCCCGGCCTTGATAACGCCAAACCAGCACGCCACCATCATGGGATTGTTGGGTGCGCACAGCAACACGCGATTGCCGGGCTTGAGCCCCAGCTCCTGCGTCAGCACATTGGCGATGCGATTGGCCTTGAGCTGCAGATCTGCATAGCTCCAGCGCAGGCCTTCGGCCTGAATGCACAGACGGTCGCCGCGCCCCTCGCTCACATGTCTATCCAGCAGCTCCACGGCACAGTTAAGGCGCTCGGGGAACCGCAGCTCGGGCAGCTCGAAAATGAACTCGGGCTGCTGCTCGGGTGGCGGCAGGTTGTCGGCAGCAAAGGTATCGATATGCGCGGTGTACGACATGACTCACACTCCTTTTGGCCAAAACAGGCTGATGTTCTTTATTGGTGAGCGCTTTCAGCCATGGTTTTTGATGAGGTCACGCCCGATGATGAGCTGCTGCACCTCGGTCGCGCCTTCGTAGATCCGCAAGGCGCGAATCTCCCGGTAAAGGCGCTCCACGGGTTGCTCGCTGACCACGCCCAGGCCGCCCCAGATCTGCACGGCGGCATCGATCACCTGCTGGGCGTTTTCGGTCGCCGTCATCTTGGCCATGGCGGCTTCCCGTGTAACGTTCTCGCCCTGGTCGCGCAACCAGGCTGCGCGATAGGTCAGCAGCGCCGCGCTGTCGATCTGCGTGGCCATCTGCGCAAGCTTGGCCTGAGTGAGCTGAAAATCAGCCAGCACGCCGCCGAACATCTTGCGGCTGGTCGCGCGCTGCAAGGCCTCATCCATGGCTCGACGCGCAAAGCCCAGCGATGCGGCGGCCACCGAGGTGCGGAACACATCGAGCGTGCGCATCGCCACCTTGAATCCCTCGCCGGCCTCGCCCACGCGCTGGGCGGCAGGCACGCGACAGTTCGAGAACTTCAAACGCGCCAGCGGGTGGGGTGCGATGACGTCGATGCGCTCGGCCACTTCGAAGCCCGGTGTGTCGGCATCCACAATCAGCGCCGACAGGCCACGGGATCCCGGAGCCTCGCCGGTGCGCACAAAAACGACATAGAAGTCGGCAATGCCGCCGTTGGAGATCCAGGTCTTCTCGCCGTTGATCACATAGTGATCACCTTCGAGTCTGGCCTCGCAGGCCATGGCCGCCACGTCCGAGCCGGCGTCGGGCTCGGACAGCGCAAAAGCTGAGATTGCCTCGCCCCTGGCCACCAGGCTCAGATAGCGTGTTTTCTGCTCATCGCTGCCCGCCAGAGAAATCGCCCCCGAGCCCAGACCCTGCATGGCAAACGCAAAGTCGGCCAGTCCGCTGTGGCGCGCCAGAGTCTCCCGGATCAGGCAGATGGCTCTTGTGTCGATCTGCTCCCCCGCACCGCCATAGGCCGTCCCAGCAACCGCATGCCGCAGCCAGCCTGCCTCGCCCAGGGCCTTGACCAGTTTGCGGCATTCGGCATCCACATCGGGGCCATGCGCATGCGCAATGCTCTGCCTCGCCCAGGCATCCAGCGACTGCGCAAGGCGTGCGTGATGGGGCTCGAAAAAAGGCCACTTCAGATAGCTGGTGTCTGCCATGTCAGTTTCCTTGAAAGACCGGTTTTTGCTTGGCGACAAACGCGTGATAGGCACGCGAGAAATCCTCGGTCAGCATGCACAGTGCCTGGGCCTGCGCTTCGGCCTCAATCGCCTGCTCAATCGTCATGGCCCATTCCTGGTGCAGCATGGTCTTGGTAATGCCGTTGGCAAAGCTGGGACCGGCAGCCAGATCGCCAGCCAGCTTCTGCGCCTCGGCCAGCACGCTCTCAGGTTCGCACAGACGGTTGAAGAAGCCCCAGCGTTCGCCCTCCTCACCGCCCAGGCTGCGTCCCGTATAGAGCAGCTCGCTCGCACGCCCCTGACCGATGATGCGAGGCAGCATGGCGCAGGCCCCCATGTCGCAGCCCGCCAGCCCCACGCGGTTGAACAGGAACGCAGTCTTGCTGCGCGCGGTGCCCAGGCGCATGTCCGAGGCCATGGCCATGATGGCCCCAGCACCCGCACATACGCCATCGATTGCCGCGATGATCGGCTGAGGGCAGGCACGCATGGTCTTGACCAGCTCGCCCGTCATGCGGGTGAACATCAAAAGCTCCGGGGCCTTGAGCGCGACCAGCGGCCCGATGATTTCATGCACATCGCCACCCGAGCAGAAGTTGCCGCCGGCGCCGACCATCACCACTGCCTTCACATCCTGAGCCCACTTGAGCTGGTGAAACAGGTCACGCAGCTCGGCATAGGAATCAAACGTCAGCGGATTCTTGCGCTCAGGGCGATTGAGGGTGATGGTGGCCACACCATCTGTCACCTGCCACTGGAAATGCGTGGCCTTATAGCCCGCCAGCAGCTTGTGATTGCCAGCTTGCAGCGCTGGATCGATTGCATATTCGCTCATGTCTGTCTCCAATAATCCGGTTCACATGACTTCGCCACCAGCGACGGCTATGGCTTGCCCGGTAATACTTGATGCACCTCGCCCACATAGCCACAGCACGGCGTCCGCCACCTCGTGCGGCTGTACCAGGCGGCCTTGGGGGTTGGATTTGACGAACTCAGCCATTGCCTGCTCTGGTGTGCGGCCGGTCTTGGCAACGACTCGGTCAATGCTGGTTTTGACAATCTCGGTTTCGGTATAGCCGGGGCAGACGGCGTTGACGGTGATCCCGGTCTTGGCGTACTCCAGCGCCAGGGCTCGTGTCAGGCCCACCACGCCATGCTTGGCCGCTACATAGGCCGCGACATAGGCGTAGCCCACCAAACCAGCCGTGCTGGCCACATTGACGATGCGTCCCCAGCCCGAAGCGGACATGGCCGGCAGCACTTGCTGAATGCAGTGCATGGTGCCGGTCAGGTTGACCGCCAGCATCTGCTGCCAATGCGCGGCATCCATCTTCATGAAGGGCGCGCTGCTGGCCTGGCCGGCGTTATTGACCAGAATGCTGATGTCACCTTGCACGGCTGCCGCCTTCGCAAACGCTGTTGCCACCTGTTTTTCATCGGACACATCGGCCAGCACCATCTGGCATTGACCGGGGTGCTCTTCCACCAGTTTCTGCAGCGGCTCGGCGCGACGTCCCAGCACCGTGACGCGAGCGCCCTGCTCCAGCAGTTGGAGCGCAATCGCCTCGCCAATGCCCTGGCCCGCGCCCGTCACCAGCGCATGTTGATGGTTGAGATCGCCTGTCATTGAATTCTCCAGACCACTGGCCCACAGAACTGGTGCACTCCAGCCCGTGGCTCCCCGCAGCGCGGGCTGCGTCTGCATGCGTTGACCGAGAGGGAAAACGCGACGCGAATCAGGGGGTGTTTCATTTGGCCCCGGCTTGCTGCGCTTTCTCGCGCTCGAACAGGGCCTCCATCTGGCGCTTGCCCTGGAAGTATTGCTTGGGCCAGACGATAGGCGTGTAGCCAATCTTGGCGGCCTCGGTCAGCGTCCAGGCCGGGTTGGCCAGATGCGGGCGTGCCACGGCACAGAGGTCGGCACGTCCTGCAGCAATGATGCTGTTGGCATGGTCGGCCTCGCTGATCGCGCCCACGGCCATGGTCGCAATATCGGCCTCCTGGCGAATGCGGTCTGCAAACGGGGTTTGATACATGCGACCAAACACCGGCTTTTCGAGCTTGCTGACCTGCCCCGATGAGCAGTCGATCAGATCGGCACCTGCGGCCTTGAAGGCCTTGGCAATCTGTACCGCATTTTCGGGCGTGATGCCACCCGGCACCCAGTCATGAGCCGAGATGCGCACGGACATGGGCTTGTCCTGAGGCCAAACGGCGCGCATGGCCTTGAACACTTCCAGCGGGAAGCGCAGACGGTTTTCCAGGCTGCCGCCGTATTCATCGCTGCGCTGATTGGTCAGCGGCGAGATAAAGCCCGACAGCAGATAGCCGTGCGCACAGTGCAGCTCCAGCCAGTCCACGCCGATGTCGGCCGCCATTTGCGCAGCGTGCACAAACTGCTGCAGCACCTCATCCATGTCGGCGCGTGTCATGACCCTGGAGATCTGGCTCACTCCCTGCAGATATTGCTGCTCAGACGCTGCCATGATGGGCCAGTTGCCCTGCTCCAGCGGCAGATCCGTACCTTCCCAGGCCAGCCGCGTCGAGGCCTTTGCACCCGCATGGCCGATCTGCATGGCGAACTTGGCATCGGTGTTGGCGTGAATCCAGTCGCTGATGCGTTTCCAGGCCTGCTTTTGCTCAGCACTATAAGTACCCGGGCAGCCGGGCGTGATGCGCCCCTCGGGGCTGACACAGGCCATCTCGGCAAACACCAGACCGGCACCACCGAGCGCACGCGCACCCAGATGAACGAGGTGAAACTCACCAGGCACGCCATCAACCGCAGAGTACTGCGCCATGGGTGAGACCACGATACGGTTCTTCAGCGTGAGGCCGCGCAGGGTATAGGGCAGGAACATGGGCGGCGGCGCATTGGCATCGACCGCGACGCCGTTTCTCTCGGCCAGCCATTTCTCATAGCCGCCAAGCCACTGCGCATCACGCATGCGCAGGTTCTCATGGCTGATGCGCTGACTGCGCGTGAGCATGGAGTACATGAACTGCTCGGGCTCCAGTTGGTCGCAATAGCGCTGGCCGCAGACCTCGAACCACTCCATCGCATTCCAGGCCGCGTTCTGAATGCGCAGCGTCTCGACACGACGCGCTTCCTGATAGGCCGCCAACACCTCGGGAATATGCGCAGCCGCATCACCCCGCTGCTTGAACTGGCGTGCCAGCTCGATCGCATCCTCGATCGCCAGCTTGGTTCCTGAGCCAATGGCGAAATGTGCCGTATGCACGGCATCGCCCATCAGCACCACATGGCTGCCCTTGCGGTTTTTCAACCACCACTGGTCGCAGACCACGCGCTGAAAGTTGATCCAGGCCGAGCCGCGCAGATGGCGGGCATTGGTCATCAGTTTCTCGCCCTGCAGATTGTCCGCGAACAGCTTTTCACAGAAGGCAATGGACTGCTCCTGATCGGCGGTGTCGAGACCGCTGGCTTTCCAGCATTCCTCCGTGGTCTCCACGATGAAGGTTGAGGTCTTGTCGTCGAACTTGTAGATATGCGCCTGAAACCAGCCATGCGGCGTGCGCACGAAATCAAAGGTGAATGCCTCGTAGACCTTGTTCGTTCCCAGCCAGATATAGCGATTGGGGCGGGTGACGATATCGGGCTTGAAGATGTCGGCGTATTTGCTGCGAATGCGCGAGTTCACGCCATCGCAGGCAATCACCAGGTCGGCATCCGGATAGTCCTCGTCGCTTTGCACATCGGTCTCGAACACCAGGTTCACACCCAGCTGTTCGCAACGCGCTTGCAGGATATTGAGCAGATGCTTGCGACCAATCCCCACAAAGCCATGTCCTCCGGAGCGAATCTTGCGCCCTTTGAACAGCAACTCGATATCGTCCCAATGGTTGAAAGCCTGCTCGATCTGCACGGCCGTCACCGGGTCCCAGTCGCGCATATTGTCCATAGTGGCATCGGAGAAAACGACACCCCAGCCAAAGGTGTCGTAGGGCTTGTTGCGCTCCACCACCGTCACCTCATGTGCAGGGCTCATCTGCTTCATCAGCAAAGCAAAGTACAAGCCGGCGGGGCCACCGCCTATGCAGACAATTTTCATGACTGTGATCCGTTCCTGGCTTTTCAAAAAAATTACTTTATATCTAAATTATTAATGCATGAAATTTTCACTAAAATCCGGCCAAACCCTGAACCCAAAGCACGCTAGTTTGCGCACCATGCCAACCATGGCCCAACACAATCCGGATTTTTCCATCGACATGCCCGAAGCCCCGGGACGCGAGGCTGGCCTGTCCCACTCCGACCATCAGGCCGTGCGCCTGTGGCTGCGCCTTCTGACCTGCAGCACACAGATCGAGCAGGTCATTCGCAGCCAGCTACGCACAGAGTTCGGCACGACCCTGCCTCGTTTTGACTACCTGGCACAGCTCAGCCGCTTTCCCAAGGGTCTGCGCATGAAGACCCTGTCGGAATATCTGATGGTGACCGGCGGCAATGTGACCGGACTGACCGATCAACTGGTGGCCGAAGGCTGGGTGGAACGCGTGGCTGACGAGGAAGACCGCCGCTCCATGATCGTGCGCCTGACCCGTACGGGCAAAAAGCAGTTCAAGGCCATGGCAGCTGCGCATGAGCTATGGCTTGAGCAGTTGCTGACTCCACTGGGCAGCAAAAACGCCAGCGATTTGTACGAACAACTGGGCAAGCTCAAACAGGTGCTGAGCTCTCCAGAAAGTGCCTGAGCCTGAAAAAACACCGTTTTGTGACAATTTCATGGAGAATGCCCTGCACGCAGTCCTGCGTGACACAGGCTTGGGGGGCATGGTTCATGGATTTACTGCATCTGCGATATCGGCTCAAGTCCGGGTTCTACTATCTCTACGACATGCGTGATGCACCCAACGCCATCACGGGAGAGCGCCCCTATCGCCTCAAGACCGAGCTGGTCGCCATCGCGTTTGATCGAATCACAGGCCGCGTGCACCAGCATGGTCACCCCACCCGCATCCACTCCTGGGCCATGGGCGCGCAGCGCCGTCTGCGCATGGCAGGAGACTGGGAAGGCGCGAACCGGCTGGTCGTGGTCTCCGGCCCGCTGCCCGAAGAAGAAATCAACAAATGCCTGAGCGTGCAAGGCTACTGCCGCTGGATGCTGACGCGTCTGGCAAACATGCCGCATGGCAAATTTGCAGCCCATCGTGCAGGCAGCCGCAGCAGCTGGCAAAGACGTGAGTCAGGCCAGCAGCGCCAGGCTGCCTGATTTCCACTCAAATTTCCGCCAGCTCTTATTGATCAAGCGCATAGCGCCATCAAATCAGGATTCAGCCTCTTCAGCGGAACTGTCATCCGCCTCGGCCACTTCGGGCATTTTCACAATCGTCACCGGCAGCCGGCTGTGTCTGGCCACCTCGCGAGAGACCGAGCCGATCAGGATGCTGCCCAGGCCGCTCTGGCCCGTCGCACCGATGATGATCTGATCGCACTCATTGCTCTCGGCAATATCAATCAGGGTATTGGCCTCTTCGCCCAGGCTGATCTCCACTTCATAGGAGGCCCCGGCCTCCTTGAGAAGATCCTGTGCAGGCGCAACCAGATCCATGCCGGCTTCGATGCTGGCGTTGGCAATCAGGTCTGAATCTGTGGTTGCAAGCTCCAGCAGCGTGGCCTCCTTCTGCACATGAGCTATCACAAAGTGAGCATCCAGTCCGCTCTGCAAAAGCTTGATGCCGTGGCGTACGGCCTCAAGTGCGACATCCGATCCATCCACCGCAATCATGATCTTGAGCATGGCAACCTCCTGTTCGTCTTGCGCACCAGTGTAGGCCCTGGCTGCAAAGACGGGTTGCGAATCTGGGGCAAGCACCGGCTATTGCAGCAGTGCTTGCGGGCATCTGGGAAAATAGCGGGCTATGCTGCAGTTTGACCTTCTCAAGACCGACCCGAACAGCCACGCGCGCCGTGGCACCTTGACGCTTAACCACGGCAAGGTCCAGACCCCCATCTTCATGCCCGTGGGCACCTATGGCACCGTCAAGGGCGTGATGCCGCGTAGCCTCGAAGAAATGGGCGCGCAGATCATCCTGGGCAACACCTTCCATCTGTGGATGCGTCCTGGCCTGGACATCATGAAGTCCTTTGGCGGTCTGCACGACTTCGAGAAGTGGGACAAGCCCATACTGACCGACTCGGGCGGTTTCCAGGTCTGGTCGCTGGGTGCCATGCGCAAGATCACCGAGGAAGGCGTGCATTTCCAGAGCCCCGTGAACGGCGACAAGCTGTTCATGTCGCCCGAGGTCAGCATGCAGATCCAGACGATTCTGAATTCGGACATCGTCATGCAGCTCGACGAGTGCACGCCCTACGAAACCAACGGCAAGAAGACCACCGAAGCCGAAGCGCGCAAGTCCATGGAGATGAGCCGTCGCTGGGCCAAGCGCTCCAAGGAGGAGTTCCAGCGCCTGGACAACCCCAATGCCTTGTTCGGCATCGTGCAAGGTGGCATGTATACCAATCTGCGCGAGGAATCGCTGCAGGGTCTGCTGGAAATCGATTTCCCCGGCTATGCCGTAGGCGGCGTCTCCGTGGGGGAGCCCAAGGACGAGATGCTGGAGATCATGGCTCACACGCCGCATCTGCTGCCCGCCAACAAGCCGCGTTACCTGATGGGCGTGGGTACGCCCGAAGACCTGGTGCAAGGCGTGGCCGACGGCGTGGACATGTTTGACTGCGTGATGCCTACCCGCAATGCTCGCAACGGCACCATCTTTACGCGCTACGGCGATCTGAAGATCCGCAACGCCCGCCACAAGGTGGATCACCAGCCCATAGACACCACCTGCACCTGCCATGCCTGCGCGGGCAAGAGCGGCGTGAGCTGGGACGATGGCGGCCGAGAAGGCTTCAGCCGAGCCTATCTGCACCACCTGGACCGCTGCGGCGAAATGCTGGGCCCCATGCTGACCACCATCCACAACCTGCACTATTACCTGAACCTGATGCAGGAAATCCGCAACGCACTGGACGCAGGCACTTTTGCCCAGTTCCGCGCCCAATTCAAGGCCGACCGCGCACGCGGGGTTTGAGCCACCCATCGTCTGCCGCAGCAGAACCACCAAAAAGCCAGAGCGAGTCTCTGGCTTTTTTCATTCGGCGGTTGATATCCGGCTTGCCTGTAGTCCGTCAAATGAAAAACATCGTCAATTGCCCGCCTCAAAACCGCTTCGGCAATCATTTTTCTGTATGTTTTTGTTAAAACCACAACATCTGACGGCAACAACAGGCATTTTTGGCGATTGATATCGAATTCGCAAAGAGCCACTGAAGAAAGTTCCACGAAACGCTCTCGGCCCCTCCCCCATGACCGACGCCTCCGCACCCAAGCCAACGCCGATGCTGCAGACCGCTGCCCCCAGGACATGGGCAGCGGCGCTCGGGCTTGGGAGCCTGGTGTTTCTGGCCGCCTTGCTGGGCATACTGGGGCGCCCCATGGGATTTCTCTCGGCGATCTGGCCTGCAAACGCACTGCTGCTGGGCCTTTTGCTGCACCGCCCTGACTGGCTTCGCCCGAGCTCGGTGCTGGCGGTTTCGGTCGCCTATATCGCAGCTGATCTGCTCACAGGCAGCCGGCTCGATGTGGCAATCCTGCTGAGCATCGCCAATATGGCCGGTGTGGGCGCGGCCTGGGCGCTGATGCACAGACAGCGCCATGCCACTTTGTTCATGCAACGCCAGTCCTCCGCCCTGCTGCTGTTTGTGGGCAGCGGCCTGGGCGCACTGACGGCAGCGCTGCTGGGAGCGCCGGTGCTGAGCGCCGTTTTCGGGACGCCGCACTGGCAGGCCTTTTCCATGTGGCTGAGCAGCGAATGGCTGAACTACATGATGTTTTTGCCCATTGTCCTGGCCTGGCCGACACGCAAGCAGCCAGCTGGGCATCTGGGCGAGTCCTCCCCCTTGCGCCGCATCCTGCCTTTGCTGTCTGTCATTGCGCTGGAAGCCATCAGCTACTGGATCAAAGGTCCCGGCTCGCTGGCGTTCTCGCTGCCGGCTCTCATATGGTGCGCGCTGAGCTATCGCATCTTCAGTCTGACGCTGATCACGGCAACACTTTGCCTGAGCAGCATCATTTTCATTTCGCTGGGCACGCTTGAATTCACACCCGCACATTTTCTGGAGGCTTTGTCATTTCGCGTGGGGCTATGCATGCTGGTGCTGGGCCCACTTGCGGTGGCAGGATCGCATATGGCGCGCAACGAGCTGATGCAAAAGCTCAGTCATGCCGTCAACCACGACTTTCTGACCGATATGCTGGCACGCGGCGCCTTCATGAAGCAGGGACAAAGAATACTGGAGCGTTGCCGCCAGGATGGCCAGCCCTTCGCCATTCTGATGCTGGATCTCGACCATTTCAAACAGATCAACGACAGCTTCGGCCATGCGGGAGGCGACCAATTGCTGCGCAGCTTCAGCCAGACCCTGAGCCAGGTGCTGCGCGCTCAGGACATCGTAGGTCGCATGGGAGGCGAGGAATTCGCCGTGGCTCTACCCAAGGTGGATGCAACCGCTGCGCAGGAGATCGCCAAGCGCATCAACCGCTCCATCCGGGAGCTGCGCGTGCCCATGAATGACAAGACGATGAGCGCCACCGTCAGCATAGGTCTGGCTCATACTGCCAGCCTGCAAGCGCATCAAAGCCTGGACCTGCTTCTGCAGCAGGCAGACCAGGCTTTGTATGAGGCCAAGGCCGCCGGGCGCGATCGCGTCGCAGCGCAGCTTCGCTGAGCGCGACACGCCACTGCCGCCCCCGACAAGCCGGTCGCCCGGCCCACGGTCATCCGGGCTCGCCGGACCCGGAGGCGGGCGAGGCTGCCACCGCCGCATCGGGACGCGGCAGCATCTTGCCGGCCGCAGTGCCACAGCTATGACAAAAGCGTGAGAACGCGCTCTTGCGGGTGTCGCAGCTTCCGCAATGGTCGAACAGGCCGATACCGCAATGGGGACAGAAGTCGATCTCGGTGTTCTTGAGATCCACGGGGCGCTCGCAGCCCGGGCACACATTCTTGGACAGCCGCTCCAGCGCCACGTCATAGCTCAGCTCTTCACGGCGCCGCTCTTCGGGCAGAGACTCCTGCAGCTTCTGTTTTTCCAGATAGCGGTTGAGCGCAAGAATGGCATAGCGGCCCAGCAGCACCGTCACCACGATGCCCACGATGTAGCGCACATAGCCGCCGTAGTCAGGCAGATAAGGCACCAGCTCGACAAAGAAGGCAAACAGCGCAAAAAAGATGAAGCCCCAGACAAAAGGCCACCAGGTACTCTTGCGCTTCCTCGCGAAAAGCCAGCCCGCCACCACCAGCAAAGGCAGGGTAATGGCCAGACGGAACAGAAACACGCGCAGTTCACTGGCTCGCATGGCGGCTTCATATTGGGGATAGGCCTGCTCGCGCAGACTGCTCATCTCGGCCTCGGCGTTGGAGACGGCCTGATTGGCCTCCAGATGGGTCTGTGCTTCCTTCTCGCGCTCCTGGCGGGCCATGTCCTCGGCCTGCTTGAGCGCATCCAGCGCCTTGCTGCGTGCGACCAGTTCTGCATCCTGCTCAGGGCGCTCCGTCGCACGGCGGGTCGCCACCCAGTTGTCAAAGGTGTCGCGCGCCGACTGGTAGCGCGCACGCTCAGCGTCGAACTTGAGCTGTGCCCTGTCCAGCGCCTTCTGGGTCACGCCGGCTGTCTTCTGGGCCTGGTCGATTTCGGCCCGCACACGCTGTACATCGGCCTCAGGAATAAAGGACTCGATCTCCAGCGAGCGATCGGGCTGCGGCAGATTGCCCACCACCAGCCCGCCCAGGCCTATCAGGAAGAAGGCAAACACCAGCGCCACCAGCCAGAGGCCACGGCGAAACCATTTCTCGGGCAAACGCAGAGACTTGCTCATTTTCAATTACTCCAAAAACGTAGCGCCATGCGCATACTCAGCAAGGCCTTGAAGCTAACAGGGCTCAAACTCACTGCACGGTACGCACGGCCGATGCCAGTTGCGTGCGCTGCAACCACTGGGTCACGGAGTCCACCGTCACCGTCTCTATGCGGCTGGCAAAGCGCTTTTCATTCGGATGATCGTCAAACGCGATATTGGCGGCCGTCATGCGTCCGCCCAGTCGCGAGAACGCCCGAATGATGAGCGCGCTGGGTTCATAGCCCCTGGACTGCAGCCAGGCCTGAGCCTGTGCACGGTTCTGAATCGCCGCAGGCTCCATGGCAGCGGCCAGCGTCTCGGTCGCCCATTGGTTCGACTGCTGGTATTTGCTGCTCCAGACATAGCTGACCATGCTGTAGGGCTCGTTTTGCAGGCGCAGCACCGTGGGAGCACTCAGGAACTTGAGCAGGGCCTGCTGCACCGCCGGTGTCGGGATCTGAATGGCGGCTTCGTAGCGCCACATATCGTCAAGAAAGAACTCGCCCAGGCCCTGGCGGTAGATATGGCCGGATGCGGTGCCGCACTCGTTGAGCTTGTGCGCCACGCGCCAGGGGCCGGCAGGTGTTCTGTAGGCCCAGCCATAGTGCGAGTACTTGAGATCGTATTTGCTCAAGTCCTGTCCTTGCCGAGCCAGCAGCACGACCTGGGTGCCGTTCTTCTGAAACTCGGCATCCAGTGCCTTGGCGGTGCGCGCGGCCAGATTCAGCCCCTTGACCATGACATCGGCGGTCAGCGGACGGTCTTCACAGCTGCGGCCAGCCTCTGCCGAGCCTGCCCAGGCAATCAGCGCGGCGCCCAGCGCCAGCACCACAGGGCCGGGAATGGGCATGCCGGTGCGTTGAGCGGGCGCCATGGCTTGTACAACGTTTGACGATTCCTTGATCATGCGAGCCTCCAGCTTCTTGAATTACAGACGCTCGTTGTGCATCAGCGCCTTGC
Organism: Comamonas testosteroni ATCC 11996; assembly: GCF_000241525.1. Lineage (GTDB taxonomy): Bacteria > Pseudomonadota > Gammaproteobacteria > Burkholderiales > Burkholderiaceae_C > Comamonas > Comamonas testosteroni. The sequence goes on from NZ_AHIL01000037.1 coordinate 99,571, forward strand.
CGATTTCGTTGGGGATGAAGGCCAGCACCTTGCCTGCCGTGGACAGGATCACACCGGCCGCCGTCGCGCTGGTCTGCACCACCGTGCCCACACCGACCGACAGGGCACCCGCAGCCTGGCCAGAGACCTTGACCACGGCCGAAGTGCCGTCAGCCACATTCTTGAGCACATAGGTCACGCCTGTGGCACTGCTCTCCACAGCCTCAACGATCACGGATGCACCAGCGGCCGACAGAAACAGGGGTATTGCCACAACTTCCTCCGAAGCACCACCCGATACCGCTGCAACCACCGATGCCACAGGCAGGGCCGACAGCACCAGAGAGGCTTCGCTCTGGGCGTGGACTGCGCTGCCGCCCAGCAAGGCAAAGGCCGCGCCCAGGGCGCACAGGCTATTGCGAAGAGGACGGATAAAGGTCAGGGCGTTGATCACAAATGGCTCCCGGTGGTTGTTGAAATGAACCGCTGTTTCCATGCGGCGACGAACGAATCATCCATGCGCCCGAAACTTTGGCCCTGTGTTTTGTCAAAATCAGCAAGCGGCAGGTCTCGCAGTATCGCAAAGCGATACTTCCCGCCCGTTGCCAGCGCGCAAACCAATTGCAGCTTGCACATCTTGCCCCACTCCCGCGCCCACAACTTTCAAAAATCATCAGGCAATCCATGCGGCTTCACTCTCAGACCTTCGCCCTGCACAAACCTTCACGCCGACAAAGCCGGCTTGCTGCAGCGCTCGCCACGGCCATGTCCACGCTAGCTGTCTCTGCACTGGCGCAGGGCAGCAGCATTCCCGCTTTTTCGCAGATGCCGCCTGGCCCTCTTGGAGGGCCCTGGCACTTTGCCACCCTGCCCAACAAGAACCCGACGGCATTCAATGTGGTGGACCAGGATGGCGGGCATGTGCTGCGCGTGAGCACACAGGACGCCTACGGCAATATGGTTCACACGCTGCACCAGGCTGCCACGCCCGATCTGCAACTGCAGTGGCGCTGGCGCGTGGATCAGCTGATCGACAAGGCCGATATCAAAACCAGAGCCGGTGACGATGCGGCGCTCAAGCTCTGCATGTCCTTCGACTTTGACAAATCGCAGCTGAGCTTTGGCGAACGGGCAAAGCTGCGTCTGGGCAGAATCAGCACCGGAGAGGATATTCCAGCCGAGACGCTGTGCTATGTCTGGGACAACAAGCAACCCACAGGCACGGTCATGCACAACGCGTTCACGCATCGCATGCGCTATATCGTGCTGCAAAGCGGCAGCACGCACAAAGGCCAGTGGGTAACGGAACAGCGCAATCTGACGTCCGACTATCTGCACGCCTTTGGCGACGAGTCCCAGGCCATGCCCACCATCATCGGTGTCACTGTCTCGGCGGACTCGGACAACACCCATGGCGAAGGACTGGCCTACATGGGTGATATCCGGCTCGCGCCCTGATCATCCAGCCTTAACGCCGGAGCAATTCCGCCACGTTCTGCTGCAGCAGGGCCGGAGTGACCGCGGCAGCCGCCACGGGCTCGCCCACTTCCAGCCCCACACGGTTGAACAGGCCGCGGCGCAGCGGTTTGACCATGGCCACATTCCTGCCGCCGCGCAACTCGATGCGGCTGAAGTAGGAGCCCCAGAGATTGGTCAGCGCCATGGGAATGACGGAAACCTGCAGGCCGTCGTCTCGCGCGTGATCGAGAATCTTCATGATGCCGCCCTTGAACGGCTGCAGCTGGCCGTCAGAGGTGATGCCGCCCTCGGGGAAGATGGCCAGCAGATCACCCTCGCGCAGCACCTCGGCGGCACGCGCGAACGCGGCCTCATAGGTGGCTGGGTCATCCTTGTGGGATGCAATCGGAATCGCCTTGGCCAGCTTGAACAACCAGCCCAGCACCGGTGTCTGAAAGATGCGGTGATCCATCACGAAGTGGATGGGGCGCGGGCTGGCCGCCATGAGCAAGATGGCATCGACAAAGCTCACATGGTTGCAGACCAGAACGGCCGCGCCATCGCGCGGAATATGCTCGTCGCCACGCACCTTGAAGCGGTAGACAAAGTGGGTGATGACCCAGGCGACAAACCGCAGCAGATATTCGGGCACCAGCAGGAACACATAGAGCGCCACGATGGCGTTGGCGATGCCGGTGATCAGAAACACCTGGGGAATGCTGCAACCTGCGGCCAGCAGGGCGCCGGCCAGCACGGCCGAGGCGATCATGAACAGCGCGTTCAGGATATTGTTGGCCGCGATGATGCGCGCACGGTGCGTGGGCTGGCTGCGCATCTGGATCAGCGCATACATGGGCACGCTGTAGATGCCGGCCGACAGCGCAAGCAGACCCAGGTCCAGCATCACGCGCCAGTGTTTGGCCTCTCCAAAAAAGGCACTCACGCCCATCAGCTCTGAGGGCGGCAGCGCGCGCGTGGCAAAGAACAGATCAATCGCAAACACGCTCATGCCAATCGCGCCCAGCGGCACCAGGCCGATCTCCACCTGGCGACGGCTGAACACTTCACACAGCAGCGAGCCAATGCCTATGCCCACCGAGAAGATCACCAGCAGCAGCGATGCCACATGCTCGTCGCCATGCAGCACCTCCTTGGCAAAGCTGGGAAACTGCGAGAGGAACACCGCGCCGAAGAACCACATCCAGCTGATGCCCAGCAACGAGCGGAACACCACGGGCTGCTGGCGTGCCAGCTGGAGGTTGCGCCAGGTTTCGGTAAACGGGTTCCAGTTGATCACCAGGCCCGGGTCGGTCGCCGGCGCATGGGGAATGAACTGTGCGCAGATGCGGCCCACGACCGCAACGGCCACGCAGGCCATGGCCACCTGCATATGACCGACCTCGGGCACGGCAATCAAAAGACCGCCTGCGACCTGACCCAGCAGGATGGCGACAAAAGTGCCCATCTCCACCATGCCGTTGCCGCCCGTGAGTTCGCGGTCATTGAGCACCTGTGGCAGATAGGCGAACTTGACGGGGCCGAACAGCGTGGAGTGCAGCCCCATGAGGAACACGCACAGCAGCAGCACTGGCACATTGGCCTGAATGAAACCCCAGGCCGCGATCAGCATGATGGCGATCTCGAGGTTCTTGACCAGGCGGAACATGCGAGTCTTGTCCCATTTGTCGGTCAGTTGGCCCGAAGTGGCCGAAAACAGCAGATAAGGCAGGGTGAACAGCGCACCGATCACCAGGCCCGCCATGGAAGGCGGCAGCCACGAGACGCTGAGCTGATAGGTGACCATCACCGTGAAGGCGAACTTGAAGAGATTGTCATTGCCTGCACCGGCAAACTGCGTCCAGAAAAACGGCGCAAAGCGGCGCTGGCCCAGCAGGGCAAACTGGTTGGGGTGGGCATGCTGCTGTGCAGCGGCGGCCGTATGCACGGTCGGCGTGGAATTCATGGATCTCTCCCTGTGGCGCTGCTGGCATTGTGCCAACTTGCCCGGATTTTTTTGTAGGTTTTATGCGGCTGACGCTTGTTGAACATGCGCCAGCCGCTATGAATATTACGACTCGCGCCACTGCAGCAAGGCACGCAGCACAGGCCACGCGGCTGCGGCGGCCACCAAGTGCTTGAGGCTGTGGCCGGAGATTGCGTACGCGGTCACATCGAACACATCGCCGTCCGACAGCTCCAGCAGCTTGGCCACGAAGTACAGACCGATCACCCAGCCCAGCTCCACGGGCAGCGCATGACGACGCGGCGCCACAAAGGCCAGCCACAGGAGAGTCAACATGCCGCCCCCCTGCACCAGCACCCAGGGCAGCACATTGCTGGTCTGCGCCCAGACCGCCACGCTGACGGGCGCCGCCACCAGCAATACCCCGGCAGTGATGCGGGCGCTGATGTCGTCAATGCGCGTCTGCACCGCCAGGCCCAGCAAGCCGGCGAAAGCCAGGCTCATGCCCAGCCGGTCCCAGACCAGACTCGAATCCTGCGGTGCCCAGTGATAGTACGCAGACCCCGCGCTCGAGCACAGCAGGCCCGTGAAGAACAGAGCGCACAGGGCACGCGCCGTGCCGTTGAGCTTTTGATAGTCGGCACGCCCCAGCGCGACCCAGCCCGCCAATCCCGCCAGCACAAACCCCAGATTGCTCAACACATCGGCGGCATTCGGCACACCCAGCCAGCCGCGCTGGTTGGCAAAGGCGTGATAGTGCTCGGGCTGGGCCATGCCGGGCATCAGCAGCGCCAGCGTGAACAGCAAGGCCATACCCCCGAACAAGGCAAAGCGCTGCTCCAGCGTGCCCGAGGTCTCGGGGCTCGTCATTTCCACGGTCGTGATCGATGAGGTATGCAGTTGCATGGCGCTTCCTTGTGTGAATGCCGCGCAGTATGGAAATCCGCCGAAGCAGCGGCATCAATCTTCTAAACTTGCGCCATATCGCTGCACTGCCAGTACTACCAACCGATACCATGAGCACGACCGCCGATCTCGTCACCGCCATCAAGAAAGAACTCAAGGCCGCGCAGATGACCTATGCCGACCTGGCCCAGTCCATAGGCATGGCCGAATCCAGCGTCAAGCGCATGCTGGCCAAGGGCGACATGCCGCTGTCGCGCATTGACGAAATCTGCCGCGCCCTGCACCTGGACTTTGCCGATCTGGCGCGCAATGTGGCCGATAGCCGGCCGCTGCTGCAGCAGATCACGCGCGAGCAGGAGATTGCCGTGGTTGCCGACCGCAAGCTGCTGCTCACGGCCATCTGCGTGCTCAGCCAGTGGACGCTGGAGCAGATCGTCGCCACCTACCGCATCAGCGAGCCCGAGGGCATCGGCTATCTGGCACAGCTGGACCGCATCGGCATCATCGAGCTGCGTCCCGGCAACCGCTACAAGCTGCGCCTGGCCAAGACCTTCCGCTGGCAGACCAACGGCCCGGTGATGGACTTCTTCCGCGAGAACGCCGTGCTGGACTACTTCGGCGGCACTTTTGCCGGCGAGGACGAGACCATGCTGCTGGTGCATGGCTCCATCGCCCCCAGCCTGGCCCCCAGCTTCGTGGAGCGCATCCAGCGCATCGGTCAGGACTTTTCGCAGCAGCATCTGCAGGACCAGCGACTGGGGCCCAACAAGATCGAGGGCTACACCCTGGTGCTGGGCATGCGCAAATGGGAGCTGCCCGCCTTTGCGGCCTTGCGCCGGTAGACGGCCACTCCCAAATATGTAGCTAAATGCGCTTGCTGCATCTGCATCAGCCGCCTGTTTCATACATTCTTCACCAAACAGACACACAAGATTGCAAGACTTCGCACAGCGGCAACCCACGGTTGACGCTGGCCATCCAACATGGAGCCCAAGGGATGCCTGGACCCACAGACAGCCCGCTACCCATGAAGGAGGCGTATATGCTGACAATCCGCAACACCATCCAAACCGTCGCTGCCGCAGGCGCACTCGCCCTGCTGGGCTTTGTCGGTAGTGCACAGGCCCAAAACGCTTACTGGGCGGGTGCCAGCCAGGGCGCCTATGTGAACGTACAGTTCAACGCACCGCCCCCCGTCCGCTATGAAGCCGTGCCCGCTCCGCGTCGTGGCTATGTCTGGGCTCCTGGTTACTGGGAGCCGCGCGGCCACCGCCATGTCTGGCGCGCCGGCCACTGGGTGCAGAACCGCCCCGGCTATGTGTACCGCCAGCCCGCCTGGGTGCAGCACGGCAACCGCTGGGACTACCGCGCCAGCCGCTGGGACAGGGATGGTGACGGCGTGCCCAACCGCCATGACCGCAACCCCCACAACCCCTATCGCCGCTAAGCGCCTATTGACGCTTTAAGCCTTGATCGCTCCCTCCGCTGGCCCTCCGAGTCATCACTTTCCAGCGGATTTCAGCCCATGTCTCGCAAGAGATCTGGGCTTTTTTGCATTAACCCCACAAGCTTAATGCTGCATAAGCATATAGAAGCAAATCATTAAATTACGGACACAATTCACAGCATTCAAGGTTCTTCTGGACAAGTCCCATCATGCGTTTGCTGCCCCGTTTCATCTCCGGTCTTGTTGCCACAACGGCGGCCGCCGCCCTGTTTCCTCTGGCCAGCCAGGCCGCCGATCCCGGTGCCGCCAGCTATCCGCATCAGCCCATCACCATGATCATGGGCTTCAACGCCGGCTCGGGTGTGGATGTGATCGGCCGCGTGGCGCAGGAGCCGCTGGGCAAGATCCTGGGCCAGCCCGTGATCATTGACTACAAGAGCGGCGCCGCCGGCAATATCGGCAGCGAGTTTGTAGCCCGCGCCAAGCCCGATGGCTACACCATCTACTTCGGCACCGCCGCCACCCATGGCAGCAATGCCGCGCTGTACAAGAAGCTGCCGTTCGACGTGGAGGCCGACTTTGTGCCCGTGGCACCGCTGGTGGACGTGGCCAATGTGCTGACCATCAATCCCAATGTGATCAACGTCAAGAACCTCAAGGAGTTCGTCGACGAGGTCAAGGCCCATCCCGGCAAGTACAACTACGCCTCCACCGGCAATGGCGCAGGCACCCATATGGCGTTCGCCGAGTTCAACTCGCGTCTGGGCCTGGACATGGTGCATGTGCCCTACAAGGGCGGCCCCGAAGCCATCACCTCGGTGCTGCGCGGCGAGACCTGCTGCATCATGAACCAGGTGCAGACCGTGCTGAGCCACTACAAGGCCGGCAAGGTGCGCCTGCTGGGCGTGACCACGGCCAAGCCCGTGGAAGCCGTCAAGGAAGTGCCCACCATTGCCGCCAGCGGCCTGCCGGGCACCAAGGGCTTCAACAGCTCCATCTGGTTCGGCATCTTCGCGCCCAAGGGCACGGACCCGGTCATCATCAAGAAGCTCAACCTGGCGGTCAACGACGTGCTCAAGCAGCCCGAGGTGCGCGAGCGCTTTGTCTCCCAGGGCAACACCATCCGCGAAGAGACACCCGAGCAGTTCAAGAAGACCGTGCATGAAGATCGCATCAAATGGGCCAAGGTGGTCAAGGATGCCAAGATAAGTATTGACTAACACCCCCTGAGCGGCCCTGCCGCTTCCCCCTCTCTCTACGCGCTGCGCGCCAAGGGAGAGGAACGACACCCTCGGTGCGGGGCGGCCCTTCCTCGATGTCTCTCACTTGGTCCTGCTTCGAGTTCAAGCAGTGTTAAGTTATCGGTGTTTGTTTGATGCGTCTGCGGCTCAAGCCTCAGGCGCTTTTGGGTTTTAGCTATGTCAATTTCACCTTCTACGACAGCCGCCACATCGGGGCTGGCAACGCTGGAAGAACGCCTGCGTGACGACTTCGTCACTCTGGGCTGGCCTGCCAAGGCCTGGATTCCCCCCTCCACGCGCAAGGGGCTGCCGGTGCATGACGTGCTCGTCATCGGCGCCGGCCAGGCCGGTCTCGCGCTCAGCATGGCGCTGCAGCAGGTCGGCATCAAGCCCGTGCTGCTGGACAGGTCCGCACTGGACTTCGAAGGCCCCTGGGCCACCACTGCGCGCATGGAAACCTTGCGCTCGCCCAAGGAGCTGACCGGCCCTGCCATGGGGGTTGCAGCTCTGTCCTTTCGCGCCTGGTTCATCGCCCAGTTCGGTCTGGATGCCTGGACGGCGCTGGACAAGATCCCGCGCCTGCAGTGGATGGACTATCTGCGCTGGTACCGCCGCGTGACCAACGCCGATGTGCGCAACGGCCATGAAGTCGTTGCCGTGCGCCCGCAGGCCGATGGCGTGGTGGAAGTCGACGTCAAGGCCAATGGCGTGATCGCGACCTGGCAGACCCGCCGCCTGGTGCTGGCCACGGGCCGCGACGGCCTGGGCGGCGCAACGGTTCCCGCCTTCATGCGGGGCGTGGACAGGAAATTCTGGGCCCATTCCTCCGACGCCATGGACTACGCCACGCTGGCCGGCAAGCATGTGGGCGTGGTCGGCGCCGGCGCCTCGGCCATGGACAGCGCCGCGACGGCTCTCGAAAACGGCGCGGCCAGCGTAGACATGCTGATCCGCCGCCAGCAGCTGCCGCTGATCAACAAGTCCAAGGGCTCGGGCGTGCCCGGTCTGACCCACGGCCAGTATCTGCTGCCCGATGCGTGGAAATGGCGTATCCGCCACTACATCAACGCCCAGCAGGTGCCGCCGCCACACGGCAGCACGCTGCGCGTCTCGCGCCATGACAATGCCTTCTTCAACCTGGGCTGCGCGGTGCAGGCTGTGGAGAAAGCGGGCGACAAGCTGCAGGTGCAGACCTCGGCCGGCGTGTTCGTGCTGGACTTTCTCATCGTCTCCACGGGCTTTGCCATTGACTGGAGCCTGCGTCCCGAGTTTGCCGACATCGCGCCGCATGTGAAGCTGTGGAACAGCCGCTTCACGCCCGAGTCCGGCGATGAGGATGCCGAGCTGTCGGCATCGCCCGATCTGGGGCCGCTGTTCGAGTTCCAGGGCGAGCTACCCGGTCTCGATCGGATTCACTGCTTCTGCTACCCCGCAGCACTCTCGCACGGCACGGTGTCGGGCGATATTCCCGCCATCAGCGACGGAGCGCGCAAACTGGCGCAAGGTCTGGCCTCGCTGTTCTATCTGAACGATATCGAGCAGCACTTCGACAAGCTCAAGGCCTATGCCGAACCCGAACTGGACGGCACGGAATGGACCGCAGCCGACAGCGCTGCGCGCATCCGGCAGCTGCAACCCTAAATCACGAGACTTCGCATGACAGACACCATAGACCGACTGGCCGGCCTCGAGCAAGGCAGCCCCACATTCACCACCCGCCACGAGCGCGAAAAGGTCGCTCTGGCCACCCAGGCCTGCGAAGACCTGCTGCTGGGCAATCAGCTGGACAGCGATCTGACCCAGGCCGAGCGCCTGGTGCTGGCTACCGAGCAGACCCGCGTCAGCGGCGTGAGCGTGCTGCAAGCCGAATACCGCAGCCGCGCCGAGGCCCTGGGCGACGCCATCACGCCCGAGCTGCGCGCCATCCTCGATCAGCCCGGCACCCAGACCGGCAATGCGCGCCTCGATGCCATGCTGCACTTTGTGCGCACGCTGGCCCTGAACCCGGCCCAGAGCGATCAGGCCGCGCTGCTGGCCATTCCGGCCGCCGGCCTGTCACTCAACGACACCGTGCTGCTGGCCCAGCTGATCGGCTTTGTGGCCTACCAGGCCCGCCTGCTGGCGGGTGTGAAGGCCATGGGCGAGCTGGGCGGCGTCACCGAAGCGCCTGCCACCCAGCCTGCCGATGCAGCGCCCTTTGTCCACCCCGCCAACCTGCCGCCGCCCGGTGAGCCACTGCGCCGCAACGGCTTCACCAGCGAGACCCTGGACTGGAAGGCCTGGCTGCAGGTGCTGGACCCCGACACCGCCACGCCCGAGCAGCAGCATGTGCTGGAAGTCAGCCACCCCAAGGCCAAGAGCATGGACTTCTACCTGCTGCTGGCCCGCCAGCCCCAGGTGCTGCTGGAGCGCTCCCAGGCCTTCAACGCCATCATGTATGCGCCCGGCGGCCTGTCCCGCGCCGAGCGTGAAGTGGCAGCCACTGCCGTCTCTCGCTCCAATGGCTGCGTGTACTGCGCTTCGGTGCACGCTCAGCGCTTCGAGCAGCTGGCCAAGCGCAACGATGTGATGGCCCAGCTGTTTGACGAGCCCGACACTGCCGGCACCAATGCCCGCGAGCGCGCCATCATCCAGGCTTCGCTGACACTGACGCGTGCGCCGGGCAGCTTTGGCCCGCAGCAGTTGCAACCGTTGCGTGATGCAGGTCTGACCGATCTGGAAATTCTGGACATGCTGCACTCGGCCGCACTGTTTGGCTGGGCCAATCGCCTGATGCTGAATCTGGGCGTGGAACTGTATTCCACCCCCTGAGCGGCTTTGCCGGGGCGGCCCCGCCGCCTCTCCTCCTTTCTCTACACGCTGCGCGCTACGGGAGGGGGACGACAACTTCGCTGCGCGGCGACGCTTGCTTGCCATGTCTTTGTTGGGCTGCGCCAGTTTCGGGGCCGTTCATATTTTTGATAGCTGCATGCGCTTTCCAGCCAATGATTTCAGCATCAATTGATGCTGAAATCCTTTTAAATCAAGCGCTAACAGCTATCAAATTTCAGGCTATTTGCCGGTGAACACGGTCAACACGCCGGCCAGCTGATGCACATGCGCATCCATCAGCTGTGCCTCGGCCACCAGGCCGATCAGAGGCACCGGCCCCAGCGCATGGCGCAGCAGCTTGAGCTCGGCATCGGCGCCGCCAAACAGCTCGCTGCCCCGGCCCTTGCTGCTCACATAGATGGCACCGCGTATATGCTGGGGCTGGGCAGCTTCTGCCATGGTTTCGGGGCCGGCATCGGCAAAGTCGGGCTGCAGCGCATCCTTGAGGGCCGCGCCCATCTGCATCAGCTCATGACGGGCCGCGCTGCTCTGGCGCTGACAGAAGATCACCGTGTGCTCGGCCTCTACGGGCGATGACAGCGCAATGCCCTGACGCACCGGGTCCAGCCCCACGATATGCAGCACCTGGGCCTCGTCGGTCAGCGCGCCGCGCTCCAGACCCCGGCCCAGCGGTGCGATCGCCGCCTGGGTCTTGCGCAGCTGGGACAGCGCAGCCTGCCAGCCGCCGCCGGCGCTGGGGCTGGCTTCCACATCCAGCATCTGCAGCAGTCGGGGCAAGGCGGGCTCGCCTTCCAGCTCCAGCACCACCGGCCCCCTGGCCTCGGTAATCGCAAGTCCCGCGCCCAAGGGCGCACAGCCCTGGGCCAGCCTGGAGATACAGGCCACGTCGGCATCGAAGGCCACCCCCGAAAAGCCGGCATGAAAGATGCCGACACTGGCCTGGGCACGCAAGCGGGGCAGGTCTTCGGCGCGGCAGGCAAACTGCACGCCCTGCTCGCTGCTGAGCGCACCGAACAGATTTCCAGTGCTGATGCGCTCGGACAGCTCCAGCAGCAGCTCAGCGAGATCGGGCTGATCGATGCTGGAGTGCACCAGGGCCGAATGCGCCTCGAATCCGGCTTCTGCGCCGCTTTGCGCCAGCGGTGCCACGCCGGAGTAGACGCGGTAGTGGGCGGCGGGCAGGTCCAGCAACATGACCGCCAGCGAGGAGCTTTCGGAATACTCATGTTCCATGGCCAATACGGCGTGGCCGGAGCTGCCCACCCAGTCGGTGACCTGAGGCAACTCGCGCGCCAGCAGCGCCAACAACTGCTGCGCATGGGGCACCAGCCCCTGCGCGATGTAGACCAGACCCAGCCGGTGCGGCTGCAGTGACTGGCGCAGCAACTGCCCACGCAGCTGCAGCACGACTTGCTCAGTCGCAGCGCGCCAGTCTTCATGGCTGGCATGAGCGACGGGAAACAGTGACATAAGCCCTCCTGTTCTTGCTGGAGCGTGGATGCCTTGCAACCACGATTTTCCACCTTAGCGGGAAGGGTTTGCTCAGGGCTTGCGCGAGGTAGCAGAGGTTTTGGCTGCAGTCTTTTTGGCAGCAGGCTGCTTGGGGGCAGCTTTTTTAGCGGCAGCGGTCTTGCTGGCGGCCGTTTTGGGTTGACCGGTCTTGGCCGCCACCTTGCGTGAAGGCCTGGGCTCGGCTGCCGCAGCACTCGTTGCCTCACTCTTTGCCGCAGTTTTCGCTGCAGCTGCAGTGCCAAAACTGCCTGCCTGTGCCATCACCTTTTCCATGGTGGACTTGGCAAAGCCGCTGGCCATCTCGGTCGCGCGCTGGGCGGCCGCCAGGGTCTCGGGAGGAACGGGCTCGGCCATGGCCTTGGCCGCGATCTGCTGGAACTGCTGGGTCAGCGCTCCCCACCATTGCATGGCCTGGCCCAGGGCGGCCTGAGAAGAGGGGCCTGCCTGGGTCTGGCTGGCGGCCTCGGCCGCTGCGGGCTCTGCTTCAGGTTCAGGCTCAGGTTCAGGCTCGGCGGCTGGCGCGGCCGTGGCGGCGCCCATGGGCCAGCCGGTATTGCCGGTCGCAGCGGGCTCGGCCGGCGCTGCACCAGGGAAAGGAAAGGACTTGGCCAGCTCGCTCATGCTGACATTCATGTCCTTGAGCGTGGACAGCGTCATGCGCTGCACTTCCAGCGCCTGGATGGTGGCAGCCAGGGCTCGGCTGTTTTGCTCCAGCCAGAACTGCACGGCTTTCAGTTCGGCAATGCGCTTGTCAACCTCTTCCACGCTGACGGTGGGAGCCACCCATTGCGGCACACGGCCCATGGGATTGGCCGCAGCGCCAGCGCTTTGCGCCAGCCCCTGCAGAAAATCAAAGCCAGGAATGAACTTGCCAAAACCAAATGCCGATGCGTCGCCGCTCATAGTGCTCTCCACTGCAGGGATGGATACCAGAATCCGCATCCGGACGAGACCGGACGCGGAACTAGCTTACTGCACTTGCGATGTTTGCTGCAAACAAGGGAGCAAGTCGCGCCCCTGGCTCAAGTCATCAATGCTGATGCGCACCATGACCCATGTGCTGGTGCCCGGCACCGGCGGCCGCAGGGGCCGTCGCGCGCACCGGCAGCTGCAGGCTCAGGCGCGAGATTGCGCCCTTGGCATCCTTGAACACCAGGGTCACGGGCACCTGGCTGTCCTTGACCAGCGGGGCCTTGAGCTGCTGCAGCATCAGGTGATAGCCGCCGGGCTTGAGATCCACGGCTACGCCCTGGGGCAGATCCAGTGCCTCGATGGCGCGCATGCGCATCACATCGCCCTCCATCTTCATCTCGTGCACCTCGGCCACGGCGGCGGCCGTGGTTTCCACGCCCACGAGCTTGAGCGGCTCCTGGGCCGTCAGGCGCATAAAGGCCCCCGAGGCCTGCTGACCCGCCACGCTGGCGCGGGCCCAGGCGTTCTCGACCTTGACATGGGCGGCATCGGCATGGGCCCAGGCGGCCCCCGAAACCAGCAGCGAAGCGACCAGCGAACCCAGGGCCATCACGGTAAAACGACGCGTATTCATGAAACCATCTCCATTCAAATTCAGTCTGGACTTACGCAAACAAGGGGGCATCAAGGTGGTCTTCCTGAAACGAAGCACTTGCCTGAGCCTGATTTGCGTAAGTCATGTCAATCTCAAATCGATCTGAAGCGCTTGACCATCAAGCGCCTTCAGCTATGTTTTTCAGTGTTTCAAAGGGCGGCGCACGTACGGGCGGCAGGGTGGAGACAAAAGCTCTGTGAGCGACATCGGCCCAGGGCCGGGCATCGACAACGGCGCGATGACTGCCCGGATCTGGCTGCTGCGCCGGCGGCGGCGCCAGCAGCGGCAGGCACAGCGCGCAATCCAGTCCATGCGGGGTGGCGGCATCGTCGCTGGCGGGGCTGGGCACCCAGTGAGTGCTGCCGCTGGCCGTGCACACCGCCTCCCAGCCTGCAGGCGGCGTGGCGCGCGCCCAGGGCGTGAGCATGCTGACCAGCAGCACGCAAAACCACGCACCAAGCGCCCAGCGTGCCAGAAGGGCCGCCGGTTGGTGCCGAGGAGGATGTGCGCGCCAATGCATGGGGCAATTGTAGAAGCCGGCCTGCTATCCGGTTGGCGACGCAGGGCTTGCGCCACTTGCCTCTACGATGACTGGCCACGGATACCTATTCACAACCACCGATCAGGAGACAAGCATGCTGACTTTGTGCGGTTTTTCGGCCAGCAACTACTACAACAAGGTCAAGCTGGCCTTGATGGAAAAGCAGATTCCCTTCGCCGAGGAGCTGGCCTGGCTGGGCAGCACCAACCCCGAGGAATCGCCACTGGGCAAAGTCCCCTATCTGCGCACCCAGCACGGCGCCATCAGCGAGTCCGACGCCATCATCGAATATGTGGAAACACTGTCCGACAAGGTGCCGCTGTTGCCCGCAGACCCATTTGCTGCCGCCAAGGTCCGCGAACTCTGCGTCTATCTGAATCTGCACCTGGAGCTGGTGGCGCGCAACCTCTACCCCCAGGCCTTCTTCGGCGGCAAGATCAGTGACGGCGCGCGCGACAAGACGCTGGAGCAGCTCAAAAAGAATATTGCGGCCTTTGCCAAGCTGGCCCGCTTCGATACCCCGTTCATCGCGGGAGACAGCTTTACGCTGGCCGACTGCAGCGCCATCGTGCACCTGCCCCTGGTCAGCAGCGCCTGCAAGATCGTGGGCGGCAGCGATCTGCTGGCCGAGCTGCCGGTGCGCGACTATCTGGCGCGCATGAGCGAACGCCCCACGGTGCAGAAGATCAACGCCGACCGCAAGAGCAACACCGAGGAGCTGATGGCGCGCGTGCAGGCCAAGGCTGCGCGCTAAGGCGTGCCGGGTACAGGCCCGGTAATGCTACGCTTGGGCCCATCATGCAAAGCGCTTTTCATCTTGCCTACCACGTGACCGATCTCGACCAGGCCCGCCGTTTCTATGGCGGCGTGCTGGGCTGCCGCGAGGGTCGCAGCACCGATACCTGGGTCGACTTCGACTTCTTCGGCCACCAGATCTCCCTGCACCTGGGCCAGCCCTTTGCCGTGAGCAACACCGGCAAGGTCGGCAACCATATGGTGCCCATGCCCCACCTGGGCGTGATCCTGCTCAAGCCCGACTGGCTGGCCCTGGCCGAACGCCTCAAAGCCGCTGGCACGGCCTTCATTCTGGAGCCGCAAGTGCGCTTTGAGGACGAGCCCGGAGAGCAGTGGACGATGTTCTTCACCGACCCCTGCGGCAACCCGATCGAGGTCAAGGGATTTGCCAACTGGGAAGCGGTTTACGAGCACTGATCCCCCCTGAGCCGCTTCACGTCTTCCCCCTAAGGAGGAAGACGAACCTGGCGGCGGGGCGGCGCTCGCTGGCCGTCTCGCCCTTGGACTGCGCCAGTGCCACAGGCTCATCACTTCGAGCAAGGCCAGATGGGAAACCTTTATAGGTTGAGCGAAATCAGCCTTCAGTGTTACCTGGATTGCGGCCGCCGCTATCAACACAGAGCCTCGCCCCTGGGCTACTGATCACGCTCCATGAATCCCAGCAAACCGCTGCTGCGCTGCGTGGGACTGCCCATCGCCGACACCAGCAAGCCGGGCACTTCGGTCCACAGCGAAAACGCCTTGCGCGCGCGCGTGATGCCGGTATAGACCAGCTCGCGACTGAGCACATTGCCGCCCTGCGCGGCCAGCACCAGCGCCGTGTGCTCGAACTCCGAGCCCTGGCTCTTGTGCACCGTCATGGCAAATGCAGTCTCCACATGGGCCAGGCGCGCCGTGCTGACATGGTGCAGCTGCTCGCCCTGCATGAAGTACACGCGCAGCCGCGCCGGGTCGGCAAAGCTGGGCAAGGCCATGCCGATGTCGCCATTGAACACGCCCAGCTGCGCATCGTTGCGGGTGATCATCACCGGACGGCCCACATACCACTCGCCCTCCTTGCGAATGACACCCATGGCCTGCAAGGCCTGCTCCACCGCGCGGTTCAGGCCCGCCACGCCCCAGTTGCCGTCACGCACGGCACACAACAGGCGGTAGCGGTCGAAGGCGGCCAGCACGTCCCTCACCCATTGCCAGTGCTCGGCCTCGGCGGCAAAGCCGCGCCCCTTGCCCTGCCCATGTTGTGCCAGCACCTCGGCATAGGCAGCATAGCTGGCCATGCCGCCGCGGCCTTGCACGGCGCTACGCACCACGGCATCGACATCACCGCCTTCGCGCGCCCAGAGTTCGGCTTGCAGGCCGGCCTGGGTATGCGTGCGCAGCAGCGCCATGGCAGCCGGTGCATCGCCGGCATTCACGGCCTGTGCCAGCTGACCGATAGGGCCGCCAAAGCGGCGGCTCTCGCGCAGCATGACGGTGTGCTGGGCCAGCGGCAAGGCCCGGGCCGGCGCCAGGTACTGCGCTGGCAGGGGCTGGTCCGTCACGCGCTCGGCATAGGCCGCAGTGTCCGGCGTGTAATTGCCCCGCTGCGCATCGCGGCACAGATCGCCCAGCACGGCACCGGCCTCCACCGAGGCGAGCTGATCCTTGTCGCCCAGCAAAATCAGGCGCGCCGTGGGCGGCAGGGCCTGCAGCAGCGCGGCCATCATCTCGAGGTGGATCATGGAGGCCTCATCGACAATGAGCACATCCACATCCAGCGGATTGCCCGCATGGTGGGCAAAGCGCCGCGTGTCGGGCCTGGCACCCAGCAGCGAATGCAGGGTGCGTGCCGCCCCCATGCGTTTGACCAGCGCTTCCAGATCCAGCTCGCGGCCCACGGCCTCCTTGAGCTCCAGCAGCGAGCTGTCGATGGACTGCTTGAGCCGCGCCGCCGCCTTGCCGGTTGGCGCAGCCAGCGCAACGCGCAGCTGGGCGGCATCCGGCGCCGTGGCAAACAGCAGCGCCAGCAGACGGGCGGCCGTATAGGTCTTGCCCGTGCCCGGACCGCCGGTGATGACGGACATGCGCCCGCGCAGCGCCAGCGCGCAAGCCAGTTTTTGCCAGTCCACCGCATTCGCGGCAACGGCGGACGCGCCGAAGAGACGCCCCAGCCATTCCCGCACCCTGGGCTCGTCAAGCGCCACCGCATCGGCCGCCGTGCGCTGCGCCATATGGGCTGCAACACTGCGCTCGTAGTCCCAGTAGCGGCGCAGATACAGCATGGGCGCAGCGCCGTCCAGCAGCACCAGTGGCTGACCTCGGTCTGCCGCCACCACTCCCGACTGCACGACACGCACCACGGGGCTGCGACGCAGGGCCTGCAGCCAGTCAGCCAGCCGGCTGGGCAATTGCTCCCATAGCGATTGCTGCAGGCGCTCTGCCTCCTTGGGCCAGGCGAGAACCTGATTGGGATCGCCAGCCAGCGCCTGCAAGGGCAGACAGCTGTGACCGCGCCCTTCCATCTGCGCCAGCACGGCAGAGGCTACCAGCAGTGCAGGTCCGGCCTCGGCGTCCTGCGCGGCGACAAAGGCCGCCAGGGCGCTGTCCAGGCGGCGCAGCAGACCCGCATCGGCCAGTCGCTCCAGCGCGGTCAGCCAGTCCGTGGTGCTCAGTGCCATTGAGTCACCATCCGCGGGGGCTGCAAACAGGTCCAGCGTCTGCAGATCGGCTTTGCGGCGGCCCTTCATGGCTGCACCTCCTTCGATTCTTTCTCGCAGTCGCCAAGCAGCGCCTCAAGCCCGTGCAGCAGCGCCAGCGGCGGCTTCAGCACATGCATGCCGGCTGCCTCGCCATCAAGACCGCGCAGGAAGAAATAGAGCGCGCCGCCCAGCTGTTCGCGGGGGTCGTAAGCCGCACCCAGCCGGCTTTGCAGCAGGCGGTGCAGAGCCAGCAGATACAGCGCCGCCTGTACGTCATAGCGGTGCTCGAGCATGGCCTGCTCCAGCGCCTGAGGGGCGTAGGCAGCGCCATCCTGGCCCAGGTGGTTGGTCTTGTAGTCCAGCACCCAGTAACGTCCGCCATGGTGAAACACCAGGTCGGCAAAACCCATCAGCATGCCGTGCAGCTCGCGCTCTGGCAGCGCCGGGCGCGGCTGACCGGGCAGGATATGCCGGCGGCACAGCGCGTCGATGCGCGGTGCCGACAGGCGCCGCGCCGGCAGCCAGAACTCCATCTCGGGCAAGAGCGCATCGCCTTTGCCCAGCTGGGCCAGCGAGACACCAAGCGGCGCCAGCGGCTGGTGCACCACGGCGCGCAGCCACTGCAGCACATCGGCGGCCTGCTCCTTGCGGCCCGCGCGCTCGCAGCGGCGCAGCAGACGGGCCGCCAGAGGCTCGCTGCTGTCGGGATCATCCTCGGGCTGCAGCGCAAAGTCCTCTGCGGCCAGCCATTCCAGCTGGTCGTGCAGGAAATTGCCCACCACCGGGCCGCGCATGAAGCGGTGCCACACCGCAGCATCGCTGCGCGCGCCGGCTGCGAATCTGGTCAAGGTGGGCAAGGCGGTCATGACGTCGTTGATGACGCCCAGGTCCAGCGCAGCTTCACCCGCCTCCTGGGCCTGCAGCGCACGCTCATCCTCGGCAGGGCTTTGTGCGGCCACCGGCAGTACCGGCAGGCTGGGTGCGGCCATGGCGCGGGTCAGCGACGAAAAGCTGCCAATGCCCCAGCGGCGGTCGAACTGAGCCTCGTACACGGGCGCGGCGACCAGGGCGGGCAAGGCCTGCGCGGCAACATAGCGCGTGGGCACGGGCAGTTCGGCCGGCAGATCCACCACGGCGATCTGCGTGCAACGCTCGCCCAGGGCCTGGATGCTGGCACGCCAGCTGGCTGCAGACTGCGAAACATCTCCGGCCAGCAGATAGCCTGCCGCCCCCTGTTCGTTCGCACAGTTTTTGCTGTTGCCGCGCTTCATGGGGGCCAGCCCCATCCACAGCGCATGGCGCGGACGGGTCAGCGCCACATAGAGCAGGCGCAGATCCTCGCGCAGGCGCTCCTTGTCGGCCTGCGCCAGCTGCGCATCGTCGTAGTCCAGCACCAGCTCGCGTGCGGGTGCGCCATCGATCTGCACGGGCAGCGAAAGATAGGCTGCCTTGCCATCCACAGGCCGGAAACTGCCGCCAAACGGCAGGCAGACCAGTGGATACTCCAGCCCCTTGCTCTTGTGCACGGTGACGACCTTGACCAGATCGGCGTCCGATTCCAGCCGCACGATCTGCGCATCGCCGGCCGCGCCCGGGCTCTCGATCTGCGTGGCCAGCCAGCGGATCAAGGCTTGCTCGCCCTCCAGCTGGGCGCTCGCAGCTTGCAGCAGCTCGGCCAGGTGCAGATAGTTGGTCAGACGGCGCTCGCCGCCCATGTCCTGCAGCCAGCGCGCCGGCAATTCAAAGCGGTACAGCGTCTGGCGCAGCATGGCCAGCA
Source organism: Comamonas testosteroni ATCC 11996 (assembly GCF_000241525.1). GTDB lineage: Bacteria > Pseudomonadota > Gammaproteobacteria > Burkholderiales > Burkholderiaceae_C > Comamonas > Comamonas testosteroni. Next base: position 118,267 of record NZ_AHIL01000037.1, read on the forward strand.
CGCCCAGGCGCAGCCAGAGGCTGTGCAGCTCCTTGAGCAGCTCGCTGCGCGCATCGAAAGCCTCGTCATCGCTGGCCAGCCAGGCCAGCTCGTCAAACGACAGACCCATCATGGGCGTGGCCAGACCGGCGCGCACGGCCAGTCCGTCCAGAGGGGCAGCTACGGCACGCAGCCACAGCAGCAGATCCTGCGCCTCGCCGCTGGCGAAGACCGAGTCCTGATCGGAGAGATAGACCGAGGCCACATTGCGCCGCGCCAGCGCGCGGCGCACGGCAGCGGCCTCCTTGCCCGTACGCACCAGCACCGCAACATCGGCCGGACGCAGGCGCTGCAGCGGCTGGCCGGCTTCGGCAAAGCCCGTGGCACCGTCCATCAGCCACTGCACGATCTGGCTGGCGCAGAACTCCGCCCCGCGGCGGCGGATGTCGTCATTGCTCAGCGGCTCATCACTGCTGCCATCCCAGGCAATGGTCAGCGCTGCCATGCCCTGGCTGCCCTGCATCAGCCGTTCCTTGCGGCCATTGGCCTTGACACTCTCGAACGGCAGTGGATTGCTCTGCCCGGCGCGAAACATGAACGCACCCTCGCCTTCGCGCACCTCTGCCTGCACAAACCACTGGTTGACCGCATCGACCAGCGCCTCGGTGGAGCGGAAGTTGGTGTCCAGCACATAGTGGCGACCCTCGGTCGCCTGCCTGGCCTGCAGGTAGCTGTAGATGTCCGCACCACGAAAGCCGTAGATGGACTGCTTGGGGTCGCCGATCAGCAGCAATGCGCTGTCCGCGCCGTTGTCTGCCGTGCGGTAGATCTGGTCGAACAGCCGGTATTGCAGCGGCGAGGTGTCCTGGAACTCGTCAATCAGCGCCACCGGGTACTGGGCCAGAATGCCGGCTTGCAGCGCGGGGCCGTTATCACCGGCCAGGGCCGCATCCAGGCGCTGCAACATATCGGCAAAGCCGAAAGTGCCGGCCTGGCGTTTGAGCCACAGCAGGCGCTGCTGTACATGGACGGCCGCATGCAGACGCAGCGCCACCTTGATCGACGGCAGCTCGGCCAACGCTTTCAGCAATTGCTCCAGCTCGGAAAATTCAGTGGGCAGCAGCAAGTCCATGGTCGAGCCCTTGAAGGCCTCTGCCATCCCCTCGGGGCTGAGGCGCTTGCGGGCGGAGTCGCTGAGCTCCAGAGGCTGGTTCAACGGGTCTTGCGCCCAAACGGTCAGCGCCGCAAACCAGCCTGTGTAGTAGCGAGCCTGCAGCTTTCGCTTGTCCCACAGCGCGGCGCGGCCGTCTAGTTCACCCTCAATCCAGCGCAGCATGCGCTCGGCCTTGGCCTCCCAGCCATCGGCCAGCGCTTGCAGTCGCTGCGCACGCTCTGCATGTGTCTGCGTAATGCATTCGCCCAGCGCCCCTACACCAGCCACAGCGGGCACGTTTTCGCGCAGCAGCGATTGCATGTCTTTGACCAGCGCATGCACATCGGGCCAGACCTGCAGCGCCGTCTCCAGCACCTCACCCGACAGCGGGTAGCACTGCTGGCGCCAGTAATCCTGCGCCGCCTCGGTCTGACGCTGGCTTTCATCGGCCTCCAGCGTTTCATCAAACAGATTGCCGCTGTCAAACGCATGCTCGCGCAGCATGCGCTGGCACCAGGCGTCTATGGTGTGGATGGCGGCATCGTCCATGCACTGCGCAGCCATGTCCAGCCGCCAGGCGGCGGTGTCGCGCTCTGTGCCCTCGGCGTAGGCATCGCGAAGATCGCGCAGGAAGCTGTCGTGCACCGCCGGTTCGGCCTCGCCGCGAAAGCATTGCACGGCCTCGATCAGGCGGGCACGAATGCGGTCCGACAGCTCGCGCGTGGCGGCGCGCGTGAAGGTCATCACCAGGATGTCTGGCGGCATCAAGGGCCTGGCAAAACCGTTCTCGGCGCCATGGCCCAGCACCAGCCGCAGATAGAGCGCGGCAATGGTCCAGGTCTTGCCTGTGCCCGCGCTGGCTTCGATCAGTCGCGAGCCCCAGAGCGGGAAATGCAGGGGCTGTAGCGCCTGGCTGCCTGGCTTCATGGGGTTGGCGGGCGCTCTCATGCCGGCTCTCCTGCTTGTTCGTTCTGGTCTGCACGCTGCATCAGGGGCAGCTCCTCGGTCTGCACCTGCGCGGCCAGCCAGTCATGCAGCGGACCATAGACCTGCTTGGCCAGGGTATGAAAGCGCAGATCGGCCGTCAGCGCCTCCCAGTCGGGGTAGCAGCGCGCCCAGCTGGGGTCTTCGCATTCGCCGCCCAGCATGTAGCCGCCCTCGTAGGCCTGTGCGGCGACGCTCAGATCGTCACGGCCTGCGGCGATGGCGGCTTTGAGAGGCAGCGGCAAGGGCTCGTTCTGGCCCACCAGCCACAGCTGCATCAAGGCTTGCAAGCGCTGCATGGCCATTTCCGGCTCCAGCGGCTGCACCCAGACCAGGGTGTCGCGTGCGATCACACCCATCAGCGTGTCGCTGCCCGTGCTTGAAAGCGCCAGGCTGCGCACATAAATGGGCAGGAGCTTGTGGGCCTGCAGCTCGCCTTTCTTGTTCAGCAGCGTGCGCGGCTCCAGTGCGAACCAGCAGCGGCTGTAGCTCGCATCCGAAGACGGCTCTTCGCGCTCCTGCAAGCCATCCATCCAGTCGTCCAGCGTGACCGTGCCGGAGTGCAGCAGCAAACGCTCGCGCGGCGCCGCCTGGGGCCATAGCCGCATCTGCTGCTGCCAAGCCAGCAGCGACGGCGTGACCTGGGCCTGCAAGGCCTCGGCCTCGCGCCTGCCAAGACCTGCCAGCGGAAGCACGCCGGCACGCCCCAGACGCTGCACCTGGCGCTGCACCTGCTGACTCACGTCCAGCGCCGCATCATGCGCCAGCTGCGTGCGCACGCCTTGCTGCAGCTGCTGAATCAGGCCGTAGGCGGTCAGACCATCGACGCTGAAAAGCTCGTCATCCTCCAGCAGCTCCTCGTCCTGTTCAAAGCGCACCTGCAGGCGGTTGCGCAAAAAGCTGCGTGCGGGATGGCGCAGAAATTCCGTCAGGCGCGCCAGCGTCAGCGGCACTTCGGGGTCGGGCTCGAAGGCAGCCACGACCGGCAGCGCCTGCGCTGCCCGCTCTTCATGCGCACCATACCATTCGCGTGCGAAGGTCGACAGCCCCGAAGCCTGCTCGAAATAGCGGCGGCTGAAGGGCTGCAAAGGATGCTGGCGGGTACGCTGGGCCAGCAGCAGGTCTCCGCGCTCGCTGGCGCAAAGGCCTGCACTGCCTTCGCCCTGCCAGCCTTGGCTCAGATAGTCGCGCAGCTGCGAGACCAGCACCGAGGGGGGTTGCTCGCTGTTGTCGCGCACATGGCGGCCGGCCCAACTGATATAGAGCTTGCTGCGGGCCGACAGCAAGGCATCCAGCATCAGCTGACGGTCATCGTCGCGGCGCGCGCGATCGCCGGGGCGCTGCTGGCCGGGCAGGGCCATCAGATCGAAGTCCACGCGCGTGGCGCGGCGCGGGTAGTCGCCATCGTTCATGCCCAGCAGACACACCACGTCGAAGGGAATCGCGCGCATCGGCATCAGCGTGCAGAAAGTCACGCCACCGGCACGAAAACGCTGGTTGAGCGCGGGCTCGGACAGGGCCTGCAGCCAGGCCTCCTGCGCCACCTCCAGCGGAATCAGGGCTTCAAAACCCGCTTGCTCGCAGGCGGCCTGCCAGCTGACCAGGGCCGTGTCGAGTGCGGCGCACAGGGCCTGGTCCTCATCGCCCTGTGCGACAAAGAAGTCGTCCATCAGACTGCGAAAACGCTGGGCCCAGACCTCGGGAGCCGCGGCCGTTGCAGCCGTTTGCCACCACTGCAGCATGCGCCCCAGCAAACTGGCCAGCGATCCGGCCAGCTCGGCCGCCAGGCCGCCCACTTCGTCATAGGGCTCCATGCCGGCAAAAGCCTGTGCCTCGTCGAAGGGGGCCTGCAGCGCCGGCCCGCTGGCATAGCCCAGCAGCATGCGGCGCAGGCCGAACCAGGCGCTGTTGGGGTCCCCGCAGGCTGCAAGACCCAGTTGGGCGCGCTGCGCATGGTTGAGCCCCCAGCGAATGCCTGCGCCGGCCATCCAGTGCGTGAGCTGGGGCAGATCGTCGGCCGCCAGCCCCACGCGCGCCGCCACGGCGGGCACATCGAGCAGGTCGCACAACTCGCTCAGGCGGCAGCGCTGCTGAGGCAGCTTGAGCAGCCATTGCAGCGCCGTCACCAGCGGGCTGCTGGCGCGCGCGCCCACGTCGGCAATGTCAAACGGAATATGGCGCGCATCGTGGCGGCCGTACTGACCGAACACGGCGCGGATGGCGGGTGCAGCCTCTTCGATCGACGGCAGCATGACCACCACCTCGCGCGGCGCCAGCGCTGCGCGGCCCGCAGCGGCAGGCTCGGCCAGCCATTGCAGCAACTGGTCGTGCAGCACTTCGAGCTCGCGCACCAGGCCATGGGCCTTGTGAAAGACGATGGACTGATCGGCCGCCGCGATCTCGACCGCTGGGTGCTCCGACATGGGCACCAGATCGCGAATGCGCTGCTGCACCTGGACCAGCAGCGGTGCATCGATCAGCTCGCTCGCGTCAGCCTCGTCATACACATCCACACGCGGCCAGCCCCATTGCACGGCGGTGTCGCCCGTGGTGTCGAAGGCATCGAGCTGGCGCACATAGTCGCGGCTCTGCCGACCCCAGGCCGCCAGCAGCGGATGGGCATGGGCGTGCATGGCGGCCAGGGGAATCTGCGCCAGGTCCTTGCCGCCCTTGTCGGCATGGCGGCGGCGCTGCTGGCGCAGCAGCTCGCGCCCGTCGATGGCATCGGCCCAGTGAAAGCGGCAGGGGTTTGGAACGGCAATCAGCACCTGGCTGTGCTGGGCAATGCCGCTGAGAAACTGCATCAGCGACAAAGGCATCTGGCTCATGCCGAACACCACCACGCGGCGCGCCAGCGGCGTGACCGGCGGCTGACCGCTTTGCAGTGCGTCCAGAATTCGTGCCAGCAGGGCCGGGCGGGTGGCGGCACGCTCCTGCTCATTGAGCTCGGCCAGCACCTTGCGCCACAGCTGGGGCTGCCAGAGCTGCCCTTCGGGCACGGGCGCGTCGGAGCGGCCAGCCGTACGCAGCACATCCTCGCCCTGCTCCCAGGCGGCCAGCCAGTCGGCGCGGTAGATCTGGTACTGGTCGAACAGGTCGGCCAGCTTTTCGGCGAGCTGCAGCAGGCGCTGCGGCTCGCCGGGGCGCAGAAAGTTGGCAATGGGCGCAAACGCCGGCTCGCCCAGACACTGCGGCAGCAGGCGCATCAGGCGCCAGATCATGGGCGTCTTGTCCAGCGGCGATTCGCGCGGTACCTCATGCCTGCCCAGAATCTGCCGGTAGCTGCGCCAGACAAAGCGCGCCGGCAACTCGACCTGTGCTGCGGCGCACACGCCCTGTTGCTCGGCCATGCGCATCTTGAACCACTCGGCCATGCCGTTGCTTTGCACCAGCACGATCTCGGGCTCCAGCGCCTGCAAGGGATGCGCCGCCAGCCAGGCCAGCACGGTATCGGCCAGCGCCTCGGTCTGGTTGCCATGGATGGCGATCAGGCCCGGCTGCCAGTTCGCTGCCGGTTGCGACGCCCTTGATTGCTGCTCTGCTGTCACACGCGCTCCTGTGCCTGTCTGTGCACGATGAAAGCTGCAAGCTTAACGGCAGCATGCAGGCGCTATCAAATGAAAAGCTGGTTGCGCATATCTACAAAGCAAACTGGAGCTGAAACACCTTGAAATCGAGCCAAAGCAAGCGCAAGCCGCTCTGTTTTTTGCTGCCTGCGGCTCGGACGGCCACTCTGAGCTTGCGGACACTCGAGGCGCAATGAGAAAAGCCCCAGATCATTGCTGATCTGGGGCTTCATGTTTGGTGGCCTGGGACGGAATCGAACCGCCGACACAAGGATTTTCAATCCTCTGCTCTACCGACTGAGCTACCGGGCCTTTGCTGCTTCAGCAACTTGAATTTGCTGAAGCGACGATTATAGGCATATTTTTCCGCATCCCGCCCCACCTGGGCATTCCAGATCGCAGCATTCGCCGGTCTGCGAACGCTGCCGGTGACGGGTCAGATCTGGATGCAGAAAAGCCCTGGATCATTGCTGATCCAGGGCTTTGAATCTGGTGGCCTGGGACGGAATCGAACCGCCGACACAAGGATTTTCAATCCTCTGCTCTACCGACTGAGCTACCGGGCCTTCATCAACACTCTTGAGTGCCGAAGCCACGATTATAGGCACACTTTTCGACCCCAAATCGAAAAATGCGATTTTTTTGGAAATTATCCGCGGCGATTGCGTCCGAGGTCCACGCCCAGCTGACGCAGTTTTCGGTACAGATGGGTACGCTCCAGGCCGGTCTTCTCTGCCACGCGCGTCATGGAGCCGCCTTCGCGGGCCAGGTGGAATTCGAAATAGGCTTTTTCAAAGCCGTCGCGCGCCTCGCGCAGGGGACGGTCGAGATCGAAGCCCTGGTGCGAGTTGGGCAGATTGTCTTCCGCCGCCTGCGCCGTGATGCTGACCACGGCCGATGGCGCCGTGCTGTTGCTGGCATGCGATGAGGTTTCCGAGCCCTGGCTGGCCGTGCTGCGCGCCAGCCCCTGCTCCACTGCCTTGAGCAGCTTCTGCATGGTGATGGGCTTTTCGAGGAATGACAACGCGCCGATGCGCGTTGCCTCGACGGCCGTTTCGATGGTCGCATGACCGCTCATCATGATGACGGGCATGGTGAGCTGACCGGCCGTGGCCCATTCCTTGAGCAAGGTGACGCCGTCGGTGTCCGGCATCCAGATGTCCAGCAGCACCAGATCGTAGTTATTGGTCGCCCTGGATACGCGTGCCTGCGTGGCGTTCTCTGCCACGTCCACACTATGACCTTCGTCGTTGAGGATTTCCGACAACAAATCCCGGATCCCCAGTTCGTCGTCGACCACTAGTATGTTTGCCATGTGTCTAAAGCCTGTTGCTATGCCTTGTGCTGAACGGGATCAAGCCGCCCCTGCACGGTCGTTAGGTACAAATGATAGCGACACTCGCGCGCCTTGAACTACCCCGTCTTCCTCTCGATTACCCAGGTCCACTCTTGCGCCATGCTCGTCGGCGATTTTTTTGACCACGGCCAAACCCAGGCCGGTGCCGCGGGACTTGGTGGTCACATAGGGCTCGAAAGCTCTTTGCAGAATATTGGGAGCAAAACCTGTGCCACTGTCGCTGATGCTCAGGCGCACACGCTGGGCCGTGTCCATCCAGCGGGTTTCGATGGTGACGGAGCCCGGAGTCTGCCCTGTTTCCTGCGCTCTTTGCGCCGTGGAATCTTGCGCATTTTGCAAAAGATTGTGGATGACCTGACGCAATTGCTGGCTATCGCCCTGGATCAACGGACAGGCTTCGTCGAGCGATGCCTCCACGCGCACCGCTGCATTCTCCTCGCCATAGAGCTGCAGCACCTCTGCGACCAGCGCATTCAGATCCAGCGCTTGCAGATTGGCGGCCGGCAAACGTGCGTACTCGCGAAACTCATCGACCAGACGCTTCATGGCCCCCACCTGATCGACGATGGTCTTCACGGACTTGGCAAGCAGTGCCTGCTCCACAGGCTGCAGCTTGTCGGTCAGCTTCATGGCCAGACGCTCGGCAGACAGCTGAATCGGCGTCAGCGGATTCTTGATTTCATGCGCTACGCGGCGCGCCACTTCGCCCCAGGCCTGTGCACGCTGGGCCGAGACGATCTCCGAAATATCATCGAACACCAGCAGGCGCTGGTCGTCGGGCAGCTCCGCACCACGCATGACCAGGCTGGTTGTGTTGTGCACCACATCGCCGTTGCCGTTGCCGGCGTCCAGTTCATAGACCTGCTGCCAGCGGTCCCGCCCCTGCTGGGCCGAAGCATCGCCCAGGAAGATCTCGAACTGCTCCTGCACCACGCGCGCAAAGTCCTGCAGGCCCGAGACATCGCGCAGGCGCTTGCCCTGGAACACCGCCATGGGCGCACGCAGAATGCGTGTTGCACCGGGGTTGCTGAGGACGATGCGCCCGGAGCGATCGAGCACGATAACGCCCGAGGTAAGGTTATCCAGAATGGTCTGCAGATTGCTGCGCGCCGCATCGAGCTGCAGCAGATTGCGGTTGGCGTCGGAGCGTGCGTCGGCCAGTTGCTGGGTCATGACGGCAAAGGAGCGCGTCAGCCCGCCAATCTCGTCCTTGCTCTGCAGCGCAGGCTTGGGGCGCAGATCGCCACGCGCCACATCGCGCATGCCCTGGGCCAGCAGCAGCAGCGGCTTGGCCAGTTGATTGCCCAGCACCACAGCCAGCACCACGGCCCCGAACACGGCCAGAAAGAGCGCCAGCGTCAGAGTGCCGATATACATGCGCTGCAACCCACCACGAGCAAGTGCTCGCTCCTGGTACTCGCGATTGGCCTCCTGCACGGCCAGGGCATTGCTGACCAGGGCTTGCGGCAGGGGAATCGTGGCCTGCAGATAACGCGCCTCCTCCAACAGATTCACGGCCGAGCTGGGCACCAGCGCCAGTGTGCGCACCTTGGCGTTGGCCGCAGCCTGATCGGCAGGCACATCGCCGGCATCATCCAGGCCTTCGATGCTGGCCACGGCACGCTGACCGCCCTGCTCCTTCAAGCTTCGCAGCAGCTGGGTGTTGGGCCGCTCCGGCGCCAGGCTGAACTGAGACTGACCGGCACTGGCAATGGCCTTGCCCGATGCATTCCAGAGCACCACATCGGTGGCACCGATCTGATCGCGAATTCGCTCCAGCATCAGTGCCGCCCCGGCATCCGAAGTCTGAGACAGCTGAAGGCCTGCCGTGCGCGTGTTGTTGGCCATGTCATTGGCCACGGTATCGAGCGTGGCACTGGCCAGGCTCACGCCCGCAGACAAGGCGCCCTCGACCTTGACGTCAAACCAGCTCTCTATCGAGCGCGAGACAAACTGGTAGGACACCACATAGATCAGCAAGCCCGGCAGCAAACCCACCAAGGTGAAGATGCCCGCCAGCTTGAGCAGCAGCTTGCTGCCAAAACGCCCGCGCCTGAGCCGCAGAGCCAGGCGCAAACCGCCCCAGAACAGCACCAGCAGCAGCAATCCGGCCACCACCACATTGGCGGCAAACAGCCAGTTGTAGTTGCGCTCGTAGGCCAGCCGGTTATTAGTTGCCAGGGTCAGCAGGAACAGCAGCAAAACCCCCACCACCACCATCAGCGCCACGCCCGTGCCCACAGCCCAGCGCGTGGCGCGCGACCAGCGTGTGGCGGAGGAGCCGCCGGCTTCGCCATCAGGGAGCTTGATGTCAGCCATCAGGGAGCGGCCTCCAGCGTCTGCGTGCGCGACAGCTGCAGATTCCAGCCCGAGCGCCCCAGCGCCCCAATCTGCAAAGGTCTTGGCAGGGACGACAGATCTACGCGAAAGCGCAGTTGCACCGAGACGCCCGAGGTAGAGCCGAGCTGGCCGGACTCCAGAATCTTCCAGCGGTAAATGCGTTGAATGGCTGCGATGGCATCCTCGAGTTGCTCATAGGACTGGCCCAGCGCCAGTCCGGTGCCGCTGCCGCCGGTGAAGGCGGAATTGGAGATATGCAAACGCCAGCGCCTGGTCAGCGGCTGGTGCGTAATGCGGTAATAGCGGGTGGCGACACCCAATTGCTGATCGGACCAGTACCAGCGCTCGCGCTGCACCTGAGCCTCGGCAATGAAATACATGGGAATGCCCTGGCGCAGGGCATCTTCCACCTGAGCGGGCAACTCGAACTGCAGATTGGCCGAGAGAAACACTCCCTCTTCGGTACGCGTGACCTGCATGGAGCTGATATCCGGCTGCACGGTATCGGCCCGGGCCAGCACGAAAACCAGGGACAGCGCCAGCACCAGCGAAGCTGCGCGGGCCGCAGGCCACAAGGCCCCCGCTACAGCGTTAGCGCAATTTTTCCAGCAGAGCGTAAAAAAAGCCGTCGTGGTCACCCAGAGGATTGTCTGCCACGGAATCGTGTTTGGCAGCTTTGCCGGGAATTAAATGACCCGGAGCAGGCAAGCTGGCCGCCGTAGTGTTGCGTGCAAGAAACGCTTGCATCTGGGCATCGCCCTCAGCCTTGAAGACCGAGCAGGTGCAATAGACCATGCAGCCACCGGGCTGCAGCAGCGGCCACAGGGTATCGAGCAGTCTGGACTGTATGTCTGCCAGCTGGGCCACATCGCTCTCACGGCGCAGCCAGCGCACATCGGGCTGGCGACGCACAATGCCCGATGCCGTGCAAGGCGCATCGAGCAAGATCGCATCGAAGGGCTGACCTCCGCATTGCGACTCAAACCACGCCTGGGGCGCGGATGCATCGGCCACCAGCACTTTGGCCTTCAAGCCCAGGCGTGACAGGGTTTCATCGATGCGGCGAGCCCGCTCGGGGTCGATCTCCAGGGCCGTGACTTCGATGCTGCCGGGCGCGGCGCGCTCAAGCAGATGGGCAGTCTTGCCGCCGGGCGCCGCACAGGCATCCAGCACGCGCAGCGGGCGCCCCTGGGGCTGGGGCAAGCCGGCCAGCAGCAGCGGGGCCGCGGCCTGCGCCGCACCGTCCTGCACCGAGGCCCAGCCTTCTTCAAAATGCGGCAGCTCCTGCACCGGCACGGCCTGCTCCAGCTGCAGACCACACTCGGCGACAGCTGTCGCCTTCAGGTTCATCGCCTGCAGCGCATTCTGATACTGGGCTGCAGAGCTCTTCTGGGCATTGACGCGCAGCGTCATGGGCGGCTGGGCATTGTTGGCCGCCAAAATGGTCTGCCAGTCCTGGGGGTGGTCTTTCTGGAGCCGGGCAATCCACCAGGCAGGGTGATTCCAGACGGCCACGGGATCGTTGTCGGTGGCGCTCACCAGGGCATCGCGCTCGCGCAGAAAGCGGCGCAGGCAGGCATTGATGAAGCCGGACTGCGCGCGTGCAGCGCCGCTCTTGGCGGCTTCCACCGCCTGGTTGACCAGGGTGAAGGGCGGATAAGGGGCTTGCGCCTCATCCCAGGCCAGAGCCAGCGCCGTGCTCAGCAAGGCACTGACCTTGGGCGCCGGCGCGCGCGGCGCCAGCTGCTTTTGCAGCGCCTGGGCACGCCCCAGATTGCGCAGCACCTGGAACAGCAAGGCCTGCACTCCCGGACGCAAGCGCTGCGGCACCTGTGCCAGCACAGCCTTGCTGGACTGGCCACCCAGGATGCCGTGCAAGGCCTTGGCCACTGCATCCAGCTGTTGCCACAGGGCAGGAGCGTTGGGCACAGCAGCACCAGCAGCGGCGTTCTTGGGTTGGGAAGGCTTGGAAGTCATGAAGAGCAGACCTGAAAAACTTGTGAAACTGACGCAGACAAGAAAGCACAGCGGGCATTTCCATCGAAAAGCGCATGCCGGGTCCGAACTTGCGCAAGTCGTGTCTTGATCAATGAAAAACGCTCCCGTCTGCACAAGGCAGAGCGGGAGCGCGGTGCATCAGCAGCGAACCGCAGCCGTTGCCGGCCGCGGCCCAGAGCCATGCTTAGTCGGCAGAGGCGTCGCCAGCAGGTGCTTCGACGTCATCAGCCAGCACACCGGCCAGCTCGGCTTCTTCGGCTTCGGCGATGGCGCGACGCTCGGCATCGTCCATTTCGTCCTTGGCCTTGCGAGCCTGGTGATAGGCCAGGCCGGTGCCGGCGGGGATCAGACGACCCACGATCACGTTTTCCTTCAGGCCACGCAGTTCGTCGCGCTTGCCCATGATGGCAGCCTCGGTCAGAACACGGGTGGTTTCCTGGAAGGAAGCCGCAGAGATGAACGAGTCGGTCGACAGCGAAGCCTTGGTAATACCCAGCAGCACGTTGGAGTACGTGGCAGGCAGCTTGCCTTCCTTCTGCATCTGTTCGTTGGTGTTGAGCACCTCGGAACGCTCGACCTGCTCACCCTGGATGTAGGTGGTATCGCCAGAGTTCTCGATGATCACGCGACGCAGCATCTGACGCACGATCACTTCGATGTGCTTGTCGTTGATCTTCACACCCTGCAGGCGGTAAACGTCCTGCACCTCGTCCACGATGTAGCGCGACAGCTCTTCGATACCCAGCAGACGCAGGATGTCTTGAGGATCGGCAGGACCGTCAACGATGGACTCGCCCTTGTTCACCACCTGGCCTTCGTGGACCAGAATGTTGCGCTCCTTGGGCACCAGCTCTTCCCAGACCTTGCCTTCCAGATCGGTGATCTGCAGGCGGATCTTGCCCTTGGTTTCCTTGCCGAAGGACACGGTACCGGTCATCTCGGCCAGCGTACCCTTGTCCTTGGGCGTACGGGCTTCGAACAGTTCGGCCACACGGGGCAGACCACCGGTAATGTCGCGGGTCTTCTGACCTTCAACAGGGATACGGGCCAGCACTTCGCCGGGGCCCACGTCCTGGCCGTCGCGCACCTGAATCAGGGCGCCGACCTGGAAGCCGATCGTCACGGCGTGGTCGGTACCAGGGATCTTGACTTCCTGGTTGTTGGCGTCGATCAGCTTGACCTGGGGACGCACCACCTTGGCAGAGCCACGACGCTTGGGGTCGATCACCACCAGAGTGGACAGACCGGTCACTTCGTCGACCTGCTTGGCCACCGTCAGACCTTCTTCCACATTCTCGAAACGCACTTGACCGGCGTATTCGGTAATGATGGGTCGAGTCAGCGGGTCCCAGTTCGCCAGGATCTTGCCGGCCTTGATGGCTTCGTCGGGCTTGATGGTCAGCACGGCGCCATAAGGCACCTTGTGACGCTCGCGCTCGCGGCCGTTTTCGCTGATCACGATCTCGCCGGAACGCGAAATCACCACCAGCTCGCCCTTGGTGTTGGACACATAGCGCATCGTGCTGTTGAAGCCGATCACGCCATTGGACTTGGCTTCCACGCTCGAGGCGATGGCAGCGCGCGAAGCGGCACCACCGATGTGGAAGGTACGCATGGTCAGCTGCGTGCCGGGTTCACCGATGGACTGGGCAGCGATCACACCCACGGCTTCGCCGAGGTTGATCAGGCCGCCACGACCCAGGTCGCGACCGTAGCAGGTTGCGCACAGACCGAAACGGGTTTCGCAGGTCAGAGCCGTACGCACCTTGATTTCGTCCACGCCCTGGGCTTCCAGCTCTTCGATGGTGTCTTCGTTGAGCAAGGTACCGGCAGGCACCAGCACGGCACGGGTTTCGGGGTGCAGCACTTCTTCGGCGGTCGAACGGCCCAGCACACGGTCGCGCAGGGATTCGATCACTTCACCACCTTCGACGATGGCGCGCATCAGATAGCCGTTGGAGGTACCGCAATCCTGTTCGTTCACGACCAGATCCTGCGTCACGTCCACCAGACGACGAGTCAGGTAACCGGAGTTAGCCGTCTTCAGCGCCGTGTCGGCCAGACCCTTACGAGCACCGTGGGTCGAGATGAAGTACTGCAGCACGTTGAGGCCTTCGCGGAAGTTCGCGGTGATAGGCGTCTCAATGATGGAGCCGTCAGGCTTGGCCATCAGACCACGCATACCGGCCAGCTGACGAATCTGCGCTGCGGAGCCACGGGCGCCGGAGTCGGCCATCATGTAAATCGCATTGAACGATTCCTGATCGACTTCGTTGCCGTGACGGTCGGTGGTCTTCTGGACCTTGAGCTGGTCCATCATCACCTTGGACACGTCGTCGCCGGCCTTGCCCCAGATGTCCACCACCTTGTTGTAGCGCTCGCCCGAGGTCACCAGACCCGAGACGTACTGCTGCTCGATCTCCTTCACTTCGGACTCTGCGCGGGCCAGGATGTCGGCCTTTTGCGGAGGCACCAGCATGTCGTCGATGGAGATCGAGATACCGGCGTGCGTGGACAGACGGAAACCGTTTTGCAGCAGCTTGTCGGCAAACACGACCGTGGCCTTCAGACCGCACTTGCGGAAGGAGGCGTTGATCAGCTTGGAGATTTCCTTCTTCTTCAGCGCCTTGTTCATGTTGCTGAAAGCCAGGCCCTTGGGCAGGATTTCAGACAACAGGGCACGGCCCACGGTGGTTTCCACGAGCGAGGTCACGGGCTCGAATTCGCCAGTTTCCTTGTTCTTGTTCCACTCGGTCAGGCGCACGCTGATCTTGGCGTGCAGTTCGGTCTCGCCAGCATCCAGAGCGCGTTGCAGCTCCATCAGGTCGGCAAACACCATGCCTTCGCCCTTGCCGTTGATCTTTTCACGCGTGGCGTGATACAGACCCAGCACCACGTCCTGAGAAGGAACGATGGAGGGTTCGCCCGAAGCGGGGAACAGCACGTTGTTCGAGGCCAGCATCAGCACGCGGGCTTCCATCTGCGCTTCCACAGACAGGGGCACGTGAACAGCCATCTGGTCACCGTCGAAGTCGGCGTTGAAGGCCGCGCAGACCAGCGGGTGCAGTTGCAGGGCCTTGCCTTCGATCAGGATGGGCTCGAAAGCCTGGATACCCAGACGGTGCAGCGTAGGCGCACGGTTGAGCATGATGGGGTGTTCCTTGATGACTTCTTCAAGGATGTCCCACACCACGGGCGTACCGGCTTCCACTTCCTTCTTGGCCGCCTTGATGGTCGTGGCGATGCCGCGCTGCTCGAGCTGCGCGAAGATGAAGGGCTTGAACAGCTCCAGCGCCATCAGCTTGGGCAGACCGCACTGGTGCAGCTTGAGGTAAGGACCCACGGTAATCACGGAACGACCAGAGTAGTCCACGCGCTTGCCCAGCAAGTTCTGACGGAAACGACCGCTCTTGCCCTTGATCATGTCGGCCAGAGACTTCAGGGCACGCTTGTTGGCGCCCGTCATGGCCTTGCCGCGACGGCCGTTGTCCAGCAGCGAGTCCACGGCTTCCTGCAGCATGCGCTTTTCGTTGCGCGCAATGATTTCAGGAGCCTTGAGCTCGAGCAGACGACGCAGACGCGAGTTGCGGTTGATGACGCGGCGGTACAGGTCGTTCAGGTCGGAAGTGGCGAAACGGCCACCGTCCAGAGGCACCAGAGGACGCAGATCGGGAGGCAGCACGGGCAGCACTTCCATCACCATCCACTCGGGCTTGATGCCGGACTTCTTGAACGCTTCGAGCAGCTTCAGGCGCTTGGCGTTCTTCTTGACCTTGACTTCGGAGCCGGTCAGATCGTTGCGCAGGCGCTCAATCTCGACGTCGATGTCGATGCCTTCGAGCAGGTCCTTGATGCCTTCAGCGCCCATCTTGGCGGTGAACTCATCGTAGCCGTACTCGAGTTGCTTGGCGTCGTAGTCGTCCTCGGTCATGATGCTGAACTTCTTCAGCGGAGTCATGCCGGGGTCGGTCACCACATAGGCTTCGAAGTACAGCACGCGCTCGATGTCGCGCAGCGTCATGTCCAGCACCAGGCCCAGGCGCGAAGGCAGGGACTTCAGGAACCAGATGTGAGCGCAGGGAGCGGCCAGATCGATGTGACCCATGCGTTCGCGACGCACCTTGGTCTGTGTGACTTCAACGCCGCACTTCTCGCAGATCACACCGCGGTGCTTGAGGCGCTTGTACTTGCCGCACAGGCATTCGTAGTCCTTGATCGGGCCAAAGATCTTGGCGCAGAACAGACCATCACGCTCGGGCTTGAAAGTACGGTAGTTGATCGTTTCAGGCTTCTTCACTTCACCGAAAGACCAGGAACGGATCTTCTCGGGCGAGGCCAGGCCGATCTTGATGGCATCGAAATGCTCATCAGGCGTAAATTGCTTGAACAGGTCGAGTAGCGATTTCATGTAACTCTTTCCTTTTCGTCAAAAATCATTGCAGCCACCGCTGGATTTGCCTTGGTTTCAGCAACGAACCAAGCGCAAATCCTTTGTTTTAAAGCGGTTGCAGCTCTCTGTTTAATAGTGCTTAAGAACGTTCGAGCTCGATGTCCAAGCCCAGAGAGCGGATTTCCTTGACCAGCACGTTGAACGATTCGGGCATGCCCGCTTCGATCGAGTGCTCGCCCTTGACGATGGACTCGTACACCTTGGTACGACCGACCACGTCGTCGGACTTCACAGTCAGCATTTCCTGCAGCACATAGGCGGCGCCGTAAGCTTCCAGCGCCCACACTTCCATTTCACCGAAACGCTGACCACCGAACTGGGCCTTACCGCCCAGAGGCTGTTGCGTCACCAGCGAGTAAGGACCGGTGGAGCGGGCGTGCATCTTGTCGTCGACCAAGTGGTGCAGCTTCAGGTAGTGCATATAGCCCACGGTGGTCGGACGCTCGAAGCGCTCGCCGGTGCGGCCGTCATACAGATAAGCCTGAGTGCGTGTCTCGGTCAGACCCTTGGCCGCAGCGATGTCGTCAGGGTAGGCCAGCTTCAGCATGTCCTTGATTTCGGCTTCGGAAGCACCGTCGAACACCGGCGTTGCGAATGGCACGCCCGTGGTCAGTTCCTTGGCCATGGACATGACTTCGCCGTCGTCCAGCTGAGACAGCTCTTCCTTGCGACCGCTGCGGTTGTAGATCTCTTCCAGGAAGGCTCGCACTTCAGCAGCACGGGCTTCCTTTTGCAGCATGTCGCCGATGCGCTGGCCCAGACCCTTGCCGGCCCAGCCCAAGTGCACTTCCAGCACCTGACCGATGTTCATACGCGAAGGCACGCCCAGCGGGTTCAGCACGATGTCGGCGGTGGAGCCATCAGCCAGGAAAGGCATGTCTTCCACAGGAGTGATCTTCGAGACCACGCCCTTGTTACCGTGACGGCCGGCCATCTTGTCACCGGGCTGCAGACGACGCTTGACAGCCAGGTAGACCTTGACCATCTTCAGCACGCCGGCAGGCAGCTCGTCGCCCTGGGTGAGCTTCTTGCGCTTTTCTTCGAACGCCAGGTCGAAGGTGTGACGCTGCTGCTCGATGGAGTTCTTGATGGACTCCAGCTGAGCGGCCACATCGTCTTCGGCAGGACGAATGTCGAACCAGTGGAACTTCTCCACACCGTCCAGATAGGCCTTGTCGATCTTGGCGCCCTTGGACAGCTTCTGAGGACCACCGTTGGCCACGCGGCCGGTCAGCAGCTTCTCGATACGGTCGAAAGCGTCGGCTTCCACAATGCGCAGCTGGTCGTTCAGGTCCAGGCGGAAGCGCTTGAGTTCATCGTCGATGATCTGCTGGGCGCGCTTGTCGCGCTGGATGCCTTCACGCGTGAACACCTGCACGTCGATCACGGTGCCTTGCGAGCCCTGATCCACACGCAAAGAAGTGTCCTTCACGTCGGAAGCCTTCTCGCCGAAGATGGCGCGCAGCAGCTTCTCTTCAGGCGTCAGCGTGGTCTCGCCCTTGGGCGTGACCTTGCCCACCAGCACGTCGCCGGGTTGCACTTCGGCGCCCACGTAGATGATGCCGGACTCGTCCAGGCGGTTCAGTTGCTGCTCGGACAGGTTGGGGATGTCGCGTGTGATTTCTTCGGCACCCAGCTTGGTGTCGCGAGCCATCACCACCAGCTCTTCGATGTGGATCGAGGTGTAGCGATCGTCAGCCACGATGCGCTCGTTGATCATCACCGAGTCTTCGTAGTTGTAGCCGTTCCAGGGCATGAAGGCGATCAGCATGTTCTGGCCGATGGCGATTTCGCCCAGGTCGGTCGAAGCGCCGTCCGCCAGCACATCACCCTTGGCCAGCTTGTCGCCACGGCTGACGATGGGGCGCTGGTGGATGTTGGTGTTCTGGTTGGAACGCTGATACTTGATCAGGTTGTAGATGTCCACGCCGACTTCACCGGCCACGGCTTCGTCGTCGTTCACACGGATCACGATGCGGGTGGCGTCGACATAGTCCACGATACCGCCGCGCTTGGCGGTGACCACGGTGCCGGAGTCCACGGCGGCAACGCGCTCGATGCCAGTACCGACCATGGGCTTTTCAGGACGCAGCACAGGCACGGCCTGACGCGACATGTTGGCGCCCATCAAGGCACGGTTCGCGTCGTCGTGTTCCAGGAAGGGAATCAGCGAGGCGGCCACGGACACGATCTGAGCAGGCGACACGTCCATGTACTGCACGCGCTCGGCCGACACCAGGGTCGATTCACCGGCTTCACGGGCCGACACCAGCTCGCCCACCAGATTGCCTGCGGCATCCAGATCGGCGTTGGCCTGGGCGATCACGTACTTGCCTTCTTCGATGGCCGACAGGTAGTCGATATCCATCGTCACCTTGCCGTCCACCACGCGACGGTACGGGGTTTCGATGAAACCGTACTCGTTCAGGCGGGCGTACAGAGCCAGCGAGTTGATCAGACCAATGTTGGGACCTTCAGGCGTTTCGATGGGGCAGACGCGACCGTAGTGGGTCACGTGCACGTCACGCACTTCAAAGCCGGCACGCTCGCGGGTCAGACCGCCTGGGCCCAGGGCGGAAACACGACGCTTGTGCGTGATTTCTGCCAGAGGGTTGGTCTGATCCATGAACTGCGACAGCTGCGAGGCACCGAAGAACTCCTTCAGGGCCGCAGAGATGGGCTTGGAGTTGATCAGGTCGTGAGGCATCAGGGGCTCTTGCTCGGCCTGACCCAGACGTTCCTTCACAGCCTTTTCGATACGAGCCAGACCGGTACGGTACTGGTTTTCGGCCAGCTCGCCCACGCAACGCACGCGGCGGTTGCCCAGGTGGTCGATATCGTCGACTTCGCCACGGCCATTGCGCAGGTCCACCAGGATCTTGACCACGGCCAGGATGTCTTCGTTGGACAGCACCATGGGACCGGTCGCGCCTTCGCGGCCGATCTTGGCGTTGAACTTCATGCGGCCCACGCGCGACAGATCATAGGTGTCGGCGTTGTAGAACAGGCGCTGGAACAGGGCCTGCACGGCGTCCTCGGTAGGAGGCTCGCCAGGACGCATCATGCGGTAGATGGCAACGCGGGCAGCGAACTCGTCCACGGTTTCATCGGTGCGCAGGGTCTGCGAGATGTAGGCGCCCTGGTCCAGTTCGTTGGTGTAGATGCACTGAACGTCCTGCACACCGGCGCTGCGCAGCTTCTTGAGCAGGGCCTCGGTCAGTTCTTCGTTGGCCTTGGCGATGATTTCGCCAGTATCGGGATCAACGATGTTCTTGGCCAGCACACGACCCAGCAGGAAGTCTTCAGGCACGCTGACGAACTTGGTGCCGGACTGTTCCAGCTCGCGGGTGTGGCGAGCGGTGATGCGCTTGTCCTTGGCGACCACGACCTTGCCGGACTTGTCGGTGATGTCGAAACGCGCGACTTCGCCCTTGAGGCGATCGGCCACGAATTCCATCTGGGCACCGCTGTCCATCAGGCGGAAGTTGTCGTTCACGAAGAACGTTGCCAGGATGGTCTCGGGCGTCATGCCGATGGCCTTCAGCAGGATCGACACGGGCATCTTGCGACGACGGTCGACGCGGAAGTACAGCAGGTCCTTGGGGTCGAACTCGAAGTCCAGCCAGGAGCCGCGGTAAGGAATGATGCGAGCCGAGAACAGCAGCTTGCCCGAGCTATGGGTCTTGCCCTTGTCGTGCTCGAAGAACACGCCAGGCGAACGGTGCAGCTGAGACACGATCACGCGCTCGGTACCGTTGATGATGAACGAACCCTTGTCGGTCATCAGGGGCACTTCGCCCATGTAGACCTCTTGTTCCTTCACTTCCTTGACCACCTTGGACTGAGCCGTGGAGGACTCGCGGTCATAGATGATCAACTGAACCTTGGCGCGGACAGCGGAGGCGAAGGTCAGACCACGGGTCTGGCATTCACGCACGTCGAAAGCGGGCTTGGCGAGGTTGTACTCGACAAACTTCATCTCCACAAAACCATTGTGGGAGACGATGGGGAAGGCGGAATTGAAGGCCGCTTGCAGGCCATCAATGGTACGTTTTTTGGGGGCTACATCTGCCTGCAGGAATGCTGTATAGGCATCTTTTTGCATCTGCAGCAGATAAGGCACTTCGAGCACGCTATCGCGGCTCCCGAAGCTTTTGCGGATTCGCTTGCGTTCGGTATAAGAATAGGCCATGAGATCTCCGGGCAAAGACATGAGTCCTGGGTCTGCGACGACTGCCCCACAGGGTTCTCCTGCGGGCTTGGCGGTTGGCCACTACCAACCATGGCTGACGGCGATGCGTTGCACATCGCCCGAACCAAGGCATCTTCTGCTGTCGGATTGTCAGAAGACACTAAAAAGCAGACTCCCTAGGAAACCTGCTTTCTGGTGTGTTCTTTAAGCGCACTCCACAAGCGCCAAAGGCTGGAGACCCTTTTACGAGTCTCCAGCCCTTGATTTCACTGAATTACTTCAGTTCAGCCTTGGCACCGGCTTCAACCAGCTTCTTCACAGCGGCTTCAGCGTCAGCCTTGGGAGCGGCTTCCTTCACGGTCTTGGGAGCGCCGTCGACCAGATCCTTGGCTTCCTTCAGACCCAGGCCGGTGATTTCGCGCACAGCCTTAATCACGGACACCTTGTTGGCGCCAGCGTCGGTCAGCACCACGTTGAATTCGGTCTTTTCTTCAACAGCAGCAGCGCCACCAGCAGCGCCGCCAGCAGCGGGAGCAGCCATAGCAGCGGCGGACACGCCAAACTTCTCTTCAATAGCCTTGACCAGGTCGTTCAGTTCCAGAACAGTCATGCTGTCCAGGGCGGTCAGGAATGCGTCTTTATCGAATGCCATTTTGATTTCCTAAAATTGGTTGGTTTTGCCGAGCACTCAGGCTGCGGCTGTTTCTGTTGCCGCTTCGGCAGAGCCTTCGCCCTTCTTGGCCGCCAGAGCGCCCAGCACAACGGCTGTACGCGAGATAGGCGACATGAGCAAGCCGCACACTTGTGCGAGCAGTACTTCCTTGGAGGGGATGTTTGCCAGTTGCTTAACGCCGTCGATGTCCAGGGCCTTGCCTCCGAACGCGCCACCGCGAATCACCAACTTGTCGTTGGTCTTCGCGAAGTCGGCCACCACCTTAGCGGCAGCCACTGCGTCTTCAGAGAAGCCATAGATCAGGGGACCAGTCATCTGGTCAGCCACCACGTCAAACGCGCTACCGGCAACAGCACGGCGGGCCAGGGTGTTCTTCAACACGCTCAGGCTCACACCCTTGCTGCGAGCATCGGCACGCAGTTTGGTCATGTCGGCGACCGTGATGCCACGGTATTCCGCGATCACAAGCGTTTGAGCTTTAGCGGCGAGGCTGGTCACTTCGGAAATGACCGCTTCTTTCTCACTGCGATTCAGACTCAAGGTCTACTCCTTCAAATGCATATACAAGGCAAGCCCTGCATACACGCTCTTGTTGCAGCGACCAACTGTTTAGGAAAAATTTCCATCTGCAGCGGGATCGCCATCTGCGTTGGCCTTCGTGATTAAGTGATCAAATCACACCAACGGTCTTGGATGACCTGCAGGAGCAACAACTCCCGCAGCCCACCACACCAGATGAGCAAAGCTCATCTGACGATTTTTAGCAATTACGCCGAGATGGATTGTGTATCGACGCGAACGCCCACACCCATGGTCGACGAAACAGCCACCTTGCGCAGGTACAGACCCTTGCTGGAAGCAGGCTTGGCCTTGTTCAGTGCGTCGATCAGAGCAGCCAGGTTGCCCTGCAGCTTGTCGGCATCGAACGAACGGCGACCGATCGTGCCGTGCACGATACCAGCCTTGTCCACGCGGAACTGCACTTGACCAGCCTTGGCGTTCTTCACAGCCGTAGCGACGTCAGGAGTCACGGTGCCAACCTTGGGGTTGGGCATCAGGCCGCGGGGGCCCAGGATCTGACCCAGCTGACCCACAACGCGCATAGCGTCGGGAGCAGCGATCACCACGTCGAAGGGCATGTCGCCGGCCTTGACTTGAGCAGCCAGGTCGTCCATACCGACCACGTCAGCGCCGGCGGCCTTGGCTTCTTCAGCCTTGGCGCCTTGTGCGAACACAGCCACGCGAGCAGTCTTGCCGGTACCGTGAGGCAGCACCACGGCGCCACGCACCACTTGGTCCGACTTCTTGGCATCCACGCCCAGTTGCACGGCCACGTCGATGGATTCATCGAACTTGGCAGTTGCAGCTTCCTTCACCAGCGCCACGGCGTCAGCGAAAGAGTACAGCTTGTTGGAATCAACCTTGCCCTGGAGAGCTTTTTGCTTCTTGGTCAACTTGGCCATTTACACACCCTCCACGATCACGCCCATCGAACGGGCAGAACCAGCCAGCGTACGCACAGCAGCGTCAACGTCAGCGGCGTTCATGTCCTTCAGCTTGGTCTTGGCGATTTCTTCCAGCTGAGCACGTGTGATCTTGCCGACCTTGTTCTTCAGAGGATTGGCAGAACCCTTGTCCAGCTTCACAGCCTTCTTGATCAGAACGGTTGCGGGAGGAGTCTTGATGACGAACGTGAAGCTCTTGTCAGCAAAAGCCGTGATCACCACGGGCAGAGGCAGGCCGGGCTCGACACCTTGGGTCTGGGCGTTGAACGCCTTGCAGAATTCCATGATGTTGAGGCCGCGCTGACCCAGCGCAGGACCAATGGGAGGAGAAGGATTGGCCTTACCAGCTGGCACTTGCAGCTTGATGAAGCCGACGATTTTTTTCGCCATGTTGAGCTCCTTACGGGTATAGCGCCATTTGCGATGTCTGCAAACAGCTCCCCGAGGTTGCTGACTCTACAAAAAAGCTTCGCATCGAGTCAAAAAATGCGAAGCCCTAGATTCTATTGCGAATCTCAAGTTTTCTCAACTTGAGAGAATTCCAATTCCACAGGAGTCGCGCGGCCAAAGATGGTGACCGAGACACGCAGGCGGTTCTTTTCGTAGTTGACTTCCTCGACGGAGCCGTTGAAGTCTGCGAACGGACCTTCCTTGACACGAACCAATTCGCCCACCATGAACTCGACCTTGTGGCGAGGCTTCTCGGTGCCCTCCTGCATCTGGTCGACGATCTTGCGAACTTCTTCTTCAGAAATGGGGGCAGGACGGTTCTTGGCACCGCCGACGAAACCGGTCACCTTGCTGGTGTGCTTCACCAGGTGCCAGGTATCGTCATCCATCACCATTTCGACGAACACATAGCCGGGGAACAGGCGGCGCTCTGTGGTGCGGCGAGTGCCGTTGCGCATTTCCACAACTTCTTCGGAAGGCACCAGGATGCGGCCAAACTTGGACTGCATGTCCGAGCGAGCGATACGCTCCGCAATATTGCGCTCGACAGCCTTCTCCATACCCGAATAGGCATGGACGATATACCAGCGCAGATCGGGATTGGCGGGTCCCGCTGCTCCACCATTCACATCTGTTTCGACGGCATCAGCCATTACTTCCTCCAGCCCAAAATCAAGTCGTACAAGACCCATTCAAGCGTCTTATCGGTGAACCACAAGAACAAGGCCATCACCACCACAAACGCAAAGACATACAGTGTCATCTGCATGGTTTCTTTGCGGGTGGGCCAGACCACCTTCTTCACCTCACGCCAAGCATCACGAGCAAAGCCAATGAAGCGCTTGCCCGGCTCAGAGATCAGAAACACGCCAGCAGCCAGCACCAGGCCGACAATCAGAGTCGCCCACTGCACCAGCGCACCTTGCTTGCTCAACAGATAAAAGCCAGCAATAGAAGCAACAACTAAAGCCGCAACAGCGGCTAATTTTGCTTTGTCAGCAGCAGAGCTGACTGTTTCAACCTGAGTAGTGGCCATATTTTGTTTCAAATGCACAAAAATGTGCAATTTCAAGACACAAAAGCCCGCCAAAGGCGGGCTCTTGTTGATTCCACCATTAAGAGGTGGCAGGGGCAGTAGGAATCGAACCTACAACCTTCGGTTTTGGAGACCGACGCTCTGCCAATTGAGCTATACCCCTACAAATCAATTATGCAATGATCGTGGCAACCACACCGGCGCCCACAGTACGACCACCTTCGCGGATAGCGAAGCGCAGACCTTCTTCCATGGCGATGGGGGAGATCAGCTTCACAGTGATCGACACGTTATCGCCAGGCATCACCATTTCCTTGCCTTCGGGCAGTTCGATGGAGCCGGTCACGTCAGTTGTACGGAAGTAGAACTGAGGACGGTAGTTGTTGAAGAAGGGAGTGTGGCGACCGCCTTCGTCCTTCGACAGCACGTAAACTTCAGCAGTGAAGTTGGTGTGGGGCTTGATGGAGCCGGGCTTGCACAGCACTTGACCGCGTTCCACGTCTTCACGCTTGGTGCCGCGCAGCAGCAGACCCACGTTGTCGCCAGCTTGACCTTGGTCCAGCAGCTTGCGGAACATTTCCACGCCGGTGACGGTGGTCTTGACGGTGTCCTTGATACCGACGATTTCGATTTCTTCGCCGACCTTGACGATACCGCGCTCGATACGGCCGGTCACCACGGTACCACGACCGGAGATGGAGAACACGTCTTCCACGGGCATCACGAAGGCGCCGTCAACAGCACGCTCGGGAGTGGGAA
>NZ_AHIL01000036.1 GCF_000241525.1 Comamonas testosteroni ATCC 11996
CCAAGGGCGCGGCGGGCGTGACGGGGGCTGGCTTCATCACCCTGGCCGCGACCCTGGCCGTGGTGCCCGAGGTGCCCGTGGCCGGCATGGCACTGATTCTGGGTGTAGACCGCTTCATGTCCGAATGCCGTTCGCTGACCAACTTCATCGGTAACGCCGTCGCCACCGTGGTGGTCTCCAAGTGGGAAAACGCGCTGGACTACGAAAAGCTGGATGCTGCTCTGGCAGGCAAGGAAGAAAACGAGGCGGTGTCCGCTCACGCCTGAGCGAGCACAGACCCCCATGAAAAAAAGCCCCGACCTCGATGGTCGGGGCG
>NZ_AHIL01000035.1 GCF_000241525.1 Comamonas testosteroni ATCC 11996
GAGAGAGAGAGAGAGAGAGAGAGAGAGAGAGAGAGCAAGGCCATGGACACTGCAGCTTCCCTGTTCCAAGCCTCCTGGCAACGCACATGGCAGGCCCTGGGCCTGAGCCCCCCCGCAGATCTGCTGCAATGCCTGCTCGCAGCCTGGGCCGAACCCCAGCGCCACTATCACACCCAACAGCATCTGGCCGAATGCCTGGGCCAACTCGACTGCGTCTGGGCACAGGCGCAGCGGCCCGGCGAAGTGGCTGTAGCACTCTGGTTTCACGATGCCGTCTACGACATCAAGGCCAGCGATAACGAGCTGCGCAGCGCCGACTGGGCGGCACAGGCACTGCAGGACAGTGGCGCGTCCGAGGCCTGCTGGCGCCGGGTGCATGAGCTGATCATGGCAACCTGCCACACCGCCACGCCCACGCAGGCCGATGCCAGGTTGCTGGTCGATATCGATCTGGCAATTCTGGGCGCCGACCCCGTACGCTTTGCCGAATACGACCGCCAGGTCGCCGCCGAATATGCCTGGGTGCCGCGTCTGGTCTATGGCTTCAAGCGCAAGCAGGTGCTGCGCGGCTTTCTGGACCAGGCCTTCATCTATGCCACGCCGCACTTTCGGCAAATGCTGGAGGCCAAGGCCCGCAGCAATCTGCAGCGGGTCACCTGAGCAGGCCTACATCTCGTCAATGATCGTGCTGGCCGTGGCGCTCAACGCGGGTGCCCGGCCCTCATCGGCTTCGACGGCAAAGCGGTCGCGGCAGTTGACGTAGAAGCTTGCCCCGAAACGCCCCACGGGGAAGAACTCCTGAAGACGCACCCGCCATTTCTCGGTGTCCACCAGCCCTTCGCGCACGGCCAGCCATTGGACGCGGCCGATAAAGACATAGCGGCCCTCGGTCTCCAGCGTCTCGTGCAACACGCATTCAAAGGCCACCGGCGCCTGGGCAATGCGCGGCGGCTGCACGCTCTGCGACGGGGTCGCTATCAAGCCTGTGTGCTGCAACTCGCTGTGCTCGGGCGGCAGGCTGTCGCCGCAGCGGTGCATGGCGGCGGCCATGGCCTCGTCGGTGATGTGCACCACGAACTCGCCCGTGCGCAGGATATTGGTGGCCGTGTCCTTCTGCGCCATATCCTGGCGCTTGTTGATGCTGAGCATGACCACCGGCGGGTCCTCGCCCATCATGTTGAACATGCTGAAAGGCGCCGCGTTCACCGTGCCATCGACTCCCAGCGTGGTCACGAGTGCGATCGGGCGCGGCACGATCAGGCTGGCCATCAGCTTGTAGCGGGCATAGGTGTCCAGTTGCGCAAAATC
The DNA here is from genome assembly GCF_000241525.1 of Comamonas testosteroni ATCC 11996. Classification (GTDB taxonomy): domain Bacteria; phylum Pseudomonadota; class Gammaproteobacteria; order Burkholderiales; family Burkholderiaceae_C; genus Comamonas; species Comamonas testosteroni. The sequence goes on from NZ_AHIL01000035.1 coordinate 1,309, forward strand.
AATTTCGGTCATTGCAGTCTCTCCCGGCCCTTGCGGCCGCTCTCGCCCTGGCGGCGGATCTGTTATGGATTCGATAGCAGGCTGCGCAATCAGCAGCAGCCCTGAAGCTGCACAGGACTGCAATATTCATGCCGGACGCCTGCCAGTTGACCCGCGCTTGATCTGCGCACGGCCACGCACCATCGCTGGCGCCCCATGCACCAGAGCCGGACATGCAGGTCCGGCACGCACCGTCGCAGTGCCCTCTCCAGCGGTTCACGCTTTGTATACACATTGGCATCGATCTTGCGCACAGGCAGCAGTCCCTTCGCCATCGATAAACCAAGGAGTCATATGCGCAAACGAACCTTTCTTCAGGCCGCCACGGCCGCTGCTGCCCTGAGCTGGGGCGCTGCCCAGGCGGCAGACACGCCGCTCAAGTTCCAGCTGGACTGGCGCTTCGAAGGACCTGCAGCCCTGTTCGTCCACCCCGAGCAAAAAGGCTATTTCAAACAGGCCGGTCTGGATGTGAATGTGGAGGCTGCCAGCGGCGCAGGCGCCATCCAGCGCGTGGCCTCAGGCACCCATGATCTGGGCTTTGCCGACCTCGCCGCGCTGATGGAATTTCACGCCAACAACCCCGACGCGCCCATCAAGCCCGTGGCGATCATGGTGATCTACAACACCACACCGGCCTCGGTGATGGCACTCAGGAAGTCAGGCATCACCAAGGCCGCCGACCTGACGGGCAAGAAAATGGGAGCCCCCATCTTTGATGCCGGCCGCCGCACCTTCCCCATCTTCGCCCAGGCCAATGGCGTGGGCGAGGTGCAATGGAGCACCATGGAGCCGCAGCTGCGCGAAACCATGCTGGCGCGTGGCGACCTGGATGCCGTCACCGGCTATACCTTCACCAGCCTGCTCAATCTGGAGGCCCGCGGCATCAAGCGCGAGGATGTGGTGGTGCTGCCCTACGCCACGCACGGCGTTCAGCTCTACGGCAATGTGATCATCGCCAGCCCCAGGCTGATTGCGGAAAAGCCGGAAGCCGTGCGCGCCTTCCTCAAGGCCTTCGCGCGGGGTGCCAGGGAAGGCATTGCCAATCCCGAAGCCGCCATTGCGTCCATGAAAGCCAAGGATGGGCTGGTCAACGTGGCGCAGGAGGTCAAACGCCTGAAGCTGACGATCGAGACCGCAATCGACAGCAAGGGGGCGCGTGAAGAAGGCTTTGGCCAGCTGCGCACCGAGCGTCTGGCCAGAATGGCCGAGCAGGTCGCCAAGGCCTATGCCACCAAGAACCCGGTGCCGGCCAACGCCGTATGGAACGGCAGCTTCCTGCCCAGCGCAGCAGAGCTGGACATCCTGCCCAAACGCTAGACCTGCATTGAGTCAGCAAGCGCCACTGCCAAGGCCTCAGGCCTCGGGCACCATGGCGTCGGCATAGTCGTAGAGCTCGCCCAGAATCTCCTCGGCGCGCTCGTCGGCGGTTTCGGACAGGGTGTCGATCATGGCGAACATCTGCTCGGCCGTGCGTGCCCCACCCTGTCCTTCGATCAGGCAGGCAGCGCGGTGCTGCTCCCAGCGCTGCTGCTCGCCGGCATCTAGGGTCTGCGGGAAATTGCGCGCACGGTAGCGCCAGACCAGCTCGGTCAGGCGTGCGTCATCAAAGCCGGTCTTGTCCAGCGCCAGCTCCTGGGGCGAGAGGCGCTTGATGCGCTCCAGGCGGCGGCGGTCCTCGTTGCCTACAAAGCCGCCATACAGATCCTGGTCCGCGTCCAGCGGCTCACCCGCCTCGCGCGTGAAGACGGCCTTCCATTGCGCGCTCATGTCGGGCAGGTCGCGGGCAATCGCCGCATGCTGCATCGCCAGTTCCATGTCCACGCCCCATTTTTCGGCCATGGCCGGGCTCAGGGTCTTGAGGCTGCCCACCACCATGGGCGACTTGTTGACGTGGATGCTCTTGATGGGCAGACGGCTCACGCCTTCGGGCAGCTCTGCCTGACGCGTGAACAGACGCAGACGCAGGTCCTCGATGCTGATGCCCGAAAGCTCGCTCGGGTCGGCCGCCAGATCCCAGCAGATGACTTCGTTCTTGTTGGTGGGGTGGGTGGCCAACGGCCACATCACGGCCAGGCAGCCACGCGCGGGGCTGATCATGCCAGTCACATGCAGAAAGGGCCGCGCGTGCTCCTGCGTGGCTGGCAGGCCCATCTCACGAAGGGCGCCGTCCTTTTTATGCAGGCCAAAGGCAAAGTCAAAGAGGCGCGGCTGCTTTTCGCGGATCAGCCGGGCCAGGGCAATCGTGGCGCGCACATCGCTCAGCGCATCGTGGGCCTGCTCGTGCAGCAGGCCATTAGCGCGGGCCAGGTCCTCGAGTTTGAAGCTGGGCGTGCCGTCTTCCTTGGTCGGCCAGTGAATGCCATCGGGACGCAGCGCATAGACCATGCGCACCACGTCGAGCAAATCCCAGCGGCCGCAGCCGTTTTGCCACTCGCGCGCATAGGGGTCGGTGAGATTGCGCCAGAACATGAAGCGCGTGATCTCGTCGTCGAATCGAATCGTGTTGTAGCCCACGCCCACGGTACCGGCCTGGGCCAGCTCGGCCTCGATCAGCGCTGCAAACTCATGCTCGGCAACGCCTTGCTGCAGTGCACGCTGGGGCGTGATACCCGTGATCAGACAGGATTGCGGATCAGGCAGATAGTCATTGGCCGGCTGGCAGTACCACATCACGGGCTCGCCGATTTCGTTGAGCTGGTCATCCGTGCGTATGCCCGCAAACTGCGCGGGACGGTCATAGCGCGGCTGGGCGCCAAAGGTTTCGTAGTCGTGCCAGAAGAAGGTATGAGCCATGGGCCCGAAGTATGCCTGCGAACCGGCACAGCTTACGGCTCAGCCCCATCAACTTCAAGCCTTTTTGGCCCTTATCCTTTATGAATAAAGCGCAAGCAGCTATCAATATGATTGTTTGAGCTGCTCCCAATTCAAACCAAATTTGTGCAGAAATTTGCGCAGCCGGTCTGCATCGTTGACCACGGCTTTTTGCTGGCGCGACTGGTCAAACAGTTTGCGACCCGCATCGGACAGCGTGGTCGATGCGCGGCAGACTGCGATGACGGACTGCAGTTGCAAGCGGTCAAACAGATCGATCTGGGCGATGGCGTCTTCGGACAGATAGTCGCCCAGATCCACCTCAGCCTTGGGCAGGACATGGTTCTGCGCATGCTGCCACAACCAGTCCAGGCGCTTGATCTCGGCCTCCACCTGCCTGGTCGTAATGCGACCGCTGTCGGCCAGCGTGGCCAGCCGCGTGATGCTGGCCGCAAGGTCGCGGAAGTTGCCGCTCCAGGGAGCCTGGGCAGACTTGGCGAACTGCAGATACAGCGCCCTGGCCTCGGCGTTGAAGCGCACGGAGTTGCCGGTCTCGGCCACGGCGCGCAGCAGCAGGTGGTCGATATTGGGCTCCAGATCTTCGGGGCGCTGTGCCAGACCCGGCAAGGTATAGGACCAGAGATTGATACGCGCAAACAGGTCTTCGCGAAAGCGCCCCTCGGCCACATCGACGCGCAGGTCACGGTGAGTGCCAGCTATGAGCTGAAAGTCGCTGCTGACCTCCTTGTCGCTGCCCATGGGGAAAAAGCGCTTTTCCTCCACGGCCTTGAGCAGCATGGCCTGCTCGTCCAGACCGAGCTCGCCGATCTCGTCGAGAAACAGCACGCCTTCATGCGCCGTGCGCAGCAGGCCGGCACGGTCTGCCGCCGCCCCGGTGAACGCTCCCTTTCTGTGGCCGAACAAGGTGGAAGCCGCGCCGTCACCACGCAAGGTGGCGCAGTTGACCTCGACAAAATCGCCGGCCACCTGGTGGCGCGATTTCTTGAGCTCGAAGATGCGCCGCGCCAGATGCGACTTGCCCGCACCCGTGGGCCCTGTGAAAAGAATCGGTGCACGCGAGCGAATCGCCACGCGCTCTATCTCTTCAATCAGCTGGTTGAACTGCGGGTTGCGCGTGGCAATGCCGTTCTTGAGGAAGTCCAGCGCCTCGGTCTGGGCCAGATGGAAGCGCTGCGCCAGGGCTTCGTAGCGCGTGAGGTCCAGATCGATCAGGATCATGTTGCCCGGCGAGCCAGCCTGCTGCTTGCGCGGTGGCGAGGTCTGCAGCAGCACACCCGGTATCTGGCGCGACTCCACCATAAGGAACATGCAAATCTGCGCCACATGGGTGCCCGTGGTGATGTGTACCCAGTAATTCTCGCGCTCGGTATCAAAGCGGTAATTGCGCGCCCAGTCGTAAAGCGAGGCATACATCTCGCCAAAGTCCCAGGGGTCCTGGACATCGGATTCCACCAGATTGACCCGGGTTTCGGGCGAGACATTGGCAATGTCCTGCACCAGGGTCTGCGCCAGCTTGTCGTAGCGGCTGGAGTACAGCAGCTCCAGCCGGTCTATCACCTGGTCTTCGTGCTGCATCAGCGACACCGTAGGCCGCCACTTGCTCCAGCGCCCTGCTCCCTTCCCTGAATCGAGCTGCGTGCCCATGAAGCCAATCACCACATTCTTTTTTGACATATCTTTTTGGATAAATATCTATCTTTAATTCTAATAATCTTTCAATTCATTTTCCACCGCATCTGCCACCCAAAGCAATTGAAATGAAATTTATCCAATTAATTCAATAACTTGAAAATCAACCACTCCACCTTCGAGAAGTTGGCACACCACTTGCAATAACCAAAGCATCTGCAAGTTGAATGCAAACAGGAGAAGAAGAATGGTCAACACGCAATTGTTTCAAACCAGCCGCGGCGCACTGACTGCTGCCGCCAACACGGTCAATCAGGAAGGCGCCGCAGCCTATGCCTTCAGCCCCCGCCACCAGCTGGCCCAGATGGCCGTGACCGGCTGCCTGAGCCAGACTTTCTATGCCAGCGGTCAGGATCAGCTGGAGCAGCTGGGCAATCTGGTGCTGGAGGTGGACACGCGCTTTACCGCCCAGACGGCCGTCTATGCCCGCCAACGCGGCTATATGAAGGACATGCCAGCCACCCTGGCTGCCGCGCTGGCTGTCTGGGATACCGCGCTGCTGAACCAGGTGTTTGGCCGCGTGATCGACAACGGCAAGATGCTGCGCAACTTTGTGCAGATCGTGCGCAGCGGCGCCATGGGTCGCAAGTCCCTGGGCTCGGCACCCAAGAAGCTGGTGCAGAACTGGCTGCTCAATGCGAGCGAGAAGCAGTTGCTCAGCGCTGCCGTGGGCAAACAGCCATCGCTCGCCGACGTAGTGAAGATGGTGCACCCCAAGCCTCAGGAGGCCTGGCGTTCCGCATGGTTTGCCTGGTTGATCGGCAAGCCTTTTGATGAAGCGGAGCTGCCTCCCATCACCCAGGCCTTCGAGCGTTTCAAGCGCGATGCGGCCCAGGGCCTGGTGAGTGCCGAGCTGCCTGATGTTCCGTTTCAGATGCTGACCGCACTCGAGCTGAAAGCCCAGCAATGGGCGCAGATCGCCTGCAGCGGCTCATGGCAGATGGTGCGCCAGAACCTCAACACCTTTGCACGCCATGGCGTGTTCGAGATCAAGGGAATGGCGGCACTGATCGCCCGCAAGCTGGGAGATGCCGACGCCGTGGCCAAGGCCCGTGCCATGCCCTACCAACTGCTGTCGGCCTACCAGGCTGCCGGTGAGCAGGTACCGGCCCAGGTGCGCGATGCGCTGCAGGATGCCATGGTGCATGCCATTGCCAATGTGCCCTGCTTTGCAGGAGCGGTAGTGGTCTGCCCCGATGTATCGGGCTCCATGCACAGCCCTGTGACGGGTTATCGCACCGGAGCCACCACGGCGGTGCGCTGCATCGATGTGGCCGGCCTGATGGCCGCCGCCGTGCTGCGCAAGAACAGGACGGCCCGTGTGCTGCCCTTCGAGCAGAAGGTGGTGAAGCTGGAACTCAACGGCCGCGACTCGGTGATGACCAATGCGACCAAGCTGGCAAAGATCGGCGGCGGCGGTACCAACTGCAGTGCACCACTGAAGCAGCTGGCCGATGAAAAGGCAAGAGTGGATATGGTGATCATGGTCTCGGACAACGAGTCCTGGGTCGATGGTGTGCGCCGCGGTGCCACCGAAACCATGTTGCAGTGGGAGCGCATCAAGCAGCGCAACCCCGACGCCCGGCTGGTCTGCATAGACATCCAGCCCTATGGCACAACGCAGGCCATGGAGCGTGACGACATTCTGAATGTCGGCGGCTTCAGCGATGCGGTGTTCGATGTGGTGGCAAGTTTTGCCGAAGGCAGGCTTGGCGCCGAGCACTGGGTGGGCGAGATCGAGAAGATCGCTCTCCAGCCTCAGTGAGTTGAAGTGATCATCTGTTGCTGGCGAATGCTGGTGGGACTACATATCCAAACTGTCCCGTCTCACCAACCCCTTGTCGCCCGCAGCAGATGTCCTGAATGAAGTTGAACGGTTTGAATGACTGGCTGCGAATGCCGGTGGAACTACATGGGTGCCCGGATTGCAGGTTCGATTCCTGCCCGCCTCGTCGGATCGAAAGATCAACGAGCGGTAGCCAAAGGTACAGCGCGGGTTATGTTTCACCCAACCCTTGTCGCAGCAAGGCATTCATCACCATGGTTTGAGTTTGGCGCGAATGCCAGCAGGACTACATCTGGTTGCCGGGGTTCGATTCCCCAGCCGGGAAACCGGTCATGGCTATGTCTTGCTTCTCTGGTCGCGCCGCCTTTTTTGAACAGGACTTGCGCAAGCGTGAGTCCCATTGAATTTTCGGTTTGGCTGCCCTGCAGCGAATGCCGGTGGAACTACAGACTTTTAATCTCGTGGTCGCAGGTTCGAATCCTGCCAGCAGTTGCAAAGCTGTTGTAGCTCAGCCTGGTAGAGCACGATGTTTCACCAATCCTTGTCGCTGCAAGACCGCCATCAATGACATGAACAACAAGGAAACGACTTGCGCAAAACCGGTCCAGGCAAGACGACTACCTCAGCAGACAGTCCGTTGTTGCGCTCCTGTTTGCGTAGGTCCTGAAGGAAATCAAGATGTCCGAACACAATTACCAACTACTGGAAGTCGCTGGCGGCGTGCCCGTCAAGATGTGGACCAAGGGTGTGCCCGTGGAAACCGAGGCCCGGCAACAGCTGGCCAACGCCGCGCGTCTGCCCATTGTCTTCAAACATATTGCCGCCATGCCCGATGTGCACCTGGGCATTGGTGCCACCATCGGCTCGGTGATTCCCACCGTCAAGGCCATCATCCCCGCAGCCGTCGGCGTGGATATCGGCTGCGGCATGATGGCCGCCAAGACCACGCTTCGCGCCGAAGACCTGCCCGACAGCCTGGCCACGCTGCGCTCGGCCATCGAGAAAGCCGTGCCCCATGGGTCGGCACCCAAAAGCCGTGGCCGTGATCCTGGCGCCTGGGAGAACCCTCCCGATCTGGTGGACCAGAAATGGGCCACGCTGGTGGACGAGTTCGACGCGCTGTGCGAGCTGCACCCCCGCCTGGAAAAGACCAATAACCGCAAGCACCTGGGAACTCTGGGTAGCGGCAATCACTTCGTGGAAGTGTGCCTGGACGAACTGGGCTTTGTCTGGTTCATGCTGCACTCGGGCTCACGTGGCGTGGGCAATGCCATCGGCAACCATTTCATCGAGCTGGCCAAGAAGGATGCCGAGCTGCACCAGCGCAATCTGCCCGACCAGGACCTGGCCTACCTTGAAGAGGGTGCCCGCTATTTTGGCGACTATGTGCGCGCCGTGTCCTGGGCGCAGAAGTTCGCCATGAGCAACCGCGAAGTGATGATGGCCAACCTGATCGCCACCGTGCGCCAGGTGATTACCAAGCCTTTCGAGTCCCACGTGGAGGCCGTGAACTGCCACCACAACTATGTGCAAAAGGAACATCACTTTGGCGAGGATGTGTTCGTCACCCGCAAGGGCGCCGTGAGCGCCAAGCGCGGCGAGATGGGCATCATCCCCGGCAGCATGGGCGCGCGCAGCTATATCGTGCGCGGCCTGGGCAACCCCGAGAGCTTTGAAAGCTGCAGCCACGGCGCGGGCCGCGTAATGAGCCGTACCAAGGCCAAAAAGCTGTACTCAGTGGCTGACCAGATCAAGGCCACCGAAGGCGTGGAATGCCGCAAGGACGAAGGCGTGATCGACGAGATCCCCATGGCCTACAAGGACATCGACGCTGTCATGGCCGCCCAGAAGGACCTGGTGGAAGTGGTCCATACCCTCAAGCAGGTGATCTGCGTCAAGGGTTGAATGAAGCGGGAGCATGGACTCACGCCTCATTGCCAGAAAGGAGATCCATTGTGCAAACCATTGAGCACAAAGCCATTCCGGGTGCATTCCTTCTACTGGAGGTCATGCGCGCCATGCACTGCAAACAAAAGCACGACATGACGGCGCTGCTTGCCGGTGAATCGGGCAAGCGAAGCTGGGGCTTCACCTCGCCCAATAGCAACCAAGACTTGCTCATTTAGCAGGTTGTGCGATAGCGCACAGGTGAAGCAGATTCCGAAAACGCGTGTGCAGAGGCGTTAAGCTCAGCGCCCGAGAAGTGCATATGCTCAAGCCTGGAGCAAGGTGCAAGCAGCGATTCGGTTTTGTTGGAGAGTTGAATGAATGGTTCCGCAGTAGCGGCCCTACTACCGGTGATTGCGTTGATCGGTACAGGGTTTGGCTTGGCGCGTGTCGGACTGGTGCGACAGGCAGCAGTCAAGGACATGTCCAACCTTGTGTTCCTATTGCTGCTGCCTTCACTGCTGTTTCGCACCATGGCTCAGGTCCATATCGGCGAATTGGATTACCGACCGATTGGCGTGTATTTCCTATCGGCCATCATCGTATTCGTGACAACGATGCTGGTCTACGGCTTCAACACCCTGGCTGCGGCGCGCGGATTGGCCAGCATGTTCAGCAATGCAGCCATGATCGGCGTACCGCTCGTGGGCCTGGCCTTTGGCGAGCAGGGACTGGTGACGCTGTTCACCTTGATCTCGGTGCACGCCCTGGTATTGCTGACGGCCGCGACCATGGTGTTCGAGTTGGCATCCTCCCGTGAACAGCATGCTGACGGCACCCACAACAAACGGTCCATGGGGCGCACTGTCTGGCAGGCAGTGCGCAATAGCGTCATCCACCCGGTGCCTTTGCCGATTCTGGCTGGCTTGCTGTGGTCATTGACAGGCTGGCCTCTGCCCGAAGTGCTTGATACCTCACTCAAGATGCTGGGCTCGGCCATGGGTCCCATGGCGTTGCTGCTCGTCGGCATCACGCTGGCCTACACCAGGATCGGAGCTCACTGGCGAGCCGCGATGCGCATCACGCTGGTCAAGTCGCTGGTGCACCCACTTGTGTTTCTCGTCTGCGCCTGGACACTTCAACTGCGCGGCCCGGCCATGGGGGTGATGCTGATCTGCTCAGCCTTGCCCGTGGGTGCCAACGCACTGCTCTTCACCCAGCGCTACCGGGTTGCCGAGGATGAGGTGGTGGCCAGCATTGCCCTCTCCACACTGCTGGCCCTGGTGACCATGCCGCTGCTGCTGATGCTGCTGCACGTCCTGCATGGGACATAGTTCATCAAGGTCGTCCTTCGCGTATATCCACCCTCGATTCAATCGGAGCTCGGTCTTGCCTGCCGACGCATGGCACTGCGGCATTGGCTGAAACATTGCAGTGAACCGGCCATGAGCAGGCCAGCGAAAGTGGGAGCAGATCTCGACCTGTCCTGAAAAAAAGCTTGGCTTTGGCGTCCAGGCAGCTACTCCCAAGTGCAGGACGGGATGACGCAGATCAGTAGACAGGGAACAACGCTCATCCAGTTCGGCAAGGAGGAAGAAGACAAGGACTTGGGCGCTGTCGCTCAGAAGCCGCAATCACTCATAAAAAAAAAGGTGCCCCTGAAATCCGCACAAAGTTACACTTTGAATACATGAACACAAATTGACACGAGCTCTCAAACCGAAAACATTGGCTGCTAAAGGAGGCGCGCGAAATGGATCGTTTGAAAATTTCCACTCGGCTGACTTTCTCGTTCATGACATTGATGGTGCTGATACTAGTGCTGGGAGGGGTGGCACTTTGGGGGTCGTCGACTCAGCGCTCAGCCCTCACCGACATCACCCAGAAGCAAATCCCGATCATTCGCACGCTGAACACCATCACGGATGGTGCCAATGAACAGGCGATTCAATTCCGCAACCTAGCGATCTTTTCCACGGAGACGCTCCAGGCCTCGGCACGTGCCATGATTCAGAAGACCCGCACGGAGCTGGCTGGAGAAATGGATTCGCTGAGCAAGCACACTCACTCCGGCCTGGGGCAATCGCTGCTGGAGGATCTGAAGCAGCGGCGCGTGGCCTTCCTCAAATCCGGTGATGAATTCCTTGCACTGCTCGATCAGGGCCAAAGAGATGAAGCGCTGAAATTGCTGGAAACCCAACTACGCCCCAACCAGCTCGAATATCAGCGGGTTATCCGCAGCATGCTGGATCACCAGACCCAAAGCTCCGACGTGGCCAGCCAGAAGGCTGAAGCTGCTGCCGACAATCTGTTCCAGGAAGTGTTGGCGGCAGGGGCAATCGCCATTCTTCTAGCGGTAACCCTTGCCATCACGATTACTCGCTCCATCACACGCCCCCTGTCCCTGGCCATGGCAGCAGCCGACCGTGTGGCCAGAGGTGATCTCAGCGGCCAGATCACGGTGAAATCTCAGGATGAGACCGGTCAACTGTTGAGTGCGCTGCAACGTATGCAACATAGCCTCGTGAGCACGGTGTCGGCGGTGCGCGGCAATGCTCAGGGAGTTGCGTCGGGCAGCGCTCAGATCGCCATGGGCAATAACGACCTATCCAGCCGCACGGAAGAGCAAGCAAGTGCTCTTGAACAAACTGCTGCATCCATGGAGCAGTTGAGTGCGACGGTCAAACAAAATGCCGACAACGCACGCCAGGCCAATCAGATGGCTGTGAATGCATCCTCTGTTGCCACACAGGGCGGCGAAGTGGTCGCAGAGGTAGTGGAGACCATGAAGAGCATCAATGAAAGCAGCCACAGGATTTCCGACATCATCGGTGTCATTGATGGCATCGCTTTCCAGACCAATATTCTGGCTTTGAACGCCGCCGTCGAAGCTGCCCGCGCCGGTGAGCAAGGGCGGGGCTTTGCAGTGGTTGCAAGCGAAGTACGGGCTCTGGCTGGACGCTCAGCCGATGCAGCCAAGGAGATCAAGCAGCTCATTACCACCAGCGTCCAGCGCGTGGAGCAGGGCTCCATGCTCGTGGACAAAGCCGGCGAGACCATGACCGATGTGGTCACGGCCATTCGGCGCGTCACCGATATCATGGGTGAAATCAGCGCTGCCAGCCACGAGCAAAGCTCGGGGATGGCCCAGATTGGGGAAGCCGTTACCCAAATGGATCAAACCACGCAGCAAAACGCAGCATTGGTCGAGGAAATGGCCGCCGCAGCCAGCAGCTTGCACAACCAAGCACAGTCGCTGGTCGAAGCAGTGGCAGTCTTCAAGTTGTCAGAGCACCAACAAAATACCTCTGCTGCAATGCAGGCAGCGTCGGTCAACCCATCAAGACCAGCGACAGTGGCAAAGGTATCGGAGTCGCCACCAAAGACCCTCGTGGCCACCAAGTCCCCTGTGCTGCGTCGACCAGTTGCCATTGCTGGAACACAGCAGGCTACGGATAAGAATGGCGATGACTGGGAAACTTTTTGAGGAAGCTTCCGAGCAGATCCAGTGAACAAAGGCGGTGAGGCGTCAAGCCTGCCGCCTTTTTAACTGATCGGTGTCGTTGCATAACTGCGTGCTTTGCAGCAGATATGCGTAGACGATGAGCAACTCCACGCACCAGGACCTGCTGCCAGTGGCTCCTTGGGAGCATTACAACGGCCAGCCCTGCGTGATGAGTCATCACCTCTGACAGCAACTCTGTTCTTATTCGAGACGATGATGGATCGGGATTCTGGGGGAGCTGCCTCCCCGCGCTAGAGCAGACATCCAAGTACTCGCATATCCCCGCCGTCTGCGGCGGTACTTCGCAGTTCACAGATTGTCATCATGGCCAGTTGGCTCGGGGCCCGGCTGGTCGCCCCACGCAAGGTGCAAGTTACGCGTTTCACGGAACGTGTACAGATGTTTTACAGTTCCACCCGAGCTTCGCGCCGTACAGCCTGTGGCGGCATGCCGAAGCCGCGCAGGAAGGCTTCGCGCATATGGCGCCGGTCACGAAAACCCGTCTCCCGAGCAATCACCTCCAGCGGATGCCGACTGCCCTCAATCATCAGCCGCGCGGCTTCAAGCCGAAGGCCCTCCACGGCTTTGGCGGGGGACTGGCCCGTCTCGGCCGTGAACACCCGGCTGAACTGGCGTGGACTCAAGCTGGCAGCCTCGGCCAGCTCTTCCACACTCAGTGCTTGAGAAAGGTTGCGCCGTGCATGCTCCAACGCCTGCTGGATACGGTCTGACTTGGGTGCCAGCTTGAGCATCTCCGAGTGCTGTGACTGTCCGCCCGAGCGGCGCTGGTGCATGACCAAGCGATGTGCAACCGACCGTGCAACCTTCGCGCCCAGGTCTTTTTCCACCAGCGCTAACGCCAGGTCGATCTCCGCTGTCATACCGGCAGAGGTCCAGATCGGTCCGTCGGCGATGTAGATGCGGTCGGCCTCAATCTGCGCCTGTGGGTGGCGCTGCTGCAAGGCCTCGGCCCAATACCAGTGCGTGGTGGCGCGGCGTCCGTCAAGCAGGCCCGCGTCGCCCAGCAGGAAAGCGCCCGTGCACAGACCGGCCACGCGCCGCGCGGATACCGCCACCTTGCTCAGCAACCGGATCAGTTCCGGTGCCGGAGCGAAGTCCCTTGGAGTGAGGTTGCCCGCAACCAGCCAGGTGTCTGCCCTGCTGTGTAAGGTGAGGGGCTTTGCCTGCAATGCAAGCCCGGCCGAGGCTCGGGCCGTACCACTCATCGCATAGGTTTCCACCTCATAGAAGGGCTTCTCCACCATCAGGTTGGCGAGTTCGAACACGGCCTGGGTGGCCAGCGCCATGACTTGGAAGCCTTCCGGCAGCATGTAACCGATGCGGTGCATAAGGAACGTCCTTTCCAATGTCCTTTTTCATGACTATATACGTCATTTACGACAAACCCCGCACATCGCACCATTGAGGCCATGGACAACATCCATCAACCTCAAGGAGTTTCACCATGGCACAAACCCATCTCGGTACAGCTCTCATTACCGGGGCGTCCAGCGGCATCGGTGCGCTATATGCAGAAAAGCTCGCTCAGCGTGGCTATGACCTGATCCTGGTCGCCCGCAACCGCGAACAGCTGAACGTGCTGGCGAGCAGCATCAGCACTCGCACCGGCCGTGCGGTAGAAGTCCTGCCGACCGACCTGAACAACCGCGCTGAACTGGCGCGCGTGGAAGAGCAATTGCGCACGGACGCCAGCATCACCTTGCTGGTCAACAACGCGGGCATGGGCACACATACGCCCCTGCTGCACAGCGACGTTGAAAAGATGACCCGCATGGTCGATCTGAATGCCACGGTACCTATGCGGCTGGCCTATGCGGCGGCTCCCGGCTTCGTGGCTCGCGGACGTGGAGCGATCATCAACATTGCTTCCGTCGTCGCCATCTCCCCAGAGACCCTGAATGGCGTCTATGGCGCCAGCAAGGCTTTTGTGCTGGCCTTCAGTCAGTCGCTTCAGCATGAGTTGACCGACAAAGGTGTTCGGGTACAGGCAGTGCTGCCCGGTGCTACGGCCACGGACTTCTGGGCCATCGGCGGATTGCCGGTAGAGAACCTGGATGCAAGCATCGTGATGAGCGCCGAAGACCTCGTCGATGCCGCATTGCTGGGGTTTGAGCGTGGAGAAAAGGTATCCATTCCCTCGCTGCATGCTGGCGAGAAGTGGGATGCCTATGAGAGCGCACGCCGAGCTATGGCCGGCCAGTTGTCCAGCAACATCGTCGCCCAGCGCTACGCCGCTGCGCACTGACTATCGCAAGGAGCCCATGTCATGAAAGCCGTTATTGCAGCTTATGCGCGCTCGCCGTTTCACTTCGCCCGCAAAGGCCGCTTGGCCGAAATGCGGCCGGACACGCTGGCAGCCCAGGTCGTACAGGGTTTGTTGAAGCGCTCGGACCTCGATTCTGCACTCCTGGAGGACGTGATCCTCGGCTGTGCCTACCCCGAGGCCTCGCAAGGCAACAATCTGGCGCGCATCGTCGGTCTGCTGGCCGGCCTGCCCGAAACCGTGGGAGGCATGACCGTGAACCGGTTTTGCGGCTCGTCGATGCAGGCCGTGCATATTGCCGCAGCACAGATCGAGGCCGGCATGGGCGACGCCTTCCTCTGCGTGGGTGTCGAATCCATGACGATGGTTCCGCAGGGCGGCTTCAACTTCTCGCCGAACCCCCAGTTGCAGGCAAATACCGACGCCTATATTTCAATGGGCGAAACAGCGGAAAACGTCGCGCAGAGATGGGGAGTGAGCCGCGCCGACCAGGAGTTGCTGGCACTGCAATCCCATCTGAAAGCCGCCGCTGCTCGCGACCAGGGTCTGCTGATCGATGAAATCCTGCCTATTCTTTTACCGGATGGAGAGCTGCTGGATGCAGACGGCTGCATACGCCCCGCCACCACACTGGAGGCACTGGCCGGGCTCAAGCCTGCCTTCAAGCCTGATGGCGTGGTCACGGCGGGCACATCGTCGCCGTTGACCGATGGCGCTGCTGCTGTGCTGGTCACCCGTGACGATTTTGCCGAACGCCATGGTCTGCAGGCACTGGCGCGCATCCGCAGCTTCGCGACCGTGGGAGTGGACCCGGCGATCATGGGCATAGGTCCGATACCTGCCGCACGCAAGGCGCTGGCCCGTGCAGGTCTCACTGTGGCCGATCTGGATGTGGTTGAGATCAACGAAGCTTTTTCGTCGCAGGCGCTGGCCTGCATCCGAGACCTCGGCCTGGACATGGCAACCGTGAATATCGACGGCGGCGGGCTGGCCATCGGTCATCCACTTGGCGCCACTGGTGCGCGTATCACAGGTAAGGCAGCTGCCTTGCTTGCACGACAGCAGGGACGATATGCCCTGGCCACTCAATGCATCGGCGGTGGGCAAGGTATTGCTACGGTGCTGGAGAGACCGTGAGCTCATATCGACAGAGACCAAGACTTCAACCCCACTCAAGGAAACCATGATGCTTCGTAGCACCGAAACCCTGGAAAGTCTGTTTGAACGCCAGCGCGGCACACTGCCCGATACCTTTGGCGCGCGGCCGCTGACACTTGCCGAAGGCCGCATGACCATGGAGCTGACTATTGAGCCGTGGATGATGGCACCCAACGGCTTTCTACATGCCGCCACTCAGGTGATGCTGGCCGACACCTGCGCCGGCTATGCGACGCTGGCGCATCTACCGGAGGGCGCGAAAGGTTTCACGACACTGGAGCTGAAATCTAACTTCCTTGGAACTGCGAAGCAAGGAGTCTTGCACGTGGAGGCTGTGGCCGAACATCTGGGCAGGACAACGCAGGTGTGGTCGGCCACCTTGTTCGATGACAAGGGACGTAAGCTATCGCTATTTCGTTGCTCGCAGATCGTTCTCTGGTGACTGGGCCCTTGCCGCGCTTGAGTCAGCAGCCTAAAAACATCCGACAGAAATCGATGGTTCCCAGGGTGCTGACGGAGCGCAGCACGTAGGCCTGGCTTTCGCTGTGACCTGCGATCCGCACGAACTGCCAACCTCTGTGCGGAGGTCAGCCGAGTCGACACCCAAGGTACTTCCCCGAGTACGCAGGAACCGGAATACCTGCGCCGCACATTCCGACGGCCCGAGCTCCGCCAGGAGTTTCACGCTGGAGCTTCGGCCGCATGAACCGCACCTATGCAGGCCACGAGCCGCTCAAGGGCGGCACACAAAATCCCTTGGCACTCCCCGCCGGTGCGCGCTCGGGGAGTATGCGGACTGTTTGCACCGCCCTGCCCTCATCGATTGCGCAAAGGCAGTGAGCTAGCTTGCCTCGATCAGGCCCATCAAGACCTGACCCACATCGGCCTCCACCTTGAAAGCCAGCAGTGCATCCGCCCTTGTCACACCTTGATTGATGGCCACGATGGACTTGCCCTGCTCATGCGCTGCCAGCGCAAAGCGGTAACCCGAATACACCATCAATGAAGAGCCGGCGATCAGCACGGCGTCGGCCCTGGCCACGGCAGCCATGCAGGTCTGCACGCGTTCACGCGGCACGGTCTCGCCAAAGAACACCACATCGGGCTTGATCAGGCCCGTTCCACAATGTGGGCAGGCCGGCACGACAAAACGACTGAAGTCCTGGTTTTCCAGATCGGCGTCGCCATCAGGCGCCGGTGCAGCATACAGCTGGGCCCAGGCCGGGTTCAGTGCCAACAGCCGCTGCTGCAGGTCGGCGCGGGAAGAGCGCTTGTCGCAGTCCATGCAGCGCACGGTGTCGATGCGCCCGTGCAGGTCCACGATGTTCAGGCTTCCGGCCGCATCATGCAGGCCATCGACGTTCTGGGTGATCAGCAGCTCCATTCTGCCTTGCTGCTCCAGTCTCGCCAGCGCCTGGTGGGCGGAACCGGGGCGCGCCTGGCCCATCACGCGCCAGCCCAGCATGGAACGCGCCCAGTAGCGCTGACGCACCAGCACATCGCCAATGAAGGCCTGATAGGTCACGGGCTGGGGGCGCTTCCACTGTCCGTTGCGGTCACGATAGTCGGGAATGCCGACTTCGGTACTGCAGCCGGCGCCGCCAATGACCACCACGCGCGGGTGCGCATGCAGCCAGTCCTGCAGGCGCCACAGCGCCAGAGCGTCCACACAATGGTTCACGGCTTCACTCATTACAGCAGCGGTGATGTCAATCGGGCCACGGAGCCGACCAGCCGTCGTCGCAGTCCTTTTTCGCTGCGATACTGCACCATTCGAGCCTGACCCAGGTCGGCCTCGAACTGGGCAGCGATGGCCTGATTCAGCTCCGGCCCATAGCCGATCACACAGACCTCGTAGTTGAGGAAAAAGCTGCGATAGTCAAAATTGGCCGTGCCGATCATGGCCATATTGTCATCGACCACCAAGGTCTTGGAGTGCAGCATGCTGGCTGCATATTCATAGATATGCACGCCACAGCGAATCAGCTCGTCAAAATAGGAGCGCGCAGCGGCCGTCACCAATAACGAATCAGACTTCTTCGGCACCAGAATGCGGACCTCCACACCGCGCAATGCAGCATTGGTGAGAGCCGTCAGCGCACCTTCGGTCGGCACAAAGTAAGGCGTGGTAAGCAAGATGCGCTGCTGGGCCGCGTTGATGGCCGCCAGATAGGCGCGGTAGATGGCGTCCAGCTGGTCGTCAGGCCCCGAGGTCACAACCTGCATGGGGATGGGGCCGTCTTCGCAATCGGGCAGCAGATCATCAAGATCGTCGGGCAGCCGGTGCGGATCGCCGCTGCGGGTGTAGGCCCAGTCCTCGAGAAACACTGTCTGCAGCCAGTTGACGACGGCGCCTTCGACCCTGACATGCACATCGTGATAGGCATCGTCACAAATGCGCTCGTTCTCTTCATCGGTGACGTTCACGCCCCCCGTAAAGCCCACTTTTCCATCGCAGACCAGAATCTTGCGGTGGGTGCGGAAGTTGATCACGGGTCGCAGTCGACGCCCTATCTTGGCGTCGTGAAAGCGCAGCACCTCCGCCCCGGCCTGCTGTAGCGGCTCCAGAAACTTTCGCCCCAGCTTCTTGGAGCCCAGAGCATCCACCAGCAAACGCACCTGCACGCCTGCACGTGCTTTCTCGATCAGCAAATCACGCAAGGCCGTGCCAGTCTGATCGGGCTCGTAGATGTAGTACTCCAGATGCACATGGTGGCGTGCTGCACTCACGGCCTCGGCAATCGCATCAAAGGTCGCGGCGCCCCCCACAAGCAACTGCATGGAGG
The DNA here is from genome assembly GCF_000241525.1 of Comamonas testosteroni ATCC 11996. Taxonomy (GTDB): domain Bacteria; phylum Pseudomonadota; class Gammaproteobacteria; order Burkholderiales; family Burkholderiaceae_C; genus Comamonas; species Comamonas testosteroni. Next base: position 19,275 of record NZ_AHIL01000035.1, read on the forward strand.
TGGCCGTGCTTACCGGGAAATCGCTGGTCATGCCAACCAGCCGCGCCACCTGACGCAGGCGTTCCTGCCGGGCCGGAATGCGTTCCCTGAGCTTTTGCATGCTGTTGCGCACACGCGAACGCTTGCGCGAGCGCAGCCGCTTGATACGCTGGCGTTTCATGCGTTGCGGACCGAAGTAGTAATAGACCAGCAGGCCCACCACAGGTAGTGCTGCCATGGACAACAGCCAGCTCAGCGTGGCAATCGGCTGGCTGCGCTGCAGCAGAATCCAGATGCCTACCACGACGACATACAGCGACCAGCCCACGGACAGCCAGAGCTTGACGCTCTCGTGGCTCAGCTGCATTGCTATCCAGTCCAATTGCGCACTCCTGTTGTTCGATGAACCATCACCACCATGCCCTCGCAGTATGGCAGCGGCATGGCAGACTGCGGCGGTCCGCCTGGCCGGGGAAACACCCTCCAGCAGGCGCCATGCTTTTGTACCGCGCTACAAAGAGTATATTGATACGCATGATTTCCGAACTCATCACGACTCTGGCCCAGGCCCGCAAGGCCGCCCGCATCACCCAGGCCGATCTGGCCGAACGTGCCGGTCTGTCGCGCATGGCCGTACAACGCACTGAAACCGGCGATGTCGACCCGCGCTTTTCCACTTTGCAGGAAATGGCCCGTGTGCTGAATATGGAGCTGATCGCCGTGCCGGCCGAGCTGCACGCCCAGGTGCAGGCACTGATTCAGCCCCAGACCGACCAGACGGGTGCAGCCGGCAGCATCGCCAGTCCGGTGACCAGCCAGGATTCACCTTGAAGTCTTACGTATTGTTAACTTGAGAGCCCTGTTTGCTCGGCCACAATGGCCCGAGGTTTTTTTGCGCGACATTCAGAGGTTTGAGAGATGGCGATTCACAACTGGGATTACGCACCGGAGGCACTGGAGGTACAGGTCAGCGAATTGTTGCTGGCCACGGCAGATCGAAGCGACGAACTGGTCGATGAAAACGTGCGTCTGGTCCTGCAGGAGCTGCGCCAGCACCTCAATATGGAGGTGATTTTTGTCTCCGAGATCCGCAACGGCCAACGTATGTTCCAGCATGTCGATACGGCCCCCGGCAAGGAATTGATTGCTACTGGCGGCGGCGGCCCTCTGGAAGAGTCGTTTTGCCAGTGCGTGCTCGACGGCGTTCTGCCCGGTCTGGTCCATGACGCTGCCACCCACCCGGCCTTTTCCAAGCTGCCGGCAACTCCTTTTCGCGTAGGTGCACATCTGAGCACCCCTATCGTGCTGGCCAGCGGCAAGGTCTACGGCACGCTGTGCTGCTTCAGTCAGGCCGCCGATGAAAGCCTGACAGCCAAGGACCTGCAAAAACTCGAATGCGTGGCCAGGATCACGGCCAGGCGAATCGATATCAAGCAGGCCCAGCAACTGCAGCCGGCCGAAGAAAAGCGCACGCCTTTCGGCCCGGCTTATCCCGGAAAGCGCTGAAAACCGGCCCTCCGGGAGGAATCCAGCTCAGCTCGCGGCCACGCGGACTTGGCGCTGCTCACCCGCGTGGGACGGCTGCCGATGACCACGCCCAGCCCCACCTTCCAGTCCACCTTGGTCGCGTCGGCGCTATCTGTATGGCGTCATCGGGCCCGCTGATGGCCGTGACTGCTTTCATGAACAGCACCGGCTCAGCCACCTGGACCACGTACAGGGCAGCCTGCGCCTGGAGGCCGATGCCGACGACGCTGATCTGGAGCAGATCCTGGGCGACCTTTGACCTGTGCCAGGCGTCGCGCCCCGGCAACGGGAGCCATCAAAGTGATCGATACACCCTTCTCTACTGAAGATGGCTCGAGTCCATTTGCAGAGAAGCACCCGGATTAGCATTCACAGCTGACTCCGATCACTCTCTCCCTGAGGCCTTGAGACCCGCCCGATGAGCTCACCCGCCCCGCCGTCCTTGCCGCAAGCCGAGCGGCCACGCCCACGCCATCTGCGTGAACTGTTCTGGTCACTGACCTTTCTGGCCTTGCAGGGTTTTGGCGGCGTGCTGGCCGTGGTGCAGCGCGAACTGGTCGAAAAGCGCCAATGGCTGAGCAATGAGGAGTTCATGGAGGACTGGGCTGTGGCGCAGATCATGCCCGGGCCCAATGTGGTGAATCTTTCCATCATGCTGGGCGAGCGCTACTTCGGCTGGCGCGGTGCCATCGTGGGGCTGTGCGGCATGCTGACGTTTCCCATGCTGGTGGTCATCAGCCTCACCCTGGTCTACACCCAGTTCGCGACCAACCCGGCCGTGGCCGGAGCCCTGCGCGGCATGGGCGCCGTGGCGGCAGGGCTGGTGGCGGGCATGGGCCTGAAGCTGGCCGGCACGCTGCGCAAGCACCCGCTGGGCAAGTGGTATTGCGCAGGGCTGGCCATCGCCGCCTTTGTTCTGGTGGCCGTGCTGCGCCTGCCCCTGTTCTGGGCCTTGCTGCTGGTGGGCGCAACAGGCTGCGTGCTGACCTACCGGAGGCTGGCATGAGCCCGCTGGTGATCGATCTGCAGACCGTGGACTGGCTGCATCTTTTTGCCTATTTCCTGACGCTGTCGCTGATGGCCGTCGGTGGAGCCATCACCGCCGCGCCCGACATGCACCGCTATCTGGTCGACGGCAACCACTGGCTGTCGGAAACCCAGTTCACCAGCTCCATCGCCATTGCCCAGGCCGCCCCCGGCCCCAATGTGCTGTTCATCGCCCTGCTGGGCTGGAACGTGGGACTGAATGCGGGTGGTGGCACCGGCCCTGCGGCCTGGGGTCTGGGAGCACTGGGTGTTGCCGTATGCATGGTGGGCATTTTGCTGCCCAGCTCGCTGCTGACCTGGCAGGCCTCGCGCTGGGGTCAGCGCAACCGGGACAAACGCGGCGTGCGCGCCTTCAAGCAAGGCATGGCTCCGCTGGTGATCGGTCTGCTGCTGGCGACAGGCTGGCTGCTGGGCAGCGCCAGCGGCAATCCTGGCAAGGACTGGAAGCTATGGCTGCTGAGCCTTGCATGCACATTGCTGGTATGGCGCACACGCATTCATCTGCTGTGGCTGCTGGCTGCCGGTGCGGCGCTGGGTGCGCTGGGCTGGGTGTAAAGCAGTACCGCCAAGCTCCGGGTTCGGCAGATCAGGCATCAACTGCCAAAGCAGTCTCTTTCCTGAGGCCGCTGTTGGCTCCAATGCCTGCCTACTCGGGACTATCCAGCAGCAAGGGCAGCACCTGCGCCGACGGCATGGCGATCACCTGGTCCGCCACCGAGTCCAGCTCGCTCGCATGTGGGTTGATGACAACCACTCGCGCCTGGTTGCGCCGTGCGATCTTGGCCAGACCTGCTGCCGGGTAGACTGCGCCCGACGTGCCGATCACCAGCATCAGCTGACATTGCTCTGCCGCCTGCTCTGCCCTGGCCCAGGTCTGGCTGGGCAGAGACTCGCCAAACCACACGACGGCCGGCCGCAGAACATTGCCGCAGGCGGCGCAATGAGGCGGCTCCCCCGGGACAGCCTGCTCCAGGTCGCAGGACGCACAACGGCGATTCAACCAGCGATTCCTGCTCAGCTCTCCATGCAGGCTCAGCACATCTTCACTGCCCGCCTGCTGGTGCAGGCCATCCACATTCTGCGTGATAAGTGTCATTCGACCGGGATGCAGCCTTGCCCAGCGCGCCAGTGCCAGGTGCCCCTCATTGGGAGCCACCTTGGCAACCAGCGCACGCCGGTGCTCGTACCAGCGCCAGACATGAGCCGGATCGCGGCGGTACCCCGCCTCGCTGGCCATCTCCTCAGGCTTGAACTGGGACCAATACCCGTTTGCATCCTCCCTGAAAGTGGGCACTCCCGACTCGGCGCTGACACCGGCCCCGGTAAGCACGGCCAGTCGCTGCGCCTCTCCCAGCCAGCGACGCACGCAGGCAATCGCCCCCGAGGACGCCGAAGAATTGTCAATAAGTGCTTGAACCAAGGCTATAACCTCAAAAATCGAGTTGCAACGTGGAATACTTGAATTCCTCTGCGGAGCTTCTTCTTTGCCTGATATTGCACCACACCAGCATATGAACGAATCGGGCCAATTGTTCGCACTTCAGCAAGCCATGACGCCTGCAGCATTGGCATGGGGTCTTGTTGATGTCCAGACATTGGAACTGCGCTTTGCCAATCGGGCATTGCAGCGCCTTCTGCAACCCAGCCATCAGGCCCACGGCATACCCGAGCGCGAGATTCTGGAAACAGCCAGGCTCGCGATCAGGCAGTGCATGGAAACAGGCCTGGAGGCGACTGCAAGCTTGCCCGACCACCCCGGACTCTGGCATTTTTCACCGATTCACGGCGCTGGCACGACAGAAGCGGTGCAATGCTATGTATTGCCGACCGAATCCTCGTTTCGTGAACCTGATGACGAACTCGGGCTGGGACATGTCAACCGCTTTGAGGCCTTTCTGGATCACCTGCCCTACCAGATCTGGATTGCAACACCCCACGGAGAAGTGACCTGGCTCAACCGGGCCCTGCATGAATACGCCTACCGGGAAGTACAACTCTTAAGCCTGCGCGAAGGCATCTGGATTGATATCGTGCATCCCGACGATCTGGCGACCGTCAACACCGGGCTGTCACGCGCCCTGATCACCGAAAAATCGACAGGATACCGGCTGCGCATCAAGCGCCATGACGGCCAGTACCACTGGTTTTTTTCGTCGCTGTCTCCCGTCAAGAATGCGCAGGGCAGGATTCTCTACTGGGTCGGCGCGAACCTGGGCATAGACAGCGTCCGGCAATCCGAGAATCAGCTGCGCGACCAGATCACCACACTGAGCCACCAGCTGAGGCTCAAGCAGCAGGCGCTGGATCAGGCCGAAACCTACCTCGCCCAGGCCCAGAAGATGGGCATGGTGAACCAGCTGTCTGCCGGTGTCGCACATGACATGAAGAACCTGCTTTTCATCACCGGCCTGCATGCCGGCATGCTGGAAAAGCAGCTGGGTGAGCCCGAGCAGCTCGAGCATGTGGATGTGATACTCAACACCATTCAGAAAGCAGGCAGCCTGGCATCGCATCTGACAGGGTTCAGCAGCCGCAAATCCATGCAGCTGGCTGCCGCCGACCCCCGTGCACTGGTGCAAGACCTGGAGCCGCTGCTGAGCAAGGCCGTCGGCCAGAACGCTGAACTGCAGCTGCATATGGCGTCCAGCATCTGGCCCATCAGCGTGGACAAGCTGTATTTCGAGAACTCGCTGATCAATCTCTGCATCAATGCGCGTGATGCCACCGAAGAGCAAGGCCAGATCACGCTGACAGCGGAGAACGTGCTGCTCAAGCGTGCCAGCCATGCGGGCGACTACGTGATGATCAGCGTGGCCGACAACGGCATGGGCATGAGCGAGGAGATCAAGGCCCGCATCTTCGACATGTTCTTCACCACCAAGCCCGAAGGCAAGGGCGCGGGCCTGGGCCTGCCCATGGTCAAGAACTTCATGGACCACGTCCAGGGCCTGATCGAGGTGGAAAGCACTCCAGGCCTGGGCACCATCGTGAGCCTGTACTTTCCGCGCGCACAACCGGTCGTCCCGCAGATCCCGCAAGCCTCGGCCCCTGCGGGCCGGCAGGAAACGATTTTGCTCATCGAGCCCGATCTGGCCACGCGCAATGCCATGGCCCAGGTGCTCTACGGACTTGGTTATCAGGTCGTGACCGCATATTTGCCCGAAGTCGCGCTGCGCTATATCAACAGCGGCATGAAGGTGGATCTCATCATTGCCGCCGATGAGTTTTCCGGTGCCTTGAGCATCGCAAAAATGCAGGAAAAGCTGGCCCGGGAGCATGTTCTCATTCCGCTCATCCTCATGACAAGCAGCGAAGAGGCCGAAGTGCCACATGCTCAGGAATGCCGCTATGTGGTGCTGAGCAAGCCCATGGATATTGGCGAGCTGGCACGCACCGTACAGCGCATGCTGCATCCGGACTTCACGACGCCAGCCGATCTGCCGGCCGTCTGAGAACGGTTCGGACGCACGCAAAAAAAGGCGCCACTGCTCTCGCAGTCGCGCCTTGCTTTCGCTTTCAGCGGCTGGACCAGCCGGCTCAGGCCTTGATCGCCACGGCCGCTGCCAGACGCTGGCGCAACGCCTCATACAGGCATACGCCGCTGGCGACCGACACGTTCAGGCTTTCCACCGCGCCCTGCATGGGGATGCTGACCAGCGCATCGCAGGTCTTGCGGGTCAGCTGGCGCATGCCATCGCCCTCGGCCCCCAGCACCAGCGCTGTCGGGCCGGTCAGATCCATCTGGTAGAGATGCTTGTCGGCATCGCCGCTGGTACCGATGATCCAGATGCCGCGCTCCTTGAGTTCCTTGAGCGTGCGCGCCAGATTGGTGACCATGAAGTAGGGCACGGTCTCGGCCGCACCGCTGGCCACCTTGGCCACAGTGGCGTTGATGCCGGCCGCGTGATCCTTGGGAGCGATCACGGCATGCACGCCGGCGCCGTCTGCTACACGCAGGCAGGCGCCCAGATTGTGAGGGTCGGTCACGCCGTCGAGCACCAGCAGCAGCGGGGCCTTCACGCCTTCATCTTCCAGGTCGTCGAGCAGCTCGTCGAGCGTGCGCGTGTCCTTGACTTCTTCCACGCGTGCAGCCACGCCTTGATGGCCGTGAGAGCCAGCCAGCTTGGCAATGCGCAGGGCATCGGCCTCGATCAGACGCACCCCGGCTTCCTTGGCGCGCTCCAGAAACTGGCGCATGCGCGCATCGCGACGCGAAGCCTCGAAATAGACTTCGATGATGGACTGAGGGGCGGTCTTCAGACGCACGCCTACGGCGTGAAAGCCGAAAAGAACTTTGGGGGACGACATGGGGCCACATTATCCCGGCGTTTGCGGCAGACCTGGGGCTCGCAGGGCCATGTCTGGGCTGGCAGCTGAGGTTTTTCATTGCCGCTACACTGCGCCCCCAACGGACGGGCCCCCATTCATCAGGCAGAACCGGCATGGCTTTTGCCGAGTGCAAGTCTTTACATGAAGCCGCGCAGCCGTCCAGAACGACTGGCAGCAGGCTTGCCCTGCAGCTCCCCCGGCATTCGCGTACAAGATCTCCTCATGCCCGGCATGACGAGATTGGCGCGCGTGCATCCTCTTCCAATCCCTTAACAAATACCCTGCATGCTCAAAGCCTTGCTCGATTGGTTCAACCGCACCAGCCTGGTGCTGCAGATTGTGATTGCCCTGGTTCTGGGCGGCCTGGTGGCCTGGCTGTGGCCGGCTGCCGCCCAGCCCGCATCCTTGCTGGGCAGTCTGTTCATTGCCGCCCTCAAGGCAGTGGCCCCGGTGCTGGTCCTGCTGCTGGTCATGGCAGCCATCAGCAGCCACCGCCCGGGCCAGGAAACGCAGATCAAGCCCGTGCTCTGGCTGTACGTCATCGGCACGCTGGCAGCGGCCTGCGTGGCCGTGGCAGCCAGCGCGCTCTTTCCCTCGGTGATTCACTTTCGTGAAGCGCCCAAAGTCCAGAGCGTGCCCGGCGAGATCAGCCAGGTGCTGAGCACCGTCGTCCAAAGCCTGTTCGACAACCCCGTCAATGCATTGCTGAACGCCAACTACATCGGCATTCTGGCCTGGGCTATCGCGCTGGGCATTGCACTGCGCCACGCCACGCCCACCACCCGCACCATGGTGGAGGACTTTGGCCATGCCATCACTCGCGTGATTCAAGGCGTGATTCGCCTGGCCCCCTTCGGCATCTTCGGCCTGGTCGTCGCCACCTTCTCCTCCGGCGGGCTCGATGCACTCAAGGACTACGCCCATCTGCTGGCCGTACTGGTCGGCTGTATGGTGTTTGTGGCATTGGTGATCAACCCAGTCATTGTCTGGACACAGACTCGCCGCAATCCCTACCCGCTGGTGCTGACCTGCCTGCGCGAAAGCGCAGTGACCGCCTTCTTCACGCGCAGCTCGGGAGCCAATATTCCCGTCAATCTGGCCCTGGCTCAGAAGCTCCGGCTCGACGAGAACACCTACAGCATCTCCATCCCTCTGGGCGCCACCATCAATATGGCCGGCGCGGCCGTCACCATCAGCGTGCTGACGCTGGCCGCCGCCCATACGCTCAATATCCCGGTGGACATCCCCACGGCCATATTGCTGTGCGTGGTCTCTGCGGTCTGTGCCTGCGGCGCCTCGGGCGTACCCGGTGGCTCGCTGCTGCTGATTCCGCTGGCATGCAGCCTGTTCAACATCCCCAACGATGTGGCAATGCAGGTGGTGGGTGTCGGCTATGTGATTGGCGTGATCCAGGACTCGACCGAGACAGCCCTCAATTCCTCGACCGACGTGCTGTTTACGGCAGCCGCCTGCCGCGCGGCAGAGCGCAGGGCCGGGCTGGAAGTCGCGCGCATCTGAGGCTTGAGCTCAGAGACTACTGATTTAATAGCTACAAGCGTTTATTTGATGAGCGCCAAAACCCCAAAAGGCCTGTGTTCACACAGGCCTTTTTGTTTTCAGACAGAGCGCCCGGCTTCTATGGTGATGCTGCGATCGCATTGCGCCGCAATCTCGCGGTCATGCGTCACCAGAATCAGGGTCGTGCCGCGCTCGCGGTTGAGTGCAAACATCAGCTCCATGATGGTCTGGCCCGTGGCGAAGTCCAGGCTCCCAGTGGGCTCGTCGGCCAGCAGCACGGCCGGCTCCACCACAAAAGCACGCGCCAGGGCCACGCGCTGCTGCTCGCCGCCCGACATCAGCCTGGGATAGTGATTGAGACGCTGACCCAGGCCCACACGCTCCAGCATCTGCGCGGCGCGCGCCCTCGCATCGCGCTGCCCCGCCAGCTCCAGCGGCAGCATGACGTTTTCCAGAGCCGTGAGATTGCCCAGCAACTGAAAGCTCTGGAAGACAAAGCCCATCTTCTGTGCCCGCACCGCCGCCCGGTCGTCCTCGCTGAGTGCAAACAGATCCTGGCCCAGCAAGCGGACCGTGCCGCGGCTGGGGGTATCGAGACCAGCCAGAATCGACAGCAAAGTGCTCTTACCCGAGCCTGAGGCCCCCACAATGGCAACGGTTTCGCCGGCCGTGAAACTCAGATTGATATCCCGCAAAATATCCAGCACGCCTGTGGAATCGCTCACCGATTTGGACAGTTGCTCAACGGCAATCAAAGGAATGGCAAGAGTTGTGGACATGAATCAATTGGATAGCAAAAACGTCAAGAGTCGCAGCCAGCACTTTGCGCTGCAGCGCCGTCACTGTATCGCTGTTGCTCTGACGCTCGCCATTTCAGGGGCTTGCGGCGCGGCAGCAGCCTCATCGCCTGCCAGGAACACGGAGCCGGCCAAGGCCGCTGCCAGCGCGAAACCCGGCCCGGTGCTGGTGCTTGGCGATTCCCTGAGCGCAGAATACGGCCTGACACGCGGCAAGGGCTGGGTGCAGTTGCTGCAGCAGCGCATGAATGACGAAAAAAATCCGCGCAAGGTGGTCAATGCCAGCATCAGCGGCGAGACCACGGCCGGCGGCAGAGCGCGCCTGGCGTCGCTGCTCAGGCAGCATGAGCCGGGCATCTTGATTCTGGAGCTGGGCGGCAACGACGCATTGCGCGGCCTGGCGCTGCAAAGCACACAGCAGAATCTGGAAGTCATGATCAAGGCCGCCAGGGAGGCCGGGGCCCAGGTGCTGCTGGTGGGCATGCAGGTACCGCCCAACTATGGAGCGGCCTATACCGAGCAGTTTGCCGATATGTTCAGGAGCATTGCCGGCGCGCAAAAGCTGCCGCTGGTGCCGTTTCTGCTGTCGGGCATCGGCGATGCGGCGGATGCCGAGCGATGGTTTCAGAGCGACCGCATTCACCCCAATGCCCAGGCCCAACCCCAGATGCTGGCCAATGTCTGGCCCAAGCTCAGGCCCCTGCTGAAGTAAGCGACGGCCGCGCGGCCTCAGTCGCCGCCACCTCAGCCATCACCGCCAGAGTCCCCGCCGTCCGAGCTGCAAGCACTCTCGTTGCTGCCCGAGCCGCAAAAATAGCTGTCGTTGAAGACGTCGCGGCCGTCTTCGCGGCTGCTCGCCGAAGTCCAGGTCAGCTGCGAATCGGTGCTGTGGCCCGAGGCGCCTGGCTGGGGCGTAAAGACTTTTTTCAACCAGTTCCAGAACTCCATGACATCCCCCTCATTGCGCCTCAAGCAGGCTCCTCCTTGCTTTCGGCGCGGACGCTGGCTTTATAGGCATGCCAGCTGGCGCAACCCAGCAGCGGCCCGATGACGATCAGACCTGCACTGTAAAAGAGCAGCGAGACCGAGATCAACACGGTGATGATCAGCCCCCACAGCAGCATCACACCCGTGTTGGCCCCCACCACGCGCATGCTGGTGATGCAGGCCGTCAAGGCATCGGTATCCAGATCGAGAATGGCGGGCAGTGAAACCACCATGCTGGCAAACACCAAGGCGGCAAATATCCCGCCAACTGCGGTGTAGCCCAGCAGGAACGCCCAGTTCTCGGGCCGCAGCAGAGTCTGCAGCAGGGTTGCCGTACTGGGCATGCCTGTGTCGAACGAGATGGCGAACACCACCATGGCAGCGCGCCCCCAGAGCATCTCCAGCACCATCAGCACCATGACCAGCATGCCCATGCTGGCCAGATGCTTGTCCCAGCAGGTCAAGGACTGCGACAGCAGCACGGGCTTGCCCTGCTCCAGCTGCTTGCTGACGTAGTACAGGCCCATGGCCAGGAAGGGGCCGACCAGCAGACAGCCGCTGGCCATGGACATCAGATATTCGGGGCTTGAGCGAAACACCCAGGCCATCAGACGCGCCATGCCCCAGAAACACAGGCCGTAGAACAGCGCAATCATGGGTGCGCGCCGCACATCGCCAAGGCCGAGCAGCAGCCATTGCCAGGGCTCTCTCCAGCGCAGTTGCAGAATCTGCAGATTACCGGACTCGGCCTTGACCTCGGAAACAGGGGAAGCTTGCATGCGAGACCCTCCTTGTCGCCCATGCCGCGCCTCGGTGGCGGCAACTGACAGGAACAAGTTACCCGCTCAACCCTGAATCTGCATTGCGGAAAGCCCGCATGTCAGCCCTCGCATTTTCACTATAAAAACAAGAGCTTATAGCGCCTATCAAATATTGATTTCAGACAATAATGATAATGAAATCGTTTATTCACAGGCGCTTAAAGCTCCTAATTAAATAGCATCAACCAAAGGCCTTGAGCAGCGCCTGGGCCAGATCAGCCTGCAAATCGGCCGTATCTTCGAGGCCGATGGCAAAGCGCACCACGGTCCCCGCCTTGATATGCGGTGTGGCACGGCTGCGCATCTCGGGCAGCTCGTAGGGCACGACCAGGCTCACAGGCCCGCCCCAGCTGTAGCCCAGCTTGAACAGGCGCAGGTTGTCGCAGAAGCGATCCACGGCCGCCTGATCGAAGCGCTCGTCGATGACCACACTGAACAGACCGGCAGCCACGCCATCCTGGCCCTGGCCTTGTGCGCACAGCTGCTTCCAGCAAGCATGGCCAGGGGCGTCAGGCATGGCGGGGTGCAAGACCTGCGCCACAGCACTCTGGGTGGCCAGCCACTGCGCCAGCTGGCGTGCCGAGCGATCCTGTGCGTGATAGCGCAGGCCGATGCTGGGCAGGCTGCGCAGCACGGCCTCTGCGTCGTTGCCGCTCACGCCCAGACCCAGGCGCATGTGCGCGAGCTTGATGCGCATATGCAGGGGCTGGTTGCGCGTGATGATGCTGCCCATCAGCACATCGCCGCCGCCGCTGGGGTACTTGGTCAGGGCATGGGCCGTGACATCGACGCCCAGGCTGCCGTCGCCCAGCAGGTCGAAGGGGCGAAAAGCCAGGCCCGCGCCCCAGGTGTTGTCCAGCACCATGGTCACCCCCCTGGCCCGGCACAGGCGCACCTGCTCGACGAGATTCGGGAACTCCATGGTTACCGAGCCCGGAGCCTCCAGCCATACCAGCTTGGTGGCCGGCGTGATCTTGGCCGCCAGATCCTCGACGCTCATGGGGTCGTAGTACTGATGGCGAATGCCGAAATGGGCCAGCTCGCCCTCGGTCAGCGTCTTGTTGGGACCGTATGCGTTATCGGGCACCAGCACCTCGTCACCCGTCCTGAGCAGCGCCAGCGACACCGTAGCAATCGCGGCCAGGCCGCTGGGCACCAGCAGACATTGCAGACCGCCCTCCAGCGAGGCCAGACGCTCTTCCAGGGCGTAGGTCGTGGGCGTGCCATGCAGGCCGTAGGTGTAGCTGCTCTTGTCCAGCCAGCGGCGTTCGCGCATCGCCTGCACGTTCTCGAAGTACACGGTCGAGGCCTTGTGCACGGCCGGCTGCGGGCCTTCGAAGTCCGTGGGTGGCTTGTAGGGATGGTGGATCAGATGGGTGGAAAGCTTGTGGTCGGCTTGGGTCATGCCCTGATCTTAGTGCCATGCAGCCACAAAAAAGCCAGAGGGCTTGCGCGCTCTGGCTTCATGCGAGATGCAGGCTGAAAGGTCTCAGCCTGCCTTCACGGTCAGATTGTTGTTGACCGAGGTCACGCCCTTGGCTGCCTTGGCGATATCGCCGGCCTGGGTCTTGACAGCTTCGCTGGGCACGGTGCCGGTCAAGGTCACTGCGCCGCCCTTGGTGTCCACATTGATCTGCAGAGCGCTGATTTCCGGGGCCTTGATCAAATCGGTCTTGACGGCAGCGGTGATGCCAGCGTCATCGAGGGCAGCACCCGCCTTGGCAGCGCCTTCCTCCATCTTGTTGCCAGCCTTTTCCATGGCGGCACCAGTAGCCTCACCAGCCTTTGCCAATGCATCGGCAGCTGCATCGCCGGCCTTGGCCGTACCTTCTTCAATCTTGCTGCCTGCATTTTCCGCAGCCTTCTCGGTCTGGGAAATGGCGGAATCGAGCTTCTGGCCAGCGGTCTTGTTGTCGTCGGACTTGCCGCAGGCAGCCAAGCCAAAGGCCAAGGCGGTAATGGCCAGAACTTGAGCGGAACGCTTGAACATAGTGGTCATATCGATTTCTCCCTTAATGCTTGCAAAAACATGACGGTCAACTGTAACCAGCCACCATTTTGGCCCGGATACGAACTTTTCCCGCATCCCTGTAGGACAAATTTGTCCGAATTTGTGACATTTGATTAATAAATGTTTTCTTCTGTGATTTACAGAAACTCTATGCAAGCCATGCACTAATCCGCAACCCCTTGCATGCGCGGATGGCGCGCAAATGCCAAGCCCAGCAGGGTAGCCAACAGCATGACAAAGCAGGCAAACAGGCTCACGGCCAGCTTCACGCTCCAGTGGTCGGCAATCCAGCCCACTGCCATCATGGACAGCATGGAGCCCAGCAAACCGATGGTCTGATAGGTAGACAACATGCCCGCCCGGTTATCGGGCCTGGCAAGACGGCCCACCATGGTCATGCCGGCCAGCATGCACAAGCCATGTCCCAGTGCCGTCAAGCAAACGCCCAAGATGAACAGCAGCGTTGATTGCAGTTGCAGATTCAGCAACAGCATGCCGTTGCTCAGCACCAGCAGCGCCATGCCGGCAAAACCGCAGCGGTGCAGCGGCAGGCTGGCAGCCACCAGCTGAATGCCCGCAGAGACGAGCAAAATCACCGCAATGGCCGTACCACTGACCATAGGGCCGCTCCAGGGAATCATCTGCTGCAGAAACAGCGGCGCCATGGAGGCATACAGCCCGAATACGCCGAACGCCACGAACGGATAGCCGCAGGTCAGTGCAAAAGCCAGGGAATCCTCGCGCACAGGCCAGGTCAGCCGCGGCAGACAGTCCCGCCAGTGCAGACGTTCGGGGGCCTGTCCCAGTTGGCCCGCATCCCGCTGCACCGACTCCGGCAGCTTGAGCATGACAACGCCCGCCACACCGATGCAGCCCAGCACCAGCGGCACCAGATAGGCCGTCGTCAAGGGCTGAGGCAGCCACTGCCCCGCCATGCCACCGATCAAGGGCCCCAGACCAAAGCCCAGCACATTGAGAAAGCTGGCCACCATGGCCACGCGCCGAGGCTGCAGACCGGTACTTCCGCTGGCAGCCAGCAGTGTCAGCCCCGTGGTGGCGCTGATGGTGATGAGGCTTGACGACACCCCCACCATGAAGCGCCCGACGATCAGGCTTGGCAGATTCCAGGCCAGCATGGAGATCAGGGTGCCCGCCAGCGTCAGACACAGGAAACACAGCATCACGCGCTGAAAGCCGATGCGGTCGGGCAGGCGCCCCAGAAACAGCAGGGCGCACAGCCCGCCGCACATATAAAGCACATAGATCAGCGAGATATCGCTGGGCCGCAACTGCCAGGCCTGCTGATAGAGCGCATAAAGCGGACTGATCAGCGCCGCCCCCAGCACTCCCACTACCAGGCCGAAACCCACCCACCAGACCGAGGCCTGTGCCGTTGTGGCGCCGGCCTGCCATGTATTGCTTTGCGACATTTGCTGCCTCTTGATCGGGCCGGGCCTGCGACAGGGTCAGAGCGCTCAGGCGTTCGTCCTGTCGCGCCGTCAGAGCGGGCCAGCCACCTGCGTGTGATGAGAACATTGTCTGCACAGCCGCATCGGCACGCATAGGCCAAACAAAGGATACATGCCCCTAACTATTTGCTGCCAAGCACAGGAGGCTATGCTTTTTGACGATCAAAACCAGTACGTCAACGCATCAAACACCCGTCGCTATACTTTGCGCCCTAATGACAGCAGGATTTCCCGGCATGCGCCTGAACGTTTTTTTGCGCCCCTTGGTCTGTTTGAGTCTGCTTGGCCTTGCCGCCTGCGGCAGCAATCCCCCCAGCCCCGCAGCGACACCCGAGCCGCCCACCGCAACCACATCAGCCCCCCCGATCAAGATCGGCCTGGCGCTGGGCGGCGGTGCGGCCAAGGGCTTTGCCCATATCGGCGTCATCAAGATGCTCGAGGCCAATGGCCTCACGCCCTCGTTCGTGGCCGGCACCAGCGCCGGCAGCGTGGTGGGTGCGCTCTATGCAAGCGGCATGAACGCCTTCGAGCTGCAGGAAAAAGCCGTGGCGCTGGACGAAGCCAAGATCCGCGACCTGCAGCTGTCCGCTGGCGGTCTGGTACTGGGGCAGAAGCTTGAGGACTATGTGAATGAACAAGTCCACCGCAAGCCGCTGGAGCAGATGACCAAGCCCTTTGTCGCCATCTCCACGCGCCTGGAAGACGGTGAACGCACGGTGTTTGCACGTGGCAATGTGGGCCAGGCCGTGCGCGCCTCCAGCAGCGTGCCGGGCGTGTTCCAGCCCGTCACCATCGGCAAGTACCACTATGTGGACGGCGGCATTGTCAGCCCCGTGCCGGTCGATGCCGTGCGCAATCTGGGGGCCGACATCGTGATTGCCGTGGACATCTCCAACAAGGCCAGCGGCAAGACCCCGGCCAATATGCTGGGCGCGCTCAATCAGTCGATTGCCATCATGGGCCAGAAGCTGGGTCAGGCCGAGCTGGCGCGAGCCGACATCATCATTCGTCCCAAGGTGCTGGACATCGGCCCGGCCGACTTCGCGCAGCGCAGCCATGCGATTGTGGAAGGCGAGAAGGCCGCCACTGCACTGATGCCGCAGATTCGCGAACGCATCGCCCAGCTGCGCGCCGAACGCGCCAAGGCCACTCAGGTAGCGCAGCAAAAGGCCGCCGAAGCCAGCTATCAGGACTGCCTGAAGCAGCGCTCCAGCCTTCAAAAGCTGTCCGGCATGGTGGGCATGAGCGGCAACTGCGAAAAGCCCTGAGCTGAACCTGCCCCATGAAAAAGGCCCGCTGACGCGGGCCTTTTTGCAACGCTGTGAGGCTCAGAACGCCTCTTCCTCCATCGCTGCGCAGGTCATGTCGCGCGCCTTGACCACCTGCAGCCAGGCGCCGATGCGCGGCAACTCGTAATGGAAGAAGTAGCGCTGCGCCGCCATGCTGCCGCGATGAGCTGCAATGGCAAGATCCTTGTCCATGGCCAGTACGGCCAGCGCGACATCCAGCCAGATCCAGGCCAGCACCAGGTGACCGAAGGCCTGCATATAGGGCACGGCATTGGCCAGTGCATCCTGCGGATTGCCCGTGGCCCAGGCCGCCTTGGTGGTTGATCCAACATCGGCCAGCGCACGCGCCAGCTGGTTGGCATAGGTGCCCAGCTTCTCATGCTGCATGGCTCGCTGGATGGTGACGTTGATGCGTGCCGCCAGCAGCTGCAGCCCCTTGCCGCCGTCCATGACCACCTTGCGGCCCAGCAGATCCATGGCCTGGATGCCATGCGTGCCCTCGTGAATCATGTTCAGGCGGTTGTCTCGCCAGTACTGCTCGACCGCGAAGTCGCGCGTATAGCCGTAGCCACCATGGATCTGGATGGCCAGCGAATTGGCTTCCAGGCAGAACTCGCTGGGCCAGCTCTTGGCCACCGGCGTCAGCACCTCCAGCAGCAGCCTGGCTTCTGCCGCCTCCTGGCTCTGGCCGGTGTACTGCTCGTCCACCAGTCTCGCGCACAGCAGGTTCAGGGCCAGCGCGCCTTCGCAATAGGCCTTCTGCGCCAGCAGCATGCGCTTGACGTCGGCATGCTCGATGATGCGCGACTGCGGCCGGCTCGCATCCTTGCCGCCCTCGCCTATGGGCCTGCCCTGTGGGCGGCTTTGCGCATATTCGAGACTTGCGTGATAGCCGGCCATGCCCAGCATGGAGGCCGCCATGCCGATGGAGATGCGCGCCTCGTTCATCATGTGGAACATGCACTTCAGGCCCTCGCCGGGCTTGCCGACCAGGTAGCCGATCGCACCCGCGCCGCGGCCGTCCAGACCGCCGCCATGCTGGCCGCGCACCGGGTATTTGCCTTCGCCAAAATTGAGCAAGGTATTGGTCGTTCCGCGCCAGCCCAGCTTGTGGTTGAGGCCTGCCAGGGCCACATCGTTGCGCTCGCCGGTCAGCCGCCCTTCGGCATCGACCAGCTTCTTGGGCACGATGAACAGCGAAATGCCCTTCACGCCGGCAATGGTCTTGCCATCGGCGCCGGGAATCTTGGCCAGCACCAGATGCACGATGTTCTCGGTCATTTCGTGGTCGCCCGAGCTGATCCACATCTTGTTGCCCTTGAGGCGATAGCGCGGCCCCAGAGCATCGCTCTCGTACTCGACGCCATCGGGCTCGGCGCGCGTGGCGATATCCGACAGCGAGGAGCCCGCCTGCGGCTCGGACAAGGCCATGGTGCCGGCCCAGCGGCCGTTGAACTCATTGGCGGCAAAGACTTTTTTCTGCCGCTCGGTGCCATGGGCCATGATGGCGTTGGCATTGCCCGAGGTCAGCATGTTCGAGCCAATGCTGATCGAGGCCGCTGCAAAAAAACAGTTGGCCGCCGCCTCCACCGTGTAGGGCAGCTGCATGCCGCCCATCTCGTAGTCCTGGGCCGCGCTGAGCATGCCCGATTCGGCATAGGCCTCGCGGGCTTCGTAGGTGCATTGGGGCAGGATGACTTTTTCGCCGTCGAACTGCGGCTCCTGCAAGTCCACCGTGCGGTTGAAGGGCGCGTATTTCTCGCGCGCGATGCGCTCGCAGGTATCCATCACCGCATCAAAGGTATCACGCGAATGATCGGCAAAGCGTGAGCGGCTGGTCAGGCCTTCGGCCTGCAGCCAGTCGTAGAGCAGAAAGTCAATGGTGGAACGCAGGCGCATAGATTACCCATCAAAACATGCTTCATCGCTTATGGATAAAGCGATAAGAGCTATCAATTTCATATATCCAGAGGAGAAAAAAGCCGCCTCCAGCCCCTACCCCAAGGTGGCCAGAAGGCGGCTTGGCCAAAGCCCCACTTACAGCACTTCAAACACGCCCGCCGCGCCCATGCCGCCGCCGATGCACATGGTCACGCAGACACGCTTGGCGCCGCGGCGCTTGCCTTCGATCAGTGCATGCCCCGTCAGGCGCTGACCCGAGACACCATAGGGGTGGCCCACGGCAATCGCGCCGCCGTTGACGTTGAGCCTGTCGGCCGGAATGCCCAGCTTGTCGCGGCAGTAGATGACCTGCACGGCAAAGGCTTCGTTGAGCTCCCACAGGTCGATATCGTTGATCGACAGACCCAGCTTCTTGAGCACCTTGGGAATGGCGTAGATGGGGCCGATGCCCATCTCGTCAGGCTCGCAGCCAGCCACAGCAAAGCCCAGGAAACGGCCCAGGGGCTTGAGGCCCTTGCGCGAAGCGTATTCCTCGCTGACCACGGCGCAGGCGCCGGCGCCGTCGGAGAACTGGCTCGCATTGCCGGCCGTGATCACCCCGCCGGGCAGCGCGCTGCGCAGACCGCTGATGCCTTCCTTGGTCGTGCCTTCGCGAATGCCCTCATCCTTGCTGACGGTCACCTCCTTGGTGATCAGGCCGCGCACCTTGTCGGCCACGCCCATGACGGTCTTCATGGGAGCAATTTCCGCTTCGAACAGGCCGGCCGCCTGTGCCGCAGCCGCTTTCTGCTGGCTGGAGGCGCCGTACTCATCCTGTGCGTCGCGACTGATGTTGTAGCGCTTGGCCACCTGTTCGGCAGTCTGCAGCATGCTCCAGTAGATCTCGGGCTTCATGGCCGTCAGCTCGGGATCGAAGGCCATGTGAGGGTTCAGATGGGGCTGCACGCAGGAGATGCTCTCCAGACCGCCCGCCACCAGCACATCGTTCTCGCCCGCGATGATGCGCTGGGCAGCCAGCGCAATCGCCTGCAGGCCCGAGGAGCAGAAGCGGTTGATGGTCAGACCTGATGTGGTGACCGGCAGACCTGCACGCATGGCAATCAGACGGGCGACGTTGCCGCCGGTCGTGCCTTCGGGCAGGGACATGCCCATGATCACGTCCTCGACCTCGGCACCCTCAATGCCGGCGCGCTCCACTGCGGCCTTGACGGCGTGGGCCCCCAGGGTGGGACCGTAAGTCATGTTGAAAGCGCCCTTCCAGCTCTTGGCCAGCGGAGTGCGCGCGGTAGAAACAATCACTGCGGATGTCATGTTCTGTCCTTTGATTCTGGGTGTTTCGTGGCAAATCGTCCGCGCCTAGCTGAACTGCTTGCCTTCGGCGGCCAGCTTGGCCAGCAGCGGTGCGGGCTGCCAGAACTTGGCATCGTCGTTGGGGTTCTGGGCAAAACGCCCCATGGCCTGAACCACGTTGAACAGGCCAACCTCGCCCGCATAGTGCATGGGGCCGCCGCGCCACAGCGGAAAGCCGTAGCCGGTCAGATACACCATGTCGATGTCGCCGGACTTGCTGGCAATGCCGTCCTCCAGAATGTGCGCGCCTTCGTTGACCAGCGCATAGACCAGGCGCTGCACGATTTCCTCGTCGGAGATCTTGCGCGGCGTGATACCCAGGCTCTTGCGGTGCTCGTCGATCATCTTCGCCACCACCTCCGAAGGGATGGCATCGCGCTTGCCAGGCACATAGTCATACCAGCCCGCACCGGTCTTCTGGCCAAAGCGGCCCAGCTCGCACAGACGGTCCGCACTGGCGCTGTACTTCATATCGGGTTTTTCGACATAACGGCGCTTGCGAATCGCCCAACCGATGTCGTTGCCCGCCAGATCGCCCATGCGGAACGGGCCCATGGCAAAGCCGAACTTCTCGATGGCCTTGTCCACCTGCTGTGGCGATGCACCTTCGTCCAGCAGGAAGCCGGCCTGGCGCGAGTACTGCTCGATCATGCGGTTGCCAATGAAGCCGTCGCAGACGCCGGAGACCACGGCCGTCTTCTTGATCTTCTTGCCCACCTTCATCACCGTGGCCAGCACATCCTTGGCCGTGGCCTTGCCGCGCACCACTTCCAGCAGCTTCATCACATTGGCGGGACTGAAGAAATGCATGCCCACCACGTCCTGTGGACGCTTGGTGAAGGCGGCGATCTTGTCCACATCCAGGGTCGAAGTGTTGGATGCCAGAATCGCGCCGGGCTTTGCCACTTCATCGAGCTGCTTGAAGACCTGCTCCTTCACGCCCAGCTCCTCGAACACGGCCTCGATGATGAGGTCGGCATTCTTCAGGTCGCCATAGTTGAGCGTGGTGGACAGCAGGCCCATGCGCTGCTCGTACTTCTGCTCGGAGAGCTTGCCCTTCTTGACCTGAGCCTCGTAGTTCTTGCGGATGGTCGCCACGCCGCGATCCAGGGCTTCCTGCTTGGTCTCCAGAATCGTGACGGGAATGCCCGCATTCAGGAAATTCATGGAAATGCCGCCGCCCATGGTGCCGGCGCCGATCACGCCCACGGTGCGGATCTCGCGCACCGGTGTATCACCGGGCACGTCTGGGATCTTGGAGGCGGCACGCTCGGCCATGAACAGATGGCGCAGCGAACGCGACTCGGGCGTCATCATCAGCTGCATGAAGGCTTCGCGCTCGGCCACCATGCCGTCATCGAACTTCTTGGTCGTGGCGTTTTTGACGGCTTCCAGGCAGCGCAGGGGCGCAGGGAAGTTCTTGGACATGCCCTGCACCATGGTGGCGGCAAACTCGAAATAGGCCTCGCCCTGGGGATGCTTGCAGGACAGGTCGCGCACACGCGGCAGCGGGCGGACATCGGCAACCTCCAGCGCCAAGGCCTTGGCCTCGGCCAGCAGCGTCTCGGCCGATGCAGACATCTTGTTGAACAGCTTCTGGCCGGGCAGCATGGCAAGCATTTCGCTCATCACAGTCTCGCCGCTGACGATCATGTTGAGAGCGGCTTCCACACCCAGTACACGCGGCAGGCGCTGGGTGCCGCCGGCGCCTGGCAGCAGGCCCAGCTTGACCTCTGGCAGTGCCACGGCCGTGCCAGGGGCGGCAATGCGGTAATGACAGCCCAGCGCCAGCTCCAGCCCGCCCCCCATGCAGACGCTGTGAATCGCAGCAATCACGGGCTTGGTCGACAGGTCCAACTGCTGGATGACCGAGATCAGATGCGGCTCGCGGTAGGCATCTTCCTTGCCGAACTCGGTGATATCGGCTCCGCCCGAGAAGGCCTTGCCAGCGCCGGTAATGACGATGGCCTTGACGGCATCATCCGCCAGAGCCTGGCGCAAACCTTCGACCACACCTCGTCTGGTGGCCAGACCCAGGCCGTTGACCGGCGGGTTGTTCAAGGTAATGACGGCGATGGCTCCGTCCACTTTGTATTCAGCAGTCATGCTGTTGTCCCCTGTTCAATAAATAGAAAAGAACGGTCGTGCGTTTTTATTTTCCGAATTTTGCTGCGTTGCGCAACTGATGCTTGTCCTGAGCGAGACAGCTCACACAATGAGCACACCTCATGTCAAAGACATCAAGCAAGGGCCTGGGCGGCCCCACCGCCCCGCAGCAAGGATGTCGTCCCCCTCCCGCAAAGCGAGAGAGGGGGAAGCGGCAAAGCCGCTCAAGGGGTGTGTCAGCTCACACCTCCAGCCACTCCTTGCGAACCTTTTCGTTCGCTCTGAGGGTCTCAGGAGTGCCGTCAAACACGATATGTCCATGGCCCATGACCAGGGCCCGATCCGAGATATTCATGGCGATGGTGAGCTTTTGCTCGATCAGCAGCACGGACACGCCGCGATCCTTGATCTTCTTGAGGTATTCGCCCACCAGCTCCACGATCTTGGGTGCCAGCCCTTCCGTGGGTTCGTCGATGATGATGAGATCCGGGTCGCCCATCAGCGTGCGACAGAGTGTGAGCATCTGCTGCTCGCCGCCCGACATCACGCCGGCCTCGGTGTGCTGACGCTCCTTGAGGCGGGGAAACATGGCATACATATCGTCAAAACCCCAGCGACTGCCTTTGCCCTTGCCTTTCTGCCCCAGCATCAGGTTCTGATGTACGGTCAGATTGGGGAACACATCGCGGCTCTCCGGCACATAGCCAATACCCAGATGGGCCACCTCATAGGCTTTCTTGCCATGCAGGTTCTTGCCTTTCCAGTCCAGCGCCCCCTCCCAGTGCACCAGTCCCATGATGGCCTTGGCTGTGGTGGAGCGGCCCGAGCCGTTACGCCCCAGCAAGGCCACGATCTCGCCGGCATGGACCTCGAAGTCCACGCCATGCAGCACATGGCTTTTGCCGTAGTAGGCATGCAAATCGTTGATCTTCAGCATCTCAATGCGCTCCTGCCTGTTGGTCTGCGACGGAAGATCCCAGATATGCTTCTTGCACTCTGGCGTTGGCACGCACGGCTTCGGGCGTGTCATAGGCAATGACCTCGCCGTAGACCACCACGGCAATCTTGTCCGCCAGCCCGAAGACCACGCCCATGTCGTGCTCCACGGTCAGCAGCGTCTTGCCTTCGGTAACCTTCTTGATCAGCTGGATGAAATGCGCGGTTTCGCTGTTGCTCATGCCGGCCGTGGGCTCGTCCAGCAAGATGACGCTGGCACCGCCGCCGATGGTGATGCCGATCTCCAGCGCTCGCTGCTCGGCATAGGTCAGGTTCACCGCCAGCGTGTCGCGCTTGCGGTGCAGTCCGATCATCTCCATCAGCTCGTTGGCGCGTTCGTTGGCGTCATGCAGATTGGAGAGAAAGCGCCAGAAGCTATAGCGATAGCCCAGGCTCCAGAGCACGCTGCAGCGCAGGTTTTCAAACACCGAAAGCTTGGGAAAGATGTTCGTGATCTGGAAGCTGCGCGACAGCCCCATGCGGTTGATCTCGAACGGCTTTTTGCCGTTGATGCGCTGGCCGTGCAGCAACACCTCGCCGCTGCTGGGCTCGAAGCGACCGCTGATCAGATTGAACAGCGTGCTCTTGCCGGCACCGTTGGGGCCGATGATGGCGATACGTTCGCCGGCATTGACCGCCAGGTTGGCGCCGCGAATGATCTCGGTCTTGCCGAAGCTCTTGCGCAGATCGCGCAGCTCCAGTGCATGGCCTGACTGCTGCACCGCTTGCGCAGCCGGTTGATGGATGGCGATGCTGGACATGGTTCAGCCCTCCCCTTTCTTGATGCTTTCTTCAATCGCTTCCTGTATGCGACCCCAGCGACGGGCCGTCAGTCGGCGCACGCCCTCCAGCAGGCCCAGGCCCACCACGAGCACCACAATCGCCACGGTCCAGGTGGCAGCAGCACCGGTGTCCAGCTCAGCTCCCATGAATGGCACCTTGGGGCCCAGAGCCGCATTGAGCTGCATGTGATAGATCATCTCGATCAGCGACGCGGCACCGACCACGGTCACGATGCCGGCCGCCAGAATGCCCAGATAGGGCATGAGCAGGCGCTTGAAATGGCCGAACTTGGCTACGCGCAGATTCATCATGATCAGGCTGGCCACCCCACCGGGGGCATACATGACCATGAGCAGGAACACCAGGCCCAGGTACAGCAGCCAGGCCTTGGTCAGCTCGGACAGCAGCACCGATGCCAGCACCAGCAGCACGGCACCGATGATGGGGCCGAAGAAGAAAGTGGCGCCGCCGAGGAAGGTGAACAGCAGATAGCCGCCCGAGCGCACCACGCTGACGCTGTCCATGGCCGTGATGATCTCGAAGTTGATGGCCGTCAAGCCGCCACCGATGCCCGCAAAAAAGCCCGCGATGATGAAGGCGAAGTAGCGCACGCGCTGGGTGTTGTAGCCCACGAATTCCACGCGCTCCGGGTTGTCGCGCACGGCGTTCAGCATGCGCCCCAGCGGCGTGCCGGTGAAGGCAAACATGGCAGCAGTGCAGACAAAGCAATACACGGCAATCAGGTAGTACACCTGCAGGCCCGAGCCGAAATCCAGCCCGAAGAACTTGCTGTAGACCCGGTCCGTGGTGATGCCGCCCTCGCCTCCGAAGAACTCGGGAAACATCAGCGCCATGGACGCCACCAGCTCTCCCAGTCCCATGGTGATCATGGCAAAGGTGGTACCCGATTTCTTGGTCGTCACATAGCCGAAGAGCGCCGCGAAGAACATGCCCGCCAGGCCGCCTACGATGGGAATCAGCACCAGCGGAATGGCCATCTCGCCAGCAGCGGCCTTGTTCATGGCATGAATGGCCAGGAACGATCCGAGGCCGGTGTAGACCGCATGCCCGAAGCTCAGCATGCCGCCCTGCCCCAGCAGGATGTTGTAGGACAGGCAGATGATGATCAGATAGCCGATCTGGCTGAGCATGGTCAGCGCCAGCGAGCTGGTGAAGATCAGCGGTGCCACGATCAGCGCCAGCGCAAACAGGCCCCAGATCAGAATTCGCCCTATGTTCAAGGGCTTGAAGCGGTAATGCGCCTGAGCCCGAGCTTTGTCGGCAGCAGAAGAATTCATGGATGTTTTTGCAATCGAAGACATGGCTCAATCCCCTCTGGTACCCAGCAAGCCCTTGGGGCGGAAGATCAGAATCAGCACCAGGAACAGGTAAGGCAGGATGGGCGCAACCTGCGACAGCGTCAGCCGCAGCACGGGCCAGCCGAAGGTGGATTCATTGACCTGATGCCCCATGGAGGCGAACAGGCCGGCCAGCGACCAGTCCAGCGCCACGGCAAAGGTCTGCACCACGCCGATCAGCAGCGAAGCCACGAAAGCCCCCGCCAGCGAGCCCATGCCGCCCACCACCACCACCACGAAAATGATGGAGCCCACGGAGGCCGCCATGGCGGGCTCGGTCACATAGGTGTTGCCGCCAATCACGCCGGCCAGACCGGCCAGCGCGCAGCCGCCGCCAAACACCAGCATGAACACGCGCGGCACGTTGTGGCCCAGCGCCTCCACCATTTCCGGGTTCTTGAGCGCGGCCTGAATCACCAGGCCGATGCGCGTGCGCGTCAGCAGCAGCCAGACGGCCACCAGCATCAGCAGCGCCACCAGCATCACAAAGGAACGCGACTTGGGGAATTGTGTGCCATACAAGGTAAACAGCGGCCCCTGCAGCGCCGATGGCAGCGCATAAGGCACTGTGCCGCGCCCCCAGACGAGCTGCACCACTTCCAGAATCAGATAGGACAGGCCAAAAGTCACCAGCAGCTCAGGCACATGGCCGTATTTGTGCACACGGCGCAGGCTGTAGCGCTCGAACAGCGCTCCCAGCACGCCCACCAGCACCGGGCTGAAAAAGAGCGCGGGCCAGAACCCGATGATGCCGCTGAGCGTGTACGCGAAATACGCGCCCAGCATGTAGAAGCTGGTGTGGGCGAAATTCAGCACGCCCATCATGCTGAAGATCAGCGTCAGGCCTGAGCTGAGCATGAAAAGCAACAGCCCGTAGCTCACTCCGTTGAGCATCGATATGGTGAAAAATTCAGGCGTCATCGACTTGCCTTGTTCTCATTAGCAAAAAGACCGCTGCAGCACTGCACCTGTTATGCGCTCTTGTGGGTGCGGATGCTGCAGCACGAGGGAGAGTGAGAATATGCGAGCCTGACTCAGGACGGACGCTTCATCTGGCAGCTGGTGGGCGTGCTGGCCACATAGGGCTCGTAGTACTTCACGGGGGCGAAGGTGTAGCCGGTGTTTTCCGCGTCATAGGGGAACTTGCCGCCGGCCTTCTGCCACTTCGAGATGTACAGGCCCTGCTGCAGCTGGTGGTCACTCTTGCGCATCTCGACATCGCCGTTGAAGCTTTTGAGCTTCATGCCCTCAAGCACCGCCGCAACCTTGACCGGGTCGGTGGATCCCGTCTTGACAAAGGCCGCATCCAGCAAGGCGAACACATGGTAGATCGAGCTTTGCGTCAGGTCATCATTGAACTTCTTCTTGAAGCTGTCCATGCTGGCCTGAATCGGCGCGCCCATGTTGTAGTGCCCGTAGGTCACGGTATAGACCTTGCCGTCGGAGGCCGCGCCCATGGCTGTGGGAGCGCCGGCGCCAAACGCGTAATAGGTATAGAACTTGACGTTGTTCAGGCCCGCGTCGTTGGCAGCCTTGAGCAGCAGCGACAGATCCGCGCCCCAGTTGCCGGTGATCACGGTATCGGCTCCCGACTGCTTGATCTTGGCCACATAGGGCGCGAAGTCGCGCACCTGGGCCAGCGGAGAAAAGTCATCGCCCACGATCTGCACATCGGGACGCTTTCTCTTGAGCAGGTCCTTGGCGAACTTGGACACCTGCTGACCATGCCCGTAGTTCTGGTTGATCAGATAGACCTTCTTGACCTCGGCATCGTCCTTCATGAAGGTGGTCAGCGCCTCCATCTTCATGGAGGTATCGGCATCAAGGCGGAAATGCCAGTAGCTGCACTTGCTGTTGGTCAGGTCGGGATCCACGGCCGCGTAGTTGAGATAGAGCAGCTCCTTGCCCTTGTTGCGCGCATTGTGCTTTTCCAGCGCATCCATGATCGCCAGCGCCGGGCCCGAGCCATTGCCCTGCGTCACATAGCGCACGCCCTGATCCATGGCCGAGCGCAGCGCGGCCGTGGTCTCCTGCGGGCTGAGCTTGTTGTCCAGCGCCACGATCTCGAACTTCACGCCCGAGGCATTTTTCTTGTTGAACTCTTCCGCCAGCAGTTGAAAGGTCTTGAGCTGATTCGTTCCAACGGCAGCCATCAGACCCGACAAGGGATCAATCCAGGCGACCTTGACGGTTTCGCCCTTCTGAGCCCAGGCTCCACCTGCACTCACTGCCATGGCCGAGACGGCCACTGCTCGCATAACCCATTTCATACTTGTCTCCTTTCACCATTTTTGCTAGCGACTGACGCCAATCTACCGGCCGGTAGACTTTTTCCCGCTGGGGAAAGCCTTAGGAACTATCACGCATGCGACTTGCCGGGCCGATTCGCGGCAGTTGGCGACACTTGCGCGACAGCTGCTCGCACTTGCAGACGAATGAAACCCGGGAATAAAAAAGGACGCCACCAGGGCGCCCCGAAATCCGCTTCTCTCGCATCGCCTCAGGAGGGACGCTTCATCTGGCAGCTGGTGGGAGTGCTTGCCACATAGGGCTCGAAGTACTTCACGGGTGCAAAGGTATAGCCCGTGTTCTCGGAGTCCATGGGGTATTTGCCGCCGGCCTTCTCCCATCGCGCGATGTACAGGCCCTGCTGCAGCTGGTGATCGCTCTTGCGCATCTCGACCTCGCCGTTGTAGTTCTGGAACTTCATGCCCTCCATGGTCGCGGCGACCTTGACCGGGTCGGTGGTCTTGGCTTTTGCAAAAGCCTGGTCGAGCATGTTCAGGCCCGTGTACACGGTGCCGGTGTACATATCCTCGTTGACCTTGGCCTTGAAGCCCTTGACGATCTTGTCCATAGCGCCGGGCATGTTGAGGTGGCCGTAGCCCACCATATAGACCTTGCCTGCCGCCGCCGCACCCATGGCCGTGGGAGCACCCGTGGCAATGGCGTAATAGGTGTAGAACTTGACGTTGTTCAGGCCTGCATCATTGGCGGCCTTGATGAGCAGCGCCAGATCCGAGCCCCAGTTGCCCGTGATCACCGTGTCTGCGCCCGACTGCTTGATCTTGGCCACATAGGGCGCGAAGTCGCGCACCTGGGCCAGCGGCGAGAAATCATCACCCACGACTTCCACATCGGGGCGCTTGCGCTTGAGCATCTCCTTGGCGTACTTGGACACCTGCTGGCCATGCGAGTAGTTCTGGTTGATCAGATAGACCTTCTTGATCTCAGGCACGTCCTTCATATATGTGGTCAAGGCCTCCATCTTCATGGAAGTATCGGCATCGAGGCGGAAATGCCAGTAGCTGCACTTGCTGTTGGTCAGGTCAGGGTCCACGGCCGCATAGTTGAGGAACACGACCTCCTTGCCCTTGTTGCGCGCATTGTGCTTTTCCAGTGCATCCATGATGGCCAGCGCCGGGCCCGAGCCATTGCCCTGGAACACATAGCGCACGCCCTGGTCCATGGCCGAGCGCAACGCGGCCGTGGTCTCCTGCGGGCTGAGCTTGTTGTCGATGCCGATGATCTCGAACTTCACCCCCGAAGCATTGCCCTTGTTGAGTTCCTCTGCCACATACTGCAGGCTTTTGAGCTGGTTGGATCCCAGCGCTGCCATCAGGCCCGAGAGCGGGTCAATCCAGGCGACCTTGACGGTCTCACCCTTCTGGGCCATCGCACTCCCCGCGCACGCCAGGATCACCGATGCTGTCAAAGCCTTGATTGCAAACTTCATAGAGCGTCTCCGTTGGTGTTTATGAGCGACGCCCAGACTAAAGGGCAAGCCAGCGCCTGCGGCTTGGGGGTTGCCCTAGCGCATATCACATTGGTGACTGCAGGGTTTACCTCAGGCCACAACTTCAAAAACCATAGCTGGTGTCTCCCACACATAAAGGGCCAGAGGCACTTCTGACTTCGACAGTCTAGAGCGGTAACAGGCTTTCCGTCAGCGGCAAGCCGCTGGAGCTGCTCAGCACCTGAGGCTCGGGCAACTCCCTGCCATCCAGAAGCGGACCTATCTCGCGCATCAGCTGGTCAAAGCTCAGCCTGCCGGCCTTGACCCTTGCCAGCAGCTCGACCACTCCGGGCAACTGATCAAAGCGTGCACCCGCAATCAGCGCCAGGCACAGATAGTTGAGCAGGTCACGTGTGCCCGATAGCCCCTGGCGGTGTGCAAACACCAGTTGCTGACGCACAAACCAGTGCATGGCCAGTGGTGGCAATCTGTCGCGCAGATGGGTCTGATTCAGATTGAGGTAGTAGATCAGCAGATCGGGCACATTGCCCTTTACCAGCGCATCGACCTGAGCGGTGCCGAGCTGCAGCGGCAGGGGCGCCGCAGGCCCGGCAAAATCAGCCACTGCATATTCATGCAACCGGCCTGATCGACTCCAGCACCACCAGCGTGCGACCGGCCCCAGCAAGGCCCGGCACTGCGCGGGCTGCAGCACGGGATCGATGCCGGATTGCGTGTCCGGATCGCTCTGCCCCAGCAAGGCCGCCAGCACGGCCGGATCCCAGAAGGCAAGATAGCTGCCGTCGCCGTCAGGCAGTCTTGGATCCATGGCCAGGCGCAGATGAGCCAGCAGCGCCGGCATCTCGCACTCGCTTGCCAGCAGGCTGGCGCAGGGACTGGCCTGCACCACATCGAGCACGGCATCGAGAAGATCCTGCTGCGGCATTTTCAAGGCCTGAGCACTGCTGCCAAGGTGCACCAGCCAGGGGCTGAGCTTGCCCTCCTTGCTCGCGCGCGTGAAGGCAAACAAGGCCTCGGCACCGCTTTGCGGCACCTGCGCCAACAAGTCACGGTTCTGTGCCGCATCCAGCAACAGATACAGCTGCAAGGGCTTGCCCGCTGGCTTGCTGGTCGAATTGAGCTGCGACCAGCGCAGAGGCCAGCTCTTGCGTGCAGGTCTTGCTTGCGGCCAGAGCGGCCCGGCGCTCATGGCAACTCCTTGTTCACAAAGGCCGAGCGCTGCTGCGCCCGACGTGCCAGGCACTCCAGACACACATTGCGCGGTGCAGCCTGGGCGACAGCCTCTGGCCCACAGGCTGCTGCAGGAAGACTCCATGCTCCCAGCCCGCCTAGCAAGGCGGCTGCGAGAAGCTGGCGTCGCGGCAAGTCGTGGGCGGGACCGCCATCCGATAGCGAGGGTGGCGAGCAATCGCAAAAACCAGGAGCTGAAGGCATGGATGTCAACCAATGGCGCCAGAAAAGGCACAGGCAAAAAAAGCCATCATCTCACGATGATGGCTTGGCTCCAGCCGGGCCGGGGGGCGATCAGGCTGCCGAGGGCAGCTTGTAGTCCTTGAGTTCCTCGCGCAGACGGGTCTTGAGCATCTTGCCCGTGGCGCCGATCGGAATAGCCTCCACAAACACCACATCATCAGGAATCTGCCACTTGGCCGTCTTGCCCTCGTAGAACTTCAACAGCTCCTCACGCGTGATTTCCGCGCCTGGCTTCTTGACCACGGCCACGATGGGGCGCTCGTCCCACTTGGGATGCGGCATGCCTATGCAGGCAGCCATGGCCACGGCCGGGTTGGCCATGGCGATGTTTTCAATATCGATGGAGCTGATCCATTCGCCGCCGGACTTGATCACATCCTTGCTGCGGTCGGTGATCTGCATATAGCCGTCGGGGTCTATCGTCGCCACATCCCCCGTCGGGAACCAACCGTGGCCGTCAGCACCACGTACCAGGGGGTTGCCGCTGCCTTTGTAGTAGCTGTCGATGATCCAGGGGCCGCGCACCAGCAGGTCGCCATAGCTCTTGCCATCCCAGGGCTGCTCGTCGCCGGCGTCGTTGACGATCTTCATCTCCACACCATAGATCGCGCGCCCCTGCTTCTGCCGGATCTTCATCTGCTCTTCCCTGGGCAGTTCCAGATGCTTGTTCTTGAGCGTGCACAGCGTGCCCAGCGGACTCATCTCCGTCATGCCCCAGGCGTGCAGCACCTCCACACCGTAGTCGTCCTGGAAGGCCGTGATCATGGCCGGCGGGCAGGCGGAGCCGCCGATCACCGTGCGATTGAGCTTGGAAAAACGCAGGCCACCCGGCTTCATATAGCCGAGCAGCATCTGCCAGACGGTGGGCACGCCAGCTGCAAAGGTCACGCCTTCCGACTCGATGAGTTCGTAGACCGACTTGCCGTCGAGCGCCGGGCCCGGGAAGACCATCTTGCAGCCCGTGAGCGCCGCCGAATAGGGCAAGCCCCAGGCATTGACGTGGAACATGGGGACCACGGGCAGCACCGAATCACGGGCCGACAGGCACATCACATCGGGCAGCGCTGCGGCATAGGCGTGCAGCGTGCTGGAGCGGTGGCTGTAGAGCACGGCCTTGGGGTTACCCGTAGTGCCGCTGGTGTAGCACATGCTGGATGCAGTGTTCTCGTCAAACTGCGGCCAGCGGTATTGATCGGACTGACCCGCAATCCAGCTCTCGTAGCTGACCAGGCCTGGAATGCCGCTGTCTGCCGGCAGCCGGTCTGCATCGCACAGCACCACCCATTGCTGCACCTGCGGGCATTTGGCATGCACGGCCTGAATGATGGGTAAAAAGGTCAGGTCAAAGCACAGCACCTTGTCTTCGGCGTGGTTGACAATCCAGGCGACCTGCTCGGGGTGCAGGCGCGGGTTGACGGTGTGCAGCACCCTGCCCGAGCCGCTGACGCCAAAATACATCTCCATGTGGCGATAGCCATTCCAGGCCAGGCTGGCCACTCTGTCGCCCTGGGCCAGGCCCATGGCATCGAGCTTGTTGGCAAGCTGACGCGAGCGCGCCGCCAGATCCTTGTAGGTGTAGCGGTGGATATCCCCCTCGACACGGCGGGAGACTATCTCTCCATCGGCATGGTTGCGTGCGGCAAACTCGATCAGGGAAGAAATCAACAGCGGCTGGCTTTGCATCAGACCCAACATTGGCAGTCTCCTGGATATCGTTGTGAAGATCGGGAAGCATCCTAGCGCGGGCTTCCAGGCCGTCATCTGAGGACTGTCACCAATGCGTAACCTTGGCGACCTTTGTCTGCATCCTCCCTCTGAACGATGTGCGCGCACTCAGGGAAAAACCTAGGCCGCTCTTCAACCGAAACCAACTCAACAACCCTGCAAGCCCTGTCCCTGACGCCGCTCAAGCACAATGCCTGCATGAGCGAATCCCCTGCCCCGCAATGGCGCAAGCCCGGCCGCTTCGAAGCCCTGGGCCCGGCTTTTTTCACCTATCTCCACCCCACGCCCGTATCGGAGCCGCACTGGATTGCTGCCAGCGTCAGCACGGCCCGCTGGATGGGCCTGAACCCCCAATGGCTGCACAGCGCCGAAGCGCTGCAAATCCTCAGCGGCAATGCCGTCTCCGACCATGGCAACAGCGGCAGCAAGCCGCTGGCCACGGTCTATAGCGGTCACCAGTTCGGCGTCTGGGCCGGCCAACTCGGCGACGGCCGTGCCATCCTGCTGGGCGAGACGGAGCAGGGCTTTGAAGTCCAGCTCAAGGGCGCAGGCCGCACCCCCTATTCACGCATGGGCGACGGCCGGGCCGTGCTGCGCTCGTCGATTCGCGAATTTCTCTGCAGCGAAGCCATGACAGCCCTGGGCATTCCCACCACGCGCGCGCTGGCGCTGACGGGCTCGCCCCTGCCCGTGGCGCGCGAGACCATGGAAACTGCCGCCGTCGTGACCCGTGTGGCCGAGAGCTTCATCCGCTTCGGCCATTTCGAGCATTTCGCCGCACGCGACATGCAGGCCGAACTTAAAGCCCTGGCCGACATGGTCATAGACCAGCATTACCCGGAATGTCGCACGGCCGCTGCACTGAACGGCAATCCCTATGCCAACTTTCTGCAGGCGGTGAGCGAGCGCACGGCCAGATTGCTGGCCCAGTGGCAAGGCGTGGGCTTTTGCCATGGTGTGATGAATACCGACAATATGAGCATTCTGGGGTTGACCATAGACTACGGCCCCTTCCAGTTTCTCGACGTCTTCGACCCCGGCCATATCTGCAACCACAGTGACAGCCAGGGCCGCTATGCCTTCAACCGCCAGCCCCAGGTCGCCTACTGGAACCTCTATTGCCTGGGTCAGGCCCTGCTGCCGCTGATCGGCGACGAAGAGCTGACGATCGCCGCGCTGGAGTCGTACAAGACCGTCTTTCCTGCAGCCTATGCACGCCAGATGCTGGCCAAGCTGGGCCTGCCCGAGAACGAAGCCGGCACGCCCGCCACTGAAGGCCGCTTTGCCCTGCTGGTCAACCCTCTGCTGCAGATCCTGGCCGACAGCAAGGTGGACTACACCATCTTCTTTACCCGCCTGACCGCTGCCGTTGCACAGGGGCAGCAAAGGAAAATCGACTTTGAGCCGCTGCGTGACATCATTCTTGACCGGGCCAGCTTCGATGCCTGGTCGCTCACTTATTCAGAGCAGCTAGCACAAATGGACAAAGCACAGACCGTCGATTTGATGCAAAAATCCAATCCGCGCTTTGTGCTGCGCAACCATCTGGGCGAGACGGTGATTCGCGCCGCCCAGGCCGGTGACTTCGCCCCGGTACAGCAGATGCTGGCCGTGCTGCAGACGCCTTACGACCCGCACCCGGACCACGCTGACTGGGCCGGCTTCCCGCCCGACTGGGCTTCCTCGATTGAAATCAGCTGTTCATCATGAGCTTTCCCATCCAGAAATCCGACCAAGAATGGCAAGCCCTGTTGCAGGACAAGGGAGCTGAAGCCGCGGCCTTCCAGGTCACGCGCCACGCAGCCACCGAGCGGCCTTTCAGCGGCAAATACGAGCAGTTCTGGGCTGACGGCAGCTACCACTGCGTCTGCTGCGGCAACAAACTGTTCGACTCGCATACCAAGTTTGACGCCGGCTGCGGCTGGCCCAGCTTCGACCAGGCCGTGCCCGGCGCCATCACCAATATCGTGGACCGCAGCCACGGCATGGTGCGCACCGAGACGGTGTGCAGCAACTGCGGAGCCCATCTGGGCCATGTCTTTCCCGATGGCCCCACCGATACCGGCCTGCGCTACTGCATGAACTCGGCCTCGCTGGATTTCCACAAGGAACCGCAAAAATAAGAGCTGGCAAGGCTGGTGCAGCAAGGGCCTGCGGCTTCCGACTTGGCCCGCCGCCCTGACCTTTAGCATCAGCTTTGATAGCTGAATCCGTCCGGCGTACAAGGCTTTGCCCATGGTAAGGCCCGGGCTTTGGTGCATGATGCGACTTTGCTCGCAGCACCGGGAACCTTGCCGCTGCTGCGCAGTCTGAATTTCAGAACGACTACCATTTCGCGCATGAAGCTGCTGATTGATTTCTTCCCCATCATCCTGTTTTTCGTGGCCTTCAAGGTCTGGGGCATTTACACCGCCACAGCGGTGGCCATTGTCGCAACCGTGGCGCAGATCGCCTATCTGCGCTTCAAGACCGGCAAGATCGAACCCATGCAATGGATGAGCCTCGGCGTCATCGTGCTGTTCGGCGGTGCCACGCTGCTGGCCCATGACGACAACTTCATCAAATGGAAGCCCACGGTGCTGTACTGGCTCATGGGCGGCGCGCTGCTGATCGGCCAGCTGGTGTTCAAGAAGAACCTGCTGCGCTCCGTCATGGGCGCGCAACTTCAACTGCCCGACGCCATCTGGCTCAAGCTCAACTGGGCCTGGACCGCATTCTTCGCCGCCATGGGCGGACTCAACATCTGGGTAGCCTACAACTTCGACACCGATGCCTGGGTCAACTTCAAGCTGTTTGGCGGTATGGGACTGATGGTGGTGTTTGTGATTGCACAAGCCATCTACATGAGCCGCTACCTGCCCCAGGACGGCGTGCCCAGCACGGCCGAAACCAAGGACAAGCAGCCATGAGCGTGACGATCAGCGCCCAGGCCATGGACGCCGCCCTGCGCCAGCGTCTGGCCCCGACCCGGCTCGAAGTCATCGACGAGAGCTATCAGCATGCCGGTCATGCCGGTGCCAACGACAGCGGTGTGGGCACGCATTTCCGCGTGCGCATCGCTGGTCCGGCCTTTGATGGAAAAACCCGCGTGGCACGCCACCGCCTTGTGTATGATGCGCTGCAAGACTTCATTGACCAGGGTGTTCATGCCATCGCCATTGAAGTACTTTGAGAACGCACTGTTCTGACCACAGGCTCCTTGACGGGAGCCTGTTGCGTATGGACTGAACTTCACTTACTTTTCTCAATCACAACTCGAATGAGCATGAAACAAAAGCAACTGGCCCGCATCGTGGCCGCCGCTATTCTGGGCGCAGCCGCCCTGTCCGCCTCGGCCCAGAATGTGGCCATCGTCAATGGCAAGGCCGTTCCCATGGCCCGCGTCAACGCCCTGAAGGCCCAGATCGAAGCCAGCGGCCAGCCCGTGGCCCCCGAAATGGACAAGATGATCAAGGACGAGGTCATCGCGCGTGAAGTCTTCATGCAGGAAGCCAACCGCCGCGGTCTGGCAGCTTCCGAGGCCTACAAGCAACAGATGGACATGGCCCGCCAGACCGTGCTGATCCGTGCGCTGTTCGAAGACTTCCAGAAGAAGAACCCCGTGACCGATACCGAAGCCAAGGCCGAATACGACAAGTTCGTTGAGGCCAATGGTGGCAAGGAATACAAGGCCAGCCACATCCTGGTGGAATCCGAGGACCGCGCCAAGGCCATCATCGCCGAAGTGAAGGCCGGCAAGAAGTTTGAGGACATCGCCAAGAAGGAATCCAAGGACCCCGGATCGGGCGCCCGCGGCGGCGACCTGGACTGGGCCAACCCCAACAACTACGTGCCCGAGTTCACCGAAGCACTGATCAAGCTCAAGAAGGGCGAAATGACCGACGCCCCCGTCAAGAGCCAGTTTGGCTGGCACATCATCCGCATGGATGACGAGCGTCAGGCTGAAATGCCCAAGTTCGAGGACGTCAAGCCACAGATTACTCAGCAGCTGCAACAGCAAAAGCTGCAGCAATTCCAGGATCAGCTGCGCAAAAGCGCAAAAATCCAGTAACATGATCTAACGTCAGTACCAAAAAGTACTGGCCAGACCATCACCCAAGCCCGCGTCAAGCGGGCTTTTTTTGTCTCATCGCTGCGGTGCTGCTACATCTTCCGCAGCATCTTGAGCAGACTCAGACTTGACTGGCGGCAATTGTTCGGGCTTTCGCGGACGGCAATGCGGGGATTTGCGTGCCGTGCCCGAGCCCTTATCCGCCCCCTCTGTTGCGACTTGCCGACGGGCCTCTTCTTCGGTCTGCAAGGGGCACAGCGGCAATTGCGCAGACAGACGAGAGTTTTGTGGTGCCACCGCATCGGCCGCCGGTGCAACAGGCTGCGCAGCGTCCGAACTCCGGGAAAGCGCCCGGGCTGACGGTGCTCTGCTTGCTGCCGCTGCCGCGCTGGAGGCTGGCGCAGCCTCGGATTGCGGCGCAGTGGCCGACGCCTGCACATCCTGGGTATGCGGCGCCTGCTGCGCCTTTGCTGGAGTCCGGCTCTGCCTGGATTTCTCAGCCGGCGAAACCGAACCGGCTGCACTGGCATCTGCGGCCACCGGAGCAGAAGCGATTGCAGGCGCCGGTGCAGACGCCTGTGCAGACGCCTGTGCAGCCGGGTCTATATCCGCAGGCTGGGCAGGCTCGGCCACGACTTCGGAGCTGGAGCCGGATCCGGCGTCCGGCCCGCTCCACCAGGCACCATGCTGCAGCATCAGCCAGCCCACCAGACCGACAGCCGCCAGCCCGCCCAGCGCATGACGCAGCCAGAAGCGGTCGTTGGCTGCAGGTTTGTCCGTCAGTTCCCGGGGCTGCTGCCCCATACCTGCCGCACGCAGGCGTGCGCGCTCAAGAATGGCGGCGCTGCTTTGTGCACTGGGGCCACGGTCCTCTGCCACGGCCTCGTGGTAGAGCTCGCGCAGCGCATCGGGCGTGTCGTCGCAGGACGGGGTTTCGGGGTGCATATTCATGCCAGTTCCTCCAGCGCGGCGCGAAGTTTGGCACGCGCATAGCGCAAGCGGCTCTTAGCCGTTTCCTCGGCAACGCCGGTGGTCTGGGCAATTTCGGCCAGTGTCAGATCAGCCTCGACCTGCAGCACAAAGCACTCGCGCTGCTCGGCCGGGAGCCGGGCCAGCGCAGCCAGAATGGCCTGGGCCATGAGTTGACGATCGAGCTGCTGCTCGGGCTCGAAGCCCGAGGCCGCAAACAGGCTTTCGGCCAGCCGCATGGACTCTGGCGTGTCTGCCGAAAGGCTGATGCCCGGCCGCTGCCTGCGCCAATGGTCGACCAGCCGGTGATGTGCCATGGTGAACAGCCAGGTCGTGAACCTGCTGCGCACCTCATAGCGGCAGGCACTGTCCACCACGGCAAACCAGAGGTCTTGCGCCAGATCGTCGGCCAGCGCCGCATCGCCCGTGTTGCGATAGAAATAGCGCCACATGCGCAGGCTATGCCGCGCATAAAGCGTCTCGAACGCCGTGGCCTGCCCTGCAGCATAGCTGCGCATCAGGGCTTCATCGGCGGGTTGGGGTTGGGCAAGCGGCGGTGCAAGCATGCCCGCGATTATGCAAATTCCTGCGACAGCGCAACCAACTCAGTTGCGGGGCGGATCCGGCACAAAGCCGTTGTCCCCGGGAAAAGGATTAGGCGCGCGCGGCTGGGGCGGCCGTGGACGGGGCTCGCGAATCACGCCTCTGGCGACCAGATTGGCATAGCTGTCGTAACAGATGCGCACCATCTGCCGGGGCTGGTCGGTATCGGCTTCGAACTCCACCTGGGTGACTTGCGAGCGCTCCACCGCGCCATGGCCCGTGCCCAGCGAAGGGGCCGGTGAGGCCCGGGGCGCACGGCGCTCGGCGCTGCGGCTCTTGCTGGCGGCCTGCGGCATGGCACTATCGGCTGCGGCAGACTCGGCAGCCGATGCAGCGCTCGCGGCGTCCGACTCATAGACTGGCCCTTGGTATCTGGCCGGCTCGGGCAGCTTTTCACGGTACAGAGCCACGCCAATCACGCCCACATCCTGCGGCCGGCCGGTTCTGGCGGCATAGGACATATCGCTTTCGGAAAAATAGAACGCAGCCACGTTGTCATTGCTCTTGCGCCAGCCCCTCACGTCATAGCTGTCGCCCGCATCCAGCACATAGCCGCCTTCGGCGCGGGAGCTCGCCGTGCGGCCGTTGATGGCATTGACCCCGTCGACGCTGATGACGCCCATGATGCGGCGGCTCTCGAGGTTGCGGATGCGCACCGCATAGTTGGCACCGGGGCGGCCCACTACCCACAGCGCCCCCTCGTGACTGTACTGGGGCAGTACCCGACCCGTGGCACGTTCGACGATGCTGATCTGGGCCAGCTTGTGGTTGCCGCGCGTCCAGGCCGAGGCCGGCGCGGCGGCCACCATCGCGGCAGCGCAGAGCAAAGAAGCGCGCAGCAGACGGCCGCGCGACAGCAAGAAACCAGGAACCGGGGGTTCGATACGGACAGACAGCATGGACAAGGCCTCCTCAAGATACAGCCACAGCGGCTGAAACAAACTTGTCGGAGGCTGAAACGCAGCAGCAGACGCAACGGGGTCAAGACAGGCACTTTGATTTGCAAGCATTTGCAACACAGCTTTGCGCTGCAGTTCTGCCCCGCCGCAGCATGTCTGGCACAATCGCGCTCGCTGCAGCCCAAGGCTGGCAGCCATGCTGGGGGTGTCCTGACCATGACCGGTCAGGGCTGAGAGAGTCCCTTTGAACCTGATTGCGCAAGCGGTGTCCTGACGACCGCTTGCCCGAGATCATCCTCGCGCAGGGAAGCTGTCCAAGGTGTCATGCCGCGACTGGCCATGTCTTTGCTGGCCCGCCGCGCAAACCATGCGGCCCCTGCTTCGTTTTTCTGGCGGAGCATTCATGAATTCATCTTCTTCCACATCGGCCAATCGGGCCCTGGCCCCGGTGACGGCGCAGGAGCGCGTCTTTGCCTGGCGCGACCATGCCTCGCTGTGGTTCAGCCTGGGCGTGGGCCTGCTGGTCATGCAGATGGGGGCCTATCTGCTGCCAGCGCTCAGCCCGCTGCATGCGCTGGTCGCGATAGTCATCGGCTCGCTGATCGGTGCCGGCCTGCTGGGCTGGGTGGGCAAGCTCGGCTGCGACAGCGGCCTGTCCAGCGCCGGGCTGATGCACAGCGTCTACGGCCGCCGCTTCGCAAGACTGCCAATCGTGCTCAACATCGTCCAGTTGCTGGGCTGGGGCAGTTTCGAGCTGGTGGTGATGCGCGACGCCACCGTGGCGCTGGGCAAGCAAGGCGGCATCATGGGCGCTGCCTACTGGCCCTGGCTGGCCACGCTGCTCTGGGGCGGCGTGATCCTGCTGCTGATGAGCGGCTCCATGACCACCCTGGTGCGCCGCATCATCTCGCGCGTGGCCTTGCCGCTGGTGATTGCCTCGCTGCTGTGGCTGAGCTGGCAATTCCTCAAAATGGCCGGCGCCACCGGCCTCGGGACCTTGCTGGCCCGCGAAGGTGCCGGCGGCATGAGCATGCTTGGCGCCGTCGATCTGGTGATCGCCATGCCCATCAGCTGGCTACCGCTGGTGGCCGACTATGCGCGCCACGGCAAAAGCGGCAAGTCCGCGCTGACGGGCGCCTGGACCGGCTTTGCCCTGGCCAATATCTGGTGCTACTCCCTGGGCGTGCTGGTGGCCCTGACCCTGCCCAGCGAAGACCTGGTCACGGCCCTGCTGCTGGCCCAGGGCGGGCTGATTGCCCTGTCGCTGATTCTGATCGACGAGGTGGACAACGCCTATGGCGATGCCTACTCGGGCGCCATGTCGGCCCACAGCCTGCAACCGGGCTGGAGCATTCGCCGCTGGGGCCTGCTGATCGCGTCCCTGTGCACGGCGCTGGCCATGGTGCTGCCCATGCACAGCCTGGAGCCGTTTCTGCTGCTGCTCAGCTCCTGCTTTGTGCCGCTGTTCGGCGTGATGCTGGGTCGCCTGGCCTTTGGCACCGATGCCGTGGAGCTGATGCAAAAAGCGCCCGCCGTGCGCTGGGATGCCGTGGCCATCTGGGTGCTGGGCATTGCCTTCTATCACCTGCTGCCCTATGTCAGCACGGCCCTGGGCTCGGCCCTGCCCACGCTGGCGCTGACTTTTGTGGTGGCCGTCGCCACACGCCAGCTGCAGCCGCGCTCCGTTGCCGCCTGAACAAGGCTCGAATTCAATAGCAACCAGCGCCCTGCAACAGGTCGTTTCAACCTTCTTTCTTATCTTCTATCGGGCGCCCGCCGCCTGCAACAGCTGCACCACGGCCTGCTGCCCGCGCTGGCGTGCATGGGCCAGGGCCGTCACTCCATCCTTGTCGGGCAGGTTCAGATCGGCCTTGGCATCGATCAAGGCCTGGATGATGGCCTGATGGCGCGGCCCGCCATCGCTGAGCACCACGGCCTCCATCAGGCAGGTCCAGCCCAGCCGGTTGACATGGTTCACATCCACACCTGCCGTGATCAGCGCCTGGGCTGTTTCCAGATGGCCGCGCTCGCAGGCCGGAATCAGGGCCGTGCCGCCATAGCGGTTGGTGCTCTTGAGATCGGCGCCATAGGAAATCGTCATGCGCACAATCTCCAGCCGGCCCTGCGCGCCGGCCAGCAGATAGGCGCTGTCCTGCATCTGGTTCTGGATATTGGGGCTGGCACCATGCATCAGCAGCGAACGTGCCACCTCGATATGGTTGGCCGCCGTGGCCAGCAGCAACGGGGTATTGCCCCGGGCGTCCTGCGCGTCGACCGGCGCGTTGCCGGCCAGCAGATTGCGCACCGCCACGGTATCGCCCTGCGCGGCAGCGGCCAGCAATTGCTGGCCCAGCATCTGCGGGTCCCCGGCTTTTGGCGCCGCAGCGGCGGCAGGTGTTGCAGCCGGAGCATTCGCCGACGCCCTACTCTGGCAGGCCGTGAGCAGCGTTGCTGCGGTCAGAGTCGTCAATGCAAGCGTCAATCGGGTGGTCAACGAGGCACTCCCGTGGGCGCTGGTTGGCTGTTTCATGGCATTCCTTCATGGCTGTCGGGTGTTCAGCCCCTGTCAGCTTTCTACAGGAACTATAGCTAGCCACGCAAGTCCGATGAGGGTTACAGCCTGTTTTCAATCGATAAAAGGAGAATCTGCCCCGTGCCTTGCAACCGCTGGATCCGCACCGCCGCCACTTCAAGCCTGATCGCGCTGGGTGCGCTCACCGCCGGCCTGCTGCCGGCCCTCGCACAAGCCCAGGAATTTGTCAGCATCAAGGGCAAGACAGTGAATGTGCGCGAGCAGCCCAACACCCGCTCCGCAACACTCTGGGAACTGAGCAAGGGCTACCCGCTGCAAGTCACCCAGCGCAAGGGCCAGTGGCTGCGCGTCAAGGACTATGAGTCCACGCTGGGCTGGGTCCACGCCCCGCTGACCAGCAAGAGCCCGCATATGGTGGTGACAGCGCGCACGGCCAATCTGCGCTCCGGCCCCGGCCAGAAGCACAACCGGGTAGGCAAGCTGGAGCAGCATGAGGTGCTGCAGACGCTGAAAAAGCAAGGCAGCTGGGCCCAGGTCCAGCGCAGCAATGGCCAAAGCGGCTGGGTGGCCAAGAATCTGGTCTGGGGCTGGTAAGCCCGGCAACAAGCACACCCAAAAAGCAAAGGCCTGCAGCTGCAGGCCTTTTTTGCGGGAGCCGGAAATCAGCCTTCGACGATCAGCTGTGCACGCGGCGCATAGCCATGATTGAGCGGACCGTGACCCTGGCCGGTATAGACCTCGGCACCCGCCTCGATGGCGCCCAGAATATAGCGCCGCGCCTCGGTCACTGCGGCCTCCAGCGCCAGTCCCTGGGCCAGGAAGGAGGCAATCGCCGACGACAGAGTGCATCCTGTGCCATGGCCGTTATGGGTGACGATGCGCTGCGACTGCAGGCGCAGATAGTCGCTGGCCTGCTGGCCTTGCCGGCCCAGCACATCCATGACCAGATCGCCGCTCAGATGCCCGCCCTTGAGTAGCACCGCCGGCGCCCCCATGGCCAACAGATCGGCCACGGCCGCATCCAGCGCTCCGATGCCGTCGATGTTGCGACCCAGCAGCAAAGCTGCTTCATCCAGATTGGGGGTAATCACCGTCGCCAGCGGGAACAGCTCCTGGACCAGCGCCTGGGCCGTCTCGGGAACGATCAGGCGGTCGCCGCTGGTGGCCACCATCACGGGGTCCAGCACCACGCTCCTGATCCGATGGCGGCGGATCGCATCCGCCACCACGCTCACCACATCGGGAGTGGCCAGCATGCCGATCTTGACGGCATCGACGCCTATGTCCTGCACAACGGCATCGATCTGGCCGCGCACGGTATCGAGCGGAATGCCGTGAATGCCCGTCACGCCCAGCGTGTTCTGTACGGTGATGGCCGTGATTGCCGTCATGCCGTAGCAGCCCAGTGCCGCACAGGTCTTGAGGTCGGCCTGGATGCCGGCACCACCGCCGCTGTCCGAGCCGGCAATGGAGAGCACGCGCGCATAGCGCTTTTTTGCGGCGCCGGAGATGGAGGAAGAAGCAATCACTGTCATGGCAAAAATTATCGCCCATGCGCATGGTCAATGCGTGCTGTTTGCGGTTGTGCTGTAATGTCCAACGGACGAAACAGGGGTGTCCCGCAGGCAATCAGCCTGTGCGGACTGAGAAACACCCTGGGGCTGCGCCAGCCACCGGCTGCGCACCAGAGCACCATCCGTGCCCTGTGCCCCCTGCACCCGATCCAGGTCATGCTGGCGTGGGGAGTTTCACAAGCCGCAAGGCATGCCGCGTTTTGTCCTGCACATGGCCCTGTTCCTGTGTCCGGATGGAAAACGATTTGCACATGTCATTGCTACAAGCTTCTTCAAAGATCGCAATTCTCGGCGGCGGCCTCATGGGCCGTCTGCTGTCGCTGGCCCTGGCCCAGCGCGGTCATGCCATCGACCTCTATGACGCCCATGGCCCGCAAGGCGATGGTGCTGCGGCGCGCGTGGCGGCCGCCATGCTGGCGCCGCTGGCCGAGTCGGCCATTACCGAGCCCGGCGTGGTGCGCATGGGCCAGCATGGGCTCAAGCGCTGGCCCGAGCTGATAGCCCAGCTCGAGCAGCATGTGTTCCTGCAGCAAAACGGCACGCTGATTCTCTGGCACCGCCAGGATCAGGGCGACGCGGCGCGCTTTTTCGGCCTGCTGGAGAAAAACCGGCGCATCAACCCCAGCCTGCCGGCCATGCAGGAGAAGACCGGCGCGGCACTGCAGGACTGCGAGCCCGCGCTGCAGGGACGCTTCAACCAGGCCGTCTATCTGCCCGGCGAGGGCCAGCTGGACAACCGCCAGCTGCTGACGACGCTGGTCGACAAGCTCACCGCGCTGGGTGTGCGGCTGCACTGGGAGAGCCCGCGCGAGGTTGGCGACTTCCGCCCCGGCGAGGCTGGTCAGCCCGACTTCGTGTTCGACTGCCGAGGTCTGGGTGCCCGCAGCCAGTGGAAGCAGCTGCGCGGCATTCGCGGCGAAGTGGTGCGCATCCATGCGCCCGAAGTCACACTGCAGCGCCCCACACGCCTGATCCATCCACGCTACCCCATCTATATCGCGCCCAAGGAAGACCATCTGTTCGTGATTGGCGCGACCGAGATCGAGTCCGACGACATGTCGCCGGCCAGCGTGCGCTCCACGCTGGAGCTGCTGAGCGCGGCCTATACCGTGCACTCGGGCTTTGCCGAAGGCCGGATTGTGGAGATCGCCACACAGTGCCGCCCCACCCTGCCCGATAATCTGCCCGCCGTGCGTCTGCTGACTCCGCGCGTCATGGAAGTCAACGGCCTCTACCGTCACGGCTTCATGATCTCGCCCGCCATGCTGGATGTGGTGCTGGAGCTGCTGGACCACAACGACTCGCCGCTGGCGCGCGAATTCGATGTCGCCGTGCATCGTGGCTGAACTGCGAGCCCGAACTTTGGCGCACAGCACTTGCACCCCCGGCGCACGCAAGCACCGTCGTGCAGAGGTTTAACTTAGCACCCGCTTTATTTTCCGTTTCCATGCCATGAAGATCACTCTCAACCAGCAAGCCGCCGAGCTGCCAGCCCATGCCACCGTGGCCGATGCGCTGGCGCAGATGCAGGCCAAGCCCCCGTTTGCCGTGGCGGTCAACACGGTGTTCGTGCCCAAGACGCAATACGCCGACCATGCGCTCAATGAGGGCGACAGGATGGAAGTCATCTCTCCGGTGACTGGCGGGTGAGATGAATCCCCCTGAGTCGCTTCGCGCCTTCCCCCAAGGGGGACGACACCTGCGCTGCGAGGCGGCTCTTGCTGGGTGTCTCTCACTTGGCAAATGCTCGTTTGAAGTCCATTTAGCTTGACGAGCATTGCGGTACACAGACAAAAGATAAAGACAGACCATGAATACAAAAACTACCGACGACGCCCTGGTTCTCTACGGCCAGCGTTTTGAAAGCCGCTTGCTGCTGGGCACCTCGCGCTACCCCTCGCCGGCGATTCTCGAAGCCGCTGTGGAGCGCTCAAGGCCCGCCATGGTCACGGCCTCGCTGCGCCGCCAGGGCAGCAATGCCGCCGAGACCGGCGCCAGCTTCTGGGAGCTGCTGCGCAAGCTCAATGTGCCCGTGCTTCCCAACACGGCAGGCTGCATGACCATCCAGGAGGCCGTGACCACGGCCCAGATGGCGCGTGAAGTCTTCGACACCCCCTGGATCAAGCTGGAGCTGATCGGTGACGACTACACGCTGCAGCCCGACACGCTCAATCTGGTGGAAGCGGCCTCCATCCTCATCAAGGACGGCTTCCAGGTCCTGCCCTACACCACCTATGACCTGGTGCTGTGCCAAAAGCTCGTCGACGTGGGCTGCCAGGCCGTCATGCCCTGGGCTGCGCCCATCGGCACCGGCCGCGGCCCCATCAACCCCTATGCCATGCAGATGCTGCGCGAGCGCCTGAAGGTGCCGCTGATCGTCGATGCCGGCCTGGGCCGTCCCTCGCATGCCTGCACCGTGATGGAATGGGGCTATGACGCCGTGCTGCTGAACACCGCCGTGGCCCTGTCCGAAGATCCCGTGGCCATGGCCGGCGCCTTCTCCGATGCCGTCAATGCCGGTCACGCCGCCTGGCGCGCAGGCGCCATGGCCGAGCAGAACGCCGCCCAGCCCAGCACGCCCGTGCTAGGCACCCCTTTCTGGCATCAGGAATAAAGGGCGGCCCATGGACTCCGCTGAAATCAAGGCCCTGGCGCAAGCCATCATCCACCAGCACAGTGCCAACTTTGGCGCCCAGCTGCACCACGATGCCAACTCGGTCGAGCTGACGCCCCAGCCCGTACCGCCCGCGCTGCGCCAGGACCCAGCCTATCTGGCTGCGCTTGAGGCCTGCAGCGAGCTGGGCTTTATTGCCGTGGATGCGCAGACTCTGGCCCAGGCCTGGCAGCGCCAGAGCGAGCGCACCGACCAGTTCGATGTCACCCACTGGCCCGACGACCCACGCGACTTCGGTCTCGGCAAGGCCGACCCGGCCCTGGCCTTTGCCCATTGCCCGCGCGAGCTGGGCCTGTATGGCGTGCTGCCCACGGCCGAATGGGTGGGTCGCATGGCCCGCGCGGGTGTGCCCACGGTGCAGCT
Organism: Comamonas testosteroni ATCC 11996; assembly: GCF_000241525.1. Classification (GTDB taxonomy): domain Bacteria; phylum Pseudomonadota; class Gammaproteobacteria; order Burkholderiales; family Burkholderiaceae_C; genus Comamonas; species Comamonas testosteroni. Next base: position 64,165 of record NZ_AHIL01000035.1, read on the forward strand.
GCGTTTCAAGTCCGGCGACAGGGCCGCCGTTGCACAAGAGGTCAAGGCCGCTGTTGAAGCCGTCAAGGGCACGCAGGCACGCCTGTTCATCAACGACCATTGGCAGGCCGCACTGGATGCAGGTGCCTACGGCATCCATGTGGGCCAGGAAGATCTGGACGTGATCGGCCAGCGCGATCTGCAGACCATCCGCAGCTCGGGCACCCGCCTGGGCGTCTCCACCCATGGCTACGCAGAGATGGTGCGCGCCCATGCCGTGCAGCCCAGCTATATCGCCCTGGGTGCGGTCTTTCCCACCACGCTCAAGAAGATGGCGACGGCCCCGCAGGGACTGGCGCGGCTGGCGGCCTATGTGCGGCTGATGCAGCAATACCCGCTGGTGGCGATTGGCGGCATTTCGGAAGACCTGTTCCCCGCCGTGCGTGCCACGGGCGTGGGCTCGGTGGCCGTGGTGCGCGCTCTGGTCAACGCACCCGATCCGGAAGCTGCAGCCAGGCATCTGCTGGCGCGCATGCAAGCTGCTGCGTAAATCCACGCACTACTAATTCAATAGCTTGGAACGACTGATAGATAAGAGCTGTCAGCTATTTTCACTTAAAGCCACAGATCCATCGCGCCTGAAAAACTCGGCGCATGAAATACCGCAGATGACAAGACTGAATGCCCGCAGCCCGCGGGCGTTTTTGTTTTCCGTCGCGCCGCAGCCCGCATGACTGCTGGGTTTTCTTGATCGGCGCAAGCCCTCTTCGCGTTAGAAGCGGACACACAGGTGACAACCCTGAGTCTCGCAGTTGCAGCACAGCCGGTCCCACACGCGACAATGGGGCGGTTACCAGTCACGCATAAGACAGAACATGGACGAGCCAATTCTTAGTATGGAAGAACGTGAGGCGATCAACTCTGGTCGCTGGTTTTCATCCCTTTCGCCCTCTTTGCGGCACGACATTCTTCGATGCGCTTACGTCAAACGATACAAAGATGGCATGCTCATCTGCGCTCGCGGCGAACCGCCCGAGGAGTGGATTGCCTGTGCACGTGGCGCGGTGCGAGTCAGCTCCACCTCCATCACCGGCAAGCAGATCACGCTGACCTATGTGGAGCCGGGCATCTGGTTCGGGGATGTCGCGATTCTGGATGGCGACAAGCGCACGCACGACGCCTATGCACATGGCGAGACCACGCTGCTGTGCGTATCCAAGGCGGACTTCAAGCGCATTCTGGCAGAGCATGTGGAGTTTTCCGAAGCGATCCTGCGCCTCAACGCACGCCGAGTACGTCAGCTCTACGGTCTGGTGGAAGACCTCAACACCTTGCCGCTGCGCGCGCGCCTGGCCAAGCAGCTGCTGCACCTGACGCGCAGCTATGGCGTGATGAGTCTGTCGGACAGCAACGAGATCCGCATAGGCCTGCATCTGGCGCAGGAAGAGCTGGCGCAATTGCTGGGCGCCTCGCGCCAGCGTGTGAACCAGGAGCTCAAGTCCATGGAGCGCGAGGAAGTCATTCGCATCGAGCCGGGTGGCCTCATCGTGCGCGACCGGGTGACGCTGCTGCGCATTGCAGACACCGACCACTAACCCCCCTGAGCCGCTTTGCGGCTTCCCCCCAAGGGGGGACGACATCTTCGCTGCGGGGCGGCCCTTGCTTGATGTCTCGCTCTTGGGCTGCGCCTGCTTTTGAGGCAGCTAGCTTTGGCCGTCCTCAGCGTTCACGCTTTCTTGCATCTTCGCCGCGTTCTGCGGCAACTCACCCCCATTTCACGCATTCGCTCGCTGCGCCTCCGGTGCGGCACGGCGGGCTGCGCCTTGCCCATCACAAATCGAACAAAGGACTGAGACAGCATGAGCACTTTTGACCATTTCGTCGGCACCCGCGCGGTTTCCGATCAGCATGCGTTTGATATCGATGCCATGACCGGCTGGATGAGCCGGCATGTGCAGGACTTTGAGGGTCCGCTGCAGGTGGAGATGTTCAAGGGCGGCCAGTCCAACCCCACCTACAAGCTGATCACGCCCGGCCGCAGCTATGTGATGCGCGCCAAACCCGGCCCTGTGGCCAAGCTGCTGCCCTCTGCCCATGCGATCGAGCGCGAGTACCGCGTCATGAAGGGCCTGGCCGGCACCGATGTGCCCGTGCCGCATATGTACGCGCTGTGCGAGGATGAATCCGTCATCGGCCGCGCCTTCTACATCATGGAGTTCATGGAAGGCCGCGTGCTCTGGGACCAGTCCCTGCCCGGCATGACGCCTGCCCAGCGCGCCGAGATCTACGATGAGATGAACCGCGTGATCGCGGCCCTGCACAGCGTGAAGTTTGCCGAGCGCGGCCTGGCAGATTACGGCAAGAGCGGCAATTACTTCGAGCGCCAGATCGGCCGCTGGAGCAAGCAGTATGTGGCCTCCGTCACCCAGCCCATCCCCGAGATGGACAAGCTGATGGAGTGGCTGCCCGCCCATATGCCGGCCAGCGCGCGCGACGAGGGCCGCGTCTCCATCGTGCATGGCGACTATCGCCTGGACAACCTGATGTTCCACCCCACCGAGCCGCGCGTGATTGCCGTGCTGGACTGGGAGCTGTCCACGCTGGGCCATCCGCTGGCCGATTTCAGCTACCACTGCATGAGCTGGCATATCCCTGCCGAGCTGGGCCGCGGCATTGCGGGCCTGGACATTGCGGGCCTGGGTATCCCTGCCGAGCACGATTACATCCAGCGCTACTGCCAGCGCACCGGCATTGCCGATGTGACCACGCTGCAGCGCGACTGGAACTTCTACCTGGCCTACAACATGTTCCGCATCGCGGCCATCCTGCAAGGCATTGCCAAGCGCGTCGAGGCCGGCACGGCCTCCAGCGCCCAGGCCAAGGCCTCGGGCGACACCGCCCGCCCCATGGCCGAGCTGGCCTGGTCCTTCGCTCAGCGCGCCTGACTTTCATCCACCACCACGCAATCAGACCGTCCCACAACAAAAGGAGCACTCATGGACTTCGACTACTCGCCCAAAACCAAGGACCTGCAGCAACGCCTGCTCAAGTTCATGGACGACCACATCTACCCGGCAGAAAAGGAATATGCCGACGAGATGCAGGCCAACACGGCCGCCGGCAAGCGCTGGACGCCGCTGCAAACCATTGAAAAGCTCAAGCCCAAGGCCCAGGCCGCAGGCCTGTGGAATCTGTTCCTGCCCGTGGACAGCGCCGAAGCCTCGGGCTACCACGGCGCGGGCCTGACCAACCAGGAATACGCACCGCTGGCCGAAATCATGGGCCGCGTACCATGGGCTTCCGAAGTCTTCAACTGCTCCGCGCCGGACACCGGCAATATGGAGACCATTGCCCGCTACGGCAGCGCCGAGCTCAAGGAGCGCTGGCTCAAGCCCCTGCTGGAAGGCAAGATCCGCTCGGCCTTCGCCATGACCGAGCCCGAAGTCGCCTCCTCCGACGCCACCAATATCTGCACCCGTATCGAGCGCCAAGGCGACGAATACGTGATCAACGGCCACAAGTGGTGGATCTCGGGTGCCGGCGATCCTCGCTGCCAGGTCTTCATCACCATGGGCAAGACCGACCCCGAAGCGGCCAAGCATTCGCAGCAGAGCATGATCATCATCCCGGCCGACGCCAAGGGCATCCGCATCGCGCGTCCTCTGAACGTGATGGGCTATGACGATGCACCCCACGGCCATATGGAGATGTACTTCGAGAACGTGCGCGTTCCCGTCGGCAACATCCTGCTGGGCGAAGGGCGCGGCTTCGAGATCGCCCAGGGTCGCCTCGGCCCCGGCCGCATTCACCACTGCATGCGACTGATCGGCCTGGCCGAGCGTGCGTTGGAGCTGATGTGCAAGCGCGCCAGCAGCCGCGTGGCCTTCGGCAAGAGCGTGGCCCAACAGACCGTGACGCAGGAGCGCATTGCCGAAGCACGCTGCAAGATCGACATGGCGCGCCTGCTCACGCTCAAGGCAGCCTGGCTGATGGACGTGGCCGGCAACAAGGTGGCCAGGACCGAGATCGCCATGATCAAGGTCGTCGCCCCCAGCATGGCCTGCCAGGTCATCGACTGGGCCATGCAGGTGCACGGCGGCGGCGGCATGTGCGACGACTTCCCGCTGGCCTATGCCTATGCCGCAGCACGCACGCTGCGCTTTGCCGACGGCCCCGACGAGGTGCACCGCAACGCGATTGCCAAGTGGGAGCTGGGCAAATACGGCAGCTACGGCAAGAACGCCGAAGTGCCCATCACGCGCGGCGGCTGAAGCGAGGCAGCAGGAGCACATCGCGCCGCTCCTGCTCCCCGGAAACAAGAACACCCCGTCAGCCACGGCTGCGGGGTGTTCTTGTTTCGAAGGCAGACTTGCTGTCAGCTATCAATAAAGAAGCTTATATCGCCCTATATAAAAAGATTTCAGATATAAAACATAATGAAATTCAATGAATACATGCAATAGAAGCTTCTAAATCAATAGCATCACAGCTAGCGGCACCGGGCCCGGCACCGCACACCCGTACCGGGCTTAGAAGCTCTCCCACTCGCCATCGTCTGCCGTCGCGGCCTTTTGCGGCTGGGGCGCTGCTGCGCTTTTCGCCGGGCTCAGGACCGGATGCTTGCCTGCAGCCGACATTGCGGGGCGCTTGAGCGCAGTTGACTGGGCCCTGACCGGAGCCGAGACCTTGATGGCGGCCCTGGCAGGCGCGGGCTTGAACGTGGCTGACGCCAGGGCCGGAGCGGCCTGCAGGCCGGACTGGGCACCGAGCTTGAAGAAGCTCACCGTCTCGGCCAGCGCAGCGGCCTGGCCGCGCAGCGCATCGGTCGCGGCTGCAGCCTCCTCCACCAGGGCAGCGTTCTGCTGGGTCATCTGATCCATCTGCGTCACGGCCTGCGTGACCTGCTCGATGCCCGAGGTCTGCTGGTGACTGGCCACCGAGATCTCGCCCATGATGTCGGTGACACGGCGCACGCTCATCACGATCTCATCCATGGTCTTGCCGGCCTCGTCGACCTGGGTGCTGCCTTCCTGCACCTTGCTCACGGAGTCGTCGATCAGCTGCTTGATCTGCTTGGCCGCCTCGGCCGAGCGCTGGGCAAGGGTGCGCACTTCGGAGGCCACCACGGCAAAGCCGCGACCCTGGTCGCCCGCACGGGCCGCTTCCACCGCCGCGTTGAGGGCCAGGATATTGGTCTGGAAGGCAATGGAGTCGATCACACCGATGATGTCCACGATCTTGCGCGAGGACTCGTTGATGGCCGACATGGTCTGCACGACCTGGGCCACGGTGGCACCGCCGCGCACGGCTACCTGGGACGCTGCAGACGCCATCTGATTGGCCTGCTGGGCATTGCCGGCGTTCTGCTGCACGGTGGCGGTCAGCTCTTCCATGGAAGCTGCCGTCTGCTCCAGCGAGCTGGCCTGCTCTTCGGTGCGCGAGGACAGATCCTGGTTGCCGCTGGCAATCTGGCTGCTGGCCGAGGCAATCGAGTCCGTGCCCTGGCGCACCTGGCCCACGATGCGCTGCAAGCTTGTGTTCATGTCCTTGAGCGCCTGCAGCAGCTGGCCCACCTCATCGCGGCTTTGCACGGTGATGCTGGCGCTCAGATCGCCAGCGGCCACGGACTGCGCCAGTTGAACGGCCGACTGCAAAGGACGCGAGATGGAACGTGCGATCAGCACCGCCAGCGCCACGCCGATGACGATGGAGCCCAGCAACAGCGCCATCACCCACCAGCGGGCAGCGGCATACAGGTCGTCGCCCGCCTGATTGGTTTCCTCGGTCGCCTGATGGTTGATCTCGCTGAGCGCCTCCAGACGCGTGTTGATGCTGCGGCTGATCTTGAGAGAGTCGCCGCGCAAGATTTCGCTGGCGTCATCGTTGAGCAGCTGGTGCGACAGATCCACCACCTTGGCCGTCTGCACGGCATAGGCCTTGAGCTCCTCGCCGATTTCGGCCAGCAGGGCTCGTTCCTTGTCGGTTCTCACGTACTTGGCATACGACTGCTGATTCTGGACCAGCTCGTCCCAGAGCTTGGGCATGCTCTTGTCATAGACGGCCATTTCCTCGGACGACTGGGCCATCACATGCTGCATGGTCTGCGAGCGATAGCGCTGCAGCTGGTAACGCATGTCCTGCAGATTTCGGGCCGCCGGCAGCCACTGGCGCGCCAGATCGGTGGCCGTGGCATTGACGCGTTCCATCTGGACCAGTCCGTACAGACCCGATACCGCACTGATCAGCAGGATCAGCACAAAAGACACCAGCAGCTTGTTAGCCAGCTTGAGGTTGCGAAAGAAGTTCATGGGGGAATTGGGCGCCTGGGCGACCTGCAAGGTCTGGCACCTGCGAGAGGGGGAATGGGGGAAACAGCCTGAAAAGCGCGTACACACTGCGCGCGCCTGCGAATTCTATGCAGAATTTGTTACTTCGAGTAACGGCATCCATGAATAAAACCGATGGGGGCATCAGGGGCATAGCTGGGCTCAAAAAAACACCCCGATGAAGCACTCAAAAACCCTGTCGAAGGCCATTGCATCCTTACAGCCGTCCGGCATGAGAAAATCAGCCCTTATTTATCAGCAAGAACAACGGATTCACCATGGAAGCAGAACGCGTCAACTCTATCGGCAACACCCTCCAAGATCTGGCCGAGCGCACGGCAGATCTCCGGAGGTATCTTTGACTACGATGCCAAGTACGAACGCCTGCGCACGGTAAACGCCTCGCTGGAAGACCCTGCCGTCTGGAACGACCCCAAGAAGGCACAGGAGCTGGGCAAGGAAAAGAAGTCGCTCGACTCCGTCGTGCTGACACTGGAGAAGCTCACCACCGAACTGGCCGACAATTCCGAGCTGTTCGAGATGAGCAAGGAAGAAGGCGATGATGCCGGCCTTGAAACCATCGAAGCCGAAACCGCCAAGCTCAAGCCGCTGATCGAGGAGCTCGAGTTCCGCCGCATGTTCGGCGGCGAAGCCGATCCGCTCAACTGCTTCATCGACATCCAGGCCGGCGCCGGCGGCACCGAAGCCTGCGACTGGGCCAGCATGCTGCTGCGTCAGTACCTGAAGTACGCCGAACGCAAGGGCTTCAAGGCCACGGTCGAAGAAGAGACTCCGGGCGACGTAGCCGGCATCAAGAGCGCCACCATCAAGGTCGAGGGCGAGTATGCCTACGGCCTGCTGCGCACCGAAACCGGCGTGCACCGCCTGGTGCGCAAGTCGCCCTTCGACAGCTCGGGCGGCCGTCACACCAGCTTTTCCTCGCTGTTCGTCTACCCCGAGATCGATGACTCCATCGAGATCAACATCAATCCGTCCGACGTGCGTACTGACACCTATCGCGCCTCCGGCGCGGGCGGTCAGCACATCAACAAGACCGACTCTGCCGTGCGTCTGACCCACATCCCCACGGGCATCGTGGTGCAGTGCCAGGACGGTCGCTCGCAGCATAGCAACCGGGACGTGGCATGGCAGCGCCTGCGCTCCAGGCTGTACGACTTCGAGATGCGCAAGCGCATGGAAGAACAGCAAAAGCTCGAGGACACCAAGACCGACGTGGGCTGGGGTCACCAGATCCGCTCCTATGTGCTGGACAACAGCCGCATCAAGGACTTGCGCACCAACGTCGAAGTCTCCGCCACCCAGAAGGTGCTGGACGGCGACCTGGATGTGTTTATCGAAGCCTCGCTCAAGCAAGGCCTCTGATCCTAGAAAGGAATCGATATGCTGCAACTGCGTGACGGGCAAGCCCCGGCCACCGCCATTTACCGTGCCGACTACGAGGCCCCGGCCTGGTGGATCGACACGGTGGACCTGACTTTTGATCTGGACCCAGCCAAGACGCGCGTGCTCAGCAAGATGCGCGTGCGCCGCAACCCCGAGGTGCCGGCACAGGCGCTGCGCCTGGACGGCGACGAGCTGAATCTGGCGCGGGTGATGGTCAACGGCGGTGGAACCTCCTTCAAGATGGACGGCGACCAGCTGGTGCTGGAGAACCTGCCCGAGGGCAACGAGCCCGTGGAGCTGGAGATCTTCACCACCTGCGCCCCCATCAAGAACACCAAGCTCATGGGCTTGTATGTGAGCGAGGACACGTTCTTCACGCAGTGCGAGGCAGAAGGCTTCCGCCGCATCACCTACTTCCTGGACCGTCCCGACGTGATGGCCATGTACACCGTCACGCTACGCGCCAGCAAGGCCCAGTATCCGGTGCTGCTGTCCAACGGCAATCTGGTGGAGTCCGGCGACCTGGAGGACGGCCGCCACTTTGCCAAGTGGGTCGATCCGCACAAAAAGCCCAGCTATCTGTTTGCGCTGGTGGCCGGCAACCTGGTGGCCCGCGAGCAGAAGATCAAGAGCCGGGCCGGCCGCGACCACCTGCTGCAGGTCTTTGTGCGCCCCGGCGACCTGGAAAAGACCGAGCACGCCATGAACTCCCTCATGCACTCCGTTGCATGGGACGAGGCCCGCTTTGGCCTGAGCCTGGATCTGGACCGCTTCATGATCGTCGCCACCAGCGACTTCAACATGGGCGCCATGGAGAACAAGGGCCTGAACATCTTCAACACCAAGTATGTTCTGGCCAGCCAGGCCACGGCCACCGACACCGATTACGCCAATATCGAGTCCGTCGTCGGACACGAATACTTCCATAACTGGACGGGTGACCGCGTCACCTGCCGCGACTGGTTCCAGCTCAGCCTCAAGGAAGGCCTGACGGTGTTCCGCGATCAGGAGTTCAGCATGGACATGGCGGGCACGGCTTCGGCCCGTGCCGTCAAGCGCATCGACGATGTGCGCGTGCTGCGCACCGTGCAGTTTCCCGAGGATGCCGGCCCCATGGCGCACCCCGTGCGCCCCGACAGCTATATCGAGATCAACAACTTCTACACGGTCACGATCTACGAAAAAGGCGCGGAAGTCGTGCGCATGCAGCACAACCTGGTCGGCCGCGAAGGCTTTGCCAAGGGCATGAAGCTGTACTTCGAGCGTCATGACGGTCAGGCCGTGACCTGCGATGACTTCTCGCAAGCCATTGCCGACGCCAACCCAGGCTCTGCTCTGGCCCAGCATCTGCAGCAGTTCCGTCGCTGGTACAGCCAGGCCGGCACGCCTGTGCTCAAGGCCGTGGGCCAGTACGATGCCGACGCCCGGACCTATACGCTGACGCTGTCGCAAAGCTGCGCGCCCACCGTGGGTCAGGCCGAGAAACTACCATTCGTCATTCCCGTGCAAATGGGTCTGCTCACCGCCAGCGGCCAGCCCATCGCCCTGCAACTGCAAGGCGAGGATGCGGCCCAGACAGTCACCAGCCGCATGCTGGTGCTGACCGAAGCCGAGCAGCGCTTTGTCTTCAGCAATGTGAGCGAAGCCCCCGTGCCCTCGCTGCTGCGCACCTTCAGCGCCCCCGTGGTGCTGGAGCATGAATTCAGCGATGCCGATCTGCTGACCCTTCTGGCCCATGACAGCGACCCGTTCAACCAATGGGAAGCCAGCCAGCGCCTGGGCCTGCGTTATGCCCTGAAGGCAATCGCTGCCAGCGGCGAAGCCAGTGCCGAAATCCTGCCGGCAGACTTTATCGATGCCATGCGCCGCGTGCTGCGCGACGACAAGCTGGATGCGGCGTTCAAGGATCTGGTGCTAACGCTGCCGTCCGAGAGCTATATCGCCGAGCAGCTGGCGGAGGTGGATCCGCAGCGCGTTCATGCCGTGCGCGAAGCCATGATCTTGCAGCTGGCGACCGCGCTGCAGTCCGAGTGGGAAACCGCCTGGGAGGCCAACCGCGACACCGGTGCCTACCGCCCCGACCATGTCAGCGCCGGCCGCCGTGCTCTTGCAGGCCGCGCCCTGTCCATGCTGTGCCTGCAGGCAGCCCGGACTGGCGACACAGTATGGCCCGGCAAGGCCTACCAGCGCTGCAAGGACGCCGGCAATATGACGGACCGCATGGCCGCCCTCTCCGCCCTGGTCTACAGCGCCAGCCCCCTGGCCGAGCAGGCGCTGCAGCGCTTCCACGCTCTGTTCAAGCAGGACGCACTGGTGCTGGACAAATGGTTTGCGCTGCAGGCTGCCGCAAGCGACCGCGGTGGCGATGTGCTTCCGGCAGTCAAGGCGCTGATGAAGCATGCCGACTTCCAGATCAAGAACCCCAACCGCGCACGCAGCCTGATCTTCAGCTACTGCAACAATGCCGGCGCCTTCCACCGTGCCGATGCGGCGGGCTATGTGTTCTGGGCCGATCGCGTGATCGAGATCGACGGCATCAACCCTCAGGTGGCCTCCCGTCTGGCCCGGGTGATGGACCGCTGGAAAAAGCTGGCCGAGCCCTACCGCTCTGCCGCCCGCGAGGCCATCGCCCGCGTGGCAGCCAAGCCCGATCTGTCCAACGACGTGCGCGAGGTCATCACCCGCGCCCTGGCGGACTGATGGACCTGCACATGCTTGCACGACGCGCGGCTCGGAGCGTGAAGGCCCTTGCCGTTGCTGCGGCGAGCATGTCGCTGAGCACTCAGGCTGCAAAGCCTGATGCGGGATTCGAAGCCCGTTTTGCGCCCCTGTATGCCACTGTCTTCAGCGAAGGCGGCAGCTTCAGCGGGCGAGCCATGAGTGCCGATCTGCAGGCGCTGGAGCCGCTGTTGAACAAGCCGGGGTTCGCTGCACGCGATATCTTCCGGCTCTACTACACACAGGCCAGCGTCTACGCCCGCCGAAGCATGCCCAAAGAGGCAGCCGAAGCAGCGCAGACGGCACTGACAGCTTTGTCCGGCACTCAGGACCCGGAGCTGTCATACGCTCATTTTTTCCTGCGCTACTCAAGCATTCGCTGGCTGGCGGAGGCAGAGCAGCATGAAGCGGCGCTCAAGTGGGTCAAAGCCTTTCAGGCTCAATACCCGCTGCCGCAGATTGCCGGCCTGCCCGCCGAGATGCGCTGGGATGAAGGCGTGAAGCCTGCACGGGCTCTGGATTTCCCGAGCCAGATGCAGATTCTCGGCGTCTATGAGGACGAAGGCTATCTGCTGCATGAGCTGGGACGATTTCGCGAGGCCAGACAGGCCAACGAGCGACTGCTGCCCGTGGCGCGTGAACGCCTCAAAGCCATGGGCAAGCTGCAGCAAATACGCGGCGTACTCACCAATATTGCGCAAAATTGCTATGAGCTGGGCGACCTGAAGCAGGCTGGCGCCTATCTTCAGGAGCGTCTGCAGATTGCGCAGGCAGCGCAAGACCATGACACCGTCTACGACAGCTATTTCCAGCTCATGGTCCTTGCCCATGAGCAAAAGCAGGAACCGCAGGCCCGCCAATGGCTGGCCCGCTATGAACAATACGCGCTGAACCAGAAAGACAGCCAGCAGCAAACCCGTGCAAAGGAATTGCTGGCAGAACTGGAACAACGCAATGCAGGACGTCCTGGCAAGTGATCGTGCCTACCCCTGCTCTCTGTCCATTTCAGATTTGCATCGAATTTCAAGGAGTTGAAACATGAAGAAAAACATCAGCCTGACCCGCTATCTGGTCGAGCAGCAACGCGTGGACGGGCTCATCCCCGGCCAGTTGCGCCTGCTGCTGGAAGTGGTGGCCCGCGCCTGCAAGCGCATCAGCTTTGCCGTGAATAAGGGTGAGCTCGGCGACGTCATGGGCACGGCCGGCAGTGAAAACGTGCAGGGCGAAGTACAGAAAAAGCTGGACATCATCGCCAACGAAACCCTGATCGAAGCCAATGAGTGGGGCGGCCACCTGGCGGCCATGGCTTCGGAAGAAATGGAAGGCATCTATGTGGTGCCCAACCGCTATCCCCAGGGCGAGTACCTGCTGATGTTCGACCCCCTGGACGGCTCGTCCAACATCGACATCAACATGTCCATCGGCACCATCTTCAGCGTGCTCAAGAAGCCTGAAGGCCACCCTGGCGTGCACGACAGCGACTTCATGCAGCCCGGCACCCAGCAAGTGGCTGCCGGCTACTGCATCTACGGCCCCCAGACCACCCTGGTGCTGACCGTGGGCGACGGCGTCTCCATGTTCACCCTGGACCGCGAGCAAGGCTCGTTCGTGCTCATCGAGGAAAACGTCAAGATCCCCGAAGACACCAAGGAATTCGCCATCAACATGTCCAATATGCGCCACTGGGATGCCCCTGTGAAGCGCTACGTGGACGAATGTCTGGCTGGTGCAGACGGCCCGCGCGGCAAGAATTTCAACATGCGCTGGGTCGCGGCCATGGTGGCCGACGTCCACCGCATTCTGTGCCGCGGCGGCATCTTCATGTACCCCTGGGACAAGCGCGAGCCGCAAAAGGCCGGCAAGCTGCGCCTGATGTACGAAGCCAATCCCATGAGCTGGCTTGTCGAGCAGGCCGGAGGCATGGCTACCAACGGCCGTCAGCGCATTCTGGACATTCAGCCAACGCAATTGCACGAGCGCGTGAGCGTCGTCCTCGGCTCCAAGAACGAAGTGGAACGCGTGACCAGCTACCACCTCGAGGCCGATGAAAAAGCGCTATAATCTATAGCTTATCGCCGGTGTAGCTCAGTCGGTAGAGCAGCTCATTCGTAATGAGAAGGTCGGGTGTTCGATTCATCTCTCCGGCACCAAGTCAGTAAAGAAAAGCCCGCTATCTAAACGATAGCGGGCTTTCTTATTTTTTGCTCCGTGTAGCCACCAGTACATAGTTTTCGCGCTTTGAGCACCGGCTGATTCGGCCCCCACCCTGCTTTCGCTTTCAGCTCCTGCTGCTTTTGGGTGTCACGGGTGTCACATTCAAGAGAGTAACTTCTGACATCTACGACCTCGCTTTTTGTAGCAAGCGGCAGACAAAAAACCCACTGGATTAGCAGTGGGCCATATGAGATTTTATTAGGTTGCGACGTGAGGTTTTGTGAAGTCGCAATATTGGGTTTTGCTGCGCAGTTCCCCTCCAGAGGGGGCGCCGGTCGTGTGCTCAAAAACCGGCGCAACTCCTCTTTATTTCTTCTTCAACGGAATCACATAAAACCTCAGCCACAAATCCAGCATCAGTATCGTTGGCAGCGCGATGAACGTTGGAAAGTCAACGATCCGCGAATCGACCTTAGTCAGGCTGGTCATGATCACAAAACCAATGGACAGCGCGGTGACCAAAGTCAACGGCAGAAACCAATACGATGCTTTGTGCTTGCGCTGGCACTGGGAGCAGCGAAAGCTCCATGCTGGGCCAAAATGCAAAATCTTGCTGGCACTCACCCCGTATTCATGACAGTGTGGGCATTTGAGCTTGCGCTTGCGTACAAAAAATACCTGAAACACCAGCATCCAAAAAATCAGGCCACCCACTTTTACACCTCATTCTTTTGTGCATGCAGTCACGGCACCCATAAATTAGTGACATGAAGCAGCGCCAGCCAGCCAGCACTGAACTGACGCCACGAGCGAGGGTGATCAAAATTCACGGACCATCAAAATACGGCTTTTGTGCATATAGCCCTGTGTGTTGGCATTCACCCGTACCTGCCACCAGTCGCCCGCCTGAGGGTGGGTGTAGAAAGACTCTTCTTTATCGACGCGAGCAATGATCGCGCTCTTGCCATCGGGGGCCTTGCGCAGGTTGGTGTAGCCATCAGGGTCGTTGATCACAGCCGTCACCGAGAATGGCCTGCTGGAATACACATCCGCCACGACCTTGCCGTTGTCTGTCAGCACGCCATCGGCAAACACATATTTGTGCTGACCTTGCCGCCCCTCCATCTCAACCACCAGCGACTTATTCAACAGCTGGATCTTGTGAGGCTCATCACAGGTACCAAATGTGGGCGATGAAACCGCCTTGCCTGCGTCCAGCGTGATGACGTTGAACAGCTCCGGGCAAGCTGTGCCACCGATATTGGTGGTAAGCACCAGAACCTTGCCGCCGACATCGTAGGCTTTCCCGATAGAGAGACTGCTATTACCCATCACCCCCGGAATGACGGGCTTGCCATTGAAATGCAGCAGCCGGTTCTCATCCACCGACAAAGTTCCAAACTTGGTTTTCAGATAAGTCTCATAGGCCTGCACCTGCGATGCGGCCAAACCCAACAACACCAGAGCGCCCAGTTTCCAATTCATTTTTTTCATCACATCCTCTCCTTCCTTATTGGTTAACCAATTCACGCAATCAATTCATCGCAAGCGAATGAGTGCCCCAAACTACTGTCGACATACCAGACAGTCTCATTGAACCGAAGTCAAACCAGGCCTTGATTTGGGGCATCAGCCGACTCAGCGCAGCCACGCGCCCCTAGCAGGCTCGCAATGAATCAACCGCCAAAAACTCAGGCCGCCAGTCGCTCAATCGCGATATTGGCGGGCTGCCTGAACAGCAGCAGCTGATTGATGGGAGACTGCATCAGCTCCAGCAGCTTGGGCTTGTACTCGGCAAAGACGCGCTCACCCTGCTGGCCCAGCTTGCCTGCCACCACTTCACGGTTGAGTTGGTTCATCAGCCCCCGATAACTGCCCAGCACCTGCTCATACTTCTGCGAGCCGCTCCACAAAATGGACTGCGCCAGTGAAGGCTTGCCAATACGCGCTGCCAGCAAATGCTCGGCATGCAATGCACCCGGCAAGATATCCACCAATAGATGGATAAAGTCCAGCATCAGCTTGAAGTGCTTGCTCTCGCTACGCTCTGCAGCGCTGGCCTTGACATAACCAGCGATGTTGTCCACCAACGATGTGATGTGATTGCGCTTGCTGCCCAGTTGCGCCAGCAAGGGGGCAGCAACATCGTGAATCTCGGCAGCCAAGGCGCGCTCTCGCAGCAAGTCGCGGGCGTACTCCACGCCGCCCATGTAGTCGCTGATCTTGTCCATATAAAAGACCAGATTTTGCTCATGCTGAGTCAGCGCAATTTCATCGACCGTGTCTTGAATCGCATCGAGCTTGCGACCCAGATACTGCGTTTGCACCACGATGGCACCCACAATCACCACACTGCTGAGCACCTGCGTCGCCATCAGCACGTTTTGCATGCTTTGCACGGCTTGCGCCACATTCTGGGTCGCCGTTGCCACCGATTTCAGCTGCTCGACCACCTCCTTGACTGACTCTACCGAGCGTTCCGTGAACTTCAGGTGCTGAATGACGCCTGTCTTACCACTGCCTTCCGCCCAATAGGCCACGCCGTCGTAAATGACTGCCTGGCCTTTTTGCAAGGCCTCCATCAGCACAGTGCTGATCCTGCTCTCATCCAGCACCCAAATCTTGCTGGCCAAATCTCCGAATGTATGAATCAAAACACATCCCTCTCTAAATACTTTTTGCGCATATATGCAATCTGAATCACCGCTGGCATGGTCACGCGATAGGCCGTACCGGAGAGCATGGGCACCGTCAGCGCCACCCCCAGCACCACGGCAAATGGCCCCGCAAAAGCCGCAGCGCCCAAGCGCGTACCAATGAACTGCGCAGCCATAGGGCCTGCAAAACGCGCCGCCAACCCCGCCCCCAGCGAAGCCAGCATGGCCCCCGCCACATACTCATACAGCAACATGGCTGCAGCACCACCCGTCGCCAATGCAAGGCGCACAGGCGACAGGCCAGCGGCATCCTTGAAGCGCTCCTGCAGGTTGATCTTCTGCAAGAAGTCTGCGCGCTGCGCCTCGTCCATCTTCTCCCAGGCCTTGTCCGCCAAAAATTCGATGAGCTTGGCTTCTTTCTGAACAATCTCCTTGTCCTCAGCACCCAGCTTCACGCCTACGCGCTCGCACACATCGGACAAAATTTCCTCGTACAGCACGCCCGTGCCCCGAAACAGGTTGACCACCGAGTCACCGCCGTACAGCTGCAACTCGCCCGCCACCACCTGCCAGCTCTTGAGCCATTTCTCGGGCGAATCCAAATGCGCGGTAAAGCCAGGGTCCGTCAAGATGCTGCTGGTACGGCGCTTCTCGCCATCGGTGTCATAAATCAGAATTTGCGCCAGATTCGACACATCATCGTTGTCGCACATGGCCAGAAACTTCAGGCCCGGATCTTCACGGTACTTAATTGCCATAGCGGCTTGCCTCTCCCTCAAAAAATCTGTAGTTCATGCGCCACCAGCACTGCGCATTTCGTAGTGCTGGTGGCGATTTTTTTCATCAAACGTCAGGTCACTGCCGCCTTGCGGCCACGCGCTTTCTTGACCGGGACTTCAGCGGCACGCGCTTCGCGCAGGCGGCGCAGCAGCTCGGTCGCCGGTTCGTCGTTGGGGTCTTGCGGCACCAGCTCGCCGCGAAAGGCCTTGGCCAGCAGCGCGGGCGTGAGGCGCTCGGCAGCGGTGCGGGCGGCCTGCAGCCGGGCTTCAAGCCGGTCGGCATAGGCGAACAGGATTTCTACGCGGCGGACGATTTCGGTTTGCTCTTCGGTTGAAGGTACTGCTATCCGCAGTCCTTTCAATGCTGGCATATAAATAGTAGTTACCGTTGTGCCTTGCCCCGACATAGCCAAGAAATCTCTAGAAGCCATCAGCGCATACATCAGGTACTTCGGATT
The DNA here is from genome assembly GCF_000241525.1 of Comamonas testosteroni ATCC 11996. Lineage (GTDB taxonomy): Bacteria > Pseudomonadota > Gammaproteobacteria > Burkholderiales > Burkholderiaceae_C > Comamonas > Comamonas testosteroni. The sequence continues at coordinate 80,640 of NZ_AHIL01000035.1, forward strand.
TAACTTCTCGCCACAAACCCAATTTACAAAATGCTGAGATGTAGCCATCTCTCGCCCCATAATCGTTACATAGCCAAACGAAATATCTCGACAAAAACATACCGTTCCCGCTGGCAGCAAACGAGCACTTGAGTTTTCAATACCTAAATTGGTAGGTTGAAGTTTCGTTTCATAAATAACCAATCCATCGGCAGATCGTATATCTTGCAAGCTGATCCACGGAACGTCACCACCATCCCAATATTCGGGCACAGATTTACGCGGCGTATGGCCAGACTCTAAGCGCGCCAAATCAGTTAAGCATTTCCAATTCCATTTACTAGGAATATTTTTTTGCTGCGTCTCAGTAAGAACCACAGGAAAGAAACTGTCAGCAGAAATTTTCGCCTTCTCTGTCAGGCGCCCCGAAGTGGCGGCGGCCAAGACGGACTGGCGGAAGCGTTTGAGCAAGGGGGTGATGCGGGCGAGGCGGTCGTTCAGGGCATCGACACGGGTCAGGACGGTGTCGAGTTTGTCGGCGATGCGGCGTTGTTCACGCTCAGGTGCCAGCGGTAGCTCTTCCAGAAGAAACACATCTTTGGGCACGCGTTTCAAGCCCACGGAGCCTGTCATGGCAACGGTGGCTCTACGTCGAAAATCTTCTGTACTCAGCCAAGCAAGCAAATAACGTTCGTCAATGCCTTGGGCTGGCCGGAAAACACAAAACTCGGAACTACCAGCGCCAATTCCATTGGGGATCGCAGGGACAACACCCGCTTTCCCGTTTTCAAAGCAAGGAGTGACTTTCGCAACAATCACGTCACGCGACTGGAAATGAACATAGGCCTTTTTAATATCGCCCCATATTCGACCCTCATATCCCATGCTGGCGCGAAAATGAGTACCCAGGTATTGCATGGGCGAGAAAGCACATTGCAATGAGTCATCCGCAATCGTTTTGGGATTGAAGGCCGCGATTGCATCGATTGGCGTTTTCGCCCAGCCTTTTGGCAGCGCACTCATTCCGTTCTCTCCCCCAACTCCGCCAAAATCTCCTTCAACTCCTTCAACTCCTTCAGCGCCGCATCCAACTCGCCCGTAATCTCCTGCGCCAGCTCGGCAGGTTCGGGCAAATCCGCTGCATCTTCCACGCAGTCGTCCTTGAGCCAGGCAATGTCCAGGCTATCTTGCTTCTCCGTGCGAATCCATTCGCGCGTGAAGCAGCGCCAGCGGCTTGGTTCACCGCCATCGGTGCGCGGGCTGTTGCCGTTCACGTCTTCGCCATAGGCGGCAATGAAGTCGGCAAAGTGCGCGTCGGTCAGCGGGGTGCGTTTGCCAAACTTGGGGGCGTTGGCGCGCATGTCGTACACCCACACCTCTTGGGTGCTGCCGGTGGCGGCTTCGCCCACTTTTTCAAAGAACAGCACATTGGTTTTCACGCCCTGCGCATAAAAGATGCCGGTGGGCAGGCGCAGCACGGTGTGCAGGCGGCATTTGTCCATCAACGCGCGGCGAATGTCGGCGCCCACGCCGGCTTCAAACAGCACGTTATCGGGCAACACCACGGCGGCGCGGCCACCGTCTTTGAGGTGCTTGATGATGTGCTGCACAAAGGCCAGCTGCTTGTTGCTGGTGGCGTAAGTGAGGTCGTCGCGTGTGGCGCCGCCGCCGCCTTTGGCCGTGCCAAAGGGCGGGTTGCTCAAGATGATGTCGCTCTTGGGCAGGCGCTGGCCGGCGGTGCCCAGCGTGCTGCCCAGGTGAATGGCGCCTTCGGCATCGCCTTCAATGCCGTGCAGCAGGCAGTTCATCAGCGCCAGGCGGCGGGTGTTGGGCACCAGCTCCATGCCGGTGTAGGCCTTGCGGATTTGAAAGGCGCGCTGGGGCTCGGTCAAATCCAGCAGGTCATCGGTTTGGGCGCGAATGGAGCGGTCGGCGGCAATCAAGAAACCTGCGGTGCCGGCGGCCGGGTCTTGAATGGTTTCGCCCACCTGCGGACGCATGACGGCAATCATGGCGTCAATCAGCGGGCGCGGGGTGAAGTACTGGCCTGCGCCGCTTTTAGTTTCACTGGCGTTCTTTTCCAGCAAGCCTTCGTACAAGTCGCCCAGGCCGTCTTTGTCGGTGTCGAACCAGTCGATGCGGTCGAGGTCATTGATGAGCTGCTCCAGGTGGCGCGGCTCGCTCAGGCTGGTTTGGGCATTGGCGTAGATGGCGGCAATGCGGGGGTTGGTGGACTCGGACAGCTGCTGCAGCGTGCGGCGGTAGGTGTTGAGCAGATTGATGCCCGAGAGGTCGCGCAGCTGGTTCCAGCGCGCGTATTCGGGCAGCAGCGGCGCTTTGATGACGCCGGATTCGAGGTTTTCATGCTCCATCTTGATGAAGAGCAGCAGCACGAGTTCGGTGACGTAGTCGCTGTAGTTGATGCCGTCGTCGCGCAGGACGTCGCAAAGGTTCCAGAGTTTCTGGACGATGTCAGAGGTGGTCATACCGAAATAAAGGTTCCGTTATTTTGATAGCTTCTTGCGCTTGCTATTCATGCATTTCAGCATGTTTTATGCATGAAATCTAATGAATACAAGCGCAGCAAGCTATTGTTTTAGATAGCTGTGCTGCAGCTGGCAGCGGTGATGGAATGAGATGGATGCATTGCATGCGATGGGGCGTGAGCATAGTCGCTGCCAGAGGGCTTGCGCCGTAAGTCTGGCTGCGCAAGCCGCTGGTGGTGGCGGTGGGCATGGGTCGTTCAGGCCACTTTTTGCCATAGCGCTTCGGCCAGTTGGGTGACAACGGTATCGAGCTCGCCGCCCAGCACCTTGTCCACCTGCTTGGTGCCGCCTTGCTGGCGGAAGGCTTCGTTCAGGAAGTTGCTGTCCACCACGGTTTCGTGTTTGAGCTGTTTGGCAATGCGGTCTAGCCAACTGCGTTGCGCTGTGGTCCAGCTGCGCAGGCTGTAGATGCGCTGCATGGCGCGATTGACGCGATCTTCAAAAGGCAGCAAGGCCTCGCCCAACGCGGCTTTGCGAATGTGGGCAACGATGCCGGCGGCAATGTCCTGGTTGCTCTGGTTGCGCCAGGCGGCCTTGAGGGCCGCTTCTGAAAAACCTGCACCGTCGAGCAGCAGGCGCACTTCGCGCAGCAGCTCACGCGTGAGGTCTTTGGGGCGGTTGACCACTACCGACAGCGCCACCGACTGGTTGAGCTGCTCTTTGATGAAGTGGGCAAAGCCTTCCAGATAGTCCTCGGGCATGGAGTAGCTGCCCCAGTTTTGCTCGCGGGCGACAAGCTCGTCATGGTGGTCAGACAGCACGGGGCGGTAAGCCGTTCCCATGAGTTCTTGCACCTCGCCCAGTTGCTGCAGCAGGCGCGTGTGATTACGCAGAAAGTGGGCGACGGCCTGGGTGCCCTGCTTTTTGGCCATGTCGTGCAGGTGCTTGTGCAACTGGGCCGGGGGTACGCCCCAGCTTTGCTCCAGCTGCTGCAGGCGTTCTTTGAGGGCCGGCTTTTTCTCGGCCTTGTGCGTGGCCTTGCGCAGCACGCGCATGAGCTTTTGGTTGAGCTGGTCGAGCACATCATCGGCATGTTTGCGCTCAGCCGTGCTGCCGGGGGCTGTGTAAGAGGCCGGGTTGTGCAGCTCGTCGATCAACTGATCGATGGTGACCTTGGGGTCTTTGACCAGCGGCTGCATGGTGTTGACGCCCTGCAGTGTGGCGTACAAATCCACCGGGTCGTAGATGCGAAACACGGTTTTGCCAATGTCATCGCAGCGGCGGGTGGCGCGGCCAATCATCTGCTCGTACAAGATGCGCGAGCGCACGCGGCGCATGAAGACGAGGTTGCAAATGCGCGGCACATCAATGCCGGTGGTGAGCAAGTCCACCGTGACCGCCACTTTGGGGTATGCCTCGTTTTTATAGTTGCGAATCATCTGGCTGACCTTGTCGGTCTTGCCGGTGATTTTGGCAACGGTGGCCTGGTTGTAGGCGTCGCCATGCAGCTCCTTGAAGGCCTCGCCCAACATGCGCACCACGGTGTCGGCATGGGTGTCGGTGGCGCAGAAGATCATGGTCTTCTCATCGCTGAACGGGTCCAGCTCCTGCGCCAGCTGGTTGCAGATGACGCGGTTGAAGTTGTCGTTGAGCACGGTTTTGTTGAAGCTGGCCACATCAAAGTGCAGCTCGTCCTCCAGCTCAGCCGTGTCGATTTCGCCGGTTTGCAGGTGGATGCTTTCAACGGCATCGCCTTTTTCAAAGTGAATGCCGTTTTGCGTGAGCAGCGTGGTGTAGCGAATGGGCGGCTCGTGGTCGATCAGCCAGTCATCGGCCACAGCTTCGCGATAGCTGTAGGTGTAGATGGGGTGGCCAAAGATGTCGCTGGTGTGCTTGGCCGGCGTGGCGGTGAGGCCTACCTTGAAGGCATCAAAGTAATCGAGCACACGGCGGTAGGTGGAGAGGTACTGGCTGGCGTCGCGCAGTTCCTGCTCGCCTTCGGTCATTTCCTGGTCTAGCGTGTAGCCGCGGTGGGCCTCATCGACGATGACGCAATCGAACCTATCCACGGGCGGCGGGCTGTCACTGTCAAAGATACGCTTGACCATGGCCTGCACGGTAGCGACCTGCACGCGGTCTTCGGCCTCGGTCGCCATGTCGCCCAAATCTGCAATGTTGTAGAGCTTGGACAGGGGCATGTTCTGCTCGAGCAGCATGTCGTCAAAGGCCTCCAGCGCCTGGTCGCCCAGCGCGGTGCGGTCTACCAGAAACAGAATACGTTTGAAACGTTCGGCCTTTAGAAAACGGTAGATCAGGCCAATGATGGTGCGGGTTTTGCCCGTGCCGGTGGCCATGGCCAGCAGGCTGCTGCGCTGACCTTGGGCCAGACATTGCTCCACCGCGCTGATGGCGTTGAGCTGGTAGCTACGCAGGCCCAGATAGGCGGCGGTCTCTGTCTCTAGCTTGCCCTGCGCCTTGGCAATATCGCGCCGCAGCACATCAAGCAACCCCTCTGGCGAATGAAAGCTAGGCAAAGGTCTGGCCAGATTGGCCGTGTGGCGCAGGTCCCGAAACCAGGTGCCGCTGGATTGCTCGTGCTGCCGGACAAATGGTCGGCCGTTGCAGGAGTAGGCAAACGGAATCTGGAACAGAGCGCCCTGCCCGTCTTGCCAGGGCTGGGGCGGCTGCTCATGCTTCCAGGCCGCCTCACAGTCAACAGAGAGCAAAAAACTGCGCGCATAGCGCTCAGCCTGACCGATCTTGCCGGCCACGTTCTGATTAAGGCGCTTTGCCTCCACCACAGCTACAGGCGTGAGGCCAGCAAACAAAACGTAGTCAGCGCTCTGTTGCCCCTTCATCGGCCACTCGGCAATCGCCATGTTCTGGCCCCGCGCCGGTCGTGCGCCCTTGGCATAAGTCTGGGCTACGGTGTCTGCACTCCAGCCTGCGTCGCGCAGCATCTGGTCGATGATGAGGCGCGTGGCTGGCTCATCCATTTGCACCAGACTGGCAGCTTTGCGGGAGCGGCTGCTCCAACTGCGCACGGTTTCTGGGCTGGGGGCTTTCTCAACGGCATCGCTCTTGGCAAGCTCGGCCTTGAGCTGCTCGATAGTGGCGCTTGCCTCCATGGCCAACTGCTCATAAATATCGCGTTCTTGCAGGGCTTTGGCCGCCAGCGCTTTTTCCTGGTCAGCCTGTTGCTGCAGCAATTGCTGCATGGCCTCCTGGTCTGAGCTCAGGGCCTGCGCACTGCTCAGGCGCTCATGCAGTGCCTCCATCTGCTTTTGCAGGTCATAGAGCTTCTGGCTGGGATCATCCGGCAGCAAAAACGGGCCGGCCTTGTAATCTGCATTGCTGCCAAAAGTGCGGTGAAACCAGAGAGCTACTTCGCGGGCGACCTTGAGAGATTCAAGTGCCTCCCGATAGCCAATCGCAGCTCCAACCTCATGCACCGCTTCATTGCCTCGCATGCGCAGCAGGTGAAACATCTGCCGCAACTGCGGGTCCAGCCCCAACTTGGAATCAATGCTGCGAATGAGGTCCGACTGTGTGGATGGCTGCAACTGCGGCTGCAAGCCAATGCGGCCGGCGACCTCTTTGGCAATGGCTTCGGCCAGTAACCTCAGTTTGGCAACACAGCTGGGCGGGTCGTGGGGAAAAATTTTCTCTGCGGCTAAGCCCAACGCTGCCAATGATTTGGAATAAGCGCCCAGAAAAGCGAAATTACTCACCCGCTGCCTCGATTGATATTGGTATAGCGCATATTATGTAACCATGCGTTGCAATATCAAAAATTAATCCCGGCCGGGACAGGAATTAAATTGGAACGTCCTCGGCAGCTGGTCAACGATATTTTTGGATCAAGGAAATAGCGGGGCAGACGAAGGCCTGCCCCCTTACGCGCCACCAAATTGACAGTTTGAAATTGGCTCCATCGACAGTGCAGGCCCATGGACTAAATACCCCGCGCATGTCTAAGACATTGCGGCACAGCACCCCAATAGGCATGGCACATGCTTTTGCTTTTCACTGGCGTTGTTGCATAAATCGTTCTCTACCT
>NZ_AHIL01000034.1 GCF_000241525.1 Comamonas testosteroni ATCC 11996
GTGGACTACAACGTCAAGGTCCGCGTGAAGTCGGACGGCACGGGTGTGGACATCGCCAACGTCAAGATGAGCATGAACCCCTTTGACGAAATCGCCGTCGAAGAAGCCGTGCGCCTGAAGGAAAAAGGCGTGGTTACCGAAGTCATCGCCGTCTCCTGCGGCGTGACCCAGTGCCAGGAAACCCTGCGCACGGCCATGGCCATCGGTGCCGATCGCGGCATCCTGGTCGAGACCGATGTCGAGCTGCAGCCTCTGGCCGTGGCCAAGCTGCTCAAGGCCCTGGTGGACAAGGAGCAACCCGGTCTGGTCATCTGCGGCAAGCAGGCCATCGACGACGATGCCAACCAGACCGGCCAGATGCTGGCGGCCCTGGCTGATCTGCCCCAGGCCACCTTCGCCTCCAAGGTCGAAGTCGCCGGCGACAAAGTGAACGTCACCCGTGAAGTGGACGGCGGCCTGGAAACCGTGGCCCTGTCCACGCCCGCCGTCATCACCACCGACCTGCGCCTGAACGAGCCCCGCTACGTCACCTTGCCCAACATCATGAAGGCCAAGAAAAAGCAGCTGGACACCTTCAAGCCCGAGGACCTGGGCGTGGACGTGACGCCTCGCCTCAAGACCGTGAAGGTCTCCGAGCCCGCCAAGCGCGGCGCTGGCGTCAAGGTGGCCGATGTGGCAGCCCTGGTCGACAAGCTCAAGAACGAAGCGAAAGTCATCTAAGGCCCCCTGAGCCGCTTCGCGTCATCCCCCGCAGGGGGACGACACCCTCGGTGCGGGGCGGCCCTTCCTCGGTGTCTCGCGCTTGAGCCGCGCCAGATTGGCCGGCTGCGGGTGATGCAGGCACCATGAAAAATTCTAGAGAAAGACGACTGAAATGACCTCTCTCGTTATTGCAGAACACGACAACGCTTCGATCAAGACCGCGACCCTGAACACCGTGACGGCCGCCAAGGCCTGCGGCGGTGATGTGCATGTGCTGGTGGTTGGCGAAGGCGCCGCCGCTGCAGCCGCTGCTGCCGCCCAGATCGCCGG
>NZ_AHIL01000033.1 GCF_000241525.1 Comamonas testosteroni ATCC 11996
CATGATCGGCAGGGCTTTTTTTTCTGGCCGCAGCCAAGGCTTCATTGGGTGGCCACGATATTGCGCAGCATGCTCTGCACCGCACTGGGCCAGGGGATATCTGCGCCGTCCACATCGGTGAACACGGTCTGCCTGCCCTCGCTGAGCAGCCAGACGCGCAGGCCGTTGCGCACCGGGTCGATCACCACGGCGGCCATTTCCTCGCCGCCCTGATGCTGGCGGTTGCCCATCACGTACAGCAGCGCTGCGGAAGGCTCCAGCGGACCCAAGGCCTGCAGGTTCTTGAGCAGCGTGTCGTACTGAGGGCCCATCAGCGTCTTCAGCCGCTGGGCCAGCACGCCATCCTTCACATAGTCCACTCCATCCCAGCGGTACTTGCCCTGCAGCGGCTTGAGGCTGTCCAGGCCTGGCTCGCCGTCCTTGGCCACATGGGGAACGCGCACTTCCTCGACGGGGGCCGTAGCCGCCTCCTCGATCTGCGCCGTGGCAGCGGGCGGAGCCGCCGCCGCAGCAGCCGCTGCCCGGACATCCTCTGCAGCGGCGGTGGGAGACGGGGCCTTGGTCTTATCGCAGGCGACCAGCAAGGCCGCAGCGGCCAGCGCAACCGCCGCGGTGCTCACAAAATTGCGTGACATGAACTCACTCTCCTTGTTCGGCTCGGTTGTTTTCCATGACATTGTGAATCCAGCTGCGGCAGATTCGAGGCTTACAGGGCGACAGAGCGGGTCATTGACTGCAGGCGGCTCGGCATGCCCCGGCCCGTGGCACACTCGGGCTATCGCGGCCCTGCGGGCCCACCCTCTTCAAGAGCAGCGGCACCTTGTGTACGCTGCCAGCACAGCCAGTCTTTGCAAGTCTTTGACCGCTTTTTGCACCATGAACTCCAGCACCTGCACCCTGCGCCCCGTGCGCTGCCAGTACGAAACCTTTATGCGCCATGTGTTCGAGCACGGCGCGTCCAAAACCGACCGCACGGGCACGGGAACGCGCAGTGTGTTCGGCTACCAGATGCGCTTCAACCTCAATGAAGGCTTCCCCCTGGTCACCACCAAGAAGGTGCACCTGAAGTCCATCATTCTGGAGTTGCTGTGGTTTCTGCGCGGCGACAGCAATGTGAAGTGGCTGCAGGAGCGCGGCTGCACCATCTGGGACGAATGGGCCGACAAGCAAACCGGCGACCTGGGCCCGGTGTATGGCGTGCAATGGCGCAGCTGGCCCAAGGCCGACGGCACGCATGTCGACCAGATTGCCGAAGTCGTCAAGCAGCTCCAGAGCAATCCCGACAGCCGCCGCATCATCGTCAGCGCCTGGAACGTGGCCGAGCTGGACCAGATGGCCCTCATGCCCTGCCACTCCTTCTTCCAGTTCTATGTGGCCGACGGCAAGCTCAGCTGCCAGCTCTACCAGCGCAGCGCCGACATCTTCCTGGGCGTACCCTTCAACATCGCCAGCTACGCGCTGCTGACCCATATGCTGGCCCAGCAATGCGGCCTGGAAGTGGGCGACTTCATCTGGACTGGCGGCGACTGCCACATCTACAACAACCACTTCGAACAGGTGCAGACCCAGCTGTCTCGACAGCCCTTCGCCTATCCGACGCTGAACATCAAGCGCAAGCCCGACTCCATCTTCGGCTACGAGTACGAAGACTTCGAAGTGCTGGACTATCAGCACCATGCCGGCATCAAGGCGCCTGTGGCGGTCTGACTACTGCCTCTCGGATCACTATAAAAATCAAAGCTGCCATCGTTTGACTGCAAACGATTTCAAGTATTTTCATACCTGAAATCCATAACTGACAGGCGCCAGCAGCTTCTTTATTGATAGCTATGGCCATTCAACTCATCTACGCTCGCGCAGCCAACGGCGTCATCGGCAAGGACAACACCATGCCCTGGCACCTGCCGGAAGACATGGCGCACTTCAAGGAGCTGACCCGGGGCTGCGCCGTCATCATGGGCCGCAAGACCTGGGACTCGCTGCCTGTGCGCTTCCGCCCCCTGCCGGGCCGCAGCAATATCGTCGTCACTCGCCAGGCCGACTGGCAAGCCGAGCCGGCATCCGAACAGGTCCTGCGCGCCGCCAGCCTGCCCGAAGCACTGGAGCTGGGTCGCAAGCTCTCGCAAGACGTCTGGGTCATCGGCGGCGCGCAGATCTATGCCCAGGCCCTGCCGCTGGCCGATGCCGTGGAAGTGACCGAAATCGGCCGCGACTTCGAAGGCGATGCCTTTGCCCCCGAACTGGGCAAGCAGTGGCAGGCCGTGAGCCGCAGCGAGCATGTCTCTGCCAATGGCCTGCCCTACAGCTTTGTGCGCTTCGAGCGCCAGGGCTGACCCTTGCTCCGGGTTCATGCCATGCGGTATCGCATCGGCATCGGCCGGCAGTCCGGCATGAGACAAAACTCTCTTGCCCTCGCGGTGTTGCATTGCAACAATTGTCAGCTTCACTGCATGACTGCCGTATGACAATGGCAAGGCAGCCTGCTGCAGCCTGAGCCCTCCAACCCCGCAAGCCTATCGCCCTTTCATCATGAGCCTAGTCCAGCCCCTGCCTCCTGGCGCCCTCGATATCGTTGGCGATATCCATGGCGAATACGCCGCGCTGGTGCAATTGCTGGGTCACCTGGGTTATGACCTGCAGGGCCATCACCCTGAAGGGCGGCGACTGGTGTTTGTCGGCGACTTCTGCGACCGCGGACCGGACAGCCCTTCGGTGCTCGCGCTGGTCGGCGCCATGCTGGCCTCGGGCACGGCCCATGCGGTGCTGGGCAACCACGAAATCAATCTGCTGCGCGAAGATGCCAAGGATGGATCGGGCTGGTTCTTCGACAGCCGCATCGACTCCGATCAGCCCAAGTACGCGCCTTTCGCGCGCATGCCGGCCGAGCAGATTCCCGCCATGCTCGAGCAGCTCGGCCAATTGCCGATTGCGCTGGAGCGCGAGGATCTGCGCATTGTTCATGCCGCCTGGCGGCCCGAACAGATCGCCATGATTCGCCAGCTGCCCAGCGGCAGCGCACGCGCCGCCTACGACCACTTCGAGACGATTGCCGAAGAACAGTCCATCGCCCAATGCGTGGCCGAGCGCATGCGCCAGGAAGAGCAGAGCTGGCCTTACAGCCTCGAAGACTATCGCCATGAGCCGCCGTTTCTGCCGGCCCATAGCGAAAACGAACTCAACAAGGCCATGGTCAACCCTCTGAAGGTGCTGACGGCCGGCGTGGAGCGCGAATGCCGCAACCCCTTTTACGCAGGCGGCAAATGGCGTTTTGTCGAACGCGTGGGCTGGTGGAATGAATATGAAGAAGCGCCCGCCGTCATCGTCGGCCACTACTGGCGCCGCCTGCGCCCGGCCGACGCCCCGGCGCATGGCTCGCAGTTTGAAAACCTGTTTGGCGCAACGCCCCCGCTTTCATGGCACGGCCTGCGCGGCAATGTGTTCTGTGTGGACTATTCGGTAGGAGCGCGCTGGCTGGACCGCCTGCGCGGCCACAACCCCGTGCAGCGCAGCAAGCTCGCCGCCATGCGCTGGCCCGAGCGCGTACTGGTCTTTGACGACGGCACACAGGCCATATCGGAAAATTTCGAGCACTCCGTGGCGCTGCGCGATTGAAGCCATCCTCCACGCCTGCCGGCCCTCGCGGCATCAAGACAGCCGCTGCCTGAATCCAGGTCTGGGCCTAGACCTATTTCGCGGGCGACTGCCGCGCGTGCTGCACCCACTCCTCAAAAGCAGAGCCGTCAGGCAGCACGCAGGTATTTCGATCAGCATCCGCCCCCTTCTCGGTGCGCAGCACGCCGCCCTGTTTCTTGCAGTTGGCCTCAGAGGGGTTGCCAAAATTGACCGAAACCGATTGCGCGCAGCCGCTGACTGCCGCCACGACGATCATCATCCCTGCCAGGCTTGAAGCATGTTTCATGGGCTCAATGTAGCAAACCCCTGCACGCCGGCCCATGCGCATGGGGCTTCAAAGTCGCAAATGCCAGGGTCCGCCACTGAAGGGATCATGGCGGACAGCCTTGCCGGCTTCAGAGAAGGCCAGGCTTGCTATGCTGTCAGCCACTGCGAGAAAGATGCCCGCCAAGGGCTCTGTTTGGGTAGCCAGACTGGTAGCTGGAGGCCTTTTACCGGCAGCCGCCCCCTTGGAACCCGCATGAAATAAGGAAAGTTGAAGAAGATGAAAATTGCCACCTGGAATGTGAACTCCTTGTCCGTACGGCTGCCGCAGGTACTGGACTGGCTTGCCGCCAACCCCGTCGATGCGCTGGGACTGCAAGAGCTCAAGCTCACCGACGACAAGTTCCCGCACATGGCGTTCGAGGAAGCCGGCTACAAGGCCGTCAGCCACGGCCAGAAGACCTATAACGGCGTGGCCTGGATCACGCGCGAGACGGGCCGTGATGTGGTGCGCAACATCCCGGGGCTTGACGACGAACAGGCCCGCATCATTGCCACGACCATAGACTCGCCGAACGGCGAGATTCGCCTGATCAACGGCTACTTCGTCAACGGCCAGGAACCCGGCTCGGAAAAATTTGCCTACAAGATGCGCTGGTTGCAGGCACTGCACGATTGGATCCAGAACCAGATGACCCTGCATCCGCGCCTGGTGCTGGTGGGGGACTTCAACGTGGCTCCCGAAGATCGCGACTCCTACGACCCCGTCGGCCTCAAGGACACGATCCACCATACGGTGCAAGAGCGCGACCATTTCCAGCGCCTGCTGCAACTGGGCCTGAGCGATGCCTTCCGCATGTTCGAGCAACCGGAGAAAAGCTACTCCTGGTGGGATTACCGCATGCTGGGCTTTCAGAAGAATCGCGGCCTGCGCATCGACCATATTCTGGTCAGCGAGGCTCTCAAGAGCAAGGTCAGCGCCTGCAGCGTGGATCGCGCTCCGCGCAAGAACAAGCAGCCCAGCGACCACGCCCCCGTGGTTGTCACACTGGACTGAGGCAGGATGCGGCTCAGGCCGCGCCGTGGCTGAGCCACTGCAAGGCCTGCAACTGGCCGCGCAGCAGCATCACATGGCGTTTGAGCAGCTTGGCGACTTTGACCGGCAAATCCAGCTGAACAGTGTGCTCGGTGCGCTCCAGCCAGGTCTGCAAGCGACGCAGCACATCCAGCCAGGTTTCGGCCGCCGCCTCTCCCAGGTAGTCGAGCCAGGTCCTGCGCACTCGCTGCAGCAGACCGCCCTCATCCAAGGCCATGGGTAGCGGGGCCGCCGCAACACCATCAAGCAGCTCCTCCAGTTCGGAAACCAGCTTGCGTGAATCCTGCGAGAAACGGCGCAGGGCATCGACAGCCATGCTGGAGTCCGCGGTCGTCAGAAACAGCCTGGAGCTTTGCGCAAAGCGCAGTCCTGCCTGTAACGCCAGAGCAAGACTGTTCTTCGCCATCTGGCCCAATACGGCCTCCGCGCAAGGCTTGGACGCGGGTGGAACAATCGCGCGGCGCCAGGCTGCCTTGACGGCTGCTCTGACCTGAGACCAGTCCAGCAGACTGCCCCCGCAATGCAGCGACCACTGCTGGCGCAACTCGGCCTCCAGGGATTCGAAACTCCTTCTCCCCCCCGAAGCCGTCTGCCGAGCCCGATATCTGCCGGCCTGCCAGCCCAGCAGATAGGCGGGGTAATACTGGTCAAAGCCACGCCCCGGAACGAAGTAAGGCTCGCACATATAGCGCTCGTGCCAGAAGGCCTCCTCGGCCTCCGGCATCTGCAGCAACGGCGACAAGGCGCTCGCATCCTGCGGGAAAGACCCCGGTGCAGGCGGGAAAGAGATGGATAAAGGCAAGGCAGACAACGCAAACAGTCCAATCAACAAAAGGCCTGTTGATTGTTATCCCTGCGCCATCTGCCTCATGTCGTCAACCGTGATTGCACCATGTAGGACGGATAAATCTCACCGCGAGAGCGAGTAGCCACTGCACTGTTTCAGTCGAAATTCTCGTTTTCCAGCCCCAGCTCCTGCAGCTTTCGGGTAATGGTGTTGCGACCAATCCCCAGTCGGCTGGCAGCCTCCACTCTGCGGCCATGCGTGGCGGCCAGAGCCGTTCGCAGCAACTGCGCCTCGAACTGATGGGACAGCTGATCCCATACATCGTGGTGACCCTGCGACAACAGTTCCTCAGCCTGCTTGCCAAGCCCTTGCAGCCAGCCCTCGGTCAATGCCGGAGCTTCGGCCAACGGCGTTGCCGCAGCGCCTGGCACGGACATGGCCGCCGCCTCAGGCAGGTTTGCCCTGGACTGGTCCAGGCCCACACCACTGCTCAATGCGCCGGCAAAGACTGCCGTGTTCACCGATGCAGGGCTGCCCAGCACTTCGGGCGGCAAGTCCTTGAGTGCAATCTGCTGGGCCGGCGCCATGACGGTCAACCAGTGACAGATGTTTTCCAGCTGGCGCACATTGCCCGGAAAGTTGAAGGCCTGCAGACGGCTCATGGCGGCCGTGCTCATGCGCTTGGGCTCCACCCCCAGCTGACGCGCGCTTTGCTGCAGGAAATGCTGGGTCAGCATGGGCACGTCCTCCTTGCGCTCGCGCAGCGCGGGCAGGCGCAGGCGGATCACATTCAGACGATGGAACAAGTCCTCGCGGAAAGCGCCGTCCTTGACGCGCAGCTCCAGGTCCTGGTGGGTCGCGGCAATCACGCGAACATGGGCCTTGACGGCCTGATGTCCGCCAACCCGGTAGAAATGACCGTCGGAGAGCACCCGCAGCAGACGCGTCTGCAGCTCGAACGGCATGTCGCCAATTTCATCGAGAAACAGCGTACCGCCTTCGGCCTGCTCGAAACGCCCCCTGCGCTGGGTCTGCGCGCCGGTAAAGGCGCCGCGCTCGTGACCGAACAGTTCGGACTCCAGCAGGTCTTTCGGAATGGCGGCGGTATTGATGGCCACAAACGGTCCACCAGCAACGGGAGAATGCTTGTGCAGCGCTCGTGCTACCAGTTCCTTGCCGGCACCGGACTCCCCGGTGATCAGCACCGTGACATGACTCTGGCTCAGTCTGCCGATGGCACGAAACACGTCCTGCATGGCAGGTGCCTGGCCCAGCATTTCCGCCTGCACCGGTGCCTGCACATCGGCCACCTCCTCGCGCTGGCTTTCCTCCACGGCGCGCCGGATCAGCTCCACGGCCTTGGGTACATCAAATGGCTTGGGCAGATACTCGAAAGCTCCGCGCTGAAATGCCGAGACTGCACTGTCCAGATCGGAATAGGCCGTCATGATGATCATCGGCAGCCCGGGCTGCTGCGCCCTTACCTGCTCCAGCAGCTCAAGGCCCGAGCCGCCAGGCATGCGTATATCGCTGACCAGCACCTGTGGAGCCTGACGCTCGGGATCGCTGTTGTCCACATCAGCCAGGGCCTTGAGCACATCGCGCGGCTGGGTAAAGCTGCGAATGGGCCAGCCTTCACGCCCCAATGCTTTTTCAAGCACAAAGCGGATGGAAGGGTCGTCGTCCACAATCCAGATTGGCTTCATTCGTGCAACATCCTTCCCTTCTTCTGCATATTGATAATGTCAGGCTTTATGGCAGCGGTATCAGGATTCGGAAATCCGTCCTCCCCGGCTGGCTCTCGCATTCGATCAGGCCATGGTGACGCTGCACAAAGGTCTGAGCCAGCGTCAACCCCAGGCCGGATCCGCCGTCTCTGCCCGAGACCAAAGGATAGAAAATCCGTTCCTTGATGGCATCTGGCACGCCTGACCCGTTGTCGATTACATGCAATTCCAGTGCCAATCTGTAGCGCTCGCGCCCCAGAGTGACCTGTCTGGCCACACGCGTCCTCAGAATGATCTCGGCATCGCCCTCTGCAATGCGCCGCCCCAGCGCCTGGGCCGCGTTCTGGACGATATTGAGCAGTGCCTGTATCAGCTGTGCGCTGTCGCCTCTGAACTCGGGAATGGAGATGTCATAGTCACGCGTGATCTTGAGTCCCTGGGGGTGCTCGACCAGCACCAGCGAACGCACGCGCTCGCAGACCTCGTGGATGTTGACGTCGCCCACCTCATGCGGGTGGCGATGCGGGGCCAGCAACCTGTCCACCAGCGCCTGCAGGCGATCGGCCTCGTGAATGATGACCGTGGTGTATTCCAGCAGCTCGGGCGTGACCAGATCCATCTGCAGCAGCTGGGCTGCGCCGCGGATGCCGCCCAGCGGATTCTTGATCTCGTGCGCCAGATTGCGAATCAGCTCCTTGTTCGCCAGCGCCTGCTCTCGGATGCGTTCCTCGCGGTCCTGACGGGCCTGCTGCTCCAGCGGCCACATCTCCACCATGACATGGCCGGCCTTCTCGGCCAGTGAAACGGCCGCGTGAATCGGCAAGGGCTCCTGCCCCAGGCGCAGCAGGCTGGCCTCGAAGCGCAGTGCAGCAAAGTCGTTGGAACGGGCGCCGCTGAGCGCCTTGTCCAGCAAGGCAGGCTCGGCAAAGCAGGTAGCAAAGTCACTGCCCACCATGATGCGGCGCGACTGACCCAGGGCGTTTTCCAGCGCCGCATTGACAAAGCGCACCATGCCGTACTCGTCAAGCACGGCAATCAAGGTGCAAAGCCAGTCCAGCGATTGGTAGCCGTTGGCATTGGCCTGATCCGTATCAGGCCTGGAGATATCAGGGAGCGGGGCTGCAGTGGGACTCATGCGATAGACCAAAAATGACCAGCCCCAGGGGGCGGATTAATTGACCGCAGGCAGCCGGTCCAGCTCTCGCTTGATGCCTGCGATATCACTTTCCTGGCGTGTGATATCGGCCTTGAGCTTGGCCACCCGCTCCGGGTAGCCCTGAGGATTGCGCAACTCCAGCGCCGTACGCACGGGGTTGCCATCGTTGTACTCTGCCTTCAGCTCGGCCAGTCTGGCCTGGGCCTTGTTCAGCTCGCCTTGCAGGATGGCTCGCGCATCGGAGTCACGCGCTTTCTGAGCGGCACTGTCGCTGCGGGCCGGGGCCGGTGCGCTCGATGCAGAGCCACTTGCCGGCTTGGGCTTGGCCGGTGCCGCTGCGGCATTGCTACCCGAGGGTCTGGTGCCGTGAATCACCGTCACGCCACTGCCATCGACCGGCTTGCACCCTTTGGCCTTGGCCTGCGAAACATTGTTGGTGTACTCATTGCCGCAGCGGTAGATCACATCCTGGGCAGAAACCAGCCCGGATGCAAGACACAGCAACGACAACACATAAAACTTCTTCATTCGGTCCTCTCAGGCAGACGGCGGCCGCAAGTCCGCAATACCCTGAGTATCGCTCCAAGCCTGCGGCTTTTATTGACTACTTGACCGCCACCAACCCGTTTGGTTCCTTTGCTCCCACGCCCGCCGTAGCGGGCGCTCAATAAAAAAGGCGGCTTGCGCCGCCTTTTTTGACCTCTGCTTTACAGCGAGAAGTACATATCGTATTCGACAGGGTGCACCGACTGGCGATAGCGAGTCACTTCGCCCATCTTCAGCTCGATGTAGGCATCCAGCATGCTGTCGGAGAACACACCGCCCTTGGTCAGGAACGCACGGTCGGCGTCCAGAGCTTCCAGAGCCTGATCCAGGCTGTGGCAGACGGTAGGCACCAGCTTGTCTTCCTCGGGAGGCAGGTGGTAGAGATCCTTGGTCGCGGCTTCGCCGGGATGGATCTTGTTTTCCACGCCGTCCAGGCCGGCCATCAGCAGAGCTGCGAAACCCAGGTAGGGGTTCATCAGAGGATCGGGGAAGCGGGCTTCCACGCGGCGAGCCTTGGGGTTGCTGACGTAAGGAATACGGATGGAGGCCGAGCGGTTCTTGGCCGAGTAAGCCAGCTTCACGGGCGCTTCGAAGCCGGGAACCAGACGCTTGTAGCTGTTGGTGCCGGGGTTGGTGATGGCATTCAGCGCACGAGCGTGCTTGATGATGCCGCCAATGTAGTACAGGGCGAAGTCGGACAGACCGGCATAGCCGTCGCCGGCGAACAGGTTCTTGCCATCCTTCCACACGGACTGGTGCACGTGCATGCCGGAGCCGTTATCGCCAGCGTAGGGCTTGGGCATGAAGGTTGCCGTCTTGCCGTAGGTGTTGGCCACGTTCCAGATGATGTACTTCTGCAGCTGTGTCCAGTCGGCACGCTCGACCAGGGTCGAGAAGCGTGTGCCGATTTCGTTCTGACCGGCACCAGCCACTTCATGGTGGAACACTTCGACGGGAATACCGACCGCTTCCAGCAGCAGCGACATCTCTGCACGCATGTCCTGGGTGCTGTCAACGGGAGGCACGGGGAAGTAGCCACCCTTGACGCGAGGACGGTGACCACGGTTACCGGTCTCGAACTTGGTGCCGGTGTTCCAGGGAGCCTCGTATTCTTCGATTTCGAAGAAGGGGTTGTGAGGCTCCGTGCCCCAACGCACGCCGTCGAAGATGAAGAATTCGGGTTCGGGACCGAAGTAAGCGGTATCGCCCAGGCCGGAGGCCTTCAGGTAGGCTTCGGCACGCTTGGCGATGGAGCGGGGATCGCGATCATAGGCCTTGCCATCACCGGGTTCGATCACATCGCACTGCAGAATCAGTGTGGTTTCTTCGAAGAAGGGATCGATATTGGCAGTGTTGGGATCGGGAACCAGCTGCATGTCCGAGGCTTCGATACCCTTCCAGCCGGCAACGGAAGAACCGTCGAAAGCATGGCCCGAGGTGAACTTGTCCTCGTCGAAGTGCGACACGGGCACGGTCACGTGCTGTTCCTTGCCGCGGGTATCGGTAAAGCGCAGGTCCACGAACTTGACCTCGTTATCCTGCACCATCTGCATCACGTCTGCAACGGTCTTCGCCATTAGATCTCTCCTGCCAACTTTGGCTGATCAAATAAAGAATGAATAGTATCTAGCAGTTTGCGTGCCAACTCGACCTTGGCGCCTCACAACAACATCTGCGCACCGAAACCGAGCCTTGGTGTAAAGACATTCGGCACAAGACATAAGCACTTACCAAAGCTGCATCTGCAAACTGCACCAAACAGACGCGCATTGTCGCACTGCCAGAGCACGCAGCACAATTGCACCATATTGGTGAATTTACTTGCACCAAGATGGTGCAATTCTGAAATGGGATTGTTTTTGGTGCATGACACCTGATCCAACCTGCTGCAGACGCTTTTCAGCGAGCCACCGAAGCTGCACCATCCGAATTTTCTGCACCAGGTGCAAACGGGACCTGTGGGTCGGCAGCACTCGGCAGGGTCTGCGCCCTCATCTGCTCCAGCGCCGCCAGACAGAAGTGGGCAAACCACAGTGCAGAGAAGGCAAACACCAGCGCATAAATCCAGATCGCAATCGGAACCAGAATCCAGAAAGCGGCCAGGAACAGCAGCCCGGAAATCCAGACCACACCGGGTGCTGCGCCCAGATAGCCGCAGATCACCCCCATCAGAATGAGCGACATGCGGTGACGGGCAAACAGGGCCCGGCGCTCATCCTTGCTGGCATGCTCGGACAAGGCGTCAAATGCCATGACCCTGTAGGTGAGCCATCCCCAGATCAGGGGCGCCACCACCAGCATCAGCGGCGGGAACACCCATAGCGGCAAAGTGACAAACAAGGCCAGCAGCGCAATCAGCGTGGAGCCGCCCGACCAGACCAGGCTGGCGACAGTAGAGCCGCCATGCTTTTTCTCCAGCCCGACAAAGCGCTTCTCGGCCACCAGTTGCGTGAGCACTGGTGCCATGAACAGGCCCACCAGCAGCAACACCAGTACCACGAGTACCGGCATTGCTCCCAACACCACAAAAATGGAAGCCACCACCTCCGAGGCGTACCCAAGGCCCAGCCCTTGCAGCCATAGCCACAGGGAATGCAGCCAGCCAACCCCGTCCAGCAGGCTTTGCACCTTGAGAACCGCATCGGCCCAGAAGAAGTAACCCAAAAGCCAGGCCATCAAGGCCATGGCCAGAAGCGGCAAGAGTGACCAGACAATGACCCGCTTATGCAGGCAATACGCCAGGGCACGCCAAAAAGAGTCGAGTAGCAAGCTCATGCTGGCAAGCATACTCAAGGATTGACTTATGCGCGACCCATCAATCGCAGGACTGCCAGCCACTGCTGCGCCCAGAAGCCACGGCCATAGTCGCGCAATTGTCCTTTTGCATTCGCTTGCACCTGATCGCGAATGCCAGTGGGGTCATAGCGCAGATCAAAGTTGGCCGTACCAAACAATATGTCCCACCAGGGCAACAATACGCCGAAGTTGTTGCCGTGCACCTTCTTGTTGCGCACAGGCGCCATGGGTTCGTGACCAATACCGATGGCGTGATGACGGCGGTGAAAGCGCGGACTGATCCACAGGCGCTCGCCCAATTGGCCAAACCAGATGCGCACATTGGCATGCTGAAAGCTCTCGCTGAGCTGGGTCAGGGCCACGATGGCCACGAACTGCCCCGGAGCCACGCCAATCAGCTGTGCTACCAGCACGATGATCGCATCATGGATCACGTCGTCGAGCAGGTGATTGCGGTTGTCGCTCCACACCGTCATCTGGCGCTGCGAGTGGTGCACGGCATGCAGCTTCCACCACCAGGTAAAACCGTGCTGACCGCGATGAATCCAGTACTCGACCAGATCGAAGACGACCAGATACATCAACAGACTGACCCAGGCATTGTCCGTCACGCCCGGCCAGATATCGTCTAGATGAAAG
Source organism: Comamonas testosteroni ATCC 11996 (assembly GCF_000241525.1). Taxonomy (GTDB): domain Bacteria; phylum Pseudomonadota; class Gammaproteobacteria; order Burkholderiales; family Burkholderiaceae_C; genus Comamonas; species Comamonas testosteroni. The sequence goes on from NZ_AHIL01000033.1 coordinate 12,645, forward strand.
CCGGGCATGCCCCAAACATGAAGCCTGCCCATGAGGGCATCCCACAAGGGATCGATCGTGAAGAACAATGCCAGCCGGAAAATTCCCAGCCGGTGAATCAGCGTGTAGAGGATGTCCACACGAATCGCCTGGCGGTCCACCACAGGCTCGACCGGCCGCCAGCGCTGCAGCGGCACGATCACCGCGACCATGACCGCTATCTGCAGCAGCCCCACCAACAGCCAGCCGGTGGCCGTGTAGCCATCTTCGAGCAGGTTCGCCATGCCGAAATGAAACAGAAACGGCTGCACCACGCCTTCGAACAGACGTTGCTGCGCCTCACCAAACATCTGAACCAACCAATCCACAACTCACTCCTCTTGCAGCACTCAGCGGTGCTGCGCAATCCAGCCCTGATACGCCGGATGCTCGGCCAGCGTACGAAAGCAAAAACCCTTATCCAGCAGACCGACGATCAGCGGCTCCAGCACCGCCGGAGCCCAGGGATCCTGGCGCGACCAGATGCCGAGGTGGGCCAGCAAGATATCGCCGCTGCCTATGTTTTTGAGTGCCTGGGCCAGCAAGCGTTCATTCGGATATTTGTCGCTGGGCAGCTCATCGCCCAGAAAGCCTGCCGGCGCCCAGCCCACATGCTGAAAGCCGCCCTGCTGCGCTGCGGCAATCAGCGCGGGCGATGTCTTGCCGCCGGGCGCACGATACAGCGGCAAGGTCTTGCGGCCCGTGATCTGCGCCAGCCGCTGAGCGGAGCGGGCAATCTCCTGGTGGTATTCATCAGCAGACACCACATAGCTCTGACCGGCTCTGGGTCCGGCCGAGGGCTTGACCTTGAAATGTGTGACCTGGCCCGTGGCCTTGTCGCGAATATCGGCCAGCCAGTACATATGGTCAAAGGTATGGGATGCGAGCTGGTGACCTTCGTCGGCACGGGCCTTCCACCAGGGTGCCCAGAAGTCGCCCAGACTGCTGCCCCCCTCCTTCGTGGCCTCATTGGCCGCAAAGAATGTGACGGGAACCTTGTGCTTTTGCAGAACCTGGGCGACCCACTGGGCTATGCCCATATGCCCGGTATCAAAAGTCAGGTAAACCGCCTTGGAGCATGTGCCTGAAGCTATCTTTTTTGAAGTTTCGGCAGCGAAGGCAGGTGCGGCAGACAGGCCGCCGGCCAGCGAGCCGAGCATGAAACAACGTCTTTGCATCCACCCTCCTTGAGGTGGTCAACACGGAGACCAAGCCGCACCTGCCGCTTCGATGCAGCAGGGACAAGCACCTTAGCGCGCAGCGTGGGACAGCGTCCAGACCCCGTGGGGCGACTTGCCCACATTGACCTGATTGACCACCTTCTTCTCCACCGTGTCGATCACCGACAGCTTGCGTGCCCAGCGCGAGGCCACGAAGATGTAGCGGCCGTCGGCCGAGACATCCATGCAGTCGGGGCCGCCAGGGGCCGGGTAATTGGCTACGACCTGGCTGCTGACCATATCGATCTTGCTGATGGTATTGGCCACGCGGTTGCTCACGTACAGATGGCGGTCATCGCCAGCGGCGCGGAAGGCGTGTGCACCGGCAGCCGTCTTGATCTGGCCCAGGCTGCGGGGCTCAGCGCCGGTGATGTCGAACACCTCGACGCCATCGCCGCCGGTCAGGCCGACAAACAGCTTCTTGCCGTCAGGGCTGCCGTAGACGTCCGCAGGCATGGGGCCAGTGGGCACGCGAGCCTTGATGGTCTGGGTGGCGATATCGATGGCCACCAGGGCATCGCTGTCCTGCATGGTGGAGTACAGCGTCTTGCTCTGCGCGTCGATGAACAGATGGCTGGGCGTCTTGCCGGTGGAGACACGCTTGACCAGGGTCGGCGTCTGCGTGGCCGCGTCCCAGCGGTAAAAATCGATGTGATTGAGCCGGTTGGCTGCCGTGACGAACCACTTCATGTCCGGCGAAAAGCGCAGATGGTACGGGTCCACGATATCGCGGATCACGCGCTGCACGGCACCCGTGCGCGGATCCACCAGAGTCAGCGAATCGCCCAGTGCATTGGCCACCACCAGCGACCTCTCGTCCGGCGTCAGGTACAGGTGATGAGGCTCTTTGCCCGTGGGAATGCGCGACTGCTCCTTCCAGCTGAGCGGATCGATCACGCTGATGGACGCATCCAGAGAGTTCAGCACAAAGATGGGCGTGGGGCCTTGAACGGCACGCGCTGCCTGTGCCGGCTTGACGGCAGCAGGCGACGCAGGCGCAGCGCTGCTTGCAGGCGGCGCTGCGGGCGTGGCCGCAGGAGCAACCGCAGAAGCGGCAGCGGCCACCGGTGCGGCTGCCTTGGCAGACTTGAAACCGGGCAATGCCGAAGCCCCCAACCATGCCGCAGCGCCCACGCCCACGACCAATGCCACAGCAGCGCCAGTGCGCCCAATAGAAAGACGTCCCACAACCACCACCTTCTCAGAATCCATGCAGTGTAGCTGCGTCAATGCAGCCGCTGCCAACACAAGCCTTCTGGTTTACAAAGCTTGTTGAAATGCCACGCCAACCTTGCCTGATCGGCGCAGGCCGCATCATGACAACAATTCAAAAACAGGAGCAGCTAGCTCCTGTTTTTATTACGGTACAGCTTTAAAAAAGCTTGAATCCGTTGTAATAAAGGCACATGACGCTCATTTATTGATGAACATCATTGCTCTATAAAAAAAGGAGCCCCAAAAGGGCTCCTTTGCCAACGTCGGTGACGGGTCCTCAGACCTTCCACTTCTCCGCCAGCTTTTCGGGATTCAGCGTGTCATAGCCTTCGAAAGGCTGGTGAATCCAGGGGTTGGTGGCCAGGAAGTCCACCGAATAGTCAGGCTCGAAGGTCGACACGCCCTTGGTCCAGATCACGGCGCTGCGCAGCTCCGTAATGGGTGCGTAGTTGGTCTTGAGCATGGCGATCACGGCCTTGAGCGTGGCGCCCGAGTCCGCCAGATCGTCCACCAGCAGCACGCGGCCGGAAATGTCGCCCTTGGGCGTCGCGATGAAGCGGCCGATGTCCAGATGGCCCTGCACCGTGCCGGCTTCGGCGCGGTAGGAGCTGGTGGACATGATGGCCAGGGGCTTGTCGAAAATGCGGCTCAGGATGTCGCCGGGACGCAGACCACCGCGTGCCAGGCACAGGATGGTGTCGAATTCCCAGCCGGACTGGTGGATCTTGATGGCGAGCTTTTCGATGAGACCGTGGTACTCGTCGTAGCTCACATACAGGTGCTTACCGTCTTCTGTCAGCATGGGCACAGTTCCTTTGAAAGTTCAGTAAAACCCGGCCCGATCAGGCGGCGCTGTACGGGTTGTGCATCAGGATGGTGTGATCGCGATCGGGGCTGGTGGACACCATGGCAATGGGCACACCAGTCACTTCAGCGATACGGTCCAGATAACGGCGAGCATTCACGGGCAGCTTGTCGTACTCGGTCACGCCCACGGTGGAGTCTGTCCAGCCGGGGATGGATTCGTAGATGGGCTTGCAGCGCTCGATATCGTCCGCACCCAGAGGCAGCAGATCGATCTTCTCGCCGTCGAGCTCATAGCCCACGCACAGTTGCAGCTCTTCGATGCCGTCCAGCACGTCCAGCTTGGTGATGCACAGACCGGACAGACCGTTGATCTGGGCCGAACGCTTGAGCAGCGCAGCATCGAACCAGCCGCAGCGGCGCGAGCGGCCGGTGGTCACGCCCTTCTCAGCGCCCACGGTGGACATGACCCAGCCGGGAGTGCCTTCCTTTTCCCATTCCAGCTCGGTGGGGAAGGGACCGCCGCCCACGCGGGTGCAGTAAGCCTTGGTGATACCCAGGATGTAGTGCAGCAGACCTGGGCCCACGCCGGCGCCTGCGGCGGCATTGCCGGCCACGCAGTTGGACGAGGTGACATAGGGGTAGGTGCCGTGATCCACGTCCAGCAGCGTGCCTTGCGCGCCTTCGAACAGCAGGTTGCCGCCTTCGGCGTGCACAGCGTTGAGCTCGCGCGAAACATCGGCAATCATGGGCTTGATCAGCTCGGCATGACGCAGGGCTTCTTCATACACGGCGTCGAATTGCACTTCGCCGTCCTTCATGTAGGGAGCCAGGCCGGCGCCGAAGTCGAAGTTCTTGGAACCCAGCACATTCACCAGAATGTGGTTGTGCAGGCTCAGCAGCTCGCGCAGCTTGGTGGCGAAGCGCTCGGGGTGCTTCAGATCCTGCACGCGCAGGGCGCGGCGGGCGATCTTGTCTTCGTAGGAAGGGCCGATGCCCTTGCCGGTGGTGCCGATCTTCTGCACGCCACCCTTTTCACGGGCCGCCTCACGGGCCACGTCCAGTGCCTGGTGGAAAGGCAGGATCAGCGGGCAGGCTTCGGACACGCGCAGACGCTCACGCACTTGCACGCCGGCCTTCTCCAGGCCTTCGATTTCTTCAAACAGCTTGCCCACGGAGAGCACCACACCGTTGCCGATATAGCACTTCACGCCGGGACGCATGATGCCGCTGGGAATCAGGTGCAGAGCCGTCTTCACGCCATTGATGACCAGTGTGTGACCAGCGTTGTGGCCGCCCTGGAAACGCACGACGCCGTTGGCGCTTTCGGTCAGCCAGTCAACCAGCTTGCCCTTGCCCTCATCACCCCACTGGGTGCCGACGACGACCACATTGCGACCTTTGGATGTATTCATATTCCAATCCGATAAATCGAAGAATTAGTCAAATGCCTTAAATGGCTTGCACGACCCATTGCCCGCCAACATTGGCAAGCTCACGGTCGCAGTGGAACTCGTCCACTTCGCTTTCATGCCCTGGCAGCACGCAGACCACCGTCTCGCCCTGCTGGCGCAATGCGGCAATGGCAGCAGCCACTTGCGCGTCATCGCCCCAGGGAGCGCGGATGGCAGCCTTGAGCGGACGCTCGGGCACGACAGCCACCAGTTGTTTGATATCGAGACTGAAGCCGGCAGCGGGACGGTTGCGTCCGAACACTGCACCGACTTCGTCGTAACGGCCACCGCGCACCAGGGCATCGCTGCCGCCGGGCACATAGATCGCAAAGCGAGTGCCGCTGTAGTAGGAGTAGCCACGCAGATCGGCCAGGTCGAAGCTGACCTTGACGCCATCCAGATGCTGCACCAGCCAGCGCAAATGTGACAGCACATTGCGCACGCCGGCAGTGCGCTCCAGCAGCTTTTCAGCTTGATCGAGCACTTCCATGCCGCCGTACAGCTGCAGCAGCGCCATCAGGCCTTCACGCGAGGCTTCGGGGAAGTCGCGGGTCAGCTGGGCCAGCTCGGTTGCATCCTTGGAAGCCAGGGCTGCATGAACGCCTCGCAGCACTTGCTCGTCCACCATCACGCCGGCCAGCAGGCTGCGCACGATGCGCACATCGGCCAGGTCCACGATGACGTCCTTGACGCCCGCGCCCTTGAGGCAGTCCAGAGCCAGATGCAGGGCTTCGAGGTCGGCTTCCAGGCCTTCATGACCGTAGATTTCGGCACCGAACTGGAACGGCTCACGTGTGGCACGCGGACGATCGGGGCGCGCATGGACCACGGGGCCGCAATAGCACAGACGGGTCACGCCCTTGCGATTGAGCAGATGCGCATCGATACGGGCCACCTGCTGCGTCATGTCGGCGCGCAGACCCATGGTTCGACCGGAGAGCTGGTCAATCAGTTTGGAGGTTTGAAGGGCAAGAGCTTCGCCTGTACCCGTCAGCAAGGACTCCAGATACTCCAGCATGGGTGGCATGACAAGTTCATAGCCATAGCTGCGCGCAGTATCGAGCAATCCTCGACGCAATTCTTCGATGTGCCGTGCCTCGGAGGGCAAAACATCGGCAATGTGATCCGGCAGGACCCAAGCAGACATGGAGAAATGGGGAGGCTGTTAAAAATGCGATTCTACCGGCTTTGCCAGCCCTGCCCAATTTGACCGCTAAGGCCTAGCCAGTATCGGCAGTATTCAAAGCAGCATCAGCATGATGGCGCCTGCTGCGATACAGAGCAATCCGCAAAAGCGCAGCTGCCCATCCCTGAGTTGCAGCAGCTGGGCAAACAGCTGGCGCCACAGCCCGGGCGCGAACAGGGGCAGCAGCCCCTCCAACACCAGCAGCATGGCAATCGCCAGCCCCAGGATCTCCCACCAATCCATTGCCATCCCCCAATAGGCAATGGCCCTCAAGGGGCCATTGCTTGTATCGCTGTCAAAGCTTTCCGAACTTGCGCAAACAAGGATGCACAACAGGCATTGCTATCGGCAAAACACCATGCCTGATCCGAATTTGCGCAAGCCTGGGCTTATTTGCCAGCAGAGCCGCCACTGCGATAAGCCTTGAAGAAGTCGCTTTGCGAGGGATCGAGCACCAGCACATCGCTCTTCTTGGAGAAGCTCTCCTTGTAAGCATCCAGACTGCGATAGAACTGCGCAAACTGCGGATCCTTACCAAAGGACTCTGCGTAGACACGTGCTGCTTCAGCATCGCCCTCACCCTTGATCTTCTGGGCATCGCGGTAGGCATTGGCAATGGTGATGTCACGTTGACGGTCGGCCTCGGCGCGAATCTTTTCACCCTCCGCCGCGCCTGTGGAGCGCAGCTCGTTGGCCACGCGCTTGCGTTCGGCCTCCATACGGCGATAGACGGACTCGGTGATGGTCTCGGCATAGTCCACGCGAGTGATGCGCACATCGACGATGTCGACACCCCAGGGCTTGGAGCCGCGCACGGTTTCCAGCACTTCACGCTTGACGTCGGCCATCAGCGTTTCACGCTTGGAAGACAGCAACTCACGCACGGTGCGGCGGTTGATCTCTTCCTGAAAGGCATTGCGCACCACACGGTTGAGCTGCATGGCACCGGCAGATTCATCCAGACCCACGTTACGGATGTATTCCGAAGGCTCGGAGATGCGCCAGCGCACATACCAGTCGATGACCACGCGCTGCTTTTCAGCCGTGAGCATGGGCTCGGTATCGGTGCTGTCGAGCGTCAGCAGACGCTTGTCGATATAGCGCACGTTCTGCAGCGGTGGCGGCAGCTTGAAGTTAAGCCCGGGCTCGGTGATCACTTCCTTGATCTGACCCAGCGCATAGACCACACCGAACTGACGCTGATCCACGACAAACAGGGTCGAGCTCAGCAAGGCCAGCACCACGAGAATGCTGGTGACAAAAAATCCGATTCGATTCACTGCATTCTCTCCTAGCGTGCGTCACGGTCACGGCTGCGCGCATCGCGGCTGCGAGCATCACCGGCGGGATTGGGTACTACACGTACGTTGGCTGGAGCCGAAGCTGCGCCGCCGGCAGCTGCATCACCCGACGCAGCGGGAGCAGCCGAGCTGCCACCCACGTTCTGCATGATCTTGTCCAGAGGCAGATACAGCAGATTGGAGCCCTGACGCGACTCCACCAGAACCTTGGTCACGCTGGTGTAGACCTGCTGCATCGCATCGATGTAGAGACGGTCGCGTGTGACCTGAGGAGCCTTCTGGTACTCGGAATACAGCGAACTGAAGCGTCCGGCATCACCCTGGGCCTGGGCCACGATCTTGGACTTGTAGGCTGCAGCCTCCTCACCCAGACGCGCCGCCGCACCCGCAGCACGGGGCACCACATCGTTGGCATAAGCCTGGGCCTCATTCTTGGCACGCTCACGCTCCTGACCGGCCTTGAGCACATCGTCAAACGAGGCCTGCACCTGCTCGGGCGGCCGCACGCCGCCTTGCTGCATATTGATGCCCACCACTTCAACGCCCACCTTGTAGCGATCCAGAATGGACTGCATCAGATCGCGCACTCGCGGCGCGATCTGATCACGCTCCTCAGCCAGAGCTGCGTCCATCTTCATCTTGCCGACGACTTCACGCACGGCGGACTCTGCCACCTGGATCACGGCCTCGGAAGGACTGCGGCTTTCGAACAGCCAGGCTCGCGCATCGCTCAGGCGGTACTGCACGGCAAACTTGATCTCGACGATGTTCTCGTCCTCGGTGAGCATTGCCGATTCACGCAGCCCCGTGCTGCGCACGATGTTGTCGCTGCCCACCTCAGCCGAGCGAATCTGCGAAACATAGACCAGCTCATGCTTTTGAACGGGATAAGGCAGGCGCCAGTTGAAGCCCGCGCCCACGGTGCTCTTGTACTTTCCGAACTGCGTGATGACGGCCTGTTGGCCTTCCTGCACGATGAAAAAGCCCGTACCCAGCCAGATCAGCACGGCCACGCCGGCAATCAGGAAAATTCCTTTGCCGGGGTTGAAAGGCTCGCCAGGTTGACCGCCGCTGCGGCTGGGTGGCGCACCACGGCCGTTGCCGGAGCCTCCACCGAACAGGCCGGAAAGCTTGCGATTGAGATCACGCCACACCTCTTCCAGATCAGGCGGCTGGCCTTGCTGAGGAGAGGAAGGACGGGGTCGCTGCTCGGGTGCGGGCGGCATCGGAGGACGCTCCCCTTCGGGTGCCGAGCCGTCCGGCTTGGAGCCATCTTCGTTGTTGTTGTCGCCACGACCCCAGCGCGGATCGTTCAAATTGAACATCCCGCGAATGCGTTGCGGCAGCACCGCCAGGCGATGGACGCGTTGTGAAAAATTCATGCGAGACGTCTCTGTGTTTTCAAAAAGACATGGACCATGGCAAGCATTGTGCCCAATAGGAACGCAAGCCCCTAGTATTGCGCGTCGTCATCAGGGGACATCCAGTACGTATCGTCCTGCCCCTCGACTTCTTCGCGTGCCGCCTCTTCACGTACCTGCAAAACCCGGTCAGCCAACATCTGCCGCAGCTGCGCCAGCCCCTGCCCCGAGCGAGCACTGACAAACACACGCGGCACCGGCATGCCATCGAGCTCATACATATCCTGCAGCATGGCAGGCTGACGCTCGGGCTCAATGGCATCCAGCTTGTTGAAAACCAGAATCTGGGGCACATCATCGGCCCCGATTTCACCCAGAACTTTTTGGACTTGTTGTATTTGTTCGGGGAATCCGGGATTCGATGCATCCACGACATGCAGCAGCAGATCGGCGTCAATCGCCTCCTGCAAGGTCGCCTGGAAAGCATCCACCAGACCGTGCGGCAAGTCACGAATAAAACCGACGGTATCGGACAGGGAAACCGATTCCTCGGCCTCCGCCAGATACATCTGCCGGGTGGTGGTATCCAACGTGGCAAACAGCTGATCTGCGGCATAGGCGCGAGCCTTCACCATGGCATTGAACAGCGTGGATTTGCCGGCATTGGTATAGCCAACCAGGGAAATATTGAAAACTTCGCGACGCGAGCGCTGACGCCTCTGCGTAGAACGCTGCTTCTTGACCTTTTTCAGGCGCTCCTTGGTGCGCTTGATGGCATCGTCAATCATGCGGCGATCCAGCTCGATCTGCTTTTCACCCGGGCCGCCTCGGCCGCCGATACCGCCGGCCTGACGCTCCAGGTGACTCCAGCGGCGCACAAGGCGTGTGCTGATGTATTGCAGGCGAGCCAGCTCCACCTGCAGCTTGCCTTCATGGCTGCGTGCGCGCTGGGCGAAGATTTCCAGAATCAGCATGGTCCGGTCGTTGACCGGCATCTGGATGTGGCGCTCCAGATTGCGCTGCTGCGCCGGACTCAGGGCCTGGTCGAACCAGACTTCCTTGGCGCCGTGCATCTGGGCCAGCATGCGGATCTCATCCGCCTTGCCACTGCCCACGAACAACGCGGGATCGGGGGCTTTGCGCTTGCAGGTCAAGCGCGCCACGGGTTGCAAGCCAGCGGTCTGTGCCAGCAGGCCCAGCTCTTCCAGCTCGTCGTCGAAATGGGGAACACCAAAATCCACGCCCACCAGCAGCACTGGCGCAGACGCGGAGCGTTCAAAGGATTCAGAACTCAAATACCTGTCCCGTAGGGTAAGAGCCGCGCCGGGCTAGCCGGCGGGCGTTGACGCAAGAAAGCTTAGGCTGCAGCGGCGTCGTTGTCAGCCGGAGTAGCGGCCGAGAAGTTCACGGCGCGACCGGGAACGATGGTGGAGATGGCGTGCTTGTAAACCATCTGGGTCACAGTGTTGCGCAGAAGCACCACATATTGGTCGAACGACTCGATTTGGCCCTGCAGCTTGATGCCGTTGACCAGATAGATGGAGACCGGCACATGTTCACGACGCAGTGCGTTCAGGAACGGATCTTGGAGGAGTTGACCTTTATTGCTCACGATATTCTCCGTGTTCGAAGAGTGTTGTTGTAAACCGACACATTACCACAGGCCCCGGGAAAAACAGCAAAAAGGGTTTTCCCGTAGGCACCAGCAGACAGCTATTAATCCTTGTCGGCGTAAGGATTATGGGAGGTTTTCAAGTCGATGCGCAACGGGGTACCGACAAGATTGAACTCCTTGCGGAAACGACCTTCCAGAAAGCGCTTGTACGCATCGGTGACCAGCTCCAGCGAGTTGCCATGGATCACGATGATGGGCGGGTTCATGCCGCCTTGGTGGGCATAGCGCATCTTGGGACGATAGGCTCCCACCTTCTTGGGCGTCTGGAACTGGATCGACTCCATCAGAATGCGCGTCAGCACCGGCGTAGGCATCTTGCAGGTGGCTGCACGATGGGCCTGGATGATGGATTTCCACAGCGGCTCGAGACCCTGGCGCTTTTGTGCCGAGATGAAGTGCAGCGGCGCAAACTTCAGGAAGGACAGACGTGTTTCGATGGAACGCTCCAGCATCTGGCGCTGGTAGTCATCCACGGCATCCCATTTGTTGATGCCCAGCACGACCGAGCGGCCGCTCTCCAGGATATAGCCCGCGATATGGGCATCTTGGTCGGTCACGCCTTGCGTGGCATCGATCAGCAACAGCACGACGTTGGCGCCTTCGATGGCCTGCAGTGTCTTGACCACCGAGAATTTCTCGATGGCTTCGAACACCTTGCCCTTGCGGCGCAGACCAGCAGTGTCGATCAGCTCGAACTTCTGACCATTGCGCTCGAAAGGCACCGTGATCGCATCGCGCGTGGTGCCTGGCATGTCAAAAGCCACCAGACGTTCTTCACCCAGCCAGGTATTGATCAGTGTGGACTTGCCGGCATTGGGGCGACCTGCCACCGCCAGACGAACGGGCTTCTGGTCTTCCTCGCCAAAAGTTTCCTCTTCGGGCTCGGGCAGATTCAGCAGACCCAGGGCTGCATCGACCAGGCTGCGCACACCCTGACCGTGGGCTGCAGACACGGGCACGACCTCGCCAAGACCCAGCTCATAGAACTCGGACAGCTGCGCACCATCCTTCATGCCTTCAGCCTTGTTGGCCACCAGAATGGTGGGCTTGCCCAGACGGCGCAGGTAGTTGCCGATCTCGTGATCCTGACCGGACAGACCGGCACGCGCATCCAGCACGAAGATCACGACATCGGCTTCCGCCACGGCTTGCTGCGTCTGCTTGGCCATCTCCTTGAAGATGCCGCGCGATGCGTCCGGCTCGAAGCCGCCCGTATCGATGACGATGTACTCATGCTTGCCCTGACGGCCCTGGCCGTAATGGCGGTCACGCGTCAACCCTGCAAAGTCGGCGACGATGGCATCCCTCGACTTCGTGAGTCGATTGAACAGCGTCGACTTGCCCACATTGGGGCGCCCTACCAGGGCAATAACTGGCTTCATTCCAAAAACAACCTATCAATCCGGCTTGAAGCCATACACAGTTCCGCTTCGGCTGACGACCACCAGAGTATTGGCGGCAACAACCGGGGAAGTGGCAACTCCTGCCTTGTCAGTTTCCAAACGGGCCAGTGCAGAGCCGTCTTCACGCGAGAGCATATGCACTGTCCCCAAATCATCGGCCAGCACCACGGAGCGGCCCAGCACCAGAGGCGCCGTCAGCCTGCGGTACTGCAGCTTGTCGATGGACCACAGACGCTGACCGTCTGCACGATTCCATGCCTGTACCGTGCCGTTGCTTTCGGCGCCGAACACGGCCTGCTCGTCACCGGCCACGCCATCGCTGCCCTTGGAGGTCTGCGTCCAGCGCACATTGGCCGTGCTCACATCCACGCACCCCACCGAGGCCTGGAACGCACGCGCGCAGACACTGCTGCCCACACGGCTGACGGGACCAACCAGATCCACCAGTCGCTCCACATCGTTGGTCCCGCGCGGTGCGGCCAGAGGAGCCATCCAGCGCACCGAGCCATTGTCAGGATCAACACCCGCCAGACGTCCGGACACGCCTACCACCAGATTATTACCAACGGCCTGCAAAACGCCTGGCTGTCGCAAAATAAGCGGTTCATTGCTGGGGCCTTCAACCGACCACAGCTCACGACCCGTATTGGCATCGAAGGCCGCCAGAGAACGATCAGCCGCCATCACGAACACGCGGCCGCCAGCCACCAGAGGCGGCGTATAGACCGCTGCGGTCAGATTGCTCTTCCACAGCTGCTTGCCTTCGGCAAACACCATGAGCTGGTTGCTGCGTGTAACCACCGCTGTGCGCTGGCCGTCGCTGCCCACGCCAGTGGTCAGCGGCTCGCCCACGCTGAACTTGCCCAGTTGGCTGCCGGTATTGCCATCAAGCGTGGTCACGCTGCCATCCTTGGTGACCACGGTGACCGTATTGCCCTGCACCAGCGCAGGCATGGCCAGAGGCACTTCGCTGCCGAGCTTGGCAGACCAAGCCTGATGCACCGCAATCTTGCCGGGATTGGGCCCCAGGTCCAGAGGCTTGGGCTTGTCCTTGCCGCCAAACATGGAGCAGGCAGCCAGCGACGCGGCCACAGCAGTCAGCACCAGCACACGGGCTGCGGATTGCGCTGCAGGGGCAGCGGACTTCACTTGATGGGCAAAAGTCTTCAAGATTATTTCTCCGACGGCGTTGTCTTGACCAGGGTTGCGGCTTCAGGAGCCACGCCCAGCGCGTTCAGCTTGAATTCCACCAGATGGCGGTAGTCCAGATCCTTGTCCAGTGCCTTGTAGGCAGCCTGGTACTGGGCAACCGCCTCAGCTTGCTTGCCCAGCGCCACATACAGATCGCCACGGCGATCAGCCTGCAGACCGGCATAGGACTCGGGCATGGCCGCCTCAAGCACCTTCAGGCCTTCGTCATAGCTTTTTTGCTGCTCCAGCACTGAAGACAGACGAATGCGAGCGAGGGCCTTGAAGCTTTCATCGCCCTTGTCGGCCACCCAGCTCAGCTGAGCCTTGGCGTCGTCGAGCTTGCCGGCATCCACCGAGGCCTTGGCCATCAGCAAAGCGGTCTGTGCGGCCTGTGCCGTGCCCGAGTACTTATCCTTGAGCTCACTGAAAGCCAGATCGGCGCGCGCCGCATCCTTGGCCGTCAGCGCTTCATCCACAGCGAACTCCAGAGCCGAGGCCTGGGTCGCCTGACGCTTTTGCCAGTACTGCCAGCCGTTCCAGCCGGCCAGTCCGAGAAAGACCACGACCAGCACGCTGGTGATCAGAGTTCCCCAGGAATTCCAGAAATGCTTGAGCTGCTCAATTTGCTCTTGTTCTTCAAGATCGAGATGATTTGCCATGGCTACTTAGATTGGGTGGAACGCTGGTCGGAAAACGAGGTGCGGAAAATCAAACCGCCGATTTTAGGCTGCCGGCCCACAGGGCCACGTCCGCCAGAGCTTGCTGCTGTTGCTGGCCTTCGCCGTCGCGCAGCGACTTCACGGTCACCTTGCCCTGGGCCAGCTCGTCGGAGCCGAAGATCAGGGCAAAGCGTGCACCCGAGCCATCGGCCTTCTTGAACTGGGACTTCATCGAGCCCATGCCCTCGGCCGAGCCACCGGCGGCGGCATGCATCTGCACCGCCACACCGGCTGCACGCAGCTGCTGCACGGTCTTGAAGACCTGGGGCAGCGCCGAGGCATCGGGAATGATGGCGTAGACATCGGCTGCGGGCTGGGGAATCTCTACACCCACTTCCTTGAGCACTTCGAGCACGCGCTCCACACCCATGCCCCAGCCCACGGCCGGAGCGGGTTTGCCGCCGATTTCCTCGATGAGATAGTCGTAACGACCACCGCCGCAGATTGTGCTCTGCGAACCCAGCTTGTCGGTAATGAACTCGAACACCGTGAGGTTGTAGTAGTCCATGCCGCGCACCAGACGCGGGTTCAGGCTCCACGCCACATCGTTGGCATCCAGAATGTCCTGCACAGCCTTCAGATGCGCCTTTGATGCATCGCCCAGATAGTCCATCAGCCTGGGAGCTGCGTTGACCATTTCCTGCATGGCAGGGTTCTTGGTGTCCAGCACGCGCAGCGGGTTGCTGTACATGCGGCGCCTGGCTTCCTCGTCCATCACATCGGTGTGCTGCTCGAAGTAGGCAATCAACGCCTCGCGGTGGATCTTGCGCTCCTCGGGCTGACCCAGGCTGTTGAGCTCCAGACGCACACCTTCAATGCCCAGCTCTTTCCAAAGTTGAGCGGCCAGCAAAATCACTTCGGCATCCAGCTCGGGACCGGCAAAACCCATGGCTTCCACACCGACCTGGTGGAACTGGCGATAGCGGCCGCGCTGGGGTTTTTCGCGCCGAAACATCTGACCGATGTAGAACAGACGCTTGCCGCCCTCATACAGCAGATTGTTTTCCACCACCGAACGCACCACGCCGGCCGTACCTTCAGGACGAAGGGTCAGATGCTCTGCCTGGCCATGCTTATCCGCCCGGTCCTCGAAGGAGTACATCTCCTTTTCGACGATATCGGTCACCTCGCCCAGGCCGCGCACAAATAGTGCCGTGGGCTCGACGATGGGGGTGCGCATATTGCGATAGGCAAAGCGGCCCATCAGATCGCGCACCTTGGCTTCAAACCACTCCCAGCGCGCCGAGTCGGGGGGGAGAATGTCGTTCATGCCTTTGACGGCGGTCAGTTTTTCGTTCTTGGCCACGTGAAGTCTCACACTTGGGTTACTAGCAAAACAAGAGCATATTGCACACGTCAATCATGCTTCTCAACTAGAAACCTAATTCAAATCCATACAGATAGTGCGCAAGCAGCTATCAATTCCAAAGTCTTGGCTCGCCGGCATTGTGCCAGCAAGCGCAATCACCACCCGCATGCCGGGCCGCTGCAAGCGCTCGAGTCGCTCAGGCCTTCTGGCCGTAGCGGCGCTGCACATATTCCAGCACCAGGGTCTGGAACTCCTCGGCGATATGCTCGCCGCGCAGCGTCAAGGCTTTCTCGCCGTCGATGAACACAGGCGCCGCAGGTGCCTCGCCATTGCCGGGCAGGCTGATGCCGATATCGGCATGCTTACTCTCGCCGGGGCCGTTGACGATGCAACCCATCACGGCCACCTTCATGGCTTCCACGCCGGGGAACTGGGTGCGCCAGACCGGCATTTCACCGCGCAGGAAATCGTCGATCTTCTTAGCCAGCTCCTGGAAGGTGGTGCTGGTGGTGCGGCCACAGCCCGGGCAGGCGGTGACGCTGGGCACGAACACGCGCAGACCCAGGGCCTGCAGGATTTCGGAGGCCACAACGACCTCCTGCGTGCGTGCTTCACCGGGTTGGGGCGTGAGCGAGACGCGAATCGTGTCACCGATGCCTTCTTGCAGCAGCACCGACAGTGCCGCGGTGGATGCCACCGTACCCTTGGTGCCCATGCCGGCCTCGGTCAGGCCCAGGTGCAGCGCATAGTCGCAGCGGCGTGCCAGCTCGCGGTAGACCGAGATCAGATCCTGCACACCGCTGACCTTGCAGGACAGGATGATGTTGTCGGGGTTCAGGCCGATATTCCTGGCCAGCTCAGCCGAGCTGATGGCCGATGTGATCAGTGCCTCGTACATGACCTGGCGCGTTTCCCAGGGCTGGGCACGCTTGCTGTTCTGGTCCATCAGCTCGGCCATGATTTCCTGATCGAGCGAGCCCCAGTTCACGCCGATGCGCACGGCCTTGTCGTATTTGGCCGCAATCTCGATCATCTGACCGAACTGCTTGTCCTTTTTGTCGCCCTTGCCCACGTTGCCAGGGTTGATGCGGTACTTGGACAGCGCCTGGGCGCAGTCGGGGTAATCAGTCAGCAGACGGTGGCCGTTGTAGTGAAAGTCCCCCACCAGCGGCACATACTCGCCCATGCGGTCGAGCTGCTCGCGGATATAGGGCACGGCGGCT
This sequence comes from Comamonas testosteroni ATCC 11996, assembly GCF_000241525.1. Classification (GTDB taxonomy): domain Bacteria; phylum Pseudomonadota; class Gammaproteobacteria; order Burkholderiales; family Burkholderiaceae_C; genus Comamonas; species Comamonas testosteroni. Next base: position 28,724 of record NZ_AHIL01000033.1, read on the forward strand.
GCGGCCTCGGGCGTGTTGACGGTGATGCGCACCATCTCCGAGCCGGCCTGGGCCAGCTGGCGCACCTGGATGGCGGTCTCCACGGCATCCACGGTGTCGGTATTGGTCATGGACTGCACGCGCACGGGCGCATCGCCCCCCACGGTGACCACGTTGTTGCGCCACACCACACGGGCCTGACGCGATTTGCGCGGCAGCGGGCTGGCGATGGCTATCGCCTGGCTGAGCTGCTGCGAGCTTTGAGAATCTTGCACTCTTGTTTACCTCGAACGGTTACTTCACCTCGAAGCGAGCCACATTGTCGCGTGTGCTCGAGATATCGAAGGGTTCGCCACGTACCGTCACCTGCGTGCCCTTGGCATTGCCCACGATCACCGACAGGGGCAACTGGCCTTCGGCAGTCGCAGATTCATCCTTGGACAGGGTCTTTTCCAGCACTACCTTGCCAGTTGCGTCCTTGACCTTGACCCAGGACTGGCCGGTATTCACCTTCAGCACCAGCAGGCCGCCAGTGCCGGTTGCGGGCGTGGCTGCCTCGGCGGCCGGGGCTGCGGTTTGGGCAGCTGCCGCAGATGCGGGAGCGCTTGCTGCAGTGCCGTCGCCTGGCATGCCGGCAGCAGCAGCCGACACAGGCTCTGTCACCGGCGCCGCAGGTGTGGCGGAACTGGCTTGTGCGCCGCCCTCAGCCTGGGCAAGCGGTTCAGCAGCCGGAGCGCTCACCACTGCCGCCTGGCCAGACTGGGCCTGAGCCGGCGCTGGCGCGCCTGGCCCATCGGCGCCGTCCACCATCTGCTGGAATGGCACAAAGTACACGGCAGCGGCTGCCGCCAGCAGAATCAGCACACCTGCCGCAATCTTGCGAGAGCTGCTGTTGCCGGAGTCCAGCGGTGTACCCGTGACCTTGAAGCTGCTGCGCACCTTGACGGCCTCGTTGATGCCAGGACCTGTTTTGGCAAGGCTTTTGATCTCGGTACGTGGCAGCTTAGCCAGCACCGATTCGGCATCGATATGCAAGGTCCGGCACATTCCCATGGCCAGAGCACGCATGAACACATGATCGGGAAAGGCCGCATAGTCATCGGCCTCCAGCGCCTCCAGCTTGTGCTGCGGTACCTTCAATGTCGCAGCCATCACGGGCAACTGCATCCTGGCTGCTTCCCGCGCCTGACGCAACAAGACCCCGGCCGTGGCCTGCCCCTGAGTTGGCACCTGCTCTTCGCTTTGCATAGTTTCCTCTTCCACCGCAGCCTCATTCATTGAAAGCTCCACGTTCATAGGCCAGCCACTGACGCGATTGAGGAAAACGCTCGCGCAACTGATCGGCCTGTTGACGCACTCCAATGTCGTCGTGCAGTGCCCTGTCTATTTTGATCCCCAGCCAGAGGCTTTCCGCACTGGCCTGATTGCTATTGTTATTCAAGCGCCGGATGTAGAACTGTGCCTTCTTCAGATCACCTTTGAGCCAAAGCACATTTGCCAGGTTGTAGCCTGCAGCGGGGTTGCCCACATCCATCTCGTAGGCACGAAACATGTTCTGGTAGGCCTGCTCCAGCTGTCCTGCCTGCTGGTAGCACATGCCCTTGGCCAGCAAAGTCCTGGGCTGCTCACGGTAGCCCGGAGCCTGCAAGGCTCTATCAAACCACTGCTGGGCTACGTCGAAATGCTTTTGCTGGCATTGCATCCAGCCGTAATTGTGAATCTGGTTGCCGTCGCGCGGATTGAGATCCACGGCCTTGCGCATGGCGATCTCGGCCTGCGTCCAGTCCTGGTTCTGCATGAGGATCAGGCCCAGCAGGCCGTATGCATCGGCGTAATCGGGCTTGGCAGCCAAGGCCTGCCCCACCTCATCCATGGCCACATCCAGGCGCCCAGCCTGAAAGTAATTGGCAGCCAACTCCAGGCGAATCTGTGCACGGCGATTGGCATCGGCGACCTGGGCCCCGCCCGTGCCAACCACTGAAGTCTGGGGTACGGACGTAGAGGAAGTGGTGGTGGTCGTTGTCGAAGTACAACCCACAAGTGCCGCGACCGCAACCGGTACCCCCCACCGGGCCAACAAGCCCCAATGTTGCCAAACCGGTCGCTGTACCACTGCCCTCATTGATTGTCCTTTATTCAAAACTCCGTCAAGACACCTGCTTGAGCGGGATAGTACGCTGCTTGGCCATACGCTCAGCAGCGCGAGTTCTGTCCTTCACATCGCCTGCGAGCTGACCACAGGCCGCATCGATATCGTCACCGCGGGTCTTGCGCACCGTGGTCACGATGCCGGCATTGCTCAGCAACGCTGCGAACTCGGTCACACGGGCCGAAGGCGAGCGCAACAGACCCGAAGCGGGGAAAGGATTGAACGGGATCAGATTGAACTTGCACCAGCTCCTGCCATCGCCGCGCGCGCGCACCAACTCTATCAGCTGGCGCGCATGCTCAGGCTGATCGTTAACGCCGTCGAGCATGCAATATTCAAAGGTGATGAAGTCACGCGGCGCGAACTCCAGATAGCGCTCGCAGGCGTCCAGCAGCTCGGCAATCGGGTACTTCTTGTTCAGCGGCACCAGGTTGTCACGCAACGGATCATTGGGCGCGTGCAGCGACACCGCCAGCGCCACCGCGCAGTCCTGCGACAGTCGATCCATCATGGGCACCACGCCCGAGGTGGACACCGTCACGCGGCGACGCGACAGGCCGTAGCCATGGTCGTCCAGCATCACGCGCAGCGCGGGCACCAGCGCACTGTAGTTCTGCAGCGGCTCGCCCATGCCCATCATCACCACGTTGGAGATGATGCGATCTTCGGTACCGAAGCGCTTGCGCAGCGAATGCTCCGCATACCAGAGCTGAGCAAGGATTTCGCCGGTATTGAGGTTGCGACTGAAGCCCTGATGCCCCGTTGAGCAAAAGCGGCAGCCTACGGCGCAACCGGCCTGGGACGATACACACAACGTGCCACGGTCGTCCTCAGGAATGAAAACGGATTCAACGGCATTGCCGTCACCCACATCGAACAGCCACTTCACGGTGCCATCGGCAGAGACATGCTCCGTCACCACAGGCAAAGCGGTAATGTGGGCCCGGCTCTTGAGCTTTTCGCGCAGGGACTTGGCCAGATCTGTCATCTGGTCGAAATCGGATGCACCACGCTGGTGAATCCAGCGGAACAGCTGCGTCGCACGGAAACGCTTCTCCCCGAGCTGCTCGCAATAAGCGGTCAGTCCTTCGAGGTCAAAATCAAGCAAATTAGTAGTCATATCGGCATGTGGCGAGGCGTCTTGCGAACGGGATTTGCCACGCCGTGGCCAGCATCTTCAAGTGCTGACACCCGCTTTGCACAAATGCAAAGCGCTGGCGTCAGCGAGAGCATGCTGTAAAGCTAGCGTGGATTAACGCGAGTACACGTTCATGCCGGGGAAGAAGAAGGCAACTTCCACAGCAGCGGTTTCAGCAGCGTCGGAGCCGTGCACGGCGTTGGCATCGATGCTGTCGGCGAAGTCGGCGCGGATAGTGCCCTTCTCTGCCTTCTTGGGGTCGGTGGCGCCCATCAGCTCACGGTTCTTCAGGATGGCGTTCTCGCCTTCCAGAGCTTGAATCATCACGGGGCCGGAGACCATGAAGTCCACCAGATCCTTGAAGAAAGGACGGGCAGCGTGCACAGCGTAGAACTGCTCGGCTTCGCCGCGCGACAGGTGCACCAGCTTGGCAGCCACAATCTTCAGGCCAGCAGCTTCGAAGCGGGCGTAGATTTGGCCGATCACGTTCTTGGCAACTGCGTCGGGCTTGATGATGGAGAGGGTACGTTCGATAGCCATGATGATTATTTCCTAATCAGGGTTACTATGGGTTTTTGCCGAAAAAGCAAAACAGTTGATTTTAGCGGTGCCGCCATAGACCTTGAAGTCCAGACAGCACTCAATTCCTTACGGACGCCTTTTTAGCGGCCGCCGCGGCGACCACCACCACCGCCGCCACCAGGGCGGCGCTTGGCGTTCTGACGGGCACGCGACAGGCTGTCGCTGCCGATATAGCCCACCGAGGTGCGCATGGGGTCGGGCTGAGCGCCCCCCTGCGAGCGGCCCGAGCCACCGGAGCGGCCGCCGGACTTGCTCCGCGGGTTGTCACCCAGCATGCCGCTAGGCGCCGGACGATTGCCGTCCCACTCGCCACGGCGCTGACCACCGCCTTCACGGCGACCCTGGGGTGCGCGATCGGCATTCATGCCGTTGCCGCGACCGCCGCTGCGACTGTTGCGGCCGCCACGGTTGTTGGCACCACGGGCGCCATTGTTGTTGCGCTCGACGGGAGCACGCTCCTTGACGCCGGCTGCCGACATCAGCGCCTGGATATCGGCCTGATCGAGCTCCACCCAGGCGCCGCGCTTGAGACCGCGCGGCAGCATCATGGCGCCGTAGCGAATGCGGATCAGACGGCTGACAGCATGACCCACGGCCTCGAACATGCGACGCACTTCGCGGTTGCGCCCTTCGGAGATGGTCACGCGATACCAGCAGTTGGCACCTTCGCCGCCGCCATCTTCCACGGCACCAAAGCTGGCTTCGCCATCTTCGAGCTGCACGCCGTCCAGCAGACGCTGCTTTTCTTCCTTGCTCAGCGCGCCCAGCACGCGGGCCGCGTATTCACGCTCCAGACCGAAGCGAGGGTGCATCAGCGAGTTCGCCAGCTCGCCCGAGCTGGTGAACAGCAGCAGCCCCTCGGTGTTCAGGTCCAGGCGACCCACCGACTGCCACTTGCCATGCTGCAGCTTGGGAAGCTTGCGGAACACCGTGGGGCGATTTTGCGGATCGTCATGCGTCACCACTTCACCCACGGGCTTGTGATAGGCAATCACGCGTGCGGGCGGCGGATCGATACGGAAGCGGATGGGCTGGCCGTTGACCTTGACGATATCGCCGAACTGAATGCGCTGGCCGACGTGGGCAGGCTCGTTGTTGACCGAGATGCGTCCTTCCAGGATCAGTTGCTCCATCTCCAGGCGCGAACCCATGCCGGCCTGGGCCAGCACCTTGTGCAGCTTGGGAGAGTCGACCTGGGGCGCAAGCACGCGCTTGGCGGGCATGGCGCTGCCGTTTGCTTCCTCGTCATCGAAGTCGCCCGAGATCACATCGGCAAAGTCGATGTTCTGACCCTTGCGTCCCTTGGGCTCACGGGGAGCGGCAGCACTGTCCACGGCCACGTCCACGACGACGGCATCTGCTGCGTCATGGTCCTGGGACTGCGCCTCCTGCTCGGCCACGGGCTGAGTCGGCTCCTCGACAGCCACGGGTTCTTCGGCCCGGGGCTTGGTCACTCGCTTGCGCGCAGGCTTGACCTCGGCAGCAGCATCCTTTTTGACGCCAGCGCGCTTGCGCGGTGCGGCAGGCTTCTTGGCCTCGGCGGCATCCTTGGCACCATCGGCCTTGGCTGCGCGGGGCTTGCGAGTCTTCTTGACCGGCTCGGCTTCGGGCGAAGCGGCTGCGGACTCGGGCATCGGGTTCGATGTCTCGTTGTTCATTCCAGTTTTCCTTCGGGGATGACGCCATCGTCATCCTCCACAATTCGTTGTTCTGCCGACTCGACGGCATCGTCGGCCCGCGCTTTCGTCTTTGCGTCCTCGGCCTCGTCGTCATCGCTGCCGTAGTCATCCTCGAGAAACGCCTTCAGCCCCACCCACTCGGTACGGCCTGTTTTCTTGGCCGCCGGCTTGGGCTCCGACTCTGCCGCCTTGACAGCTCTGGCGGGCCTGGCCGCTTTGGGCTTGCTCACGGAGGGCTGCTCCACGGCAGGCCCTGGTTCCGAATCCGGCAGCTCAGCCGCCACCCTTTCAGTAGCATCTTGCGCAATACCACCATGCATTTGGTCCGGATATGACTCCAATCCAGAGGCATCAGCCTCATGCTGAAGTTCCGACACAAGCGCCTCAGGCGCTTGCGCCACTGGGTCGGCATCGGTATCCGGCAGCTCCTCGGCGCCATCCTCCTCATCCGGGGCACGCAGGATCTCACTCTCCGCCGCATCGGACTCTGTCACGGCATCCGTATCCGCAGCGACCTCGGCCGGCTCTGCAGCCTCCACGCCTTCCTGGTGCGGGGCCTCCTCGGCACCGGCCTCCGGCACAGCGGCTGGCTCACCGTCCTCCCCATCCAGCGCCTTGAACAGACTTTGCTGGGCCTGGGTTTCCTCCAGCATGGGCAGCTGATCCAGCGACTGCAAGCCCAGATCATCGAGAAACTGGCGCGTGGTGGCAAACAGGGCAGGCCGCCCCACAGTTTCACGGTGGCCAATGACCTCGATCCAGCCTCGATCTTCCAGCTGCTTGATGATCAAGCTGTTCACGGTCACACCGCGAATGTCCTCAATATCACCCCGCGTGACGGGCTGACGGTAGGCAATGATGGCCAGCGTCTCCAGCGTCGCCCGCGTGTACTTGGGCGGCTTCTCGGGGTGAAGCTTGTCCAGATAGACCCGCATCTCCGGCCGGCTCTGAAAACGCCAGCCAGAAGCCACCTGCACCAGTTCCACGCCCTTGAGGGCCCAGTCCTTTTGCAGGTCCAGCAGCAAATCCTTAACCGTGTCCGAGCCCAGCACATCATCAAAAAGTGAGCGCAATTCCCGCAGTGTTACAGGCTGCGGGGCACAAATCAATGCTGTTTCAAGAACCCGCTTGGCATCTACCGTATTCATGGGCGCAGCGTTTCGGGAGCGGCTGTCGCACCGACTGCGGTGGGACGCCTGATTCTAAGAAGAGAGGGAAGCGCCCCAAAGATGCCATGCGAGTGATGGTCAGAGGCTTTCCGGCAGATTGTAACGCAGACCCCATAAATCCAGTGCACCGGCCATGTCTTGTGGCAGCGGCGCATAGTGGACCAGCGGCTTTTTCGTCACAGGGTGCTCGAAGGCCAGTCTGAAGGCATGCAGTGCCTGACGCTCCAGCCCGCCCTCGGGCTGGCCGCCATACAGCGTATCGCCTATCAGCGGATGACCAAGCGAAGCCATGTGCACCCGGATCTGGTGCGTGCGGCCGGTATGCAGCGTGCAGCGCACCAGGCTGTGCGCTGTATCGCCATCGAGCAGATCGAAGTCGGTACGCGCCTGCTTGCCGGGATGCAGATTCAGATCCACCACAGCCATGCGCAGGCGGTTGCGCGGGTCGCGTCCAATCGGCGCATCGACCTCGCGGCGCTTGCGGCTGCCCCATTGCTTGTGGGCAAGCGCCAGATACTGACGGCTCACATCGCGCGCAGCAATCATCTTGATGAGCGCATCCATGGTGCTGCGATTGCGCGCCACCACCATCAAACCGCTGGTGTCCTTGTCCAGCCGGTGAACAATGCCGGCGCGCGGCACCTGGCGCGCTTTTTCGTCACGCGCCAGCAGGCCGTTGAGCAATGTGCCGGTCCAGTTGCCGGGCGCCGGATGCACCACCAGACCTGCAGGCTTGTTGATGACCAGCAGATCCTCGTCCTCATAGACCACCTGCAGATCCATGGCCTCGGGCTGGAAGGCCATGCTCTGCTGGGTGGGCCGCATCTCCACGCGCAGGCGATCCCCCACTGCCACCTTGACCGAGGGCTTGAGCAGAACCTTGCCGTTGAGAGTGACCGCACCATCGGCCAGCAACTGCTGCAGATAGCTGCGCGAGAACTCGGACACCCCCAGCGCCAGCACCTTGTCTACACGCTGACCGTGATGCTCGGTGCCGACCGTGAGTTCGCGGTTCTCGACCTCGGCCGAGGCAATGCCGTCTTCGGCTGCTTCGTCCCAGCTCTGCTCTACCGCGTCAGAAGGCACAAGCCCCTGCTGGGCAGGGGCTTGTGCGGCTTGCTTGCGTTGCGTGACCATGCTCAGCGCGAAGGCAGATAGCGCGAAGGATCGACAGGCTTGCCCTGGCGACGCACCTCGAAGTGCAGCTTGACGCGATCGGCATCGGTGCTGCCCATCTCGGCGATCTTCTGCCCCTTCTTCACGGCCTGATCTTCCTTGACCAGCAGCGACTGGTTGTGGGCGTAGGCCGTCAGATAGGTGTTGTTGTGCTTGAGGATGATGAGGTTGCCATAGCCACGCAGGCCGGCACCGGCATACACCACACGGCCATCGGCGGCAGCCACCACGGGATCACCAGCCTTGCCGCTGATGTCGTAGCCCTTGTTGCGCTGCTCGTCGAAGCCGGCAATCAGCGAGCCGCTGGCAGGCCAGATGAAGTTCACATCATCGGCTCCCTTGGCAACAGGCGGCGGGGTTGTTGCAGGCGTGGATGGCACTGGCGTTGCGGTTGCAGCCGGGGGAGTCGCAGGGGAAGTCGTCGTTGCAGTACTGCCACCGCCCACGATCACGGGCGCGACACCGCGACCCGAGCCGGACGAAGCGACAGGCGCCTCGCGTCCGGGCGGCACCACACGCACCACCTGACCGACTTCAATCACATTGGGGTTGTCCAGATTGCTCCAGCGAGCAATGTCCTTCCAGCTCTGGCCGTGCTCCAGACCAATCCTGATCAGAGTGTCGCCAGGCTTGATGGTGTAGTAACCGGGTTTGCCGGCATTTTCAGCGCCGGGCAGCGACTTGACGTCCACAGTTGAAGACGAGGAGGCCGACTGTCCGCGATCCTCCACAGGAGCCCTGTTTGCCTGGGCAGCACAACCGGCCAGGATGACACCTGCCAGCACGGCCGTTCCCCATGCACCAAGACTTCGCGATACCAACATAAGCTATTCCCTTCTAGGCGATCCCCGATTTTAGAGGGACAAAGTTGACTGCTTCCAAAACTGTCTGAGTAAAACCGTGTGAACTCTTGTCAATCACCAACAGTGCCTGCTTACCCGCGCCAACCACGACGGGAGCCACCAGACGTCCGCCCACTGCCAGTTGATCGCACCACTCCTGCGGAACCACATCGCCGCCGGCAGCAGAGATGATGCCCGCATAGGGCGCGCCACTGGCAAAGCCCACCATGCCGTCACCGAGAATCAGATGCACATTGGACAAGCGCATGGGACGTAAATGACCGCGTGCTTTCTCATGCAGCCCGCGCAGCCGCTCTATCGAATAAACCTCTTTGGTAAGCATGGACAGCACGGCGGCCTGATAGCCGCAGCCTGTACCGATCTCCAGCACGCGCCCTTGCCCGTTGCGGGCCGCATCGGAGTCGAGCAGCAGCTCGATCATGCGGGCCACGATGCTGGGCTTGGAGATGGTCTGACCCAGGCCGATAGGCAGACTGGTGTCTTCATAGGCCTGGTTGACCAGAGCACTGTCGACAAAGCGGTGACGCTCCACCGTGGCCATGGCCTGCAGCACGGCAGTGTTGCTGACGCCGGCCGCACCGATGCGCTGGGCCATGCGGGAGCGCACCGTGGATGAGTCCAGCCCCACGCCCACGGGCGAAGCGGCCACGCGCAGCGGATTGATGGGCTTGGGAGCAACGGGCGGCCGCACCGCGCTGGTGCCCGTCTGCACGGAACGTGCAATCCAGCCCGGGACCTGAGGCGGACGACGCTCGCTCACGATGCGGCCGCCGGCGTAGTGGATGGACCTGCCAGCTTGCTGGCCGTCTGCGCCCAATAGCCCAGGTTTTCATGATCAGTCAGATCCACCTTGAGCGGCGTCATGGAGACATGGCCGTGAGCCGTGGCATGGAAGTCCGTGCCTTCGGAGTCGTCCTTTGCTGCGCCGGCACTGCCGATCCAGTACATGGTCTCGCCACGCGGACTTTGCTGCTGAATAGCCTGCTCGGCCGCATGACGGCGTCCCAGGCGACACAGCTTGACGCTTTTGAGTGCATGCAGCGGCATATTGGGAATATTCACGTTCAACAGCCAGGGAGCCGTACCGATCAACTGCTGGGCCAGCATCTCCTGAACCATCTGACGGGCGGTGGCAGCCGCCGCCTCCAGTTCGGCCCAGCCCTTGTCCACCTGCGAGAAGGCAATCGAGGGAATACCGAACAGATAGCCTTCCATTGCCGCGCCCACGGTGCCCGAGTAAATCGTGTCGTCGCCCATATTGGCGCCGTTGTTGATGCCCGAAACCACCAGATCGGGCCGGTAGCCAAGCAGGCCGGTCAACGCGATATGCACGCAGTCTGCGGGAGTGCCGTTCACGTAGCGAAAGCCGTTATAGGCCTGGTGCACATACAGCGGTGCATTCAGCGTCAAGGCATTGGACTTGGCGCTGTTGTTGTGCTCGGGCGCCACCACTTCGACGTCTGCTACGGTGCGCAGCGCATCGTGCAGGGCCACGATGCCTGGGGCCTGGAAGCCGTCGTCATTGCAAATAAGAATCTTCATGGATGAGGCGGATTGTAGGCGGCTCCAAGGTCACGACAGAGACACGCGGCATTCGCGCCACACTTCTATCATCTGCGAGCCGATTCCCCCCAATCTCACCTCAAGAAGATCAGGAGACAAGATATGCACGCATGGCTTTGCACCACCCCCACCGGCGTCGAGACCCTGAAATGGACCGAGCAGCCAACGCCGCAGCCTGGCCCCGGCCAGGTGCTGCTGGAAGTCAAGGCTGCCAGCCTGAACTTTCCCGATCTGCTGATCGTGCAGAACAAATACCAGATCAAACCGGCCCTCCCCTTCGTGCCGGGTTCGGAATACGCCGGCGTGGTGCAGGCCGTGGGCGAAGGGGTCAGACATCTCAAGCCAGGCCAGCATGTGGCCTGTCTTTCGGGCACGGGCGGGTTCGCCACGCATACGCTGGCACCTGCCGCCATGTGCATGCCGCTTCCGGCCGACTTCCCCTTTGTCGATGCCGCCGCCTTCATCATGACCTATGCCACCTCCCACCATGCGCTGATCGATCGCGGTCAGCTCAAGACCGGCGAGACCGTGCTCGTGCTGGGCGCAGCTGGGGGCGTTGGCACGGCAGCCATACAGATTGCCAAGGCGGCTGGCGCACGGGTGATTGCGGCGGCCTCCACCGACGAAAAATGTGCGCTGTGCAAGGCCCAGGGTGCGGACATCACCATCAACTACAGCCAGGGCGATCTGCGGGAAGCCATCAAGGCGGCGACCGACGGCAAGGGCCCCGATGTGATCTACGATCCCGTGGGCGGCGAGTTCGCCGAGCCAGCCTTCCGCTCCATCGCCTGGCGCGGCCGCTATCTGATCATCGGCTTTGCCTCCGGCCCCATCCCTTCGCTGCCGCTGAATCTGCCGCTGCTCAAGGGCGCTTCCCTGGTCGGCGTGTTCTGGGGCGATTTTGCCAAGCGCGAGCCGCAGAACAACGCTGCCATGATGCAGGAGCTGTCGCAATGGTGGGCCCAGGGCAGGATCAAGCCCGTGATCGACCGCACCATGCCCATGAGCGAGCTATTCGCCGCCTATGAGCGCATGGGCTCGCGCCAGGTGCAGGGCAAGCTGGTGCTGGTCAACGCGTAAAGCTGCAGTAAACCGCAGCGATGACTGTGAGGTCGGGGAGATACTTCCTGCCACTGGCTACAAAACCCCGACACCACAGCATCGCCATGTTTTCTCCTGTCCACACGCCCGCGCCGGATCGCCGGCGCTTTCTGATTGCCTCCAGCCTTGCCACGGCCGTAGGCGCCCTGCCGGCCTGGGCCCGCGCCACGGAATCACTGGCCCACAATCCGTTCACACTGGGGGTGGCCAGCGGCGACCCGGAACCCGACAATATCCTGATCTGGACGCGGCTGACAGCACCTCTGACCTATCTGGGTACAGCGGCCGCGCCCGACCTGGCAGCACAGACCGTGCATTGGGAAGTGGCCCATGATGCCCAGTTCCGCCAGCCCGTGGCTTATGGCCAAGCTCAGGCCAGGGCCGAATGGGGCCATGCCGTCCACGTGCAGGTCAACGGCCTGAGCCCTGACCGCTGGTATTTCTACCGTTTCCGCTGTGGCGACGCCTTCAGCACCACGGCACGCTGCCGCACCGCCCCGACGGCCGGCGCCGATGTGCGCAAGCTGCGTCTGGCCGTGGCCTCCTGCCAGCGCTGGGAGCATGGCTTCTACAGCGCCTGGGCCGATACCGCGCAGGCCTCGCCCGATCTGGTGCTGTTTCTCGGCGACTACATCTATGAATATGCGCAACCGGCCAAGCCCGATGGACTGGCGCGTGCGCAGCCGCTGCGTACCGCCCAGACCTTGCAGGACTACCGCGACCGCTATGCACTGCACAAGAGCGACCCCCATCTGCAGGCCGCCCATGCCGTGTGCAACTGGTCCGTCATCTGGGACGACCACGAAGTTGAAAACGATTATGTGGCCCAGTACGGACGAGGGGACAGCGCTCACTTCTTAGCAAGACGCATGGCGGCCTGGCAGGCCTTTTATGAAAACATGCCACTGCGTGGCAGCGCATTGCAGCGCAACTTTCAAGGCCTGGCGCTGTACCGCAGCCTGCAATGGGGCAAGCTGGCCAGACTGCATCTGCTGGACGGCCGCCAGTACCGCGATCTGCAGGCCTGCCGCCCAGAGGGCAAGGCCAGCACCGGCACCGTGGACCCGGCCGAATGCCCTGCCCTGCAAGATCCGGCGCGCAGCTTTCTGGGCTGGGATCAGGAGCGCTGGCTGGCCCGGCAGTTGCAGGGCGATGCACGCGAGAGGGTCGACGCCACCCGCTGGAGCACCGTGGTGCAGACCACCTTGTTCGCGGCCCGCAAGCATCCCAATGGCCGGCAGTCGACCGACAGCTGGGACGGCTACCCTCAGGCCCGCCAGCGCCTGGTGCGCCAGATTGCCGAGAGCCAGCCACGCAACAGCGTGCTGCTCGGTGGAGACATTCACCAAAACTATGTCTGCGCCATTTCGGCCCAGCCCGACCAGGCCCCGGACAAGGCCAATCCGGTGCTTGCCAGCGAATTCTGCGGCACCTCCATCAGCTCGCACAGCGGCACGACACAGGCCAGGGTGGATGCCATCGTGGCCCACAACCCCCAGGTGGTTTTCGCACGCTGCGAGGAACGTGGCTACAGCCTCGTGGAGATCACGCCGCAGTCCATGAACACCGAGCTGCGCGCCGTGAGCAACCCGCTCCAGGCCGACAGCAGCCTCTATACGCTGGCACGTTTTGTGGTGGAAGATCGCCGAGCCGGCCCTGTGAAGATCGCCTGATGCGCTGCGGCATACTCGGATCATGCAAAACACACAGGCCTCGAGACCCGAACTTCCCCTGTGGCGCGGTACAGCGGCCGCCCTGCTGATCGCCGGACTGCTGTCGGGCTGCGGTCTGCCTCCCCTGCCGGATCGCATGGCCAGCGAGGCCCTGAGCGCTGAGCAGGCCCTGCAAACCCGGCTCGGCCAGGCGCTGGCGCCGCTACAGCAGGCGCATCCCGGGCAAAGCGGCATCCATATGCTGGCCGACGCCCATGACGCCTATGCGGCCCGTGCGCTGCTGGCCCGGGCTGCGCAGCGCACGCTCGATGTCCAGTACTACATCTGGCGCAACGACACCACAGGCCATTTGCTGCTCGATGAGTTGCTGCTCGCGGCAGACCGCGGCGTGCGCGTACGCCTGCTCTTGGACGATGGCGGCACCGGCGGCATGGACGCCATGCTGGCAGCCCTGGACCAACATCCGCAAATCGAGGTGCGGCTGTTCAACCCCTTCGCTTTGCGCACACCCAAGGCGATCGGCTATGTAACGGACTTCGCGCGCACCCAGCGGCGCATGCACAACAAGAGCTACACGGCCGACTCCGCCGCCACCATTGTTGGCGGGCGCAATATCGGTGATGAGTACTTTGCCGCCTCCGATGGCGTACTGTTCGCCGACCTCGATGTGGTGGCTACAGGCTCGGTGGTGAGCGAGGTTGCAGCGGAATTCGACCGTTACTGGAGCAGCCCCTCCGCCTACCCGGCAGCCAGCCTGCTGCCCGCCATGCCACAGCAGGCCGTGGACAAGGTCTATGCAAGCCTGCACGCTGATGTGAATCGCCAGGAGTCCCAGGCCTATGTGCAGGCCGTTAGCCGCAGCCGCTTCAGCACCGACTTGCTGGCGGGTCGGCTGCCGCTGCAATGGGCTGAGACCACCCAGGTCAGCGACGACCCGGCCAAGGTCCTGCGCGAAGCAGCGCCCGAGGACTTGCTGCTGTCCCAGCTCCAGCCGGTGATTGGCCAGCCACAGCAATTGCTGGAAGTGGTGTCGCCCTATTTCGTGCCAACCCAGGCCGGAGTCGACGCCTTTGCTCACCTGCGCCAGCAAGGGGTGCGGGTGCGCATTCTGACCAACAGCCTGGAGGCAACCGATGTGGCTGTGGTGCATGCAGGCTACGAGAAATACCGCAAGCCGCTGCTGAAGATGGGTGTGGAACTCTACGAAATGCGCCGCCAGATCGATCTGCGCAGTCAGCCCGCAGCCAACGAGCCAGACAAGACCCGGAAGAGCGATCCTGCCGAAAAGGCTCCCAAGCGCGAAGCCCCGTCACCCGCCGCGCTGAGCGGCAGCTCGGCCACCACGGGCAGCTCCGGCGCCAGCCTGCACGCCAAGACCTTCGCGGTCGACGGCAAGCAGCTGTTTGTCGGCTCCTTCAACTTCGATCCGCGCTCGGCCATGCTCAATACCGAAATGGGCGTGGTCATCCAAGACCCGGCCCTGAGCCAGCAGGTCAGCACCAGCCTGGACCAGCATCTGCCGCGCATGGCCTACAAGGTGCAACTGGACCCGCAGGGCAGGCTGAGCTGGACGGGCCAGAATCCGCAGCCGCCCCATGAAACCCAGACCTTCAGTGCCGACCCCGGCACCAGCTGGTGGCAGCGCTTCATGGTGCGGGTGTTGAGCTGGCTGCCCATCGAAGGGCTTTTGTAGCTCAGTCCAGACGGATGGAGGGACGCAGCCGCGCGTTCATCAGATCGATCAGCCACAGTAGGCCACCGCGCCAGAAGCCGTAAAGCCGCGCCTGGTGCGAGCGGTACAGCATGATGTGGCTGAGCATGGCCATGCGGCCACGGATCACACCACCGTTGAACAGGCCGAATTTTCCCAGCGAGCCATAGGCGTCGTAATGCGCGAGGGACACCAGCGCGCCAAAGTCGCGATAGGCAAAGCCTACGGGTTTGGCACCGGGGCGCTCCAGCACATGGGGCAGGGTTTCGATCAGATAGCGGGCCTGCTGGTGGGCGACCTGGGCCGTGGGAGGCAAGGCCTCCTGCTTGCCCGGCAAGGTATAGCTGGCGCAGTCGCCCAGGGCATAGATATCGGGGTCGCTGGTCTGCATCTCGTCATTGACCAGCAGCTGATTGCTGCGCGTGGTCTGCAAACCCAGCTGCATCAGAAATTCCGGCGCCTTGACCCCGGCCGCCCAGACACGCAGGCTGGCGGGAACCAGCTCTCCATTGGCCAGCTCAAAACCTTGCTCCGTCGCACGGCTGACGCGGCCGCCGACGATCACGGAAACGCCCAGGGCCTGCAGCCGCACGCGCGTGGCTTCGGAGATTTCTTCGGGAAAGCTGGGCAGCAGGCGCGAACCTGCCTCGATCAGCACGATGCGGAACTTGGCCGCCTCGCCCAATGCGCCGTAGGCCGTGGCACTTTCCGCGAGCTGAACCAGCTCTGCCGCCAGCTCAACCCCCGTGGCGCCGCCGCCCACGATGGCGACCTGCAGCTGCTCGCCGCTGGTCATGCAGCGCACCATGCGCAGCCGGATTTCCTGGTTGAAGGCATCGGCCTTGCGGCGCGAATCGATCATGAAGCAATGCTCGTGCACGCCGGGCGTGCCGAAGTCGTTGGCACCGCTGCCCACCGCAATCACCAGCTTGTCATACGCAAGGCGCCGCCCCGCCACCAGCTCGCGACCATCAGGGGCATAGATGGGGGCCAGCAGAATTTCGCGTGCCTCGCGGTCCAGGCCGCACATCTCGCCGGGCTGGTAGGCAAAGTCGGCATCGGTGGCCTGGGCAAGATAAGTGGTCTGCTGCTGAGCCAGATCGCGGGTGCCGGCGGCAATCGTGTGCAGCATGGGCTTCCAGACATGGGCGGAGTCGCTGTCCACCAGCGTCACCGTGTCAATGCTCTCGCTCTTGAGCTTGCCCAGGGCAGTGGCCACCTCCAGCCCCGCCACACCGCCGCCCACGACCACGATGCGGGCCGCATGCCCATTGCGTGGATGCTGTGGCTTTCGAGCTTGCGGCTCCTGGGATTCGGTGACGGGCTGCTCGCCCTGCTCTGCTTGGTTGACTGCGTTTTCCATGAACGACCCTGACTCTGCGTCTGTTGTAACCGGACGCCAGAACATCTCAAGATGTCTGGCACGCATTGATTGTTCTTCAATTTTTATAGCAGGAAACGCAATATGGACAAGGCAAATACTGATGATATATATCTTTTATAAGACTTGAGCTGCACGAATGCAAGGCCTGCCTTAAAAGCTTTCAATTTTCTGAACAACCATGGCTGCAAGCAATGTCAATCAAGCACAGAGCGCTATCAACTTCTTGAGCGCCATGTCGTACGACGTGGCCTTAAAACCCCATTCGACGAACAGCGCTTGTCAAGCAGTGGCAAAACCGCTGCTTCAACCATGCAATTTGCGTTTGTCAATATACGAAACGTATACAGACCTTATGATGCTCGGCCATGGGAATCGTCAAAATTTCAGACCAGTTGCACGACCAGATTCGTGTCTCCAGCGCGGCCCTCGGCCGCTCCATCAATGCCCAGGCCGAGCACTGGCTGCGTGTAGGCCAGCTGGCCGAGCATCACCCCCAGCTCAACTACGAAGGCATCTGCGCCCTGCTGCTGCAGCAAGCCGAGCGTGAGCTGCAGCTAGTCAGCGCGCATGAAGCCGAGGCCGCCGTGCGCCGCCCCCGTCCGGTGCGCCTTGTGGGAGGCATGCAATGAAGCGCGGCAAGCAGAAAGTCGTGCCCATTCATGACGCCACCGACATCTACCTCTCGCGCAAGGCCGGCGGCCTGGCCGCCAAGGTGCTAGCCATGCTCACGCCCCATGTGCAGCCCGGCGTCAGCACCGAGGAGCTGGACAAGATCTGTCACGACTACATCGTCAACGAGCTGAAATGCACGCCCACCAATGTGGGCTACTACGGCTTCCCCAAGACCGTATGCACTTCCGTCAACCATGTGGTCTGCCACGGCATCCCCGATGCCAAGCAGGTCCTCAAGGACGGAGACATCGTCAATGTCGACGTCGCAGTGACCACGCCCGAAGGCTGGATCGGCGACACCAGCCGCATGTACTACGTGGGCCAGCCCAGCAATCTGGCCAGGCGCCTGGTCAACACCACCTATGAAGCCCTGGTGGCCGGCATCCGCGCAGTCAAGCCTGGAGCCACGCTGGGCGATGTGGGCCATGCCATCCAGACCGTGGCCCAGCGTGAGCGCTTTTCCATCGTGCGCGAGTACTGCGGTCACGGCATCGGCAAGGTCTATCACGACGAGCCCCAGGTGCTGCACTACGGCACGCCCGGCCAGGGACTGATGCTGCAGCCTGGCATGATCTTCACCATCGAGCCCATGCTCAACGCCGGCAAGGCCGCCACGCGCGAACTGTCTGACGGCTGGACCGTGATCACCAACGACAAATCGCTCTCTGCCCAGTGGGAGCATATGGTGCTGGTGACGGAGACTGGATTTGAGGTGCTGACCCCCTGGCCAGAGGGTACAGGCGAGTACCCAGCCATCTGATCAAGCGCGGCAAGCCGCGCATATTGCCCTCGGCGATGTGCGCACAGCCGCTGGATTTTGGCAATAACGGCCAGAAGCCGCCCGGGGTCTTGGAGCCAGCCTGGAAACAGCCCGGCCCAGGCCGCACTACAGTGCCCGGCATGACAAATTACCTGTATCTGGGCCTGGCTATCATCTGCGAGGTGATTGCCACTTCCTTCCTCGCCAGGTCGGAAGGCTTCTCCAAGCTCGGCCCTACTGCTGTTTCCCTGGTGGGCTATGCGATTTCTTTCTATCTGCTGTCGCTGACGCTGCGCACCGTTCCCACGGGCGTGGCCTATGCAATCTGGTCCGGCGTGGGCATCGTGCTGGTCTCTGCCGTTGCCTATTTCTGGCAGGGCCAGAAGCTCGATGCCCCCGCCCTGGCCGGCATGGCCATGATTGTCGGCGGCGTGCTGGTGATCAATCTGTTTTCAAAGACCGCCGGTCACTGATCGCCCTCGCCCCCGAAGTACTCCGCTGACTGCGTCAGATCCTGCAGCCACTGCATGCTGGCAAGCAGCTCCTCGGGCCGGATCTCATGGGCGCCCGGATACTCGTGATAGCTCAGTTGCAGGGGCAAGGAAGCCAGGCGGTCACGCACGGCATGGGCGCTGGTCAGCGGAATCACATTGTCATAAGTACCGTGGCTGACCCAGGCCGACTTGCCCTCGAATGCAGCAGCGGGCGCATGCAGCGAAGCAATCTCGGGCAATAGACGGCTGTGCCAGACCAGTGCGGCACGCAAGGTCTGGGGCTGCGTCAGCAACTGGCTCAGACTCATGATTCCGCCCTGGCTGAAGCCACCCAGCACCACCCGCTCGGGCGGGATGTCCAGTTGCTGCGCGGCCTGCTCCACCGTCTGCTGCAGCAAGATGCGCGCCTGCTGCTCCTGCGGCACATTGATATGGCGCGTGCCATCGGCATCCACAGTGAACTGAAACCAGGCATAGGCGCCCATTCCCATGGCAAAGGGCGCGCGCAGACTGAGCACATGAAACTGCGGCGGCACATAGGCCACCAGGCCGAACAGGTCCTGCTCGTTGCTGCCCACGCCATGCATGAGCACCAGCAGCCAGGCAGGCTGATCGGCGGCAAGCTGCGCGGGCCGCTCCAGATAAGTCAAAGGCAATGTGCTCATGGACAACTCCCGAAGGCAGCACGGAATTTGATGGGAAAACAGGCTGTAGCGCTTTTGCATTCTGCGACTGCAGCTATCAAAACAATATAGCGCAGACCCGCAGCCGGCTGACCGATCCGCACCCGGCCCGACAGGGTACGCACATGCTTTTTGATACAGTTGACTGGCCTGAGCGTGGCTTTGCCGCTACATAAGCTCAGTCATGCACCCGGCCGCGCAAGGCCTTGATGCCGGAGCGCAGGCTTTTGCCCTGCAAGCGTCTTTGCTGCGAGCCCCAGGTCGGCTTGGTGGGCTTGCGCGGGCGTGGCGGCCTGGCAACCGTCGCTACCAGCGCATTGAGGCGCTGCAGTGCATCCCACAGATTGTGTTCCTGGGTGCGGTACTTCTGCGCCTTGATGACAACCACCCCGTCGGTGGTGATGCGCGAATCGCCCAGCGCCAGCAGGCGCTGCTGTACATCGGCAGGCAGACGCGAGGCCCGGACATCAAAGCGCAGATGCACGGCGCTGGCCACCTTGTTCACATTCTGGCCACCAGGGCCTTGAGAGCGCACGGCGCTCCATTGCACATCGGCCTCGGTCAGTTCGAAGGTGGCAGCATTGCTCACGACAGAGCCTCCTGCAGCGCGGCGCAGAAGGCGGTAGGGTCCTCGTGCTGGGCCCAATGGCCGACACCTCGCATCACCTGCCAGTCCAGCTCACCTTGGCACTGCTGCTGCATCAACAGTTGCAGATCTGCCAAGCAGCCCGCATACAGAGGGTCATGCTCACCATAGATCGCCGCCACCGGCACCTTGATACGGGTCAGGGCCCGGGCCAGCACATCGGTGCGCGACAGCCGTCTGCGCGGCAGCCGGTCACGAGCCACATTGAGTGCATGCAGCGCCAGCGTCTCTTCATCGATCAGCGCCGCGTCATGCAGCATGAGGGCCGTGATATTGTGGCGATGGGCCTGCATCTGCGCCTCCAGCCCCGGCAGATGACGCCAGCCCAGCAGGCGCACGCTGCGTCCTTCGGTCATACCCATGCCGGGAGCACCGACCACCACCAGCTTGCGGGCCAGCTCCGAATGCTCGGCGGCCAGCAGACCGGCGGTCATGCCGCCAAAGGAAAAACCGACCAGATCGCAGACAGGGCCTGCACCGGCATTGCCCAGCAGTTGCCGGATGCCATAGGCCAGAGGCTCCAGCATGGTGTCCACATCCATGCCCCCGGGCACGCCATCGGATTCGCCAAAACCCGGCAGATCGGCCAGCCACATGCTGTAGCCCGCCTCGGCCAGTGGCTCGATCACGCGCAACCAATGTGTCCAGCTGCCGCTGCCGCCATGCAGCAGCACCAGCGGCAAGCCACGCTGCGCCACCCCGGCCGGGGGCTGCCAGCCATGCCAGATCATCGCGCCGCTGTCGGCGGCTTCGCCAAGCCGGGTCTGCACGCGCTGCGCCGTGGCCTGCAGCCGGGCAATCGCTGGTGGCACGTCGACACCCAGCTCCTGCGAGACCTGCTCCAGGGAACAGGCTGCTTCAACCGCCGATGTCACCACTGCGCCACCGCATCGATGGCCAGGCCGTAGCCGGCCACACCAAAGCCGCACATCACGGCGCGCGCCGTGGCTGACAAATAGGAATGGTGCCGAAAGCTCTCGCGCGCATGGACATTGCTGATGTGTAGTTCCACCAGCGGCACGGCCGTGCCCTTGACGGCATCGAGAATTGCCACACTGGTATGGGTATAGGCTGCGGCGTTCATGATCAGCGCCTGCAACTCTCCCTTGGCGTGCAGACGGCCCGCCTCGTGAATCCAGTCCACCAGTTCGCCCTCATGGTTGCTCTGACGGAACTCCAGCTTCAGGCCATGGCGCACGCAAGCTTGCTCGCAGAGCTTCTGGACATCGGCCAGCGTGGCCGAGCCATAGATGGCGGGTTCGCGCATGCCCAGCAGATTGAGATTCGGGCCATTGAGGACATAGACGGTTTTCACGGAAGCACTCTCCTGGTTTTTGAGGACTGCCCCGGATTATGCGAGCGCGGCACCCGACCCGCAGGCATAAAAAACGGCTGCCTGGGCAGCCGTCTGTGGTGCAGAGTCTTTCAGGGCTCTGTCATCGATGCCATCAGCGATAGTGATGATGATGGCGATGACCACGCCAGCGCGGGCCGCCACCGTAATAGACCGGGCCGGGAACAACCATCACGGGTGCGGGACGATACACGGGCGGCGGCGGCGCATAGTAGACCGGTGCCGGAGGCGCATAGTAGACGGGGCGTGGCGGCATGTAGACCGGAGCTGGTGCCACATAGGGCGTAGCGTAAACGGGAGCGCCGACACCCACGGCCACGCCGGGCACGCCGATACCGACCGACAGGCTGACGCCACCATGCGCCTGGGCGCCTGCGGCAGCCATCAGGCCTGCCACAACGATAGAGCCAGCAGCAAGCAGCTTGGCCATGCGGGGGGAAGTTGTTCTGGACATCACAATCTCTCCTCTGTTTATGAGTCACCGGGGGCAAGCTTGCAAACCTGTGCAGCGCCTTCGGCCCTTGGGGATATAACGTTTCAGAGTCCCGTCAGGATGGCATGATTCCTCAAAAACATTGTGTCCAAATGCACACGAGGCAAAGCTGCAGTGTCCGCAGATCGACATGAGGTCATGGCAGCCGGCCTAAAATGGTGCGATGAGCTCTGCTGACGCCTCCAAATCCAACGACTCCGCCTCCGAAGCGGTCAAGCCCACCAACTTCCTGCGCCAGATTATCGAATCGGATCTGGACAAGGGCACTTATGCCACCCGTCACTGGGGCGGCGCGCCCGGCGATGCCCAGCATCACCAGAGCGGCCAGGTCGACGAAGCCAAGATCCGCACCCGCTTTCCGCCAGAGCCCAACGGCTATCTTCACGTGGGCCACGCCAAGTCCATCTGCCTGAACTTCGGTCTGGCACGCGATTTCGGCGGCGTCTGCCATCTGCGCTTCGACGACACCAATCCGGAAAAGGAAGATCAGGAATATGTGGACGGCATCATCGATGCCGTGCGCTGGCTGGGCTTTGACTGGAAGGATGCCGACGGACACGAGAACCTCTATTTCGCCAGCAATTACTTCGACTTCATGTACCGCTGTGCGGTCTACCTGATCGAGCAAGGTCTGGCCTATGTGGACGAGCAGTCGGCCGACGAGATGAAGGCCAACCGCGGTGACTTCACCCGTCCCGGCGTGAACAGCCCCTTCCGCGACCGCTCCGTGGCCGAAAACCTGCAGCGCTTTGCCGACATGAAGGACGGCAAGCTCGCCGATGGCGCTGCCGTGCTGCGCGCAAAGATCGACATGGCCGCACCCAATATCAATCTGCGCGACCCGGCCATCTATCGTGTGCGCCATGCCGAGCACCACAACACCGGCAACCAGTGGTGCATCTACCCGATGTATACCTTTGCGCACCCCATCGAGGATGCCTACGAGCACATCACCCACTCCATCTGCACACTGGAGTTCGAGGATCAGCGCCCTTTCTATGACTGGCTGCTGAACCACCTGCGCGAAGGCGGTCTGATCGATGCCCCTCAGCCCCGCCAGTACGAGTTCTCGCGCCTGAACCTGACCTATGTGATCACCAGCAAGCGCAAGCTCAAGCACTTGGTGGACAACCAGTTCGTCACAGGCTGGGACGACCCGCGCATGCCCACCGTGGTCGGCCTGCGCCGCCGCGGCTACACGCCTGAGTCCATTCGCAACTTCTGCGAACGCATCGGCGTGACCAAGGACTACGCCTGGATCGACTACGGCACGCTGGACGGCTGCCTGCGTGAAGATCTGGAAAACAAGGCACACCGCGCCATGGTCGTGCTGGACCCGGTCAAGCTCGAGCTCAGCAACTGGGCCGAGGTTTTTGGCAGCGCCGGACACCTGGAGGACTGCCACCTGCCCGCCCTGCCCCACGCTGCAGAAGGTGAAACCGTGCCGGAGCGTCGTTTCACCCTTGGCCGTGAAGTCTGGATCGAGCGCGAAGACTTTGCCGAAGTGCCGCCCAAGGGCTACAAGCGCCTGTTCCCCGGCAACAAGGTCCGTCTCAAGGGCGGCTATGTGATCGAATGCACGGGCGCCGAAAAGGATGCCGACGGCAATGTGACCAAGGTGCTGGCAACCGTGGTGCCCGACACCAAGAGCGGCACACCGGGCGCCGACAGCGTCAAGGTCAAGGCAGCCATCACCTGGGTGGGCGTGGCCGACGGCCTGCAGGCCGAAGTGCGCATGTACGACCGTCTGTTCACCGACCCGCAACCCGATGCCGGCGGCAAGGATTTCCTGAGCCTGTTGAACCCCGACAGCCTCAAGGTCGTCACCGCCTATGTGGAGCCTTCGCTCAAGGCGGCACAGGCTGATGACAAGTTCCAGTTCGAGCGCTTTGGCTACTTTGTGGCCGACCGCAAGGATCACCGCAGCGACAAGCCCGTGTTCAACAAGATCACCGGACTCAAGGACAGCTGGGGCAAGTAAACGCTCCAGTCGGTTTCAGCAAGGCTGCCAGGATTCACTGGCAGCCTTTTTTATTGCGCATACCGCTGCGGCATTTATTCCGAGAACAGCTATTCGGCTCTCCGACCGAGAAATGGATAGCACCCCTGAATCACGGTTACATATTGAAATGAATACCGTCGGTATTGATTTTCAATACTCGATAAACATTTGCATAAAATGTTCTGAAATTCAGAGCATTTGATTACTTTCTTTCTAGAATCCTGCTCACCACAACATTACCAATCCGCAATTCATTCGCGGATTTTTTATTTTCATCAAAGGTCAATAATGAACAGAAAAGCAGGAGCAGGCATTGCAGCGGCCGTCGCCGTGATCGTGGCAGGAACACTGGGCACCAGCTATTACATGGGCGGCAAGCTGCAGCAAAGCTTTACCGAAGGTCTGGACAAGTGGAGCGAGCATGGCGTGAAGATTCAGGTCACCAGCTATGACCGCGGTGCTTTTTCTTCCACTGCCAAAACGGTATGGACGCTGGACAGTGGCGACGAGCCCGTCCAGTTCACCGCAGAGCACAAGATCAGCCACGGACCGCTCCCCCTGGGCCATGCCGCCGAGATTCACACCAGCTTCAATCTGCCCGAGAATGCAGACCCGGAGCTGAAGACTGCGCTCAACGGCCGCTCTCCGCTGGAAGTCGACACCAAGGTCGGCTGGGGCCGCAGCAGCTCCAACGTCATGACATCGCCGGCCGTGAGCAGCAAGATCAAGGACAGCGAAATGAACTGGGGCGGCATGAAGATCGTCTGGGACATGCCCGCCGACATGAAGGCCGCCAAGGGCACGGGCAGCTTCGCCGGCCTGCAGTTCAAGGACGAGGAAGGCAGCGTGACGCTGGACAAGGCCGATATGCGTTTCGACATGAAGCAGCCCTCGGGCCAGCAGTTCTGGACCGGTCCGTTTGCCATGACGATTGCCAAGATTGCCGCCACCAAGCAGGAAGAGGAAGGCAAGAGCTCTGCCAGCCACTTCGAAGGCATCACCATGGATTCGGACACCATCCTCAAGGGCGAGGTCGTGGAAATGACGCTCAAGACCGGCATCAAGACCGCCAAACTCGAAGACAAGCAGGCTGACGACCTAGTGCTGGACATGGCGTTCAACAATGTCGATGCCAACTGGATCAACCAGGTTGTGGAAATGAGCAAGCGCAAGAACCCGCTGCTCGGTGCTGCTGGCGAAGCTGGGGACGGTGAGGACACCGACGAGCAGCAAAGCGGCGATCTGCGCGAGAAAATGCTCAAGTCGCTCACACAGGCCCTGGCTCGCCAGCCCGTGATCGAACTCAAACGCCTGTCCATGCGCACCCCCGATGGCGTGAGCGAATTCGCGGCTGCCATTCAATATCTGGGCGATGGCCAGAAGATGGGCACTCTGCTGCAGGACCTGAAGGTCAGCCTCAAGGCCGATATGCCCAAGCCTTTCATGGAAAACATGATGCTCTCGCGCAGGCGCTCCAGCCTGCTGGCCGTGTTTGAAGGCGAGAACGAGTACAAGCCCGAAGATATCGAGGAAACTGCCAAGGCCCAGACTCAAGCCAGCCTTGACATGCTCAAGGAGCAAGGCATCTTCGAGGACAAGGACGGCAAGATGCGCACCGAGATCGTCTATGCCAAGGGTGAATTCCAGGTCAACGGCAAGCCGCTGGACGCTATGGGCACGAGCACGCTCATGGGCACCATGACCGAATAATGTGACCGGCGTGCTGCTTCACGGATAGCTCCAAGGCCTGCCTCGCGCAGGCCTTTTTCATGGGAGATAGTGCCCCGAGCTTGGTGACTCAGCCGAGAAGCCACCCTTGCATTTTCTGCCCTAAATTTTCACTATTTTTAGCATCAAAGCATTACTCAAACTGCGATAACAGCTATCAAAATTTACCAGTTCCTCTCTGAGCACGGACTGCCGCCACACGCTTTATTTGCTTACAACACTCTGTCAACAACGGCTCAACACTGGCGTTAAAACAGCATCCGCCATAGCACCGTGACTTGCACTGTGCGGCGCAAGGAGCGTCAGATGTCGCATTTCCCCCGGACCCGGCCTGAGCAGCCGGAACAGCAGCCAAGCACGGTCGCCCGCCTATGGCACCCGAGCGTGATCGCCCTGGCCGCCGCCATGGCGCTGAGCGCCTGCAACGACAAGGATTCGCCGATCAAGGCGGACAGTGCGCCATCGGCCTTGGCACCGGCTGCCATGCCCGATGCCGCACAGCCTCAGCCCGCAGCATATGTGCCACCCGATGCAGACGCGCTCTACCGGATGGTGGCGCCGATTGCGCTTTACCCGGACAAGCTGGTGGCCCAGATCCTGGCCGGTGCCACCTATCCAGACCAGATCAGCGCCGCCGAAACCTGGCTGGGGCAAAACCCCGGTCTGCAGAGGACGGCGCTGAGCAATGCCGTCAACGCCCAGAACTGGGACCCGTCCGTCAAATCATTGACCCAGTTTCCCAACGTGCTGGAACAGCTGGCCTCCAACCTGCCCTGGACCACGGCGCTAGGCAAGGCCTATTACAACGATCCCTCGGATGTGATGAACGCCATACAGGTCATGCGCAGCCGGGCCTACAAGGCCGGCACGCTCAAGACCTCCAGCCAGCTCAAGGTCAACCTGGCGTCCACGCCCGCCGCCGTGGCCTATACGCCAGGAGCCGTGGTCACACCGCTGCCCGACCCGGTCATAGAGCCACCGGAGCAGTTCATTGAAATCAGCCCCTCCCAGGTGGATACGGTCTACGTTCCTCAGTACGACCCGGCTGCGGTCTACGGTCAGCCGCTGCCCGTATATGGCGGCTACCGTTATGTGGAGGTGCAGCCTCCGGCTCCCGTGGCCGGCGTGCCCGTGATGGCCGGCCTGCTGGGCTTTGGCACCGCCATCGTGCTGGCCGGGTCCATGGACAGGCATCCGTCCTGGGGCTGGAATGCCTGGAATATGCACTGGGGCAATCCTGAAAGGCCCTGGCGTCACGGCGAGCGCCCCCCGCCCCCGCAGGCACGTCCGGCTGTGGTCTACAACAACACAACCTATATATCCCAGTCGCGAACCGTGGTGCAGAACATCCATCGCACGGACAACACCTACATCAACAACATCCATGAAAATGCCTCAGGCGAGCGCCGCGAGCCGGCCGGGCAGCCCCAGGCAGCAGGCGTGCTTACTGGGCCTGGCACGATGGCCGCGAGCGCAGCAGCGGGCGCAGCCGTCGGTGCCGCCGCCCTCGCAGCCGGCGGCCATGTCCTGAACCAGCGCCAACCAGCATCAAGCCCCCTGGCGACACAGCCTCAGGGGCGGCCGGACTTTGCCCAGGGCCCCAGCCAGGCTCCAGGCGGGCCGCGCGCATCCAATGGCAATGCCTTGATGCAACCGCAAGCCCCACATGATCGCCATCCGCCGCAGGCACCACAGATGCAGGCTGCCATGACGGAGAAAGCCTTGCAGCAACGCCCAAAGGAGCCAATGCAGCAAGCCCGCGAGCAACAGGAGCGACGGCAAGCCCAGATGCAGCAGATGCAAAAGCAGCGGGCCCATGAGCAGGCCCAGCGCCAGCAGCAAATGCAGCAAGCCCGAGAGCAGCAGGAGCGCCAGCAGCAAATGCAGCAGCAAGCCCGTGAACAGCAAGAGCATCGGCAGCAAACCCAGATGCAACAGCAGCACGCCCAGGAGCAGGCCCAGCGCCAGCAGCAAATGCAGCAAGCCCGAGAGCAGCAGGAGCGCCAGCAGCAAGCCCAGATGCAACAGCAGCGCGCTCAGGAGCAAGCTCAGCGCCAGCAGCAACAGGCCCGTGAACAACAGCAGCGCCAGCAGCAGGCCCAGATGCAGCAGATGCAACAGCAGCACGCCCAGGAACAAGCTCAGCGCCAGCACAAATGCAGCAACAGCGTGCCCAGGAGCAGGCTCAGCGCCAGCAGCAAATGCAGCAGCAACAGGCTCGTGAGCAGCAGCAACGCCAGCAGCAAGCCCAGATGCAGCAACAACGGGCGCAGGAACAGGCCCAACGCCACCAGCAGGCTCAGCAGCACCAGGCCGAGCAACAGGCTCGCATGCAAGCGGCGCGCTCCGAGGGCCGCTCGCGCGGGGATCGAGAGCACCGCTGAAACGCCACTCGCCTTCGTGCCATGCCGCCTGCCATGCAGGCGGCTTCTCGGCGCGCAGCCTGCATGACGGTATAAACAAGCTCATAAAAGCTCATTCGTTTTTGCACCACTCATTGCAGCAGCCTTCATGTACAACCCCAGCCATTTCAAGGTCGACGACCCCACCGCCCTGCATGCCCTGATCCAGGCTCACCCGCTGGGTTGCCTGGTCACCCAGTCCGATGCGGGGCTGGATGCCAATCACCTGCCATTCGAGTTGCTGCAGGACGAGGATGGCATGCTGCGACTGATCGCCCACGTGGCACGCGCCAATCCTGTGTGGCAGCAGATCCGGGACGACAACTCCGTGCTGGTGATCTTCCGTGCCGAGCAGGCCTATATCTCTCCCAGCTGGTATCCCAGCAAGCACGAGACCCACGAGCAGGTGCCGACCTGGAACTACCGTGTGGTCCACGCGCACGGCCGCATCAGCGTGCGCGACGATGAAAAGTTCGTGCGCGGCGTGGTGGGCCGGCTCACCCGCCGCCACGAGGCCAGCAACAATGCCGAAGCCCCATGGAAGATGAGCGACGCTCCGCCCGACTACCTGCAACGCATGCTCGGCGCCATCGTGGGCCTGGAAATTACTGTCGACCGCCTGGAAGCCAAGTTCAAGCTGAGCCAGAACAAGCAGCAGCGCGACCGGCTTGGTGCAGTCCAGGCCCTGGAGCAGCGGGGACAGCTGGACCTGGCCCGGAGCATGCGCCGGCCCTGATCACGCAGCCGGTCTTCAAGGGCTGGCCAGCGTAAAGCTCACATGTCTGTATCGCCTTTAGCTCCGCTATCGATAGCAATGCAGCACAATGCCTGCACAACCCGATAAGCACCATGCCGACCGAAAACCTCACCAGCCCCTCTCTCCCACCCGAACGCCGTCGCCTGCTGCAATGGATGGCACAAACAGCGCTGTTTGCCGCCGCACCGGCCTGGGCGGCACGCAGCGCCAGCTCGGACGGCGCGCTCTGGCCGCAGGACAGCAGGGTTCCCGGCGGCGTCGCACGCCTGTCGCTGGGCCCGGCTTCCGCACGCCCCCTGGTCACGGCCGCAGAAGCCGAGGTTCTGGTGGTGGGCGACATGATCGAATGGACCGCAATCGTGGGCATACCGCTTGCCACCGCACCGGGCGAGCAGAGCATTGGCGTGAAGACCGATGGCCGCTTGCGAAGCATGAGCTATACGGTGCGCGACAAACAGTATGTGGAGCAGCGCCTCAAGGTCTCGCCCAAGACGGTGGATCTGTCTGCCGAAGACAATGCCCGCTACGAACGCGAGGCCGCCCACCTGAAGACCGTGATGGCCACCTTCACCGAGCCGCCGCCTTCCGGCAGCCTGCACATGCGCGTGCCGGTGCCGGGCCGCCGCTCCAGCAGCTTCGGCCTGCGTCGTGTCTTCAACGGCCAGTCGCGCAATCCGCACAGCGGCATGGACATTGCCGCCCCCACCGGAACGCCGGTGCGCGCGCCTCTGCCGGGCAAGGTGATCGATGTGGGCGACTACTTCTTCAACGGCGGCACGGTCTGGCTGGACCATGGTGGCGGCCTGCTGACCATGTACTGCCACCTGAGCCAGGTGGACTGCAAGCCGGGCGATCAGTTGCAGACAGGCGATGCCTTCTGCAAGGTCGGAGCCACTGGCCGCGTGACCGGCCCCCACCTGCACTGGAGCGTGATGCTGAACCGCGCCATGGTGGACCCGGCGCTGTTCATCTGAACGGATCTCGCAGACTAAAAAGCGGCTCGCAGAGCCGCTTTTTAGTTCTTGCTACCAGATCAGAATCGCAAGCGCCCACCTACCATGCGCTGCAGACTGGTGTGCTCAAAACTATGGTGCATCCTGATCCTGCTTCAGATAGTTTTCCACCAGCTCGAAAAAGCTGTCGTAGAAGCTGCGTTTGGAAACGGTCTCGCTGCCCACCTTGACCAGCGAATCGTTGCTGGAAGAAAACGGCAGCGACAGCGACCCCAGAGCGCTCACCCCCACGCTGGCCGAGGTTGCGCTTTTCTTGAGCGAATAGCGATCCTGCAGCGCCGTCGCAAAGCCCAGGCTGACCAGGCCGTCGCTGGTCTGCGGCACGCAGACCACGCGGAAATTGATTTCCAGATTGGTCTCCGTATTGGGCTGGAAGTTCTTGCGCCCCTCTATCAGCTCCTGCGTCCTGGCCGTGGCGATATAACCCTGACTCAACAAGGCTCGGCGCGCGGCCTCGCAAGTCTGTGCCGGTGTCGCATCAAAGCCGCGGGAAAACGTGGAACTGGAATCGAAGGTCTCCTGGACCGGCATATGCTGAGGTGCGGTTGCCGAGCATGCCCCCAGCAAACCTGCCAATATGCCCACAGAACCCAGCCGCCCCCAATTCAGCCCAAACAAAGCAACACCACCTAAGCGCACAGAAACTCCTTGATGCCTGGGCCATAGTCTCTTCATGGCCCGAACCTTTGAAGCGTAGCAGCTTGGCAAAGACTAATTTGACGAAGCGCTGTCTAGTTGTACGGATTTTTTCGATCTTTACAGGGGCTTCACGCCCGAGCAGCGCATCAGATTTCCCCGCCCGTCAGCGTGCAGCATTTGTTGACACTCTGAGGTTGTCGAAGCGCAAAACAACTGCAACGTTGGGTTAAGGTCAGATAAAACCCGCAGGGAACTGATATGGTCAACAGAGACTCTGCTCCTGCTGACACGGTTTGCCGTATTCCTCTATTCCACCTTAAGGAAACCCTATGAAATTTCGCTGGACCTGGTGCCTTCCCCTTGTTGCTTCCATGACGCTTGCCGCCTGCGGTACGACAAGCGGCGGCGGTGCAAGCAAGCCCGGCCCTACAGGCCCCGCAGGCGATGCCGCGTCGCTGACCGCCTATCACTGGAAACTGCAGCAGGCCTACACACCGGCTGGCAATGAGGACCAGAGCTGGTTTCTGGGCTCCAGCCAGGCACCTATCGAGCTGGACTTCGTGGACCAGCGCGTCGTCGTCAAGAATCTGTGCAATGTCATCTCGTCGGCCTACACCGTTGAAGGCCAGCGCATCAATCTGCAGCGCGGCATGAGCACCCTGCGTGCCTGCAATGACAACCAGCTGATGATGCTGGAGCAGAAGGTAGCGCGCATTCTGCCCACCGCCAAGCAGTGGAACGTGCAGCTCGGCGGCTCCACTACCGAACAGCCTCGCCTGACGCTGCAGTTCATTGATGGCACTCGCTGGCAGCTCAACGGCAAGCCCACCGCCCAGACCCAATACGGCGGTGCGCCCGAACGCATATTTCTCGAGGTCGGCCCCGAGCGCAAGGCCTGTAGTGCAGGTGCAGGCCGCCATCAGTGTCTGCAGGTGCGCGAGATCCGCTACGGCGACAACGGCGTCAAGACCTATACCGGCCAGTGGGAGAACTTCTACAGCGAGATTGAAGGCTACAAGCACGAAGCCGGTGTGAGCAATGTGCTGCGCATCAACCGCTTCAAGCGCCAAAATGTTCCCGCCGATGCTTCAAGCTATGTCTATGTGCTGGACATGGTGGTGTCCTCGGCTATCGCTGACAAGCGCAAGTAAGCCAGCGCTCAGGCATTGAAAAAGCCGGCCCAGGTGCCGGCTTTTCTATTTTCATGCGTACATTCAATGCCGATGTTTCACGCACCTCGCTCCATCCATCAGATTCGTTGCCAGAGGACGTTTTTCTTTTGGCAGTAACCACTTAGGGAATGTTTTCTGAACGCAGCAGTTCGGAAAACAGGATTGCAGGTTATGCCCAGCGTCTGTGGAACCGCCTGTGGACAAGCCTCGGGAAAACAGGGCCAGGCCGCACAGGCCTTGACTTCTGGCCCTGCGATCAAAAAATACGCAGGGATGGTGGAGCCTGCGATGTTTCACGGAGAAAAAAGCCGACACCTTTGGGATGTCGGCAAGAGAGGAAAGTCACTGACCTCACACACACACAAATCATTGAGCTGGCTCTTACCCCCGCTCCATGCCCTGGGCAAGAGCCGACAGATTCAACGCAGACGGAAACGGCCTTCCACAAACATGGAGGAACGATGGCCGCTTTCACACTGGTTGTCAGCGTAGGACCAGAAAGCCTGAACTGTGCCCTTGGCCGAGTCTATGACCTGGCTGACCGTGAAGCCGGTTTTCTCGATCCAGTTCAAAAAATGCAGATGGTCGCTCAGTTGCAGATAGCTGAGGTTCTCGCAGCCCTCGGAAATATGTCCTTGCGAGTCCACCACGCGCCAGCGCATCTGACCGCTAGCGGTGTAGCGGACTTGGGCCTGGCTGTCCGGGAATTCAATGACTGCTTCGCGGCCCAGAAGAGTTCCTGCGTATTGCATCGAAAGCATGGACATGATGTGACTCCTTGAAAGAAAGCTTCGCTATTCATTACGCAAAACCATTTGTGTGAAGCTATGATGAATCGCCGCCGTTTCTTTGCGTGTGGGAAAGTGACTCATGCCTTCGTCGGTAAACATTTTTTGACAAACAAGGCTTCTCTCCTTCATGGCATGAAGGTCAATCCGCAGCCTGCTTGCAGGATATGAACCGCAACAGAAGTGGACGCTCAGGACGGCCACAGGCACTGCAGAAAACAAGGCGATCGCGCATACTCGACCCTCTGACATTTCAGGTCGCCAAGGCAGGAAGTCGGCCCAGGCCAACTCCCGCCTCCCCAGCCGCACTCACGGATCTCACCTTGTCCACCCCCGCCACCTCTGCAGCGCCTCAGGCCTCCACCATCCCGCCATTGCGCGATCCCGCTTTTGTCAATTTCGTGCTGGCACGCATGCTTGCCATGTTTGCCCAGCAGATGCAGGCCGTGGTGGTGGCCTGGCAGGTGTACGACATCACGCGCGAGCCGCTGTCTCTGGCCTATGTCGGGCTGGCGCAGTTCCTGCCCATGGCTGGTCTGCTGATTCCCGCAGGCGATCTCAGCGACCGTATGAGCCGCAAGCGCCTGCTCGGCATCAGTTGGCTGGTGGCCGCGGTCTGCTCAGGCCTGCTGTGGCTGCTGGCCGAGAGCGGCGCACACAATGTGCACTGGATTTATGCAGTGCTGGTGCTGTTTGGCTGCAGTCGCGCCTTCAGCGGTCCGGCGCTGCAAAGCCTGCTGCCGCAGATCGTAGCCCGCGAGCAACTGGCCCAGGCCCTGGCCACCAACAGCATGCTGATGCGTATCTCGGCGATTGCTGCTCCCGTGCTGGGCGGCCTGCTGTATGCGCTCGGTGGCGGCGTGCTGACCTATGCGGTCTGCGGCGTCGCTCTGCTTCTGGGCGCAGGCCTGCTGAGCCAGGTCCCCGTGCACTTTGCCAGCCCCAGGATCGTCACTGACGTGCAAACAACCATGTGGCAACGCTTTGCCGAAGGTCTGCATTTCATGCGCACCCGCCCCATCATCCTTGGCACCATCTCGCTCGATCTGTTTGCGGTACTGCTGGGCGGCGTTGTGGCCCTGCTGCCCGTCTATGCGCATGAAGTGCTTCAGGTAGGTCCGCAAGGCCTGGGCCTGCTGCGCTCCTCCATGGCTGCGGGAGAGGTCTGCATGGGCCTGTGGCTGGCATCGCGCCCCATCAACCGCCGCGTGGGCAAGGTGATGTTTGCTGCCGTAGCAGTGTTCGGACTGGCCAATCTGGTGTTTGCACTCTCGCACTGGTTTGTACTGTCCATGCTGGCACTGGCCGTGGCCGGTGCAGCCGATATGGTCAGCGTCTATATTCGCGGCGCATTGGTGCAGTTTTCCACGCCCGACCATATGCGCGGCCGCGTGAATGCGGTGAACATGCTGTTCATCGGCTCCTCCAATGAGCTGGGCGAGTTCCGCGCAGGCAGCAGCGCCTCATGGTTCGGCGCAGTTCCCGCTGCCATTCTGGGCAGCCTGTGCACGCTGGGCGTGGTGGGCGGCTGGATGACGCTGTTCAAACCTCTGCGCGATGTGGACAGGCTCGAAGATGCGGCACGCGTGAGCGGCCTCGAATCCCCGCAACCACTTGAAAATCAATAGCTGCCAAACATCTGGCAATTGGCGCTGCAGCCCGTTTCGACACAAAAAAGCCTCGCAGCCTCTGCGAGGCTTTTTGCTGCTGGCGACTGATTTACAGCAGCTCGGCACGCAGTTGTTCGGCGCTCTTGGGCGACAGCAGGCCAGGAGCCACATCAAACACGGTCTTGCAGCCATGCTGGCCGGCCTGGGCCAGGCGATGCACGGCGCGGGCATAGGCCACAAGCACGCTGGAAGTGAACTCGGGGTTGCTGTCCAGCTGCAGGCGATATTCGATGACCTGCTTGTTCTCTGCACTGGTGTTGCCGCTGCGGATCACAAAGCCGCCATGGGGCATGGAAGAGTGATCACGGGCCAGCTCTTGGGCACTGATGAAGTGGACCGTGGTGTCGTACTGGTCGAAGTAGTGAGGCATTTCCACAATGGTCTTGCGCACGGCTTCGGCGTCGGCGCCATCCTTGAGCACCACATGACATTCACGCTGGTGCTTCTCGCGAGTGGACAGCTCAGGGCGCACGCCGGAGCGCACCTTGTTGACGGCCTCCTCCACAGGGATGGTGTACTGCACGCCGCCGGCCACGCCTTCCACACGGCGGATGGCGTCGGAATGCCCCTGGCTCAGGCCCTTGCCCCAGAAGGTGTAGGTAGCGCCGTCAGGCAGCAGGGCTTCACCCAGCACGCGGTTGATGGAGAACATGCCCGGGTCCCAGCCGGCCGAGATCAGGGCCGTGCACTGCCCCCCCTGAGCGGCCTTGTCCACATTGGCAAAGTGTTCGGGGATGCGGGCATGGGTGTCAAAGCTGTCGACCAGACTGAAATGGGCCGCCAGCTCGGGCGCCTGCCTGGGCAAATCGTCCTTGGAGCCGCCGCAGAGAATCAGCACATCGACCTGACCTTTGTGCGACAGCAAAACATCCATGGAATGCACCGGCGTACCTGCATTCAGGGGCTGGAGCTGGGAAGGGTCGCGACGGGTGTAAATCCCCTTGAGCTGCATATCGGGGTTCTTGGCGACAGCAGCTTCCACGCCGCGGCCCAGATTGCCGTAACCGACGATAGCAACGCGGATAGGGGATGGGGTCGATGCCATGACGAGCAATTCCTTCAAACAAAACAAAACTTCAATTATTGTCCTTTGATGCACCAACTTGGGGCTGGAACTGCAGCCATCTCAGTCCGATGTGTGTGAACGCCCACGCCATGAATGCCGCAAACCGTCGCCGATCAGCAGACCCACGGCGGCAAAGATCAGCGCATAGCTCAGTTGCTGCTGTGGCTCCATGCTCTCGCCCAGCAGCCAGGCCACCACGACCAGCAGGGCCGGCTCCACATAGGACAGCAGTCCGAACAGGCCCAGCGGCAGCCAGCGACTGGCAATCATGTACAGCGCCAGCGCTACGGCGCTGACGATGCCCAGCAAGGGCAGCAGGGCCCAAAGCGAGGGATGGCCCGCCACCAGCGGCCAACTGCCGGGCACGCGCAGCGTGAAGCCGACGGCCACCGGCACCAGCAAGGCCATGTCGATCCAGTGACCGGCCAGGGTATCGGTCTGCAGCCAGCGGCGCAGCGAGAAATACACCGTGTAACCCAGCGCCACCACCCAGGTCTCCCAGGACATGCCGCCGGCCTGCCAGAACTCATGCGCCACGCCCGCAGCCGCCAAGAGCGTAGCCAGGCTCTGGCCGGGCGTCAGGCGCTCGGCAAACAGCACACGCCCGGCCACGACCATCACCAGCGGCAGCAGAAAATAGCCCAGCGACACCGGCAACGCACGCCCGTTCATGGGTGCCCACATGAAAATCCATAGCTGCACGCCCAGCAGCGCCGAGCTCAGCACCAGCAGCATTCCAAACCGTGGCTGGGCCAGGGCTCTCGCCAGCAAGTCGCGTACCGCCGCAACCTCCTTGAGAGCGAACAGCAGGGCAGTGGTAAAGGGCAGCGTCACCAGCACGCGCCAGCCAAAGATCTGCTCGCCATCGAGCGGGGCAAGAAAAGGCGAGAGGTAATACAGCGAAGCGAACAGCACGGACGCCAGGACCGAAACCACCACGCCCTTGAACATCACAGACACAAGATCAAGCCTCCAAATGGCTGCCAACATTGATCCGTCAAGAGCTGGCAGCTACTCCAAAAAAAATGAGCCGACGTAGAGCGGCCCGCACCCATTTTCGGCCACGAAGCGGTCTGTCAGCAGGCAGGCCCTGGTCAGCAAAGCTTTGCGCTGTGCGCTAGAGTGCGGCTCGCCCTCCTCTGTCTGCCTTTCACATGCCCGATACCGCCCTGCCCGACGGCTCTTCTGCCAATCCGCCTTTGCACATACTCTGGCAGGATGAGCATATGGTTGTGGTCTACAAACCCGCTGGCTGGCTGGTGCATCGCACGGGCCTGGACGCGCACGAGACCCGCTTTGTCATGCAGACGCTGCGCGACCAGCTGGGTCGCCATGTCTGGCCCGTGCACCGGCTGGACAAGGGCACTTGCGGCGTTCTGGTCATGGCATTGCACAAGGACGCAGCCCAGGCCCTGGCGGCGAGCTTTGCAGCCCATGAAACCCGCAAGGAATATCGGGCCCTGGTGCGCGGCTGGCTGCCCGAAATAGTGGAAGTAGATCACCCACTCAAGCCCGACGATGCGCCCGAGGATGCCCCGGTGCAGGAGGCGCACACGCGCCTGCGCTGTCTGGCACGCCTGTCCTGGCCCGAAAGCTATGACGGCCGGCACCCCGAGACCCGCATCAGCCTGGTCGAAGCCCTGCCCACTACAGGCCGCCGACACCAGATCCGCCGCCACCTCAAGCATGTGGCCCACCCCATCATCGGTGACGCCACCCACGGCAAGGGACCGCTGAACCGCTGGTGGGCCGAGCGCCTGGGTCAGCAACGACTATGGCTTCATGCCAGAGCGCTGGAGATTGCCCACCCCGTGAGCGGGCAGCCCATGCGCTTCGAGGCCGACTGGTCCAGCCTGACTCAGCTGCAGGAAGCGCGGGACTGGCAAAAGCTGCTGGCGCTGCCGGGCTGGCAATCCAAAGCATAAGAAACAGCTGTCAGCGCTTGTATCTCAAGCGCTGACAGCTATGATTTTCTTGAATTACGCCGACTTTGGCGTTGCGCGAATCCACTTGCCCTCTTCGTCGAACTGCAGGCCCGGTGCGGCCGCAAACTCGTATTGCGCTTCGGGCTCGGCCTTGAGTTCACCCTGCAGCAGTTCCACCAGACGCTCGTTGCCCATCTTGAAGCCACAGGCCTGGGCATGGCCGCCGCCGCCAAAGCTCTCTGCCAGAGGAATGCAATTGAACTCCGAGCGCGAGCGCAGGCCCACCTTGGTGCCCTTGTGATTGGCATGCC
Organism: Comamonas testosteroni ATCC 11996; assembly: GCF_000241525.1. GTDB lineage: Bacteria > Pseudomonadota > Gammaproteobacteria > Burkholderiales > Burkholderiaceae_C > Comamonas > Comamonas testosteroni. The sequence continues at coordinate 65,466 of NZ_AHIL01000033.1, forward strand.
ACATCAGGGCAAAGCTGCCACTCTGGCGCGCCAGCAAATCGCCCACCTGGCTGTGGAACATGCCCGGGCAGTTAACCATCAGGCCCTGCCTGCCGTTGAAGACCAGCACCTGGGCGCCGTCGGCAATATCGGCGCAAAGCTTCTGGAATTTCTCGTCCATGGCACCCCCACGGGCCATGTAGACCGTTTCCTGCTCGGGCGTGAAGGCTGCAATCTCGGCCCAGCGCTCAAAGCTGCGCACGGGCTCCATGTCCAGAGCCGCGAGAAACGCCGCACTTTCGGGGAATTCCCATTTCCAGATATCGCGGTCCTCGATGTAGCGGATCAGACCGGGCACAGGCTTGTCGGCCTGGAAAAACTCCCAGGCCAGACGCGCGCCGGACTTGCTCATATCGAAATGCACTACGCCGCACTGGCACTGGTAGCCGCTGAGTTTCTCGGCTGCGCTCTTGTGATGGTCCAGCACCACGAGCTTGGCCACGCGCGACTCGATCTCGGCCATCAACGTGGGCTCGAAGGCAAAGTCCAGCACATAGACGGCACGACCGGCCAGATCGCCCAGGTCGTCGGCTGTCTGGATCTCGCCGTGATCCAGACCGCGAAACTCGGCCTGACCTTCATAGAACAGCCAAGCCGCCAGCGCCGCGCCGAAGCCGTCGGGGCAGCGGCGGCCGTGGTAGAGGATGAGGGGCTTGGGATCGTTGCGATCGGGGCGCACCAGCAACTGCTGGAACAGGGAAATTTTGGCGTTCTGTGCGGTCATAACTTGGTATTTTCGCCGTTTGCGCCGGAGCGAGGCGACACACGGGCATTGCGGGCTCACGACTGACTGCTGCCGTGGCGGGTGTTTCGCCCTGCAAGACACGGCCTGCAGGGCTCATCGGGCCGCCTGCAAGAGCTCTCACGCCTGGTAAGTCACCGCTTGCTTTTTCCTCGGTTAGCACAAGCGCTGAAATCCCTGATTTCGGTATCTACCTAAGCCCCCACTCTCCGCATACGCCTATGATGGGGGTCTTGCTATTGAAATGCTGCGGTCACCGGCAGGCCCGCAACGCTTGCCTGCCACGACAGTTACAGCACTGGGTGCTCCGCGGCCCCTGTATGCGATCTACACCCGATATCACTCCTCACCTCGGTACGCTGCTCAGTTTTCGCCGCGACCTGCACGCCAATCCTGAGCTCAAATACGAAGAGCACCGCACCGGCGACAAGGTCGCCGCATACCTCACGGCCCTGGGTCTGACCGTGCATCGTGGCCTGGGCCAGACTGGCATCGTCGCCAGCATCTACGGCAAGGGCCGAAGCAAGGACAACCCCGGCCGCAGCATCGGCATCCGCGCCGACATGGATGCCCTGCCCGTCACGGAAATCAACACCTTCGGGCACATCAGCCAGAACAAGGGTCGCATGCATGCCTGCGGCCACGACGGCCACACCACCATGCTGCTGGGCGCAGCCACCACCTTGGCTCAGCAGCCCGACTTTGACGGCACAGTCCACCTGATCTTCCAGCCTGCCGAAGAAGGAGGCGCTGGCGCCAAGGCCATGATGGATGACGGCCTGTTCGACAAATTCCCCTGTGAGGCTGTGTTTGCGCTGCACAACTGGCCATCGCTGCCGGCAGGTCAAATGGCGGTGCGCGTTGGCCCCATCATGGCCTCCACCCTGCGCTTTCAGATCAGAGTCCACGGCAAGGGCGGCCATGCGGCCATGCCCCACACGACGCTGGACCCGATTCCCGTGGCCTGTGCCATCGTCAGCCAGTTGCAGACCCTGGTCTCGCGCAGCACCGATCCGCTGGACTCGGCAGTGCTCACTGTGGGCAAGATCACCAGCGGCACCGTGGAAAACATCATTCCCGATGACGCCATCATCGCCGGCACCGTGCGTACCCTGAAGAAGGAGACGCGCGAGATGTTTGTCGAAGGCCTCAAACGCATCAGCAGCCATGTGGCAGCCGCACATCTGTGCACGGCCGAGTTCACGCTGCGCCCCGGCGCCTACCCCAACACCACCAACCACGCCCGCGAAGCCAAGTTCATGGCCGCCGTGATGCGTGAAATGGTCGGCGATGACAACGCCTTTGACGATGTGCTGCCCGCCATGACCTCCGAGGACTTCGGCTTCATGCTGGAGGCCGTCCCCGGCGCCTATGGCTGGATTGGCAATGCCAAGGGCGACCAGCCCGGCGTGAGCCTGCACAATCCGGCCTACGACTTCAACGATGACAACATCGGTCGCGGCTCGAGGTTCTGGGATCTGCTGGCACGTCGCTATTTTGAGCAGCCTGCCGCCTGACGACAGCCAACAACTACGCTATTCATAGCTGAAAGCCCTCAACCAGCAATGGTTGTGGGCTTTTTTCATATCTTGTCGGTGGCATCGGGCTCGCCCAATACCTCGACCAGCCAACGCTGCTGCGGCAGGGGCATGCCGAGCAGCATGCCCTGCAGCACGATATCAGGGTTCCACTGCGTCAACTGCAGCGCCTGCTCGGACAGCTCCACGCCTTCGGCCACCACGCGCAGTTGCAAGCGGCGCGCCACCAGCAACATGGCTTCCACCAGAGCTGCATCTTTTTCGGAACGATGGCTGCCGCTGACAAAGCTTCTGTCGATCTTGAGCTCCTGAATCGGCAGGTGCTGCAGGCTGTACATGCTGGAATAGCCGGTCCCGAAGTCATCGAGAGAAATCTCTATGCCCAGGCCGCGCAGTGCCAGCATGCGCCGCCGCGCCTGATCCAGATCCCGTAGCAAGGTGCCTTCGGTGATCTCCAGTGTCAGCTGGCGCGAATTGGCACCGGTTTCCCTCAAGACCTTGTCCAGCGTGGCCATGAAGTCGTCATGCGCAAACTGCTGGGCGCTGACGTTGACCGACAGACGCAGTCCGCGCTCTGCCATGGCCGGTCTCGCCAGCAGCGTACAAGCCTGACGCAGCACCCAGTCACCCAGACGCACGATGAGTTCGGACTCCTCGGCCACCGGGATGAACTCTCCCGGACTGACCAGCCCCCATTCCGGATGCTGCCAGCGCACCAGTGCCTCTGCCCCCACACAGCGACCGCGCGCATCGGTCTGGCTCTGCAGATAAAGGCGCAGCTCGCCCTGTGAGATGCCGTGGTACAGATCCCTGGCAATGCGCACGCGCCGATACACATCCTGGGCCATGCGCGGCTCGAACAGCACCACGCTGCCCGGACCGCCCAGCTTGGCCTCATGCAAGGCCACGCTGGCAAAGCGCAGCACGTCATGGCTGTTGCCGCCTTTGATGGCCGGTTCCAGCACTGCACCACCGATGCAGCAGCTGACAAACTCGGTTTCCACCCAGCTGTTGAGGGAAAAGGGCTTTTGCAAGGCCTTCTTCAAGGTCTGCGCGTACTGCTGCAGCTGCTCCTCCACGCCCTGGGCATGCTTGTGCAGGCTATCGAAGACGATGGCAAACTCCGCAGCCGCGATACGCGCAATCCAGGCATCGTCAGGCAGCACCTCGACCAGTCTGGCCCCCATGGCCTGCACCAGCTCGTCGCTGTGTTGCATGCCATGCACATCGTTGAAGACGGAAAATCGATCTACATCCAGCAGCAGCAAGCCATGGCTGGCATCCTGCCGAACCAGGGCCAGCTCGCGCAGATGCAAGGTCAGCGAATGGCGGTTGGGCAGCCCTGTGAGCGAGTCCAGATAGACCAGGTCGTGGATACGTCGCTCGGCCAGAACGCGCTCGGAGAGATCGCGCTTGAGCTCCACATAATTGACGACCTCTCCCTGAGGCGTGCGAATCGGCGTCACCAGCACCGACTCCCGCAAGGCCTCACCCTTGCTCGTGCGATTGGTCATCTCGCCACGCCATAGCGTTCCCTTGGCCAGTTGCTTGAGCGCACGCTGGCGGTGACTGCGGTCCATGCCCATGGTGGACACCAGCTCGGTAGATTGGCCAATCACCTGCTCACGCGCATAGCCCGAGCGCAGCAAAAAGGCCTCGTTGACATAGATGACCTTCAGTTCGGGATCGGTGATGACGATGCTCTCGGGGTTCTGCTCGACCGCCCGATAGAACTTGCGCAACTCGTTCTGGCTGGCCTCCAGTGCGGCCAGCATCTCCTGGCTTTTCTGCACACGCCGCCCCAGGCTGGCTCTTGCCTGCAAGCAAATGATGAGCACCAGCATCATCATGCCCAGCAAATGAATCATCGCCAGCAGATGCTCGGCTGCCGAGAGAGTCGCCAACGGCGTGCCGATATGAGGAGCCAGCCACCATAGGGCGGCAACGACGATGGAGGACAGCCCCAGCATCGTCAGGGCGGCACGCGTGCCCTGCACCCAGAGCGCAACAGCCAACCAGGCAGGAAATGCCATCACGCCCGGCCCATAGAGCCCTCCCATGTGCCAGACCCAGAACAAGCTCAACAGCCAGTTGCCCCAGACAAAGCAGGACACGGCCCAGACCCACTGCCTGGCCTTGGCCAGGCCCATGCACAGCAGCGAAAGCAGCATGACGCCGCCGGACAGCGCCAGATCCCAGTCGTCCATCGCCGGGGTCAGCAACCAGACCAGACTCATCGCGGCGCCCAGGAGCCACATCCAGAGACAGCCCAGCCACACCATGCGGCGCATGGGCAACCGGTATCTGGCCTCGACGAAATGACGCTGCATGCAAGCCCTTTGGCATTCAGACTGAATGATGAATGCTAGGGGCAGTTGCCAATTAGTTCAATCGCCCAGGCAAGTCTGATTCAGAAAATCTGCACGCAAGGCCCGCCTGCCCAGTGCCACCTGCCTGCGCCGCCCAAGGGCCGGGCGTTAGTCGCAAGCTCAGGGCTGGCGGCGGCGCGCGCTTCGGCGCGCTTTGGTCTGGGCATCCTTCCTGGCCTGGCGCTCCGCATCCTTTTGCTGGCCCTCGGCAAGCCAGGCCTCGAATTCGGCCGGAGTCTCCAGCGTGATGCGGCCTATGCTCACATCACGGAAGTCGGTCAGCACCAGCTCGGCCGCCTTTTGCAGGTTCACGCGGCCTCCGCTCATCACGGCACCACGCTTTTTGCCGATCATTGTCAGCAACTCGTCATCGTGCAGCGCCGCAATTTCTTCAGCCGAAATGCCCAGCTTGTAGCGCGCCTCCAGCATCGGGGCATAGTGTTTTTGCAGATACAAAAGCAGCTCCAGCGCCACCAGGTCTTCGTCGTAGGCATTGCGTCCCACGGCGCCGCTGGCCGCCAGGTTGTAGCCGCTTTTCTCCACGATGATGCGCGGCCACAGCATGCCGGGCGTGTCCCAGAGATAGAAGTCATCGGCCAGCACGATGCGCTGCTCCAGCTTGGTCACTCCGGCCTCATTGCCGGTCTTGGCCTGGGTCTTGCCGCTCATGGAGTTGATCAGCGTGGACTTGCCCACATTGGGCACGCCGCAGATCAGCACGCGCATGGGCTTGGCCAGACCGCCACGCGAGGGTGCCAGCAGCTTGCACTGCTCAATCAGGCGCTTGGTGGGAGCAGGTTCCGAGGCGTCCAGCGCAATGGCGCGCGTCTCGCTCTGGGCGTTGTACCAGTCCATCCAGGCCTTGGTCTGGACCGGATCGGCCATGTCCTGCTTGTTGAGTATCTTCAGGCGCGGCTTGTGGCCCGTCATCTCCTGCAGCAAGGGGTTGGCGCTGGAGCCGGGCAAGCGCGCATCCAGAACCTCGATGACCACATCGATTTCCTTGACGCGCTCCGTGATGGCCTGACGCGTCAGATGCATGTGACCGGGAAACCATTGGATGGCCATAAGCGGAGATCTTTCTTTTTTGCTGGGTGCGAGCACGCAATGGGCACAAACACCCTTTTATGTCAGTGAATTCAGGCGCGCAAGGATAATCTCCCTCTGCTTTTCTGACCTGCCAGCTCGCTTATGCCCTTGCCCTCCGCCCCCCAAAAGTCCAAAGCCCGCAACGAAATTCTGATCAAGGGCCTGACGATTGCACTGATCGGCATCATCATCTTGCTGGCTCCTGTGTTCAAGCCTGAAAGCGGCATTGCCCAGTTGTTTGCCCAGTCCCATATCGTGGGCTGGTTTGCTCTGGTGCTGGGTCTGGCCTTCATCGCCCAGTTTCTCTGGGTTCGCTTCAAGAAATGAGCGATGCGGCCCTGCTGCAGCCGCTGACCCAGGCTCGCAGCCAGATTGCGCTGTGGCAGCAGCGCGCCGCAGCCGCGGCGGTGACGCTGCGTCAGCCTCCGCCCGAGCCCACAAGTTGCTGCGGGCGCGGCTGCAACGGCTGCGTCTGGGAAGGTTATTACGGTGCGCTGGCTTTCTGGCTGGAGGATGCGGCCCAAGGCCTGGCCGAGACCTGACTGAGACCCGAGACCAGAAACCCGCTACTCGGTATTCATGCCATTTCGGCTTCCAGCGCAGCCAGGCGAGGCACATGGACTTCTTCCATGACATCTACCTCGACATCGGCGATCTCGTTACCCTGCGCTTGATAGTTGATACGGAAGCGCCCCGCCCCGGCCTCCAGCCTTTGCGCCTGATGGAATAGCTCGCGCGCTGCCGCGCTGGACTCAGCCACCAGACCAGCGTTTTGGCTGGTCATGTGGTCAAGCGCCTGCACCGCCTCGCTGATCTGGGCGATACCCTGGTTCTGCGCCTGGGCAGCCTCGGTGATCGACGCGATCAGACCGCTGACCGTGCGCACATCGCGCACGATATGCTCCATGCGCTGGCCGGCCTGCAGCGCCAATGTCTGTCCCGACTTCATCTGCTTTGTGGAATGCTCCATGAGCTGGCGGATCTGCTTGGCCGCTTCGGCACTGCGCTGGGCCAGCTCGCGCACCTCGGCCGCCACCACGGCAAAGCCACGGCCCTGAGTGCCTGCCCGCGCCGCTTCCACGGCTGCATTCAGCGCCAGGATATTGGTCTGGAAGGCAATGCCGTCAATCACCCCCACGATGGCCGCCACCTGCTGGCTGCTTTGCGCCATGTGCTCCATATTGCGAACCACCTCCTGCACCACGCTGCCGCCGCTGGCCGCAGCCTCGGCGGCGCTGCGCGCGCTCTGGTCGGCATGGCGCGCACTGTCGGTCGAATGGGTGACCAGGGTGACCATGTTTTCTATGCTGCTGACCGTGGCCTTGAGCTGCTCTGCTGCATGGGCTGTGCGATCGGAGAGGTCGCTGTTGTCCTGCGCCATCTGGCTGGATGCGGCGGCCACGGCCTCCACGCCGCCCTGCACCTCGCCCACCAGGCCACGCAGCTGGCGCGTCATCAGCGCCAGCGACTGCATGAGCCGACCCAGCTCGTCGCTGCGCCCAGTCGACGGCGGTGCATAGCTGAGATCGCCCGCCGCAATGGTCTGCGCCAGCTGCACTGCCTCGCTCAGGGGCGTGGTGATGGAGCGAATCGTCGCCAGCGACAGCAATGCTCCCAACAGCCCCATGAACAGGCCCACGCCCATGGCCATGCGCTTGGCGATGGCGGTTTGCTCACGACCATGCTGCTCGGCGTCCAGGCGCTGCTGCTGCTGGGCCTCGATAAAGGCATCCTGCGCCTGGACATAGCGCCTGGAAGCGGGGATCAGTTGTTCGTCCACCAGCTTCTGCGCCTCCCAGGCCTTGCCCAGATCACGCGCCTGATAGGCCTGCTCGTAGATATCGAGCACTGCCTTGCGTTCCTGCTCCACCCTGGCCAGGCCGCTGCGATCGACTTCGCTTTGCGCATCGGCCTGCACCTGTTGCTGCAGACCACCTGCCTGCTGCATCAGCCCACGCGCTTTCTGAGAAAGCTGAGCAATCAGATGCTCTTCCGAAGAGAGCACGCTGGCCAGAGCCGCCTCCACGCTCTGCAGCGTCAGTGCCTGCCAGCGCAGCGCAAGATTGATGCGCTTGTCCGTGGCCTGAACAGCAGCGCTGACCCGCTGCTCCACATTCTGCAAATAGCTGAACAAGCCGCCCGCCACCAGCACATTGCACAGCAACAGCCCCAGGAACAAGGCCCACATCTTGCGAGCCACCGAAAGGTTCTGGAATTTCTTCAACAACATGAGCACACCGCCGATCAAGCGCGGAGCGCAGTGCCCCGCTCGTCGTTACGATATGAAACACAGATGACGAGGCTGTGACATCGCAGCCTGCTCATAAAAGAAAAAGCGCTTGCAGCCCAGAAGCCACAAGCGCTTTCAGCTATCGAATTCGGAGAATCAGCGCAGACTGGCCGGGTCCATATAGCGCTGGCGCCATTCTTCGAACGTCATGGTGTCGGCAGCCTCGATGGCTTGCTGCGCGGTCACCGACTCCTGGCTCATCTGCTCGTAGCGCGCCTGCTGCTCGGCCGTCCAGGGCATGGCCAGCAAGGCATCGCGCGCCTTAGCGGACTGCATGGTCATGAAGTCGATGAAACGGTTGTCATAGGCGCCGGTGAGCTCCTTGAGCACATGGGCCGAGGGCGTGGACTGCGCATCCTGCACTCGGGCCAGGGCCTGATCCAGCGCAGCGCTGTAGTCGCTTGTGCCGTGAGCAGCGTCCAGAGCCTGGGCATAGGGACGGCATTGCTCGAGCACATCCTGCGCCCAGTCGGTCAGCAGCACCTGCTGGCCGTTGCGCACCAGCGTCAGGCCCGGCTCGCGGCCCTGTTCTGCGGCCAGATGCTGGTTGTGCTTGAGGTCGGCAATTTCCTGGGGCGTGTCATCAGGGCTGTCGCTGTGCAGGCAGTGCAGCAGGAAGACGTCGATCATGCGCATGGTGGCCGGGGCAATGCCCACGGTTTCATAGGGATCGATATCCATGAGCCGCACTTCCACATATTCCACGCCGCGCTCGCGCAGCGCGTGAAGGGGGCGCTCGCCGCTCTTGACGGTGCGCTTGGGGCGGATGGTGCCGTAGAACTCGTTCTCGATCTGCAGCAGGCCCGTGCCCAGCTGGTTGTAGTCGCCACCGGGGTTTCTCACGCCCAGTTGCTCGTAGGCCGGGTAAGGACGGGTCAGCGCCTCATGCAGCGAGTCCGCATAGCCCTCGAGTCCGTTGTAGCTGACATTGATGCTGGACTGCGCATCGCTCTGATAGCCCAGGCGCCCCATGCGCAGCGATGTGGCATAGGGCAGGTACAGCGCATGCCTGCCGTCGCCCAGCGGTTGCAGGCGATGCTCGCGCCCTTCCACAAAGCAGGGACACAGCGCGGGAGAGGCGCCATACAGATACAGCAGCACAAAGGCGTTGCGGCGGAAGTTACGGATCAGCGCAAAGTACTGGTCGCTGCTCACTCCGGGCAGCGACCAGTTGTAATGAATCCCCGAGATGGTCTGCATGCGGCGGCCATAGCGGTGGCCCAGACCCATGCGGTACACACTCTTGGAACGGCCCGAGTGCGAACTGCCATAGCGGCCCAGCGGAATCGTCTCATCCGTAGGCAGGCGGCAGGGCATGCTGGAGTTCCACATCAGCTCGCCGCTTTCGCTGAGGTTGCGCAGCACGAACTGATGGACTTCAGTCAGCTCGTCCAGGCACTCCTCGACACCCAGGCGTGCGCCGGTGATGAGTTCCAGCTGGGACTCGCTGTAATCGGTGGTGATGTGCGGGTGCGTGAGAGCCGAACCCAGTTCCGCCGGGTGCGGAGTCAGGGCCAGCGAGCCTGTAGCCAATGCCCGCAGTCCCTCTTTCTCGATGCCGCGACGAATGCCCAGCAGCCTCTCGGCGGTGGGCATATTCACGGCGGCCTGCGATGTCTTCATTGTTCTTACCTTCTTAGTGAAGACGCTGACGACAAACTTCGTCTGCCCAATCGCGCCCAGACGGCGAATGATAGAGAAACAAGACGCAACGCGATGGCGGCTGGCCGCTTAACCACGTTTTTCGGCCTGTTGAGCAGCTAAGAGCCAGGGCATCTTCCAGAAATTTGTCAGGTTAACAGCAACCCAAACATGAGCACATGCTCACTCCAAAACAGAAAAAGCCCTCGCGAGAGGGCTTTTTTCAGCTGTGCTAATCGCAACCGCCAGCCGCTCTTGCCGCTCGTACAGGGCAAAAAATGCGGCGACTTTGGCCTTGATCAATGTCCATGCGCCTTCATGGCCTTGCCCACTTCCACCTGTCCCTGGACGGCGCCGCTGGCCGGCACCTGCTGGCCCTCGCTGGCAGTGACCTCGGCCAGGCGCGCGGCCAACTCCTCAGGGACGGCCTCGCCCATGCCCAGATAAATGCCTTCGGTCATGGTAATGTGCGCCGCCTCGAAACCGCCGGCACCGGCGCAGACAATGGTGCGCGTAGGCGCGCTCTCGTGCGCCAGCACCAGCATGGCAGGCACCACGGCCTCCGGCTTCAGGGCTTCCAGCACCGGCTCGGGCAGCAATCCCGCCGTCATGCGCGTGGCCGCCGTGGGGGCCAGCGCGTTGACCCGGATATTGTGTTTGGCCCCTTCGATGGCCAGCGTCTGCATCAGGCCCACCTGGGCCAGCTTTGCCGCGCCATAGTTGGCCTGGCCGAAATTGCCATAGAGGCCTGTCGACGAAGTCGTCATCACGATGCGGCCATAGTTCTGCTCCTGCATATAGGGCCAGACCGCCTTGCAGCAATTGGCCGCGCCCATCAGGTGCACGTCGACGACCAGGCGAAAGTCCGCCATGTCCATCTTGGCAAAGCTCTTGTCGCGCAGAATGCCGGCGTTGTTGACCAGAATGTCCACGCGCCCCCAGGCGGTGATGGCCTGCTTGACCATGGCCTGCACGGCTTCGAAGTCGGTCACGGAGGCCGCGTTGGCAATCGCCTCGCCGCCCGCCGCACGGATTTCATCCACTACCTGTTGCGCCGCCGTGGCCGAGCCGCCCGAGCCGTCCACCGCGCCGCCCAGATCGTTGACCACCACCTTGGCGCCGCGCCTGGCCAGGGCCAGCGCATGCAGACGCCCCAGACCACCGCCCGCTCCCGTCACGATGGCCACACGACCTTGAAAATCCATTGCCATGATGTCCTGCTCCTTGCTTGTGCATTGATGCAGCCACTTTAAGCGCCCATGCTGCAGCGCAGCGTAGCGTTTGCGACTGCCTGCGGGTAAGTCAGGAGAATGCTATTAATATGGAAGCAATTACCTCAATCTATTACTTACTTTCAATATTAAAAGCATTCAAGTTTCAATGCATACATTCTCTAAACGCTATTTTTTAAATAGCAAGTCAACCATCCACAGGCGATGTTCTGGGTCATTAAAGTCGTAAACACAGACCGAGCATCCATGCACCTTCCAGAGCATCACTTGCGCAGCCCTGTCGAACTAAAGTCGTAAACACCATCCAGAGTCAATCAAAGCAATCACCTACAAAAAGCCACATTCGCGAATCTTTTTCAAGTTGATGCCTTTCAGGTGGTTCGCTGTCAAGAATTTGATGGTGCCAACCTCCCGATTCGCTGTCCGCAGTGTCAGCCGGTTGATTCTCTCTCGGCCAGAGACTGCGCCAAGCGCGAGCGGTGTTTCGCAGATGGACGGTCCACTCAGGATGGAGTGAACGGAGGTGTGCTCAGCCAAACTGCTTGCCGGTCTCGTGCAAGCTATCGCCAGCTTTTCAGCGATACCACACGAGTATTTTCTGAACTTCAGTGTCGTGAATCCACCGCCCTTGCTTCGTGCCTCAGTCGTTGCATTGCATTGATCAGTTGAACCCACACTCAACACCTTGAAGATGAAAGTACCTGTTCTATTGGGCAAGAACGTGCGCAATCAGCAGGGCCCTGAAAACCATGGAGAAAACTCTGGCCTGAATCACATCTGATGGTTTAGTGCGCATCCAAATTGATAGCAAACATTGCAGAACCAATGACCATCATTGTCATCTTCGTTATAGCGCGATCTTTTAAGACTCGTCCAACTCACCAATGCGTCACTGAACTTCTTTGCGGCAGGAGACAGTGAACGCGCGGCATGAAGCACCAGCACAACTTCTCGCTCCAGTCGAGGTTGGGAAATAGGCTTAAGCACCAATCCCATCGACTCCGAAAGGCGGCGTGTAGAGCCCGTCAGAACGCCCACACCCAGTCCCCCTGCAACCATACCGACAATGGTCAACGGCAGTGCAACTTCATGCACGTATTTCAGCGAAACGCCTTCACTCGCCAGGGAAAACTCCAGCGCCGTTCTCACTGGATTTCCCTTGCGAGATCCTATCAAGGGGTGTTTTTGCAACTCCTTCCAGGTCACGCTTCTTTTTTTCGCCAAAGCATGGTCATGCGGCATCACGGCAAAAAAAGGTTCTGACCACAGTGTTTTCATAGACAGATCTCCATGGTCACCAAAGGCCGTACCCACGCCAAAATCCACAGCACCGCCTTTGACCATCTGGATGACATCGTCCTGGGTAACATCGAGCAGCTCAATCTTGATGCCCGGATGCATCTCGCTGAAGAACTTGACCATTCGGGGAAGCACCAGAGCCGCCTGCATGGAAGAAGCCGCAATCGAAACCCGCCCCCTCTCCAGCGTCTTGAGCTGCGCTGAGCCGTCGAGCATGGCCGCCAGATCTGCCAGTGTTTTGCGCGCCAGCGGCAGTATCTGCATGCCGCCCTCGGTCAGACGCAGCATGCGCGTGTGACGATCAAAGAGCTTGAGGCCGAGCAACCCCTCCAGTTCCTTGAGTTGCGTGCTGATGCTGGACTGCGGCAAGCCCAGCGATTCACCGGCCCTGGTGAGACTCCCCTCCTCAGAAACCGCGACAAACACTTCCAGCTGACGTAGGGTAATCGACATATATTTATCGCCAAATCATATGAATCAGCAATGAATATATAAGCCCTCGATAGTTTTACAAAGCTTCACCTTCTGCCAGCATTAACTCATCCCCGTGACGAAAGGGCTTCGTCGGGTCGGTTTTCCTAAGCAGGAGGCCAGGATGCTGCGCTCTACCCTAACGTTCTCAAGGGGAGCTTCAGATCTTGCAGCCAGCGGCACTCGCCGCAGCAGATCGAGCCAGGTATTTATCGAGCCACTCGCAAAGCATCCCCACTTGCACGCGTTCGGCTTGCAGCTCGGACGCTTGAATCTGGGCTCTGAGTTGCGCAGCATCGCTCACCCGCTCCATCATGGGCTTCAGCGCATGGCGAACCTGACGCAGTGGCTGCACCACCTGCGCACGCCAATCGCGCACGCAATCATCAGCCTCTTGCCTGACCCGGGCATCGAGCCGGAATCCACGAGCCTGCGCACATTCGCAGAAAAGCTCCAGGACCACATCCACCCCGCGCTCGTTCTGCTGCTGCAGCAGCTCAGCCGCACGACCGGGAACCGCATAGCGCTCACCGATTTCCTTCCAGGCCTGTTCCGGGGTCATGGCTTTCATATGTCTGGGAGAGTTTCATGAAGATGCAGCAGGTCAACCGTCAGCGTCTGATCGTGGCCATCTCCGGAGCATCCGGATTCATCTATGGCTACAGGCTACTACAGCTTTTGCAGGGTACGGACATTGATGTGCACCTGATCCTGAGCCGCGCCGCGCTAATCACCATGGGCGCGGAAACCGATCTCAAGCTGTCTCAGGTCACTGCATTGGCGGCACAGGTTCACAAGAACGAGGACATCGGCGCCTGCGTTGCCAGCGGCTCCTGCAAATCACTGGGCATGGTGATTGCACCTTGCTCGATGAAGACGCTGGCCGAGATTGCCAACGGCATTGGCTCCACGCTGATTTCTCGCGCTGCCGACGTGATGCTCAAGGAGCGCCGCCGCCTGGTGCTGATGGCAAGAGAGACGCCGCTGACACTCACCCACCTCAAAAACATGCTGGCCGTGACGGAAATGGGCGCCATCGTCACCCCGCCGGTGCCCGCTTTCTACACCCGCCCAGCCAATCTCGACGAGATGGTGGACCACTCGCTGGGCCGTGTCCTGGATCTTTTCGACATCGAAGTGAACACCGTCAAGCGCTGGCAAGGGCTTTCAGCCATCCGCCGCAGCGAAGTCTCATGAAACAGGAGTCACAAGCATGAAGTTCTTTGAGTATGCAGAACCCACCAGCCTGCAGGAGACCGCAGAACTGCTGCAAAGCTGCGCAGGCACTGCCAGCCTGATGGCCGGAGGTACGGATTTGCTGGTGATGATGAAAGAGCATGTGCGAGCACCGTCGCATGTGGTCAACATCAAGAAGATTCCGGGCCTGGATGACTTCAGTTTCACTTGGGAAGGCGGTCTGTGCCTGGGCGCACTGGTGACCACCCGACAGATCGAGACCTCGGACATCGCACTCAAGCATTACGCCAGTCTGGCCAAGGCCTGCACAGACTTCGCCTCCATCCAGGTCCGCAACCGCGCCACGCTGGTGGGCAATGTCTGCCGTGCCTCGCCTTCGGCAGACAGCCTGCCGCCGCTGATTGCCGACGGTGCCGTGCTGCACATCTACGGCACGCAAGGGCAGCGCCAATGCCGGGTAGAAGATTTTCTGCAAGGCAGGGGGCGCACCACTTTGGCGACCGACGAAATCGTCACCCATATCCAACTTCCCGCCCCTGCTCCGCGCACCGGCAAGGTCTACATCAAGCATGGCCGGCGCAGCCAGATGGAGTTGGCCACCGTCGGCGTGGCGGTCAGCGTGACGCTCAACGCCGCAGGAAAAGTGGATTCCATATCCATTGTTCTTGCCGCAGTGGGGCCCACGCCTTTGCGGGCTGCGGCCGCAGAGGCTCTGCTCAAGGGGCGCATACCTGATGAACAGGATATCGCAGCAGCAAGTCTGGCGGCAGCTACTGCAGCGACGCCCATCAGCGATGTGCGCGCCAGCGCTGGCTACCGCCGGGACATGGTGCGCGTGCTGACTGCTCGCTCACTGACACAAGCCATCAAGGAGGCACAACAATGAACAAGCTCAATGTTTCCTGCACGGTCAATGGAGACCTGCTGGACTTCGATGTCGCACCCAACCGCAGTCTGCTGGACGCGCTGCGCACCGAGATGGGCCTCACAGGCACCAAAAAAGGCTGCGATGTGGGCGAATGTGGCTCCTGCACCATCTTGTTCAATGGCCGCCCTGCCAACGCCTGCCTGATTCTGGCTGCAGAAGCCCAGGGAGCCGAAATCACCACCGTTGAAGGTCTGCAAGGTGCAGACGGCAAGCTTCATCCCTTGCAGGAATGCTTTATGCAATGCGGCGCGGCGCAATGCGGCTTCTGCACACCCGGCATTCTGGTCGCAGCCAAAGCCTTGCTGGACGAGAACCCCTGCCCCAGCACCGAAGACATCCGCTTTGCCATCGCCGGCAACATCTGTCGCTGCACGGGATACACCAAAATTCTGGACGCCATTGCTGCAGCCGCCCCCGTCGCACAGGAGGCCAGCGCATCATGAGCCAAAAATCCATCATCGGAACCAGCGTCAAGCGCAACGACTTGCTGGCCAAGGTCACAGGCGACGCCAAATATGTGGCTGACATGCATCTGCCCGGCCTGCTGTATGCCAGGACCAAGCGCAGCAATGTCGCCCATGCCCGCATCGTGAAGATCGACACCAGCCGGGCTCTGGCCCTGCCGGGAGTGAAAGCCGTTCTGACCCATGAGAACGTACCCCGCGTACTGCACGCAGGCTCACCACACCCACGCTCTGCATCGGTCACCTGCGATCAGTACATTCTGGACAGCAAGGTCAGGTACTGGGGCGAAAGTGTTGCTGTGGTCGCGGCAACAAGCGAAGAAATTGCAGAGCAGGCTCTTGATCTCATTGATATCGAATATGAGCTACTTCCGGCTTTTTTCACCACCGAAGAAGCTCTGGCCGCACCGGCCTCCCAACTCATTCACGACCGAGAGCCTGGTGGCAACCTGGTGCTGCCACCGGTTCGGGTACAGCGCGGGGATATCGTCAAAGGCTTTGAGGAAGCCGACTTTGTCCTCGAAGGCGAGTATGAAGGCGGCCGCCCTACTCCCGCCTATATGGAGCCCAACGCCTGCATGTGCCAGTGGGATGGCAACGGCAATCTCACGGTCTGGATCTCCACGCAGACGGCTTTCATGGTGCGCGGCATCATGGCCGAAGTGCTGGGCCTGCCGCTGCACAAGGTGCGCGTGCTGGTTGACCATATGGGCGGTGGTTTCGGCGCCAAGCAGGACTTGTTCCAGAGCGAGTTTCTCTGCGCACTGCTAGCCAAACAGACGCGCCGTCCTGTGCGCATGGAGTTCTCGCGGGAAGAAACCTTCCTCGGAGGCCGCACCCGACACCCCTTCAAGATCTGGCTCAAACAGGGTTTTCGCAAGGACGGCAGCATCACCGCGCGCCAGGCCCGCGTGGTCTTCAACTCAGGTGCCTACGGCTCACATGGCCCGGGCGTGACCAACGTGGGCACAGCATCCCTGACATCGCTGTACCGCTGCGAGAACGTGGACCTGGAAGGGTTGTGCGTCTATACCAATAGCCCCATCGCTGGCGCGTTTCGCGGCTATGGCGTCGTTCAGACCTATTTTGCGCTGGACCTGCAGCTTGATGAAGCGGCGCAGGTCTTGGGCATGAACCCGGCAGAGCTCAAGCTGATGAATGCCGTCAGCCAGGGCGATCTGGCCCCTTCGGGCCACCCCATCGTAGGCCACGGCTTGCCCGACTGCATACGCCGCGGCATGGAAGAGGTGCACTGGCCGCGTGGCTCAAGTCCGAAAGAGGGCCCGGTACGCCGAGGCTGGGGCATGGGCTGCGAAATGCATGGCAGCAGCGCCTACCCCGGCATCAAGGAGCAAGGCAATGCCATCGTCAAGATGAATGAAGACGGCACGGTAGTACTGCTGACGGGCACCGCCGGTCTGGGCACAGGCGCTCATACGGCGCTGGCACAAATCGTGGCCCAGGAGCTGGGACTGTGCTTTGAAGCCGTCAGCGTCATGCATGGAGACACCGACGTCGTTCCCTGGGACATTGGCGCATTTGCCAGCCACACAACCTATATGGGTGGGCGAGCAGCCCAGATGGCGGCAGCGAAGGTCAAAGAGCAACTGCTGGAGCGCGCTGCAGGCTATCTTGACACTGCTGCCTCCAACCTCCAGGTGTCACAAGGCGTGATATGTGGCCCCGATGGCAAAAGCATGAGCGTGCGTGATGCCGTCGCAGCGCGCAAAGGCATTCCGGCTGCGCAACTGGTGGGCACAGCCACCTACCACCCGACCAAGGCCTATTCCTTCGCGGCCCACTTTGCCGAGGTCAGCGTAGACACCGAAACCGGCCAGATCACGGTACTGCAGGTTGTACCCGTGCATGAAATTGGCAAGGTTATCCATCCGATTGCGGCTGCCGGCCAGATCGAAGGCGGCATACAGCAGGGCATAGGTCACACGCTTTACGAGGACTACCAGATCGACATGAGTACCGGGCGCTCACTGAATGCCAACTTTGTCGACTACAAGATGCCGCTGTCCATGGACATGCCTCAGATACGCACCGTGCTGCTGGAGACCGCGCCCGATCCAGGCGGGCCGTATGGCGCCAAAGGCGTGGGCGAGGACCCCATCATCGCCATCGGTCCGGCCATCGTGAACGCCGTGTATGACGCCATCGGCGTGCGCTTTCGTCACTACCCCATCCGTCCCGAGCAAGTGCTGCAAGCGCTCAAAGCCCGGACTGCGCAAAGCCACCGTGTCACAGAAGGAGCTTACACATGACCTCGACCTCTCAACGCCCCATTCCCGTCACCATACTCACTGGCTTTCTGGGGGCAGGCAAGACGACGCTGCTCAATCACATCCTCACGGAAAAGCATGGTCACCGCATCGCTGTGATCGAAAACGAGTTCGGCGAAATAGATGTGGACTCCGATCTGGTGATGGCCTCCGAAGAGGAAATCTTCCAGGTCGCCAATGGATGCATCTGCTGCGTGGTCGATGTGCGCAACGATCTGGTGCAGATTCTGCAGAAGCTGCTCGAGCGCAAGGACCAGTTTGACCACATCCTGGTGGAGACCAGCGGACTGGCGGACCCCTCGCCCGTGGCCGCCACCTTCTTCATGGACAACGACGTGGCCAAGAAAGTGATGCTGGACGGCATCGTAACTCTGGTAGATGCCGTACACGTCCAGCCTCACCTGGACGATCCAGCCTTGGCCGAGTATGACAACCAGGCCGTCACGCAAATTGTGGTTGCAGACCGAATCCTGCTGAACAAGTCCGATCTGGTCGGAGAGTCCGAGCTCAAGGAGCTGGAGCGCCGCATCCGCACACTCAACAGCATTGCGCCTGTGATGCGCACTGTGCAGGCCCAAGTGGACCTATCCCAGATTCTGGGATTGCAGACATATGAGTCCGATGCCCTGTCCATGACAGACCCCGACTTTCTGCACAAGCCAGCCATTGGCGGCCCTATCGGCGCCCATCTCTGCGACGAGCATTGCACGCACCAGGAACACGATCATCTGCCGGCCATTAGCCAGTCCGCTGACCATGCTCACACGCACGACCCGTCCGTGAACTCTGTGTCGTTCACCTTTGACCGGCCCTTCGATATCGATGCCCTGATGCCCACGCTGAATGCACTGCTGAGCGAACACGGCGACGACATCTACCGCGTCAAAGGAATTTTGCATGTGCAAGGCGATGACCGCCGCCATGTGCTGCAAGGGGTTCACCGCCTGCTCGAACTCAAGCCCGCCCTGCCCTGGTGGGATGAAGCACCCGGCAGCAAGCTGGTCTTCATTGGTCGCCATCTCAATGCCTCGCAGCTGCGAAGCGCACTCACTCGCCACCTGGTTTCCATCGAGGCTCAGGAAGCCGCCTGAAGCGCTTCAACCGTCATCACAGAAGGAGAGACACATGATCATCGACATCAGCTGCTACCCCACCGACCAGGTTGACCTGGCTTGGTGGCACGACGGCAAACCCTATACCGTGGACCGGCTGCTCAAAACCATGGATGGCCCCTACTACGTCAATGGCAAACCCCGCCGTATCGACAAGGCCTTCATTCAGCCGCCCCAGGGCAACACCATCTACACATGGAGCGACGGTGAGAAGTCGGGCCGCGAGTCCATCGACGATTACATGGCTTACACACTCAAATGCGTGCAGGAGCATCCCGACCGCTTCATTGGCTGCTTTGTCTACAACCCTCGCTGCGGCGTCAAGAACGGCGTCGAAGCCATAGAGCGCTATGTCAAGGAGCATGGCTTCAAGATGGTTCAGATGCAGGCCAATATGCATGCCTACCGGCCCGACCGCGCGTTGGACTGGGTGCGCCCGGCTTTCGAAAAATGCGCCGAGCTGGGTGTGCCGGTAAAGCTGCATACGGGCGACGGCCCCTACAGCATCCCCTCCGAATGGATTCCCATGATTCAGGAGTTCCCCAATGTGAACTTCATCATGGCCCACTTCGGCGTGCAGACCGGCGGTGTCTATTGCTTTGAGCCTTTTCAAGCCGCCATGGATCTGCCCAATGTCTATTGCGAATCCGGCTGGTGCCTGCAGTCGCGCATTGTGGAGTTTGCCAAGGTACTGCCCAAGCACAAGATCATTTTTGGCACCGACACCCCACCCAACGAGCCCGGCATGTGGCTGCGCCTGCTGGAAGTGCTGTGTACCAACCCCCCACAGGGCATGAACCTCGACGAGGAAACGTTAGAGGACTACCTGGGCAACAACATCGCCCGAATGATCGGCATCGAACCCACGCCAGCCCCTCGCACCTTTGAAGAGGCTGAGCAGATGCTGGGCCACAAGGCCGAGCGCCAGCCCGTGATCGAACTGTACTGATTCAAGCCCGGAGACACAAAATGATTATCGACACTCACCTGCACCCCACCAATCTGGTGGACGAGGCGTGGCGCCACACAGGTACGCCCTTCAATGGCGAGCGCATGCTCAAGCTCATGGATGGTCCCTACATGATCAACGGCAAGCCGCGCCGCATCGACATGGGCTTCATCCAGCCCCCACCCGGTAATACCGGCTACCGTGATGGCAACCGCCGCGGCCGTGACGGCATCCGTGACTATATGTCTTACATTGCCGAGCTCACTCAGAAGTACCCTGACCGTTTCATCGGCAACTTCACCTACAACCCCCGCTGGGGTCCCGAAAACGGTGCTGCCGAAATCGAGTACCACCATCTGGCCTATGGCTTCAAGATGATCAAGCTGCACGCCAATATGCATGGCTACCGGCCTGATCGCGCGCTGGAATGGCTGCGCCCGGCGATGAAGGTCTGCGCCAAGTACAACATCGTTGTGCTGATCCACACCGGTGACGGCCCGTTCACCATTCCCACGATGTTCTACCCGATCATTCGCGAGTTCCCCATGGTGAACTTCGTGATCGCGCACTTTGGCATTCAGACCGGTGGCAACTATTCGTTCGAGACCTTCTGGATGGCCATGGACACTCCCAATGTCTATGTCGAATCCGGCTGGTGCTTCCAGGCGCGCATTGCCGAGTTTGCCAAGGAACTGCCGCGCAACAAGCTGGTGTTCGGCACGGACAGCCCTCCCAACGAGCCCGGCATGTGGCTTCGCGAGCTGGAAATGCTGTGCCGCCCCGCACCGCACGGAATCGACCTCGACGAGGACACGCTGGAAGACTACCTGGGCAACAACATTGCACGTCTGGTGGGCATTGAAACCACACCTCCGCCAAAAAGCCAGGAAGACGCAAAGGCCCGTCTGAAAGACACCTACGCAGGCGTCGAAAGAAAAGAAGCCATGACCTTCGCCGCAGCCAAGTAGTGCGGCTCTCGCCCATCGCCTACGGGCGGTGGGCACCCCATACAGAGAAAGTGCCAGCAATCACTGGCTCCCCGTTTCGCTTTGCCGAGGAGGCACTCGATGAATGCCAGAACAACAATGATGGACACCGGTCAGGATTTGCACGACTTCTATGCAGCCTATGCCGACAGCTGGCCGGAGGATGTTCTGTCCATCGACCACCCCGCCGGTCGTGACCAGGATGTCACTGCCATCGTCTGGTCCCTCGCCGCTCAAGGTCTTCACCCCTTGCTACGCTTCAACCAGATTGACGACCTGCAGCGCCCATTAATTACCAATCTGTTTGCCTCACGTGAACGCGTGGGCCGCATGCTGGGCGGAGTGGGCGCAGCAGGCCTACACGCCGAATACCAAGCTCGCAGCAGAAACCTGCTGCAGCCGCAGTTGATTCAGGACGGCAAAGTCCTGCAGCAAATCAAGAGCAGCCAGATCAATCTGCATACCGACATCCCAACCATCAAGCATTTCGCCAGTGATCGCGGCCCCTACATCACCAACTCCATTCTGATTTCCGAGTTCGATGGCATAAGTAATGTGAGCTATCACCGCTCCATGGTTCACTCAGACACGGAGATCGCCACCAGCCTGCACTCGCGCGGTCACCTGTGGCGCATGTTGCGGGCCGCCGAAACCCAAGGCAAACCCCTGCCAGTGGCCATGGTCATCGGTGCACATCCGCTGTTCATGCTGGCCGCGGCTGCACGCCTGCCTTATGGCATCGATGAGCGCCACGTGGCGGGAGGGCTGATCGGTGCTCCGCTGCAAGTCGTCAAAACTCCAAAGTACGGCATTTCCGTGCCTGCCCATGCGGAGTTCGTTCTTGAAGGCGTGATTGACCCCAGCATGCGCGCCGAAGAAGGGCCTTTCGGCGAGTTCACCGGCTACTCCTCGGACCGATCCACCAACAACGTCTTCAAGGTCGAGGCCCTGATGCAGCGCAGCGATGCCTGGCTGCTCGATGTGGTGGGAGGCAATTCGGCCGAGCACCTGAATCTGGGCCGTATCCCCAGAGAGTCCGAGATGGTGGAAAAGCTCAAGGAGCGCTTTCCCGGCGTCACTGCGGTGCACTACCCCAATTCCGGAACGCACTTCCACGCCTATATCGCGCTCAAGCAATCACGCCCCGGAGAAGCACGCCAGGTCATGCTGGGCCTGCTGGGCTGGGACCCATATCTGAAGACAGTGTTTGCCGTTGACGAGGATGTGGACATCACCCGCGATGAAGAAGTGCTCTGGGCCATGGCAACGCATTTCCAGCCGCACCAAGATCTGTTCATGGTGGACGGACTACCCGGCAGCCCGCTGGACCCGTCCTCTTCCGCCGATGGAACCACCTCACGCCTTGGCATCGATGCCACGCGGGGACCCAGGTTCGACGGCTTGCGGGCACGCATCAGCCCCGAAGCCATGCAGCGTGTTCAACCCTTGATTCTCTCCAGCCTGCGCAACGAAACATGAGACAGCCATAAACCGTCTGGGACACACAGAGCTGAAAAAGCCAGGTGTTTCCAGACCGCTCGAAACCTGTTCAGGAGACAAACCATGACGACGAGCACCACGAACCATAGTCCGCCCGCAGTACATCCGGTCGATGAAAAACTGCCTTTGCCCCAACTAGCAGCACTGGGACTGCAGCATGTGCTGGTCATGTATGCGGGGGCGATTGCCGTTCCCCTCATCATTGGAAGCGCCCTCAAGCTCACCAAGGAAGACACAGCATTCCTGATCGCAGCAGACCTGTTCTGCTGCGGGCTGGTGACTATCATCCAGAGCATGGGCATTGGCAAGGTGGGCATACGCCTGCCCATGATGATGGGAGTGACCTTCACCGCAGTCGCTCCTATTATTGCAGCAGGCAGCACACCAGGGCTGGGTCTTAGAGCGGTTTTTGGCGGAGTCATCATAGCGGGCATATTCACGCTACTAGTTGCTCCTTATGTCAGCCGTCTACTGCGCTGGTTTCCACCCGTGGTCACCGGCTCCGTCGTTCTGATCATTGGCATTTCGCTGATGCGCGTGGGAATCAACTGGGCAGCGGGTGGAAACCCCACCATCCCCGGCCCCAACGGCCCCATCAACAACCCAGCCTATGGCATTCCTTCGCACATAGCCATCTCCGGCATTGTGCTGATGACGATTCTCTTCATCATCGCCTGGTGCAAGGGTTTTCTGTCAAACATTGCCGTCCTGATCGGCATCGCCGTTGGCTTTTTGATCACGCTGGCATCAGGCCAGGTCAACTTCGTGGGCATGCAATCCACACAGTGGGTACGCATCATCACGCCATTTCACTTTGGCATTCCCACCGTTGACGTGATGACCACGGTCACGCTGTGCGTGGTGATGGTTGTCATCATGATCGAGGGCGTGGGTCAATTCCTGGCCCTTTCAGAAGTGGTGGAGCGTCCGTTGGAGAAAGACGATATCGCCCGCGGCCTCCGCGCCGATGGTGTTGGAGCCATCGTGGGTGGCATCTTCAACACGTTCACATACACCTCCTATGCGCAAAACATCGGACTGGTGCAGGTCACCGGGGTACGCAGCCGCTGGGTCTGCGTAACAGCCGGGGTAATGCTGATCGTGATCAGCAGCTTTCCCAAACTGTCTTTCATCGCCGCATCCATTCCCCAGTATGTTCTGGGCGGCGCAGCCATGGTGATGTTCGGCATGGTGGCAGCCACGGGCGTGCGCATTCTCAGCCATGTGGATTTTGTCGAAAACCGCAAGAACGCCTACATCGTGGCCATCAGCCTGGCCATGGGCATGATTCCTCTGGTCGCGGACCGCTTCTTCATGCGCCTGCCAGACCTGCTGGCCAAATTCTGCCAGAACGGTATTTTGCTGGGCACCTTCACCGCCGTGCTGCTGAACGTTCTGTTTAACGCCAGCGCCAGCCAGGAGCAATCCCTTCACGCTCTAGAAAAGGCGGCCTGATATGCCAAGCCTCATTCCTTCTCAAGGCAAACCCCAGCTGGAGCTGCGAGGCATTCGCAAGGTCTATTCCTCCGTGGTTGCCAATGATGGCATCGACCTGGTCGTGGCACCCGGTGAAATTCAAGCCATCCTTGGCGAAAACGGCGCGGGGAAATCCACGCTGATGAAAATCATCTACGGAGTGACGGCTCCAACCGACGGAGAGATCTACTGGCAGAGCGAGCGCGTGCAGATGGGCAGCCCCGGCCTGGCTCGCGCACTGGGCATTGGCATGGTGTTTCAGCATTTTCAGCTGTTCGAGACACTGACCGTTGTGCAGAACGTGGCCCTCGCCTTGCCGGGTCGCCCCGACCTGGCTGACCTGTGTCAGCGCATTCATGCGGTCGGCCAGCGCTATGGCTTGCCCATAGACCCGCTGCGGCTGGTGCACACCCTCTCCGTCGGCGAGCGCCAGCGCGTGGAAATCATCCGCTGCCTGCTTCAAAATCCAAAGCTGCTCATCATGGATGAGCCGACCTCGGTACTCACGCCGCAGGCCGTGCGCAAGCTATTTGAAACCCTGCGCCAGCTGGCCGATGAAGGCTGCAGCATTCTCTACATCAGCCACAAGCTGGATGAAGTTCAAGAGCTTTGCCACAGTGCTACTGTTTTGCGAAGCGGCCGCGTGACGAGCCATTGCATTCCGGCCCAGGAGACACCAGCCTCCATGGCCCGCATGATGATTGGCAAGGAGCTGGTGCCCTGCCAGCGCCCCAAGCCCATGGCAAATACGACAGACACTGCCAGGTTACAGGTCCATTCTCTGTCCCGCGCTGCCAGCCATCCTTTTGGCACTGCGTTACAGGACATCAGCTTTACCCTCAAGCCCGGCGAAATCCTGGGAATTGCCGGAGTGTCAGGCAACGGCCAGCAGGAGCTGATGTTTGCCCTATCAGGAGAAGACCCGCTTCCGCCGCGCGATGCCGCCATGATTCATCTCAATGGCCAGCCAGTCGCGCACCTGAACAGCGCCAGCCGCCGCACACAAGGCTTGGGCTTTATTCCGGAGGAACGTCTGGGTCGTGGAGCGGTTCCAGCCATGAGCCTGGCCGAAAACACCTTGCTGACTGCCTATGACCAAGGCCTGCTGCAGCGTGGTCTGATTCGCAGAGATGCGGTGACCCAGCTTGCGCAGAACTGTATCGCGGGCTTTCACGTCAAATGCTCAGGACCGCAAGCGCCTGCCAACTCGCTCTCGGGCGGCAATCTGCAAAAGTTCATCGTGGGAAGGGAGCTGATGCAGAAGCCTCAAGTACTCATCGCGGCCCAGCCCACCTGGGGCGTGGATGTGGGAGCAGCAGCTTTCATTCGCCAGTCGCTGATTGAGCTGAGAAACAGCGGCGCCAGCCTGCTGGTGGTCTCCGAAGAGCTGGATGAGCTATTCGAAATCTGCGACCGCATCGCCGTGATTGCTGATGGCCGCCTATCTCCCGTGGTTGCCATTGACGAGACCGATGTCGAGACCATAGGCCTGTGGATGAGCGGAATGTGGCCTCATGAGAGTGCCTCCCTTCCCCATGCTGTACCGCCCACTCTTCATACAGAAAGAGAGGTCTACCGTGTGGCTCAAGCTTGAAAAACGTCCCGAAGCCTCGCGCTCCATGCGCTGGCTTTCGCCACTGCTGGCCGTGCTGCTTACCGTGCTCAGCGGAGCACTGCTTTTTGCTGCGCTGGGTCAAAAACCGCTGCAAGGCATTCATGCCTTCTTCATTCAGCCCATCAGTGACCTGTATGGCCTGAGCGAGCTGCTGCTCAAGGCCACACCGCTCATGCTGATCAGCATGGGGCTGGCCATCGGCTTTCGTGCTGGAGTCTGGAATATCGGCGCAGAAGGTCAGTTCATTCTTGGCGCCGTGTTTGCCACCGGCATTGCGCTGATGGTGGGCGACCGAAGCGCTTTCTGGGCCATGCCCGCGATAGTGCTGGCCGGTGCCTGTGGCGGCGCGCTGTGGGCAGCCATCCCAGCCTGGTTGCGCACACGCTTTGGCACCAATGAGATCCTGGTGTCGCTGATGCTGGTCTATGTAGCCCAGTTGCTGGCATCTTGGCTGATCTATGGCCCATGGAAGGACCCTGACGGCTACAACTTTCCCCAAACCCGCAGCTTTGGCGACAGTGCGCTGTTGCCTGTGCTGATCGAAGGTACACGCCTGCATGCTGGCTTCATTCTGGCGTTGTTTGTACTGCTGGCAGGCTATGTGTTTCTGCAATTGAGCATGCAGGGCTTTCGCATGCACGTCGGTGGTCAGGCACCTGATGCCGCACGCTATGCCGGTTTTTCGGGAAAGCAGGCCATCTGGGTCGGGCTACTGGCTGGCGGGGCGCTGGCCGGCGTGGCCGGGATGACCGAGGCTTCAGGTCCCATGGGCCAGTTGACGGCGCAAATCTCCGCCGGCTATGGCTTTGCCGCCATCATCGTGGCCTTTGTCGGACGCCTGCACCCCGTGGGTATTCTGGCCAGCAGCCTGATCATGGCCTTGTTCTTTCTGGGCGGCGAGCAAGCCCAGCAACAACTGAACCTGCCGTCCTCCATCTCCAAGGTTTTCCAGGGAATGCTGCTGTTTTTCCTGCTGGCCTCGGATCTGTTCATTGCTTACCGTCTGCGCTGGCAAGGCGGTCTCCAAAGGACCTGACCATGGATACCTCGCTGATTTCCTCCATCCTGGCGGCCACCTTGGTCGCAGGCACACCACTGATCATCGTCGCACTGGGCGAGCTGATCGTCGAACGCTCTGGTGTGCTCAACCTTGGCGCAGAAGGCATGATGTCCGTGGGCGCGGTTGCTGCTTTTGCAGCTGCCTTTACAGGAGCTGGCCCCTGGACCGCGGCCGCAGTGGGCATGCTCGCAGGTGCAGCGCTGGCGCTAATCTTCGGCTATCTGTGCCTGACCATGCAGGCCAACCAGGTCGCCAGCGGGCTGGCCCTGGCCATCTTCGGAGTGGGTCTGTCGGCCTTTTTGGGCAAGTCCTATGAATCCGCGCCACTGACGGCCGTGCCCGTCCCCACCATTCCCATACTTGGGGACATACCGTTTCTGGGCACCGCATTGTTTCACCAGCACTGGCTAGTCTACGGTTCGTGGGTACTGGTAGCCGCAACCGCCTGGTTTCTGGATCGCAGCCGTGGAGGTCTGGTGCTGCGCGCCGTCGGAGAATCACCCACCGCGGCCCACGCCATTGGCTACCCGGTGATCGCCATCCGCTACATGGCAGTGCTCTATGGCGGAGCCATGGCCGGTCTGGGCGGAGCGTTTCTGTCCGTGTTCTACACGCCACTGTGGGCGGACGGCATGGTCGCAGGCCGGGGCTGGATTGCGCTGGCACTGGTGGTTTTTGCCACCTGGCGCCCCCTGCGCATTCTGGTCGGCGCCTATCTGTTCGGCGGCGTGCTGGTCTCCCAGCTGTTTGTCCAAGGCTCAGGCCTGGCGCTGGAGCTCCCTTCGCAATGGCTGTCCGCACTGCCCTATATCGCCACCATCGTCGTGTTGGTGCTGATATCGCGCAACAAGACCACGATCAAGCTGAACTCTCCCGCCTCGCTGGGACAGAGCTACAAGCCGGAAAGTTGAAGTTTCAAAGCATCGCGTTCCCTACGACTAAAACCAAGGAGGCATGACCATGAACAGCAACAACGTGCGCTACACGCACCGATCGACCGCATTTCCCTGTCTTGCGGCATGCAGCGCAGCGTCGCTCTTTATGCTGGGCCTGAGCAGCGCCTCTGCCGCCGAGCCACTCAAAGTCTGTTTTCTCTATTCCAACCCGATTGGAGAAAGCGGCTGGACCTATCAGCATGAGCTGGCGCGCAAGGAACTGGTCGCTGCCCTCGGCGCCAAAATCAGCACCAAATACGTAGAAAACATAGCAGAAGGCCCAGACGCAGAGCGCGTTGTACGCAATTTTGTGAAAGACGGCTGCAAACTAATCTTCACGCCCTCCTTTGGCTTCATGGAGCCCACGCTCAAGGTGGCGCGCACCGCTCCCAAAATCATCTTCATGAACGGCACCGGCTACAAGACAGCAACCAATGTCGGCACCTACAACGCCCGCTGGTATGAGGGCCGTTATCTGGAAGGTGTGATCGCCGGTCATATGACCAAGAACAATGTGGTCGGCTATGTGGGCGCCTTCCCTATCCCCGAGGTGCTGCAAGGCGTGAACGCTTTCGCACTAGGCATGAAAAGCGCTAATCCCAAAGCTCAGTTGCGCCTGATCTGGGTAAATTCCTGGTATGACCCGGGCAAGGAGCGCGATGCCGCCAATGCCCTCATCAAGCTGGGCTCAGACACCCTTGCCTATGCCACCTCGGGCGTTTCCATCGTCACCACAGGCGAAGAGAAAAAGGTCTACACCCTGGGCTACTACTCGAACATGTCCAAGTTCGGCCCCACGACCAACCTCACCTCTATTACCCAAAACTGGGGCAACTTCTACATCAAGGTCGTCAACGAAGTACTGGCGGATAAATGGAAGCCCGAAAGCGTCATGGGCAGCCTCAGTGACGGCATCATCAAGCTGGCACCGCTGAACTCAGCCATTCCTGCCGAGGTGCGCAACCAAGTTGAAACCCTCACCAAGGAAATTGCTTCAGGTCAGCGCCAGATTTTCACCGGCCCTTTGGTCGATCAGCAAGGCACGACACGCGTTCCAGCGGGCCAGCATATCTCGCCCGATGATCTGGCCAACATGAACTATCTGGTCCAAGGCGTGGACGGCCTGATGCCCAAGAACTGAGAGCCCCATGAACAATAACATTCTGATCCGCAATGCGGCAGCCATCATGACGGGGCTGCCGGGAAGCAAGGCCAGAAGCTCTGCCCGCGACATCCGCATAGAGAGCGGCGTCATCACCGAGATGGGCAACGGGCTACCGCCCCTGCCCGACGAAGAGCAGCTCGATGCTAGCAATTGCGTCATCTATCCCGGCTGGGTCAATACCCACCACCACCTGTTCCAGTCTTTACTCAAAGGTGTGCCTGCAGGCATCAATCTGACGCTGAGCCCGTGGCTGCAGGCTGTGCCCTTCAGCTACCGGCGCGGCTTTGATGAAAAGCGTTTGCGCATAGCCGTGCGCATTGGCCTGGTGGAGCTGCTGCGCTCAGGCTGCACCACCGTAGCCGACCATCATTACCTGTTCCAGCCCGGACAGGACTTTGATGCTGCTGCCATTCTTTTCGAGGAAGCCCACGCGCTGGGCATGCGCTTCATGTTGCTGCGCGGCGGTGCCACCGTCACCCGCAAGCTGGAGGCCGATGAAAAGCTGTTACAGGCCACCGAAACACTGGATCAGATGCTGAGCTCGGTACAAGCCACGGCCAAGTATTTCCACCAGACCACCCCCATGGCCATGAGCAAAGTGGCCATGGCACCCACCTCTGTCCATGTCTCGCTGCCAAAACAGGAGCTCAAGGAAGTGGCCAGAGCCGCGCGTTCCATGGGCTTGCGACTGCACAGCCATATGTCGGAGTCCGTGGCCTATATCGAGCATTGCCGTGAAAAATTCGGTTGTCTACCCATTGAATATCTTGCCCGCAACGAGTGGCTGGGGCCCGATGTATGGCTGGCCCACCTGGTACACCTAAGCCCCGAGGAAATCAGGATGCTGGGAGAAAGCCGTACCGGCATTGCCCACTGTCCGCAAAGCAATGCCCGCCTAGCCGACGGAATCGCGCCCGCACCTGCGCTGGCCAAAATGGGCTCCCCCGTTACGATGGGCGTCGATGGCGCGGCCTCCAACGAAGCCGCAGACATGATCAGCGAGCTGCATTTTGCGTGGATGCTACACCGCGCCCAAGCTGGCGCGCTTTCCCGCGCCAGACCCGAAGGGCTAGGCGAAGAAGGCGGCGACGCCACCACCGTGGAGCAAATCATCCACTGGGCCAGCCAGAGCGGCGCGCAGATGCTCGGCTTTGAAGGTGTCGGCCATCTATCAGCGGGTATGGCTGCTGATCTGGCCGTATATGCACTCGATGACCCCCGATATTTTGGACTGCACGACCCTGCCATCGGCCCCATCGCCAGCGGCGGGCGCCCCCACCTCAAGTGGGTGCTGTGTGCTGGCAAGGTCATCCTCGAAGATGACTTACCAACAGGCCTTGATCTGGAGCGACTCGGGATACAGGCCAGGGCGGAAGTCCAAGCATTGCTGGTACTGCAGAACTGAGCCAAGTTCGTGCTGGCGTAGTGGTGGCGCTCCTATGAAGAGCCGCAGCAGAAGCGCCCGTTGAAGCATTCTCTGCTTTTAGGGGGTACGGAGATTCGAGGAGGAATCACGTACCCAAAAGAAAAAGCGCTCCAACAAAGCAATTTTCATAGCATCAAAGCACACTGCCGCAATGTGCTTCACGTGAATTTCATGGACCAACATCATCCAAACAAGCTTGGGTCTACGACTTTCATTACCCGAAATACAAGCGCCAGGCTTTTCCCCAATTTTTCTCAACAAGCCTGTGGACAAGCCTGAATAGCTTTTGCAGCAATGCTTCAAGCATTTGATTTTTCAGGGATTTTTCAAACTGCCTGTTTTTTGATCAGATCCCCTCCGACAGACAGCCACTTATCCCGTCCTACGCTGGACATCCTTGTGAACAACTGCACCAGCCCCATGAATAAGTCGGGCAAGTCCTTGATTTAAAACGACTCATTTCCAGGCGCTGAAAAAACAGGCAACCCGCACCGGACCCACGGCCTTGGCAAACCGGCTACAACAACGGGTTTTGCAAAGAATCTCCACAGCGCCTCATGTCCAACGACTCCGCATTTGCCCCTCCCTTCTTCATCGCCAAGTGCGAGCCCAGCGGCCAGCAGGTCGATGCCTGGGCCGACCAGTCGCTGCTGGACTCGCTGGAGAGCGGCGGCGTGAACTGGCCCAGCTCCTGCCGCAACGGCACCTGCCGCACCTGCATGGGACAGCTGGTATCGGGCAGCGTGCACTACGACATCGAGTGGCCGGGCGTGACGAGCGAGGAACAGGCCGAAGGCTATGTGCTGCCCTGCTGCGCCTATCCCGACAGCGATGTGGTGCTCAAGGATCACGAGTATTTGTAAGCCCCTCTGAGCGGCCTTGCCGCTTGCCCCAAGGGGGACGGCATCATGGCTGGAGCGGGCCATGCGGCGGGGCGGCTCTTGCTCGATGCCATGCCTTGGAGCTGCGTCCAGTTCTTGCACTGCATCATGGTTTCAGGGTCGGCTCGCGCGCTCAAAGCTCGCTCTGCAATAGAATGAGCGCTTTCCGCAAGGCCCTGTCCTGCAGAAAGCGGCTCCGCCCAGGCGGCTTCCCGCCTCACACGTTCTTTGGAAGTCCTGCCTGCGCCCGTGGCGGCGTCGGCAATGCCTCACTGGTGCGTGTCATGCGCCAGCCGCCGACTGCAGTGCATCGCATCCAGTTCACGTCCAAGAAGGCATTCCATGAACAGCTCCCTCCAACCCGTGCCCATCTCGCCCGTCGAAGAAATCGTGGCGGAAATGCGTGCCGGCCGCATGGTCGTTCTCGTTGACGAAGAGGACCGCGAGAACGAAGGCGATCTGGTTCTGGCGTCCGACCATGTCACAGCGGAGGCCATCAACTTCATGGCCCGCTTCGGCCGTGGCCTGATCTGCCTGACGCTGACCCGCGAGCGCTGCGAATTCCTCAAGCTGCCGCCCATGGCCGCGCGCAACGGCACCGTGTACAGCACGGCCTTCACGATCTCCATCGAAGCCGCCGAAGGCGTGACCACCGGCATCTCGGCCGCCGACCGCGCGCGCACCATCCAGGTGGCCGTGAACAAGAACAGCCAGCCCAGCGACCTGGTGCAACCCGGCCATATCTTCCCGCTGCAGGCCGTGGACGGCGGCGTGCTCATGCGCGCCGGCCATACCGAGGCTGGTTGCGACCTGGCCGCGCTGGCAGGCTGCACGCCCTCGGCCGTGATCTGCGAGATCATGAAGGACGACGGCACCATGGCCCGCCTGCCCGATCTGCAGCTGTTCTGCGCCGAGCATGGCATCAAGATCGGCACGATTGCCGACCTCATCGAATACCGCAGCCGCAACGAATCGCTGCTGCAGAAAGTGGGCAGCCGTCCCATGCAGACGGCCCATGGCGAATTCATCGCCCACGCCTTCCGCGACGTGCCCAGTGGCTCCGTGCACCTGGCACTGGTCAAGGGCGAATGGCAGCCCGACACCACCGTGCCCGTGCGCGTGCACGAGCCGCTGTCGGTGCTCGATGCGCTTGAAATCGGCCGCAACCAGCATTCCTGGTGCCTGGACGAGAGCCTCAAGTACATCAACGGCAATGGCCAGGGCGTGGCCGTGCTGCTCAACTGCAGCGAGTCCGGCGAGCAGCTGCTGACCCAGTTCGAAGGCAAGGCCCGTTCGGCCCAGGCACCCGAGCGCGGCCGCATGGACCTGCGCACCTATGGCGTGGGCGCTCAAATCCTGCGCGAGCTGGGCGTGAGCAAGATGCACCTCATGGGCCAGCCCCGCCGCATGCCCAGCATGGCAGGCTACGGCCTGGAAATCACGGGTTACATCCCCAAAGAATAAGAGACGGAACACCAGATGCAAAACGCAGAAAAAGGCCAAGGCCAGAACCTCAACGGCGCCGAGCTGAAGATCGGCATCGTGCAGGCACGCTTCAACGAAAGCATTACCAACACCCTGTTTGCCTCCTGCCGCGACGAGCTGCTGGCACTGGGTGTGAAGAGCGAGAACATCGACCATGTCACAGTCCCCGGCGCACTCGAAGTGCCCGTGGCGCTTCAGACACTGGCCGACACCGATCAGTACGACGCCCTGGTGGCGCTGGGCTGCATCATCCGTGGGGAGACATACCACTTCGAGCTGGTAGCCAACGAATCGGGCGCAGGCGTGACACGCCTGTCCCTGGACTACCGACTGCCGATCGCCAACGCGATCATCACCACTGAAAACATGGAGCAAGCCATTGCCCGCCAGGTAGACAAGGGCCGCGACGCAGCCCAGGTCGCCGTGGAAATGGCCAATCTGCTCAACTCCTACGACGATCATGAGTGAAGAACAATCCAGCGAGTCCGGCTCGCGCCGCCCTCCCCAAAAGCGCACCGGCCTGACCAGCACCGGCGCACGCAAGGCGGGCTCCAAGTCCAACCGCAGCCGCGCACGCGAATTCGCACTGCAAGGTCTGTATCAGCACATCGTGGGCCGCAATGCGGTGCTTGACATCGACCGCTTCACGCGCGATCTGGCCGGCTTTCACAAGGCCGACGTGGTGCACTACGACGCACTGCTGCGCGGCTGCGTGGAAAACGAGGCAGCACTGGATGCACTGATCACGCCCAAGCTCGATCGCGGCCTGACCGAGATCTCGCCCATCGAACATGCCTGCATGTGGATTGGCGTATATGAATTCCAGAACTGCCCCGACGTGCCCTGGCGCGTGGTGCTCAACGAGTGCATCGAGCTGGCCAAGGAATTCGGCGGCACCGACGGTCACAAGTATGTCAACGCCGTGCTCAACGGACTGGCTCCCGAGATGCGCGCCACCGAAGTGGCGCATGACCGCGCGAGCAAGTCTGCCAGCTGAACCGTTTGAGCTGCAGCGCCGTGCCTGCGCGGCCCTGCTGGCGCCACATGCATAGTCAATGCAAATACTGCAACAGGGCCGCAGGTGCTATCGTGCACCGGCTGGCTGGTTGCAGTTTTTTTATGGGCGCAAAGCTGCTGCACCACTTGCTGCGCAGTTGCCCGACTGCTCCCGAACGCTGATTGATTGAAAGAATAACGTCGTCCATGTCCGCCATCGAGCTTTCCCGCCGCGCCCAGCGCATCGAGCCGTTCTACGTCATGGAAATGGCCAAGCACGCGCAGGAAGTGGCCCGCCAATCCAGCGCCAGCGGCACGCCCATGATCTATCTGAACATTGGCGAGCCGGACTTCAGCGCCCCGCCTCTGGTGCAGCAAGCCGCTGAACGCGCCATCCGCGGCGGTCGCACCCAGTACACCCAGGCACCTGGCCTGCCCGAGCTGCGCGAGCGCATCAGCGCCTGGTACGCCAGCCGCTTCGGCGTGGACGTGCCGGCGCGCCGCATCATCATCACGGCCGGCGCCTCGGCTGCACTGCAGCTGGCCTGCCTGGCACTGATCGACGAGGGCGACGAGGTGCTGATGCCCGACCCCAGCTACCCCTGCAACCGCCACTTTGTCTCAGCAGCCGAGGGCAAGCCGGTGCTGATCCCCTCCTCGGCGGCGGAGCGCTTTCAGCTCAGCGCAGCCAAGGTCGAAGCGGCCTGGGGTGAGCGCACGCGCGGCGTGATGCTGGCCTCGCCGTCCAACCCCACGGGCACCTCGATTGCGCCCGATGAGCTGCGCCGCATCCACGAAGTCGTGCGCGCCAAAGGCGGGTTGACCATCGTCGACGAAATCTATCTGGGCCTGTCCTACGACGAAGCCTTCGGCCAATCGGCCCTGACTCTTGGCGACGACATCATCTCCATCAACAGCTTCAGCAAATACTTCAACATGACGGGCTGGCGCCTGGGCTGGATGGTGGTGCCCGAATCGCTGGTCGCGCCCATCGAGATGCTGGCCCAGCATCTGTTCATCTGCGCCAGCACTGTGTCGCAATATGCGGCCCTGGCCTGCTTCGAGCCTGAAAGCATTGCCGAATACGAACGCCGCCGCGCCGAGTTCAAGGCCCGCCGCGACTACTTCATCCCGGCTCTCGAATCGATCGGCATGCCCGTGCCCGTCAAGCCCGACGGCGCCTTCTACGCCTGGGCCGACTGCCGCGCCGCTGCCGAAAAGCTCGGCGTCAAGGGCAGCTGGGACTTTGCCTATGCGCTGATGAACCAGGCTCACCTGGCCATCACCCCCGGCCGCGACTTCGGTCAGGCCGAGACGGCAAACTATGTGCGCTTTTCCACCGCCAACTCCATGGAGCAGTTGCAGGAAGCGATTGCTCGCATGAAAAAGCTCTTGTGCTGAATCCGTGATGATGCAGAGCCAACCAGCGCCATTGCCTGACGGGACCGATGCCATGCAAGCCGCCGCAGCCGGGGTGTTCACATTCCCGATGCGCGTTTACTGGGAAGACACCGATGCCGGCGGCGTCGTGTTCTATGCCAACTACCTGAAGTTCTTCGAGCGTGCCCGCACCGAGTGGTTGCGCTCGCTGGGCATCGCCCAGCAAAAGCTGCGGGAACAAACCGGCGGCATCTTTGTCGTAACGTCTGCGCAGCTTGAATATCTGCACCCGGCGCGACTCGATGACCAACTCTTTGTTACCGCTAGCTTGAAAAGTGCCGGCCGCGCTTCGCTCACAATCGAGCAGCAGGCGCTGCTGGTCCATTCCAACAGTCAAGCCCAAGAGCCCACGCCACTGTGCACGGGCTCCATCCGAATTGGGTGGGTGGATGGCACGACCATGCGCCCCGCGAGAATTCCGAACCATATCCTGGAGCAACTTTCATGAACTCCCAAGACATGTCCATCCTCAGCCTCATCATGCAGGCCAGCTGGGTGGTGCAACTGGTCATGCTGATCCTGGTGATCGCATCCATAGCGAGCTGGGCCACCATTTTTCGCAAGGCCCAGACCTTGAAGCGCGTGCGCTCGCTCAACGACAACTTCGAGCAGGACTTCTGGTCGGGCACCAGTCTCAACGACCTCTACGCCTCTGCCGCGCAGAACGCCAAGACCGGCGGCCCCATGGAGCGCATCTTTGCCAGCGGCATGCGTGAATACCAGAAGCTGCGCGAGCGCCGCATCGGCGATGTCGCCACGCTGATGGACGGCACACGCCGAGCCATGCGCGCGAGCTTTCAGCGCGAACTCGACGAGATCGAATCCGGCCTGTCCTTCCTGGGCACGGTGGCCTCGGTCTCGCCCTACGTCGGCCTGTTCGGCACCGTATGGGGCGTGATGCACGCCTTCACCGGCTTTGCCAACATGGAGCAGATCACGCTGGCCACCGTGGCCCCCGGCATTGCCGAGGCGCTGGTGGCCACCGCCATGGGTCTGTTTGCGGCCATCCCCGCCGTGACGGCCTATAACCGCTACGCCCACCACATCGACCGCATCGCCAGCCAGGAAGAAACCTTCATCGAAGAGTTCTCCAATATCTTGCAGCGCAATGTCGGCTCCACCGCCAGCGGCTCTGCCTCCGGCCATTGAGATGAAACTGTTCCCGAGTCGCTTCAGGCCTCTGGCCTTGGCAGGGCACAAGGCCTGCGGGCCTTTGCACTGCGCCTCTGGATTGAAACTTGCACAAGCAGGACGGCTGCGCGCCAAGCAGCCTATTTGTAAGGAGTGTGATCCATGCCAGCCATGAGTTCACGCGGTCGCAATCGCCGCACCGTCAACGAAATCAATATGGTGCCCTTCATCGACGTGATGCTGGTGCTGCTCATCATCTTCATGGTGACGGCCCCCATGCTCACGCCCGGCTCCATCAACGTGCCCAGCGCAGGCAAGTCCTCGCGCCCGCCGACCAAGAACATTGCCTATGTATTGCTCGACAAGGACGGCAGCATCCAGTTCAAGAACGGCAGCAATACCCAGACCATCAAGCCTGGCGACCTCATGGGCCTGGCCCAGTCCTGGCAGCAAGGCCAGGGCGAGGACAGCGCCATCCAGATCATCGCCGACAAGGGTCTGCCCTTCGATGACGTCATGAAGGCGCATACCACGCTGTCCAAGGCTGGCGTCAAGCGCATAGCCTTCGGCGTTGTTTCCTCTTCCAGCAATTGACCCATACATGAAGCTCTGCCGCCAGCCGCGACTTTGATGCTTTGAAGCCGTAGCCCGCACAGACCACCAATTCACCATGCCTAACCAGCAAGATCGCGATCAGTTTGCCCCGCCCCGCCCCAAAGGCCGGGCGCGCTCATGGTCGCTCGCCCTGGCCGCGCACGGGTTGCTGATCGCGGCCCTGCTGTGGACGGTGCGCCCCCCCAAGGAAGCCGACGAAGCCATGGTCGAAGCCGAGGTCTGGAGCAGCTCTGCCCCGGCTTCCGCAGCCGCCGTGACACCGCCGCCTCCCGCTCCGGAGCCCACGCCGGAGCCTGCCCCGGCTCCCGAGCCGCCACCTCCTCCGCCGGAGCCCGTGGTGGCACCGCTGCCTCCTCCTGCGCCGGCCCCCAAGGCTCAGGCCCATGACGACGATCATGAGGCCGAGATTGCCCTGGCCAAAAAGAAAAAGCAGGAGCAGTTGAAGAAGGAAAAGGCCGAGCAGGAAGCCCGCGAACAGCGGGAAAAGGAGCGCAAGGAAAAAGCCGAGAAGGACAAGGCCGAAAAGGAAAAGGCCGAAAAGGCGCAGCTGGAAAAGCAAAAGGCCGAGAAGGCTGAAAAAGCGGAAAAGGAACGCAAGGAAAAGCTCGAGCACGAGAAAAAGGAAAAGGCCGAGAAGGCGGCCAAGGACAAGGCCGAAAAGGAAAAAGCGGAAAAGGCTGAGAAAGAGAAAGCCGAGAAAGCAGCCAAGGACAAGGCTGCCAGGGAAAAAGCCGAGAAGGACAAGGCTGAAAAGGAAAAAGCGGCCAAGGAAGCCAAGGAGAAGGCAGCCAAGGACGCCAGGGATGCCAAGGCAGCCGATGATCGCCGCAAGGCCGAGCTGGCACGCCTGCAAGGGCTGGCCGGCGGCTCCGGCAATGCTGGTGGCAGCGGTGGCAGCGATCACAGCGGCGCTGGCGGCAGTCGCACCGGCGGTGCGGGCAGCAGTGCCAGCGGCGGCCCATCGGCCGGCTACGGTGCCAAGGTGGCCGCACGCGTCAAGCCCAACATCGTCTACCCCGATGCGGTCAGCGGCAATCCGCGTGCCGAGGTTCGCGTGCGCACGGCACCGGACGGCACCATCACCAGTGCCACGATCTCCAAGTCCAGCGGCAACGCGGCCTGGGATGAGGCCGTGGTCCGCGCCCTGCACAAGACCGACAAGCTGCCGCGCGATATCGACGGCAAGGTGCCCTCCGATCTGGTCATCGGCTTCAGACCCCAGGACTGACGCAGGCCATGCCCGCGCTTCCCTCCAAGCCCCGCAGGCATGGCCTGCGGGGCTTTTTCATATCTGTGGCCAATACACAACGCACCGAGCTGCACGGCTTGCGCCGCCGCCCGCCAGTCCATAGCATGCCTTTCTTTGCCGCACTCCATGCAGGATTGCGCGCCTCACCCACTCACGCAAAGGAGAGAGCCATGTCCCAGACGACAAATCCCTTTGCAGTCGTGCACGCCTAAAGCCTTCTAGCGCTTCCCGCCACGCTGCAGACCCTGGCCGGCCCATGGAATGACATGGAGTCAGGCTTTGCGCTGCGCGTGAATTTCCGGATGCCTCTTGGCCGAGCATGTCGCGACTGCCCCATCGCTGATTTCATGCATTCGACCAAGGGCCATTCATGGGCAATTCTTTTTCGGACACCTATATCAAGGTGTTCGCCAACCGCAGCGTCTGGATCGAGGACGCTGCCATCCAGCAACTTCACACCACAGCCGCCAATCTGGACGGCATCCGCGCCGCCGTGGGTCTGCCCGACCTGCATCCGGGCCGGGGCTATCCCGTAGGCGCGGCCTTCTTTTCGA
The DNA here is from genome assembly GCF_000241525.1 of Comamonas testosteroni ATCC 11996. Taxonomy (GTDB): domain Bacteria; phylum Pseudomonadota; class Gammaproteobacteria; order Burkholderiales; family Burkholderiaceae_C; genus Comamonas; species Comamonas testosteroni. The sequence goes on from NZ_AHIL01000033.1 coordinate 103,628, forward strand.
CAGGACGCTTCTACCCGGCCCTGGTCGGTGGCGACATAGGCTGCGGCATGTCGCTGCACGCCACCGATCTCGCCGTGCACAAGACCTCGGCCGCCAAGCTTGAAAAAGCCGTGGGCAATATCGACGGCCCTCTGCCTCAGGAACTGCTGGAGACAGTGGACATGGAGCACCTGCAACAGATCGCGCAGACCAGCGGCGTCGCCGATCTGGCCTATCTGCTGCAGAGTCTGGGCACCATCGGAGGCGGCAACCACTTTGCCGAACTGCAGCAGATCGAGACCCTCTACGAGGAAGGCGCGCTCGACAAAAAGCGCGTGCACCTCATGGTGCACAGCGGCTCGCGGGGCCTTGGCGGCTCCATACTGCGCGAGCATGTGCAGCGCTTCAGCCACGACGGTCTGGCCGCCGGCAGCGAAGCCGCAAGGCAATACCTGCTGCAGCACGATGCCGCCATCGACTATGCGCAGCTCAACCGCCGCAGCATCGCCCAGCGCCTGCTGCGCGCGATCCGCACCCAGGCAGAAGCCGTGCTCGACATCACGCACAACCATGTGCTGCCCCACCACTGGCAGGGCCAGGACGGCTTTCTGCACCGCAAGGGCGCCACGCCGGCAGACCGGGGCCTGGTCGTCATTCCGGGCTCGCGCGGCGACTACAGCTATCTGGTGCGGCCCGTCACCGGCCGGCACGAGGCCCTGGATTCGCTGGCTCACGGCGCCGGCCGCAAATGGGCGCGCACGGACTGCATGGGCCGGCTGCGGCCCCGCTTCACGCTGGACGAGCTGCTGCGCACGCGCTTCGGCAGCGCCGTGGTCTGCGCCGACCGCGAGCTGGTCTACGAGGAGGCTCCCCAGGCCTACAAGGATGTGGACTCCGTGGTCGCCTGCCTGCAGGAGGCCGGCCTGGTGGAGCTGGTCGCGCGCCTCAAACCCCTGCTGACCTACAAGAAAGGAGCCATGCAATGCTGCTGATGCAACTGAGCTCCGCCCACGGCCCCGCCGAGTGTGAATACGCGCTGCGGCTGACTCTGCGCAAGCTGCTGCAGGCCTGCGCTGCCGAGGATCTCGCGGTCGAGGTGCTGGAGGAGTCCTGTACCCCGGCCGGCTACAGGTCGGTGCTGCTGCGCTGCGAGCGCGAGACGCCGGCCCTGCGTGAATGGCTGGGCACCATCCAGTGGATTTTCGCCAGCCCTTTCCGCCCCCGGCATCCGCGCAAGAACTGGTTCGTCGCCGTTCAGCGCTGCGAGCCGCCGCGCCAGCTGGCCATGGACGGCGAAATCCAGTTCCAGTCCTGCAAGGCTTCAGGCAAGGGCGGCCAGCATGTCAACACCACGGACTCGGCCGTCCATGCCCTGCATGTGCCCAGCGGTATTGCTGTCAAGGTCATGAGCGAACGCAGCCAGCATGCCAACAAGCGGCTGGCACGCGAGCTGCTGGCCATCAAGCTGGCGCAGCACAATGCGCGCAGCCAGGGGCAGGCTCAGCGCCTGCGCAGCCAGCAGCATTGGGAAGTCGAGCGCGGTCAGGCCGTCAAGGTCTTCCGCCTGTAACCACACCGGGAGGACATTGTCGTCCCTCCTCCCGAACGCGGGGATGGCGGCAATGTCGCAGCGGCCTACCGGGCTGCTGCTCGGCAGCCTGTGGCTGGGCCTGCACCCCTTGCAACTACGGCCCGGCCACTCAGAAGCACAGGTAGGCCCCCAGGGCCAGCAGACTGAGCATCAGCAGCTTCCGGAAAAGCTCGGGCGAGAGCTTTTCGCGCAGCAGCTCGCCCCAGTGCATGCCGGCCAGCGCCGGAATCAGCATCAGCGCCGAAGCCAGCAGTCCCAGCCCCATCTCCTGCGCCTGCGCGCCCAGGCCTTGGCCCTGCCAGAGCAAGCCGGCCCCCAGGGCCAGCGTGGAAGTGGTAAAGCACAGACCCATGGCCTGCATGAGTGCGGGACGGGACAGGCCCAGCGACTGCAAAAAGGCCACGGCCGGCACGACAAAGACACCAGTCACCGCAGTGATGGCGCCCGTCAGCAGGCCGCATGCCGCCCCCAGCCAGGCCTGGTGCGGTGCCGGCGTCTGCCAGCGCAGGCCCGACAGCCCCCACAGGGCGTATATCACCAGCGCCAGGCCCAAGGCCGGCCTGGCGGCAGGCAGGCTGCCGACTCCGCCCCAGAGGGCCACACCACCCAGCGTGCCCAGCACGATGCCCAGCTGCATCCAGCCAAGACGCTGCAGCAAGGGCTGCAAACCCGCCACTGGCCGCATCTGCACCAGATTCGTCACCAGCGAGGGCAAAAGCAGCAGGGCCGCCGCCTGCGCGGGCGGCATGAACACCGCCAGCAAGGCCATGGAAACCGTGGGCAGGCCCAGACCCACCACGCCTTTGACACAGCCCGCCAGTCCAAACACGGCAATGGCTGCCGCAGCCATCCAGCCTTCATTCCACATCATCTATCCTTCGTATTGTCCGAACCATCAAACATCGGCAAGAATCATTGCTCTCTTGCCTAGCATTGATAATCCAGCGATGAAAGATGCTTGACCAGCGGGATTTACCAAAACCAGACTTCGTAAAAACCTTAGGCTTGAACCCATGCGCTTTGACCTGACCGACCTCCAGCTGTTTGTGCACATCCTCGACAGCGGCACGCTGACGGCAGCGGCACAGCTCAGCCATCTCACGCTGGCCTCGGCCAGCGAGCGCGTGCGCGGCATGGAGCAGCTTCTGGGCACGGCACTGCTCATTCGCAAGGCACGCGGCGTGCAGCCCACGGCTGCGGGCCACACCCTGGGCCAGCATGCGCGCCAGGTGCTCAGCCAGATGCAGCTCCTGCGCGGAGCCATGGGCGAGTTCGGCGCCGGCCTGGCCGGGCAGATCCGGCTGCGCGGCAATACCTCGGCCGTGCGCGAGCACCTGCCGCTGGCCGTCAGCGGCTTTCTGCGCCAGCACCCGCAGATTGCGTTGGAGCTTCAGGAATGTCCCAGCAGCGAAGTGCTGGCCGGACTGCGCCAGGGCCTGTGCGATATCGGCGTGGCCGCCTGGGATGCCGAAGACGCGGCGGCGCTGGCAGGCCCGCACTGCCAGCCCTGGAGACAGGACCCGCTGGCCGCCGCCTTGCCGCTGGGCCATGCGCTGGCCGGACGCTCGCAACTGAAACTGGCCGAGCTACTGCACGAGAACTGGGTCGGCCTGCCACGCGAATCCGCCCTGCAGCAGCTGCTGCAGAAACAGGCCTTGCAGATCAATGACCGGCTTCTGCGCATCCAGGTCCAGCTGCAGCATTTCGAGGGACTGTGCCAGCTCGTGGGCCAGGGCGTGGGCATTGCCGTGCTGCCGCTGGCCGCCGTGCAGCGCCACGGCGCCGCCACCGGCGTGGTGGCCGTGCCGCTGTCCGACGCCTGGGCGCAGCGCCAGCTGCTGCTGTGCACGCCCGCCGCGACGGCCTCCCTGTCATTGCCTGCGCGGCAGTTGCACACGCAACTGCTACAGACCGCGTAGCCTTAGCAAGCCACGGTGAAAAGCGCTATGCGGGACAATAGCGCCATCATGACCCTCAAAGCCCCCGAACTGCTGCTGCCTGCCGGCTCGCTCGACAAGATGCGCGCCGCCTACGACTTTGGTGCCGACGCCGTCTACGCCGGCCAGCCGCGCTACAGCTTGCGCGCGCGCAACAACGAATTCCGCCTGGAGCAGATCGGCCAGGGCATTGCCGAGGCGCATGCACGCGGCAAGAAGTTCTTCCTGACCAGCAATCTGATTGCGCACAACGACAAGGTGCGCACCTATATCCGCGATATCGAGCCCATCATCGCCATGAAGCCCGACGCCATGATCATGGCCGACCCCGGGCTCATCATGATGGTCAAGGAAAAATGGCCCGAGCAGGAAATTCACCTGTCCGTACAGGCCAACACCACCAACCACGCCACCGTGAAGTTCTGGCAGAAGATGGGCGTCTCCCGCATCATCCTGTCGCGCGAGCTGAGCCTGGACGAGATCGAGAAGATCCGCCAGGAATGCCCCGACATGGAGCTGGAAGTGTTTGTGCACGGCGCGCTGTGCATCGCCTACTCGGGCCGCTGTCTGCTGTCGGGCTACTTCAACCGCCGCGACCCCAACCAGGGCACCTGCACCAACGCCTGCCGCTGGGACTACAAGACGCATGACGCGGCCGTGGACCCCAACACCGGCGAGGCCCTGGGCCAGACCATGGAAAACGGCTTCAACTTCGAAGAAGCCAAGAACGATCTGGACAACCAGTTCACCAGTACCTGCGGCGACCAGCAGCGCCACCCCAAGGCCGATGCCATCTATCTGCTCGAGGAAAAGGGCCGCCCCGGCGAGATGATGCCCATCATGGAAGATGAGCACGGCACCTACATCATGAACTCCAAGGACCTGCGCGCCGTGGAGCATGTGGAGCGCCTGACCAGGATCGGCGTGGACTCGCTCAAGATCGAAGGCCGCACCAAGAGCCTGTACTACGTGGCCCGCACGGCCCAGACCTACCGCCGCGCCATCGACGACGCCGTGGCCGGACGCCCGTTCAACCCGCATCTGATCACCGAGCTCGAAGGCCTGGCCAACCGCGGCTATACCGGCGGCCTGCTGGAGCGCCGCCCTGCCAACGACTACCAGAACTACGAAACCGGCCACAGCGTGCTGCAGCGCAGCCACTTCGTGGGCGCGGTGCGCGGCTGGGCCGACGGCATGGCCGAGATTGAAACCATGAACCGTTTCGCCGTGGGCGACACCATCGAAGTGATTCATCCCCAGGGCAACCGACAGGTCAAGCTGGAGAAAATGTTCAACCTCGAAGGCCAGCCCGTGGAAGTCGCACAAGGCAACCCCGTGCGCGTGCGCATTCCGCTGGAAGGCCCTGTGGAAGGTGCGCTGATTTCGCGTCTGCTGTAAGCTCAAGCAGCTTTGCATTTCCAACGCCCCATACACTGGGGCGTTGCTCTTTTATCTATAGCTACTTTCGCTCTCCCTCTCTTGAATTCACATTGATTTCATGCTGAAAACGAATACCAACAAGCGCAAGTAGCTCCTCAATTTAAAGAACACACATGGAACTGAAGATTGACGAAGGCCTGAAGGCCTATATCGACCCTCTGACCCCGGACGAGCACGAATCGCTGGAGCGCAGCATCCTCGCCGAAGGCTGCCGCGACTCCCTGGTGGTCTGGGGCGATCTGCTCATCGACGGCCACAACCGCTACGGCATCTGCCAGAAGCACGGCCTGCCCTTCAACACCGTGCAGGCCACGCAGTTCAAGAACATGGACGACGTGCATCTGTGGATGATCGACCAGCATCTGGGCCGCCGCTCGGTCTCCGACTTCCAGCGCGGCGTGCTGGCGCTGCGCAAGCGCGAGATCATTGCCGAGCGACGCGCTGCGGCAGCCGCTGCCGTGAACGCCGCCAAGGCCGCACAGCCGGCCAGCGAGGAAGCCCCCTGGGAAGGCGAGACCGACCCCGTGGTGGCCCAGGCTCTGGCCAGCGTGGCCAAGGTGCCCGACGAAGCGCTGGACACGCGTGAAGCCCTGGCCCGCGCCGCCCGCCTGTCGGCCGGCCAGGTCAAGATGATCGAGACCATCCAGGAAAAGGCAGCGCCCGAAGTCGTGGCCGCGGTCAAAGCTGGTGAGCTCTCGCTCAATGCCGCAGCAGTGGTCGCCACCCTGCCCGAGGAAGAGCAGCAGGCCGTGGCCGCCGAAGGCGCCGACGCGCTCAAGCAGGCCGCCAAGCGCGTGCGCGATGCCAAGAAAAAGCCCAAGGCCGCCAAGCCCGAAGCCGAAGAATCGGCAGAGGCCGCGCCAGCCGCCAGCCCCGAAGAGCTGCAGGCCCGCGTCACCGAGCTTGAGGCCGAGAACGAGCGCCTGCGCCTGCAGGTCAAGACCTTGCAGGACCTGCTGGCAGAACAGGGTTAAGTAGCCCTCTCGCCCGGCTCCCACATGCAGCTTCCCCGGACGGCCAGATTGCCGGACGGGGAGGCTGTTTTTTTGTGTCTCAACATAACCACACACAGCCAAATGACAGCCATTCTCATTAATATTCGCGCCTGCCAATAAACGCCACATAGACCCCTCCGGCCCCGACTGAAGACAAGAGATGCCGCCAGCGCAAGGCTGGGGCAGCGCGCTGTTCATGCCAGCCAGGTGCTGTGTGCCTTCCTCTACAACACCTATGGCTAACCTCCATCTTTCCGACTCCCCCGCTTTTCGCCTGAGCAGCGCCGCCGCTGCCGTTGCCGCAGCCCTTGGCGTGCTCGCCAGCCCCGTTCATGCACAAACGGCCAGCGCCACCGCCGCCGCTGCCGAAGCGGCCCTGGACTCGGTCACCGTCACCGGCAACTGGCTGGATGGCGATATGTCCAGTGCCGAGAAGGTTCTGGAGCATCCAGGTGCCCGCACCATCGTCGAGCGCGAGCGCATTCAGGAAAGCGGCGCGGCCACCTTGCGCGAAGCGCTGCGCCTGGTGCCCGGTGTGCAGGTTCAGGACAGCAACGGCACGGGCGGCAGCGATATCTCTCTGAACCTGAGCGTGCGCGGGCTGACCGCGCGCCTGTCGCCACGCTCCTATGTGCTGCAGGACGGCGTGCCCGTCTCCTACGCTCCCTACGGTCAGCCTCAGCTATCGCTGGCGCCCGTGGCGCTGGGCAATCTGGACTCCATCGACGTGGTGCGCGGCGCGGGCTCGGTGCGCTACGGCCCGCAGAATGTGGGCGGCATCATCAACTTCACGACGCGTGCCATTCCCAAGACCTTTGCAGCCGAAGCCTCCATCGGCACCGAGATCTACAGCCACGGCGGCAATGTGAAGACCACGCCCAGCTTCTTTGTGGGCGGCACCAACGAGTCGGGCCTGGGCCTGGCCGTGCTGTATTCGGGCACGCACGGCAAGGGCTGGCGCAGCAGCAACGACAAGACCGACATCGACGATCTGCTGGTCAAGGGCAGCTACAAGCTCAGCAACAACAGCAGTATTTCCGCTTCGCTGCACCACTTCGAGGGCAAGGGCCAGATGCCCGGCGGCCTGACCACGGCCCAGTACGCAGCCGACCCGTTCCAGAGCACGCGCAACTATGACCAGTTCACGGGCCGCCGCACCGACGGCTCGCTCAAGTACAGCTACAAGGACGGTCGCAACAACTTCGAAGTGCTCAGCTACTACGTGGACTCCTTCCGCGGCAGCTATATCGAACGCGACGCCACCGGCGCCAATGCCGGCAAGCGCAGCCTCACGGCCGCACCGCGCGACTACAGCTACTACGGCGTGGAGCCGCGCTACTCGCGCATTTTCGAGACCGGCTCCGTGGTGCAGGAAGTCAGCGTTGGCTATCGCTACCTGAAGGAAAAGAGCTCCGAAACGGCGCTGGCCACTTCCGGCTTCTATGTGCCCGGCAAGGTCGATGCCATGGCCCTGCCGCTGAACACCACCCAGACCAGCCAGGGCGGCACCACGGCCAATGCCTTCTATATCGACAACCGCATCGATGTGGGCAACTGGACCATCACGCCCGGCGTGCGCTACGAGCGCATCCGCTCCTTCAACAATGTGGTGGACTACAAGGGCGCGACCGCAGCGGCCATCTACCCGACGGCGGCCGCCAACGAACTACTGCCCACGCTGTCGGTGCTCTACCGCGTCGACAGCCACTGGTCGGTGTTCGCCAATGCCGGCAAGTCCTTCGGGCCCCAGCAGTACGCACAGCTGGCCCAGTCGTCCAACAACCAGCTCTATCCCGAATCGGCCAAGACCTATGAACTGGGCACGCACTACAAGAGCGATACCTGGAATGGCGAGCTGACGCTGTTCAACATCGACTTCAACAAGGAGCTGTTCCTGGATCGCCCGGGCGACGGCACCGGCAACGGCATCTGGACCGATCTGGGTGCCACGCGCCACCGTGGTCTGGAATCGGCGCTGCGCTATGACTTCGGCAAGAACTACCCGGCACTCAAGGGCCTGTCGCTGGGCATGAGCTATACCTTCACCCAGGCCACCAGCCAGGCTGGCCCCTTCGCAGGCCGCGACCTGCCGCTTTATTCGCGCCACACGGCCGGCCTGTCGGCACGTTACGCGATGGAGCGCTGGACCTTCAATGCCGATCTGAACGCCCAGTCCAAGCAGCGCTCGCCCGGCACGCCCGGCACCAGCGCCAAGCCCAATCCCTACATCACGCAGGAAGACGCCAACGGCAATCTGGGTGATATCCCCGGCTTTGCCATTCTGGGCCTGCGCACCAGCTACCAGGCGGGCAAGGAGCTGAACAATCTGCGCCTGACCGTGGGCATGAAGAACGTTTTTGACCGCCGCTATTTCACCCGCTCCACCGACAACAACGGCGGCGGCAAATACGTTGGCATGCCACGCACCCTGTACGTTCAGGCCACCCTGCCGTTCTAAGCGGCGGCCCCGCGAGTCCACCCTCAAGGCCGGTCTCGTGGGGCATCACACCATCACGCGCAATGACTTCGCTCCGTTCTCTGTGGCTGCGGCTGCATCGCTGGTTTGCCCTGGGCCTGGGCTGGATCCTGATTCTGGCCGGGCTCACCGGCACCCTGCTCATCATCGGCCAGCCGCTGGACCGCATGGCACACCCCGAGCTGTTCCAGGCCCGTACGACGCATGCGCAGCAGGCCGCAGCGCTGACGCCGATACTGGCAAGAGCCCATGAGGAGTTCGGCAGCAAAGCCACTTTGCGCTTCCGACTGCCTCAGGAGAGGCTCGACAGCCTGTGGCTGCGCGTTCAGGCGGCCAACTGGCGCGGCACCATTTACCTGGACCCCGTCACCGGACAGGAGCAGGGCCGGCGCGGCGAGACCGAGGGCTTTGTCAACACGCTGTTCAAGCTGCACAGCACCTTGCTGCTCGACGCCAATGGCAAGGCCATACTGGCCTGGACCACGCTGGCCTATGTGCTGCTGCTGCTGACGGGCGTCATTCTCTGGTGGCCCAAGCGCTGGCCAGGCAACTGGCGCATAGAACTCAACAAAAGCCTGGTGCGCGCCCTGTTCGACATGCACCGCATCGGCGGCGTGATCATGGGCCTGCTGATCGCGGTGTCGGTCGTCACCGGTGCCTATATGGCTTGGCGACCGCTGGGCGACTGGCTCAATGTGCTCAGCAACAGCACGGCAATCAAGCCGCCCAAGCTGCCCGCACTGGCAGAGGAAGGCACCCTGCCCGCCAATGTGGACGCCATGCTGGCCTCGGCCCGTGCGGCCATGCCCGATGCCCAGGCCAGCTTCGTGCAGCTGCCGCCCAATGCCAAACAGGCCGTGCGCATCCGATTTCGCGCCCCCGGCGAGCCGCACCCCAACGGCATCAGCTCGGTATGGCTGGACCCGCGCAACGGTGCCGTGCTGGACGTCAGGCGCTGGAATGAACTCGACACCGGCGCTGCGGCAGTGGCCGTGGCCTATCCGCTGCACACGGGAGAGCTGGGGGGCGTGCTGATGGAAATCCTGGCCGGCCTCAACGGTCTGGTGCTGGGCGGCTTGGGAATCAGCGGAATCTGGCTCTGGTGGCACCGCCGCAAGGCCAGAAAGCTTGCGGCCCAGAGAAAGCCCTGAGGGATCCGCGCTCGGATGCCCCTGTTCAGGGTCGGGTCTGCTTGCATCACAGCCTCTGCGGCCTCAGCATCTGGACTTCCACCGATGAGCAGACAAGGAGCTGAAGATGGCTATGAATCCCGTTGGCTGGTTCGAGATCTACGTGCAGGACATGTCGCGCGCCAGAAGCTTCTACGAATCCGTTCTGGGCTGTCAGCTGCAAGCGCTGGCCATGCCGGAAGGCGGCGAGCACCCCGATATGGAAATGTGGACATTTCCCGGACAGCCAGATAATGCCGGCGCCACCGGGGCGCTGGTCCGCATGCCCGAATGCCCCTCTGGCGGCGGCGGCACGCTGGTCTATTTCGTCTGTGAAGACTGCGCCGAGCAGGCCGCGCGCGTTGCACGCAACGGCGGCAGCCTGCACCGCGACAAAGTCTCCATAGGCCCTTATGGCTTTATTGCCCTGGCCATCGACACCGAAGGCAATATGTTTGGCCTGCACTCGATGAAATAGAGCTCGCACCGGTCCACGAAAAAGGCCTGCCTCCAAGGAAAGCAGGCCTTTTTTACGTGGCTAGCGGGTGCAATCAGGCCAGCAGTTGCCTCAGCACATAGGGAAGGATGCCGCCATGGCGGTAGTAGTCCACCTCGATGGGTGTATCGATGCGCAGCTTCACGGTCAGGGTTTTCTTGCTGCCGTCGGGCCTGGTGATCACCAGTTGAGCATCGCTTTGCGGCGCCAGGTCGGCGGCTGGGATCACATCGATGAACTCCTCGCCCGTCAGGCCCAGGCTTTGCCAGCTGTCATTGCCCTTGAACTGCAGCGGCAACACGCCCATGCCCACCAGATTGGAGCGGTGAATGCGCTCGAAGCTGCGCGCCACCACGGCCTTGATGCCCAGCAGCTGCGTGCCCTTGGCCGCCCAGTCGCGGCTGGAGCCCGTGCCGTATTCCTCGCCGGCCAGCACCACCGTGGCGCGGCCTGCGGCCTGGTACTTCATGGCCGCGTCGTAAATGGCCATCTTCTCGCTCTTGCCATGCTCATCGCGGAACAAGGTGACACCGCCCTCCTCGCGTGAGCCGTCGGCTGCGGCGGGAATCATCAGGTTCTTGATACGCACGTTGGCAAAAGTGCCGCGCATCATCACCTCGTGGTTGCCCCGGCGCGAGCCATAGCTGTTGAAGTCGGCTTTTTGCACGCCATGCTCGAGCAGCCACTTGCCGGCCGGCGAAGACTCCTTGATGGAGCCTGCGGGCGAGATATGGTCGGTGGTGATGGAGTCACCGAACAAGGCCATGATGCGGGCGCCGTGCACAGCGCTTGGATTGGAGGCTCTATCTGTCGTTGCGGACGGCGCTTTCAGTTCCAGAGCAAAGTCGGCAAAGAACGGCGGCTCGGCGATATAGGTGCTCTCGGGCCAGGTGTAGGTGGCGCCTGTCACCCCCCGAATCTTTTCCCAGAGCTTGCCCGGCTCGCTGGCCACCTGCTCGTAATTGCTGCGGAAGGCCTTGCCATTCATGGCGAACTTGAGCAGCTCCTGAATCTCCTCGCTGCTGGGCCAGATATCGCCCAGATACACGTCCTTGCCGCCCTTGCCCTTGCCCACGGGCTCGGTCATCAGGTCCTTGCGCACTGTCCCGGCGATCGCATAGGCCACCACCAGCGGAGGGCTGGCCAGGAAGTTGGCCTTGATATTGGGGTGAATGCGGGCCTCGAAGTTGCGGTTGCCCGACAGGACGGCCGCGCAGACCAGATTGTTCTGCGTGATGACAGCATTGATCTCGGGGGTGAGATCACCGGCATTGCCAATGCAGGTGGTGCAGCCGTAGCCGGCCAGCGCAAAACCCAGCTTTTCCAGATAGGGCAGCAAGCCCGCCTCGGTCAGATAACGAGTCACCAGGCGGGAGCCCGGCGCCAGCGAGGTCTTGATATGCGGCTTGACCTTGAGGCCTGCCTGAACCGCCTTCTTGGCCAGCAGGCCTGCCGCCAGCATGACGCTGGGGTTGGAGGTATTGGTGCAGCTCGTGATGGCGGCAATCAGCACATCGCCGCTGCCGATATCGAAGCCCTTTTCCGGCGCTGCAACCGCATGGCTGGCATCAGAAGCAATCGCACTGGCCTCGGCCTTGCCGGTCTCGGGCGTGTTGCTCACCATCTCGGCCTTGTTGCGCTCCGCACCAGCCGACAGGGGTTTGCTCTCGGGCTGCAAGGCCTCGGGACCATCGGGACTCACCACGTGGCGACGCGCCAGTTGATCGGCAGGCAGGTTGAAACCATTCTGGGCCACGGGAGCGCTGAACAGCTCGTCGAACTGCCCGGCCACATGGCCGATCTCGATGCGGTCCTGCGGGCGCTTGGGCCCGGCTAGGCTCGGAGCCACCTTGCCCAGATCCAGCTTGACCACATGCGAGTAGTCGATTTCGCCGGCCTTGGGCACGCCAAACAGCTGCTGGGCCTTGAAGTAGGCCTCGAAGGCTTGGATCTCGCTCTTGGTACGTCCCGTTCCCTTGAAGTACTCGATGGTCTTTTCATCGACCGGGAAGAAACCCATGGTCGCCCCATATTCAGGAGCCATATTGCCGATGGTGGCGCGATCTGGCAGGGAAAGACTGCGCGTTCCTTCGCCAAAGAACTCGACGAATTTGCCGACCACTTTTTCCTTGCGCAGCAGCTCCGTGACGGTGAGCACCAGATCGGTGGCCGTCACACCTTCGCGCAACTGGCCGGTCAACTCGAAGCCCACCACATCGGGCGTGAGGAAGTACACGGGCTGGCCCAGCATGGCCGCCTCGGCCTCGATACCGCCCACCCCCCAGGCCACCACGCCTATGCCGTTGATCATGGTGGTATGGCTGTCGGTGCCGACCAGGGTGTCAGGGTAGTACACCGCATCACCCTTGCCGCTCCTTGCCTTGTGCACGCCGCGCGCCAAATATTCGAGATTGACCTGGTGCACGATGCCGAAGCCCGGCGGCACGACACCGAAGGTGTCGAAGGCCTGCATGCCCCATTTCATGAACTGGTAGCGCTCCTGGTTGCGCTGGAACTCCAGCTTCATGTTCAGGTCCAGCGCCTTCTTGGTGCCGAAGTAGTCCACCATGATGGAGTGGTCCACCACCAGGTCCACGGGCACCAGCGGCTCGATGGACTTGGGCTTCTTGCCCAGCTTGGCAGCCGTGCTGCGCATGGCGGCCAGATCGGCCAGCAAGGGCACGCCGGTGAAGTCCTGCAGCACCACGCGCGCGACGACAAACGGAATCTCGTCGACCCGCTCGGCCTTGGGTTGCCAGCGCGCCAGTTGCGCCACATGCTCCTCGGTGATCTTGTTACCGTCACAGTTGCGCAGCACCGATTCGAGCACGATACGAATCGAGACCGGCAGGCGCTTGATCTCCGGAAACTGCTTGGCCAGGGCCGGCAAGGAATAGAACTTGCCCTTCTTGCCCTCGGCCAGTTCAAAGGACTTCAGGGTTTTGGCAAAAGCATGCGACATCGTGAGACTCTCCATGGACAGAACACAGGGAAAACGCTTTTGCATTCCATTGTGCACACAACTCCCGAGAAAAGGGTGGGACAGGGCGCCGGCAACGCAAATCGGCTCGCATGGGGGCAAAAAAGAAAGCCCGCGCTGGGCGGGCTGGAGTTACGGTGAGGCAAGCTCAGGCGCCGGCGTCCGGCAGAAACCCCTGTCCTTCGCTCAAGGGCGCAAAGCGGTAGCTGGCCGGCGTGCGGCTGAGCTTGACCGGTGCGCCCAGCCCCTGGTACTCGCCCATCTCCACCACCATTTCCCGGTGCGCGGTGTGCGGATGCGCTAGCGCCTGGGCGACATCGAGCACCGGCGCGGCGGGCACGCCTATGGCCATCAACTCATCGGCAAGCTTCACGCCATCGAGCAACGCAAACGCCTGCTGCAGCAAGGGCTTGAGCTCGGCACGATGAACGGAGCGCTGGCCTGCGGTGGCAAAGCGCTCGTCCTGCGCCAGCCCCTCCTGACCGACATGGCTGCACAGCAGCCGGAACTGTCGGTCATTGCCCACGGCCAGAAATATGGGGGCACCGCCGGTGCTGAGCACATCGTAGGGATAGATATTGGGATGGGCATTGCCCGAGCGCTGCGGCACCTTGCGCCCCATGAACCAGTTGGCTGCGTGGGGATGGAGCAGCGACAGGCCGGAGTCGTAGAGCGAGGCATCCACCAGCTGGCCCTGCCCGCTGCGCCCCCGCTCGTGCAGGGCCAGCAGCACGCCGATGGTGGCATTCAGCCCCGTCACCATGTCCACCACCGGCAGGCCCACGCGCAGCGGGTCGCCATCGGCCTCGCCGTTGATGCTCATGATGCCGGCCATGGCCTGGATGGCGGCGTCGTAGCCGGGCAGGCTGCCCAGAGGGCCGTCGGCGCCGAAGCCCGTGACGCGGCACCAGATCAGATGCGGCAGCTCTTCTCGCATCTGCTCAAAGCCTATGCCCCATTTCTCCATGGTGCCGACCTTGAAGTTCTCCACCACCACATCGGCCTGGGCCATCAGCTCGCGCACGCGCTGCTGGCCTTCGGGCACGGACAGATCGAGAAACTGGAGGCGCTTGTTGCGGTTCAAGCCGAAGTAGTAGGAGGCCACGCCGTCGCGAAACGGAGGCCCCCAGGTGCGGGTATCGTCACCCTGCGGCGGCTCCACCTTGAGCACATCGGCGCCATGGTCGCCCAGTATCTGGCCACAGAACGGACCGCCCAGAATGCGTGACAGATCAAGCACCTTGACGCCCTGCAAGGCTCCGGCGCCAACCGCGGCTGGATTGTGCATGTTTCACTTTCCGACAGAATGCAGGCCCATGGGCCCGCGTGTTGATCAAAGATTGCTCGAAGGCTTGCGCCGCCAGTCGCGGCAGCCCACGCCTCAGGCCAGAGGCTTTCGGCCCAGGCCGCGCACCAGCGCGCTCAGGCGCTGATGGATGGCATGGAAGCTCTGGTCCGCCTCTACCTGCGAGGCAACGGGCTGGCGGATATGCTTGCCCTCCAGCTCCAGCTTGGCGCGGATTTCCGGATTCACCAGCGCCTGCCCTATGGCGCTGCGCAGCGCGGCCACGCGATCGGCGGGTGTGTCCTTCTTCACGAAGTAGCCCGCACTGACCGTGTATTCAAAATCCGGGCTGAGGCGACTTTGCGATATCAGCGGCACATGGGCCAGCTCCTTGGGCAGGGTCCTGGAGAAACTGGTCAGAATTTTCAGGCGCCCCTGCTTGGCCATGCCTTCGAAGCTTGCCTGATAAGGCAGGATGGCGAAGTCCACCTGCCCTCCTGCCAGGTCCTGCAGGGCCGGCGCGCCGCCCTTGTAGGGCACGTGCAGAAACGGCAGCTTCAGTCTGGCTGCCAGGGCATCGCCCATCAGGTTGTACATGGAGTCCACGCCCACCGTGCCATAGGTCAGCGGGCCGCTTTTGCTGGCGCGTGCATATTCGATGAACTCGTCATAGCTTTCGACAGGCAGCCTGCTCTTGACCATGAGCACGATGGGCGACTCCGTCGTGGGGGCCGCCAGCGTGAAATCGCCTGGCTTGTAGCGCGCTGCCGTATTGAGCATGGGCGCCAGGAAGATCTCGTTGGCCGAGCCGTGAAAGAACATATAGCCGTCTGCTGGCGCGTTGAGCACCTTGGCCGCGGCAATCAGTCCCGTGCCGCCTCCCAGGTTCTCCACCACCACCTGCTGCCTGATGCTGCTGCCTATGGATTCGGCAAAGATGCGCGCTGCCACATCGCTGGCCCCGCCTGCAGGAAAAGGCACCATGAGAGTCAGAGGCTTGGCCGGAAAGCTTTCTGCAGCCCGGACCCAGCTCGAAGCTGCCGCCAAGGCAGCCGTCTGCCACAGTGTGTGCCGCATAAAGCTGCGGCGGTTCCATGTATCCATCTCCTGCCTCCCTCTTCCATATGCGGCCGCTCAGGCCAGATAGCTTTGCACCAGTTGCGTCCAGAAGGCCGCACCGATGTGCAATGCCTTGTCATTGAAGTCATACAGCGGGTTGTGCACCATGCAACCGCCATCCTCGCCCACGCCGTTGCCCAGCCGGATATAGGCGCCGGGACGCTTTTGCAGCATGTAGGCAAAGTCCTCGCTGCCCATGGTGGGCGTGCGCTCGCCCACCTTGTCCTCGCCCAGCAGGCTGATTGCCACCTGGCGCGCGTACTCGGTCTGGGCTGCACAGTTCACGAGCACCGGGTATTTGTGCACGTAGTCGATGTCGCAGCTGAGCTGATAGCTCTCGGCCTGGGCCTGCACAAAGGCCTTGATGCGCGTCTCCACCCAGCTGCGCACGTCCGGGTTCAGGGCGCGCACGCCAATCTTGAGCACGGCGCTCTCGGGCACGATGTTGAAGACCTCGCCAGCCTGGATGGAGCCCACTGTGATCACGGCCGCATGCTGGGCATCGATCTCACGCGTGATGATGGACTGCAGGCCCAGCACGATGCTGGCCGCGCACTGCATGCTGTCTATGCCGTGGTGCGGCATGGCGCCATGGGCGCTGCGCCCGCGCAGCGTAACGGTTACGCGGTCGAACGAGGCCATGGCCGGCCCGGAGCTGATGGCCATCCGGCCCACGGGCAGGCCAGGCGCGTTGTGCAGCGCATAGATCTCGTCGCAGGGAAACAGCTCGAACAGGCCCTCGTCCACCATGCGCATGGCGCCGCCCTCATTCTCCTCGGCAGGCTGGAAGATCAGGTTCAGCGTACCGTCGAAATCGAGCTTTTCAGCGATGTACTTTGCCGCGCACAGCAAGATGGCGGTATGTCCGTCATGGCCGCAGGCGTGCATTTTCCCAGGCAGTCGGCTGGCATAGTCCAGGCCTGTTCTTTCATGGATGGGCAAGGCATCCATGTCCGCGCGTATGCCCAGCGACTTGCTGCCCGAGCCTTTCTTGAGCACGCCGACCACGCCGGTCACGCCCAAACCTCGGTGCACGGCATAACCCCAGCGAGTCAGGGATGCGGCCACCAAATCGCTGGTGCGCGTCTCCTCGAAAGCCAGTTCGGGATGGGCATGGATGCTGCGGCGCACCTCGACGAACTCGGCTGCGACGGACTGCAGTTGTGCGAGCAGAAGGGAAGGTGAAGATATCATGGCTATGGATAGGTGAAGTACCCCGGCTCATGCATTGCATGGACTCTCGGGCAGTGGCAGGCAGTGCGAAACAGTGTCCTCCTCATGACCAAGATGAGGAGTTTCGAAAAGTTCTAACACGTCCAACCTTCGATGGCATGCCTGCGCTTGCGCCCAAGCGACAGCGCCATCAGTCAAGCTTCACGCCGGCCTTTTGCACCACCTCGCTCCATTTGTCGAGTTCGCTCTTGACGAAGCCGGCCAGATAGGCGGGCCTGGCATCCGCGCCGCGCTCAAGGCCCTGGGCCGCAAAGGCGTTCTTCACATTCTCGGAATCCAGCGCTTTGGCATAGGCCTGATTGAGCAGCTCCACCCGCTCTACCGGCATGCCCTTGGGGCCGACCACGCCGAAGAACACGCTCACGTCATAGCCAGCCAGACCCTGCTCGGCGATGGTGGGGATCAAGGGCATGGCGCTGGAGCGTTTGGACGTGGCCACGCCCAGGGCCTTGACCTTGCCGGCCTTGATATAGGGCATGGCCGTGAGGATGTCGGTGAAAGTCATGTCCACCTGACCGGCCAGCAGGTCGTTGAGTGCCGGCCCCGTGCCCCTGTATGGCACATGCTGCAGCTGGGTGCCGGCCAGGCCATTGAACAGCACACCCGCCAGATGGGATGAAGCACCATTGCCCGAAGACGCGAAATTGAGCTTGCCGGGCTTGCTCTTGTCCAGCGCAATCAGCTCCTTGACGTTGCCAACGCCCAGATCCGGCCGAACCACCAGTACATTGGGCAGATAGCCAACGTAGATGATGGGCGTGAAGCTGGTGCGTGGGTCGTAGCTGATGGACTTGTACAGCGGCTTGTTGATGGCCAGCGGACCCGAAGTACCGAACATCAGCGTATAGCCGTCAGGCTTGGCACGTGCCACGAAGTCGGCTCCGATATTGCCGCCGGCGCCGGCCTTGTTCTCCACGATCACGCTCTGGCCCAGCTCCTTGGTCAGCTCGGTAGCCAGAATGCGCGCCATGGCGTCGGTAGGGCCGCCAGGTGGAAACGGCACGATGAACGTGATGGGGCGTGTCGGGTATTTCTCCTGGGCAAGTGCGGGCAGTGCTGCCGACAGGGCGGCGGATGCCATCAGGCCCAGCGCTGCGCGTCTGGCTCTATGCATGTCTGTCTCCTTGGAAGGGTGTTGCCGATGAACCGGCCAGATATCACTGAGATATCACTGGGGGGTACCGCCGGCACCGGCCTTGAAGTGCTCCATGCGCGTCTTCTCGCGTGCGTAGGCGCTCCTGGCGTACTGCTCGAACTCTTGCGGGCTGCGGTAGTTCAGCGGCTGATTGAGTTGTTCGAGGATCTTGCGCCCCTGCGCCGACTCCAGAGCAGCCTTGAAGGCGTCATGAATGATGCGCAACCGCGCCGGAGCCAGGCCGGCAGGGGCGGCAATCCCATAAGGCGACTCGATCACCGCGTCCACGCCCAGCTCCGTCAAGGTGGGCACCTGGGGGAACTGCGGAACACGACTGGAGGTGAACATTGCCAGGTAGCGCAATCGGCCCGACTGGACATGCTGGGAGGCTACGCCGGAGAGCACGCCCGCATCGATGTGACCGCCCAACAGGTCGCTGGCCTGCTCCGAGTCACCCTTGTAGGGCACGCGATTGAACTGCAGGCCCGTGGACTGCACCAGCTCGCTGAGCACGATGCTGGGCGTTTGCACCGGGCCGGCCGCACCGACGGAGATCTGGCCGGGACGCCTGCTCGCATCTTCGGCAAACTCCTTCCAGCTCTTCCACGGCGCTTCCCGGCGCACAGCCAGCCCGAAGGTGTAGTCGGTCATGCCGATCACATAGCTCAGCTTCAAGGGGTCAAAGCTCACCCGGTTCAGATACGGTTCGCGATAGACACTGGCAGGCAGCACGGCCAGGGTGTAGCCATCAGGCTGAGCCCGCGCCAGCTCCACCGCGCCAAACGTGCCGTTGGCGCCTGGCTTGTTCTCTATGACCACCGGTTGCCCCAGCAACTGCGAGGCTTGCTGTGCCACCACCCGCAAATGCGCGTCCGTCGGCCCGCCCGCGCCATAAGGCACCACCAGGCGTATCGGCCGAGCCGGATAGGAGTCGCCCTGAGCCTGCACGGCGAAATGGGCTGCCGCCAGCAGCACTGCACCCGAGGCTGCGACCAGCAGCCTTCGGCGCTCTCTTGTGTGATTGCGCATATTTGTCTCCTTGCAGAAATAATCCGAGAGCCGATAGCGCCTTTCTCACGAAGCGCTTCAGCCGTTTCTTCTACTTATTTCAAGGCTGCCGGCAATCACTCCAGCCACTGCGCCGGCACGGCGGCCGCATCGTCCAGCGGATCACGCGGCAGCACACGGTGCAGCAGCACCAGTTGCGACAGGCGCAGGCGCTCGTTTGATCCGGTCTGTGCGGCTTCCCAGGCCATGGCGATGGCCGTGGTGCAGTTGTACAGAGCTGTGGCGGCCTGGCGGGCCAGCACTTCGCCGCCGTCCTGAGCGGCCCTATCGGCCAGGGTGCTGGCGCGGGCCAATGCATCTTCCAGCGCATGGCGGTAACCGGGCACCAGGCGGGCGTGATCGAGCAAGCCACGCAGGTACTGCTGCAGCACGGGCAACGAACCTTCGCGCTTGATGGCGCGGATCACGTCCAACGCCACGATATTGCTGGTGCCTTCCCAGATGGAACCCAGGTGGGCATCGCGCACCAGACGCGGATCGCTCCACTCCTCGATATAGCCGCAGCCGCCGCGCACTTCCATCGCATCGCCAGTGACCTTGCGTGCATCGCGGCAGGCGCGGAACTTGATCAGCGGCGTCAGGATGCGCAGCAGCGCATAGGCATCCGGCTGGCCCGCGTCGGAGCGCATCAGCGTCTGCGCGGTCTGGAACACCATGGTGCGCGCCTGCTCGGCGGGCACGCGCAGCTTGTCGAGCTGGCGCTGCATCAGCGGCATCTGCTCCAGGCGCTTGCCAAAGGCAATGCGTTCATGGGCGATGAATTCGGCCTCGGCCACAGCGCGGCGCATCATGCCGGCGGAGCGCACACCGTTGGACAAACGCGAGTTGTTGACCATGTCGGCCATCTGCACAAAGCCCCGGCCCTGCTCACCCACGAGATAGGCCACGGCGCCGTCCATGCGGATCTCGCCGCTGGCCATGGACTTGGTGCCCAGCTTGTCCTTGAGGCGGACGATGCGGTAGCGATTGGTGCTGCCATCGTCCAGGGAACGCGGCAGCAGAAACAGCGAGATGCCCTTCAAGCCCGGCGCTCCACCCTCCACACGAGCCAGCACCATGGCGAACTCGGCATCGGGGTTGGAGCAGAACCACTTGTCGCCGGTGAGAAGCCAGGAGCCATCGGCCTGAGGGGCGGCCATAGTCAGCGTGTTGGCGATGTCCGAGCCTGCTGCCTGCTCGGTCATGAACATCGCGCCCTGGGCCTGGTTTTCCCAATCCAGCGAGAGCAGCTGAGGCAAATACTTGTCCACCAGCTCAGGGGTACCGTACTTCTTGAGCGTGCGCGTCAGCGAATCGGTCATGGACAACGGGCAGCACAGACCGAACTCGGACTGCACGAACAGAAAGGTCAGCGCGTACTTGACGATGGGCGGCAGCTTGCCGCTCCAGCCCAGCATGTCTTCCCGGTGCGAGATGGCCTGCAGGCCGAACTCCCCGTAGGCGATGCGCTCAAGCTCTTCATAGGCTGGATGCTTGATGATGCGCTGGCTGTCCTGGCCGGCGCGGCTGCGGTGCTCGAGCGTGGGCGGATTCCTGTCGGCAATGCCGGCCAGCTCGTCGACGCGCCCACCGGCCAGCTCACCCATGCGCTGCAGATAGGGCTGCAGATGCGCCAGCAGATCGGCGGGCAGATAAAGCGCCAGCAGCGACTGCAACTCAGGATCGGTGGCGTAGAAATTGGCTCCGTGGCGATCAGGCACGGGATGTGCTGCAGCGCGCACAGCCTGGGCCAAGGCATGCATCTGGCTCTTATCGTTTGCGGACATGAACGTCTCCTGCTGAATTCGAATATCCCCCTGAGGAGCTGGGTGTCCTCTCATTGGAAAGAGGACGACAACCTCGCTACAGGGCTGACCTTGCTTGCCGTCTCTGGTTGGGGCTGTGACGAATTCAGGCGATATGTACCGCACACAAAGCCGGCAATGGAGGCAAGGACTGTCACGAATTTCAGCACCCTCATATATTCGCGTCAAATATTATTAAAATCTTTCTCAATACTTTTTAAATATCAATAACCCATGGAACTGAGACTGCTGCACTACTTCGTCACCCTCGCCGAAGAGCTTCATTTCAGCCGTGCTGCCCAGCGGCTGTCGATCTCCCAGCCTCCGCTGTCCGTAGCCATCAAGCAGCTGGAGCAAGAACTGCAGGCCCAGTTGTTCGAGCGCAGCAGCAAGGGCGTACGGCTGACTGCGGCCGGTGAACATTTGCTGGACAAGGCGCGCCAGCTATTGGCTCTGAGTCAGCAGGCCGCACAGGAAACGCGCGACGTGGCCCAGGGCACGCGAGGCCATCTGCGCCTGGGTTTCGTCGGATCGAGCCTGTACCGCGGCTTGCCACAGGCACTGGAGCGGTTCCAGCACGACCACCCCCTGGTGCGCGTGGACATGCTTGAGGCCAACAGCGCAGAGCAAATCCTGGACCTGCAGCAAATGCGGCTGGACATGGCCCTGGTCCACTCCATACAGCCGCCCGAAGGAATTGCCAGCCGGCTGCTGATGGAAGAGCCTTTCGTGGTCTGCCTGCCCGAGCGCCACCCGCTGCACGCCAGCGCCGCCATCGATCTGGCCGAACTCAAGAACGACCGTCTGATCCTGTTCTCCAGCCTGGTCTCGCCCACCTATCACCAGCGCATCTACGAGATGTGCCTGGCCCATGGCTTTGCACCCGAAGTACGCCACGAGGTACGGCACTGGCTGTCGGTGATCTCTCTGGTTTCGCTGGGTCAGGGCGTGGCACTGGTGCCCCAGGCACTGACGCGCGTGGGCATGCCGCGCCTGGTGTTTCGTCCGCTCAAAGGCTCGCACCCATCTTCAGAAATGCTGGCCATGTGGCGTCGTACGCCGGCCAATCCGCTGGTGCAGGCATTGCTGGCCTGCCTGCAGCAGGCGGTAACAGAGCTATGACGCCAAGTCAGGACCGATCATCGCTGACCGGCAGGCCAGCCCGCGGATCTACTTCAACGCTTCACTGCCGAACTCTTCGAGACAGCATTGACTGCCCACAAGGAACTCTCGCCTGAATGGAAACAAGAGGCCAGGACGATTGACACAACTCAAGGCAATTCATCCTGCGACCTGGCTAGCGAATGGGAAGCCGGTCACGCGCTTGGCTCGGGGGGGCGCGTAGGTACGGACCTTGGAGGTGCTCAGGCCCAGGCGCACCAGCGACTCGGCAATGGTCACGGCCGCAGCTACTCCATCGACCACTGGTACACCGGTCAGCTCACGGATCTTGGCATCCAGTTCGGCCATGCCTCCACAGCCGAGGCAAATGACTTCAGCATGGTCTTCGCTGACGGCAAGGCCCGCTTGACGAACAATCGCTTCAACCGCGCGTTCGGGTTGAGTCTCCAACTCCAGCACAGCCATGCCGCTGGCGCGAACCGATGCACAGCGTTCGTCCAGGCCAGCGAGCTTGAGTCGGTCCTCGATCAATGGCACAGCGCGATCCAGCGTCGTGACCACCGAGTATTTGTGGCCCAGGAACATGGCCGCAGTGGCCGCCGCCTCGGTGATGTCCACCACGGGAACGTCCAGCAACTCCTGCAGGCCCTCGCGGCCATGTTCACCGTAGCCGGCTTGAATGACTGCATCAAAGGGCTGTCGATAGCTCATCACTGCATCCATGACACCGACCGCAGCAAGATAGCTTTCAAAATTCCCCTCGACCGATTCGGCACCAAAGCGCGGGGTCAGCGCGACTATCTCTGTTCCAGGCGCAGCAACTTTCCGAGCTTGCATGCCAATGGCATGGGTCATCGACTCAGTGGTGTTCACGTTCACGATCAGAATGCGCATGATTTTCAACTTTCTTTCTCAGTGTTTGGCGGAGGCTACGGAAATGGCTTCGCCATCCTGGTCTTCGTAGGTGAGTCCTTTCGGTGCAACCATCCAATAGAACAGAGCACCAAGTCCGGCTGCGATGAACCAGGAGAACTGGGACAGCGATTGCAGCGTCGGCAGGAATGCAAAGAGCAGCGAGATCAGGGATGAAGGAATCAGCGCCTGAATTGCCTTGGGGTTGATGCCATTGCGGTAGTGATAGGGGCCTGCGGGGTCGTGTGTATAGAGCGCCGGCACGTTCACGCGCTGTTTGCGGATCAGCCAGTAGTCGGCCATCACGATGCCGAACAGCGGTCCCAGAAATGAACCCAGCCCTCCCAGGAAGTAGACGATGACCAGTGGAGAGTTGTAGAGATTCCAGGGCAGGATCACGAAACCGAGAACTGCACTGACAAGAGCTGCCCGGCGGAAGTTCAGATGCCTGGGCATGAGGTTTGCCAACGCCAGGGCCGGAGCCACGAAATTTGCCATCAGGTTCACGGCAATGGTCAGGATCAGCAGTGAAAGACTGGCCAGCATCAACAGTGGCTTGTTGGGAATGTTCTGGACGATGTCGGTCGGGCTTTGAATCAGCGTGCCATCGATGGCAAGTTGTCCCCCCGTCAAAATGACGACGATCAAGCCGAAGATCAGCATATTGATCGGAATACCCCAGAAATTGCCTTTCACCACAGCGCTGCTTGAAGTAGCTGCCCGTGTGAAATCACAGAAGTTCAGCACGAAGGTACCGTAGATGGCAACCCACAGTGACGCTGCGCCCAGGATCTGCAGCCACATGGCTTTGCCGCTGCTTTCAAAAGGGGCGGACCAGTGCAGAGTCCACTTGGCGCTATAGAAGATCCATCCTGCCAGGGCAATGAAAGTCAACAGAATTACAGGGCCGGCAAAGGCCTCGTACTTCCGGATGCTCTCCATGCCCCAGCAGGCAATGAGCACCTGCACAACCCACAGGATGGAAAAGCTAAGCCAGCCCAGCAATGGCAGGCCCAGTACGACTTGCTCTTTGAGCGACTGCAAGCCGGGAAACAGCGTGATCAGCATCACGTCGAGGACCATGGATGCCAGGTAGGTCTGAATGCCGAACCAGGCAATAGCGACTCCGCCGCGGATCAATGCAGGAATCTGCGCACCGCGTGTACCAAAGCTGATGCGGCTCATCACCGGAAATGGAATCCCTGTACGGGTCCCCATAAAGCCCGAGAGGGACAGCAGCACGAATAGAAATGCCGCACCCAGCAAAAGCGCCATCAGGATCTGGTGGCCTCCCAGCCCAAGTGTAAAAAGACCAATGGCAAACGCGTAGTTGCCGAGGCTGTGTACATCGTTGGCCCAAAGGGTGAACAGGCTGTAGCTCCCCCAGGTACGCCCCTCCTTTGAGGTTGGTGCCAGATCGTGGTTGTACAGCGCCGGAGAAACTCCGGCCGGCAAGCCTTTATCTCGCTTTGGGCTTGTGGTGTTGGCCCCCGAGGTTAATGACTCACCATGGGTGTTCAGTACTAGGTTGTTCATATGCCGCCTTCCATCAGGGTGCGCCGTGGAGCCCCTTTGCCATGACCTCATTTCGGCTGAGCAGGCCATGCTTGTCTACCGTTATTAGCGGCTACGGGCGACGCAGGCCTGCAGCCATGTTTTCGCTGCTGAAGAGCTGTGATGCTCATGAAGCGAATCGAATCTGCCCCATATCCATCTGCTTCCGCAAGCTTGTTCAGCAATGCTTTGAACACATCGCTGACATGCATGCAATGTATACAAGGCATGAATTCAAGATGCTAGTAGGAACCCTTGTTCTATCGGCCAGAGAGATTGGTTCGGTGGAGTCCTCAGATGGGAGGACAAACGGTCACTAGCAGGCGCAGCAAGCCCTGGCGCGCATTTCTGCACTGGGCGAGGCGCAGGAACCTACACTTTGATCATGGCTGTTTTGCGCAGATATCCATCTATGAACTTCTCCACGATCCGCGCTGAGCAAAGCCAGGTCACTGTGCGTATCCAGGTGCCATAGAAAATATTGCCGAAGTCACACACCGCAATGAGTACCAGTAGTCACCGGTCAGTTGCTGCAAAGCTGGCATTCAGCCCGTGTCCATCGCACCAATATCGCTCGCCAATGAGCAATCGGCGCTGATGCGCCCATGGCTTTGAGATCAGTTGGAATGCAAGGCAAGACCTTGGCAGCTGCATTCACCAAGTGCGGCAGCAGTCGAGATAGATGGATAGTCCATTTGGCAGGTAATGCGCAGACGAGCGCTCTGTTGCGATCGGCGGCATTGGCAATTCTTGCTGGAAGACCATTCCACGACGCGATGGCTATCCGTGTGGTTTCATGGCCCTCATTGAAACTGTGGCGACGTCTATCTGCTGCGCGAGCCATTCCAAGTCCTGGTCGAGGAGCTGGCGCAGCGCCGATGCCATGATCTCCATGGACCGGCTCCTTGATGAATGCTGCCAGGCACTATCAGCGAACGCTCAAGTCATCACCGGCGCAGATGGCGAGCTCAATCGCTGCCTGCCAGGGGCAAGCGCTTCAAGTGTCAATATTGGCTCGCCGGAAAGCGATGGAAGCTCAAGATCAGGGAAGCGGCCGAGCTGCCGAGGGGCTCAACCAGGCTTGATCCCGCCCAGGACTCCCGTCGACTTTGAAACGCCTATTTGGCTGAAGACGAATCTTCAGGAGCCAGAATGGAGCGGAGTCGGTTGCGTGCTCCGCGACGACCGATCAGGCTTTCATCAAGGCGCGATGCCAACGCATCAATGTGAGCAATCATTAATTGTTCAGCCCGCAAATTGTCCCCATCTGCCAGCGCCTCAACAATGGCAGCGTGATCGTCATTGAAGACTCTGGCCTCAGTCTTCGATTGATATAGATCTGAGATCAGAGTTGTTCGCGCCGAGAGATCGACCATCATGGAAGTCAGGAACCGATTGCCGAGACACTCTGCCAAACAAATATGAAAGTCGGCCAGCAGCCAGCTGCGGGCTTCCGCGTCCCCACAGGCAATGGCTTTGCGCTCTTCGGCGATGTGCTTGCGCAGGCGTTTCAGTGTTGCCTGCAAGGGTTGACCAGCGTCACGCAACATGCCCGGTTCAACGACGCGCCTTGCTGCATAGGTTTCCTGAGCTTCCTCAAACGAAGGCTCTGCAACATACCAGCCAACCCTGGAGCGGACCTCCACAAAACCCCGGGTCTGAAGGTGCATCAATGCCTCGCGGACCAGGGTTCGACTGACCTGAAACAAGTCCGCAATGTCTTGCTCACCAAGTTTCTCTCCTGGACGGAGCTTGGCTGTCAGGATCGACTCTATGAGACGCTCGGCGATCTTGGTTTTGGTGATGACTGGAGTACTCATTAAATTGATTTTATGCGACCGAGCTGTTACGAAGTTGAGGATCGTAAGAGTCGATAAATTCGGCCATGCCCGCAATGGCAGGTGATAAATATTGCGCTCCAGAGAGCATGTGGCAGAGCTGGCTGAAGGAGGAGCGTAAGTCAAATACGCCTGGCGGGCCATTCATCTTTCTTCTCCTGCGATTGCCTCAAGAAGCGCCCGATACGCCTTAAGGGAGAATACCTACCTTTTCTTGAATCAATGTTGTATACAAGTGTTGAGTTCAAGATCTATGATGAAGCAATGGAAGCCTCACTTACTTGGTCCATTGCAGAAAGTCTGACCAAAGCAATTGTTGAACATCGACTGATGCCCGGCACCAAGTTGCCGGAACAGAAGCTGGCCAATCATTTTGGTGTTTCCCGCACTTTGGTTCGCCAGGCTTTGTTTCAGGCATCACAGAACCGGCTGATCACACTCGAGCCCACGCGCGGTGCCTTTGTGGCCACGCCCTCGGTTGAAGAAGCGCGCCAGGTCTTTGCCGTGCGTCGCATGCTCGAAGCCGAAATGGTGCGCAATTTTGCCGCGCAGCAGACACCCTCCCGCTTGCTGGAGCTCAAAGCGCATGTGGCTGCCGAGAAGAAGGCCATGGAATCCAATGACGTGGGCCAGTGCACCGAACTGCTGGGCGACTTCCACGTGCGCATGGCCGAACTCATGGACAACGAGGTGCTGGCACAGCTGCTGGGCGAGCTGATTTCCCGCTGCGCATTGATCACCCTGATGTACCAGTCTGCATCGGCGGCCGAGCATTCGCACGAAGAACATGCCGACATCGTGACCGCGCTGGCTGCGGGCGATGCCGAACATGCGGTGCAGCTGATGCTGTTGCACCTCGATCACATGGAAGAAGGTCTGTCCTTTAACCGTACTTTGCCAACGCA